>CAYOTA010000007.1:0-73135 GCA_964406795.1 uncultured Gammaproteobacteria bacterium
AGTATCTTGATTCTTACTACCCCCAAGTGTTACCGAGGTACTCATCCAGTACAAAAAGTTGTATAAGCTCAAGTAATTGACTATAATTCAATGATGCTTGAGCTTGCGGTGCTCGCTCACTTCGTTCACTGCGCTCCTAAATTCTCATATGAACCAATCAAATATTCGTAATTTTGCAATTATTGCCCATGTAGATCATGGGAAGTCAACACTTGCGGATAGACTTCTTGTCATGACCAACACCATTCGTAAGGAAGACATAGGTGAGCAGTTTTTGGATTCTTCTGCAATCTCAAAAGAACGCGGAATAACCATAAAGCTTGCACCAGTCCGCATGAACTACACGCTTAATGGAGAGGATTATGTTCTTGATCTTATAGATACTCCAGGTCACGTAGATTTTTCCTATGAAGTTGTCAGAACTCTTTATGCATGTGAAGGGTCGGTGTTGCTGGTGGACGCCACAAAAGGAATTCAAGCGCAGACTGTGGCAAATCTTAACTATGCCAAAAAAATAGGCCTAACAATTGTTCCCGCAATTAATAAAATTGATCTTCCCATGTCCAGAGTTGATGAAGTTGAGAAAACCATGGTGGAAACGCTCGGATTTCAAAAAAGTGAAATTCTATATATTAGTGCAAAGACTGGTGAAGGTGTTGAAGACTTACTCGCGGCAGTTATTGAACGAGTGCCTTCACCTACCGGAGATGTTGCTGCTCCAACTCAAGCATATATATTTGATTCAGTATATGATGAGCATCGCGGTATTGTAATTTTTGTAAGGCTTGAAAATGGTGAAATAAAAAAAGGGGATGAGATAGTATTTTTGTCAGATAATTCCCGCGCTATAGTTATGGACATAGGGTTTATGAAGCCTACTTTTAACCAGGCAGAAAAGTTGGTGAATGGTGAGGTTGGTTACGTCATTACAAATGTAAAAGATATTACACAAGCAAAAGTTGGAGACACTATGACGACTGTTAAGAATCCAGGGGTCGCTCTTCCAGGATTTTTGCCGCTTAAACCATTTGTATATTTATCTATTTATCCCTCCAGTAATTCTGAATTTCAAAACTTACGAAAAGCAGTATATAAAATAAAACTAAATGATGCAGCGTTAACAATTGCGCCTGAACACAGTACTATTTTTGGACCGGGATTCAGATGCGGATTTTTAGGATTATTGCATTCTCAAATTGTTATAGAACGACTAGAGCGTGAAGAAGGAGTTGATGTATTTACGGCACCTCCCACCATAGAATACAAGATTGATTCTAAAAGTATTACGAGTCCTAAAGATTTTGATAATTCAGCCCAGGAAATGCTGGAGCCTTTTATAGATGGTGAAATTTATGTCCCGGGTGAATATGTAGGAAACATTTTGGAAATTGTAAATGGGAGGAGAGGTAGACAAACAAACGCAGAATATTTTGAGAGTTTGGTCAAACTTTCATTTGAAATGCCATTGGCTTCCGTAGTCTATGATTTCTATGACAAAATAAAGTCAGCATCTTCCGGATATGCGTCATTTGATTATGATATTAAAGATTTTAGAAAGTCACAGTTGGTTAGAGTAGATATTTACGTAAATGAGCAGGTAATTCCGGAATTATCATTTATAGTGCACACAACAGAAGTTGAAACATTTAGTAGACGCATAGTTGAAATTTTAGCCTCGGAAATTCCAAAGCACAATTTTGTAATAGCAGTGCGTGCTCAAGTGGGTGGAAAAATTATTGCCTCAGAACGGATTTCAGCACTCAGAAAAGATGTTACTGCAAAACTTTATGGAGGAGACAGAACGCGTAAAGATAAGCTTTTAGAAGCCCAGAAAAAAGGTAAATCTAAAATGAAGGCTATAGGAAGAGTATCAATACCAAAAGAGGCGTTTTTGTCTGTCTTAAAAGTGTAATTTCTAAAAGCTTGCGGTCCTAAAGCTTTTAGAAGCCCAGAAAAAAGGTAAATCTAAAATGAAGGCTATAGGAAGAGTTAGTATTCCCAAAGAAGCATTCTTCAGCCTTTTGAGGGTGTAGGGTTTTGTTTTACAGCAGCTTGCCATGCGTTTAAAATTATTTCACCTGCATTTTTTCTTTGTGATGTGGTTAATTCTCTTCCGTTATTTCTTTGATGATCTACTGCAATGAGCCTTTTTGATTGTCCCAAATGAACCTCAAAGGCGCTTGCAAGTTGATAAGAAGATGGTTGTGGAGGTGCATCTGGCTCAGAATAAGTTAAGTGTCTTTCCCAAATATTAAATCCAATGCGTCCAGATCCATTCTCGTCTAGTCCAGATCTAAATTGAATTACAGTATTATGTTTCCCATCTGTTTGCTTTTCTCTGTTTCCCAAATTGAACGTTCTAATTTCTTCCCCCTTTCCATAAGTCTCAATTAAAAGTCTTAGTCCATCTTTTAATTCTCGAGGAGTTGGTGCGGGGCCATCTTCATAAATTCTTTGTTCAGGGGACGCCATGAGGGTATTATATATCTGCAGGGCTATAAGTCAAGAGTTTATTGTTTTGAAGGTGTAGGATTTTTTTCAGCTCCTAACTCCCATGAGACTAATGCTAACTGTTTTACAGCACGCCGTTGTCCTGGGGTTAATCGTTGCCCTGTATGATTATTTCTTGTGTTAACTTTTTTATTTTTCCTATCTGAATATATTTCAAAATCCGCAATCATTTCATAATGTAGATCTGGGGATTTTCCTATTTCAAATGTAGGTTTTACTCTTGAAAGTACACTTAGCCCGACACTTCCTCCTCCTCCTCTTTCATTCAGGTGCGAATTAAATTGTATTTGTGTATTGTGTGCCCCATCAAGTTTATTCCTATCTGAACTAACAGTTAAAAACCACCCATTTCCATGTGTTTTTACAAGAAGCTCTATTGTTCTTTTAAGCTCACCGGGAGTTGGTGCCTTGGGACTGTTTTGATAAATTCTTTGTTCAGGTGATGCCATATGTGAGTTTAGCGCCTTGAAGGAATCGTAACTTGCTGGGATTGATTTTTTTTGATTCTTATTTCAAATCTATTACCCGTGTATATTCTTCCCTCTTCCATTTGACGTAAAAAGGAATGTTTTGAGTAATCCTCGTGGATGCCTAGCGTTCGACCAACTTCCCTGTGCATGTTGTTTCCCCATGTCTTGTCAATTGCTGCAATTTGTACAACAGCATCAATTACTTCTTGTTTTTTGGCTGGGTTATCTTGATCTTTCCCCAGAAGCCTTGCTAAGGGTTCTCCATTTTTCATATCGTAATGATGAAGAGGTCGATTTATTATAACTTCTTTTGAAGCTGACATATACATGTGATGATAACATTGCGGGTATATTTAGTTCAAGTAAGAATTATAGGAGGAAGAAGACGCCGGTGAGTACTAGTACTCCTAGAACTCCCACTATAGCTAGAGTCGTTTCCACAATTCCTGTTGCGGGGATTTCACCAGTTCCACCAGTGGCTCCACCGGGTTGTACTGTTTGATTTGCTCCTGTTCCGCCACTTCCTGGAGGAGCTGCAGAAACAGTTATTGTTTGTGAACAAGTAGTAGTTTCACTGACGGCTCCTGTACTGTCAGTTAGAGTTACTGTTGCTGGATATGTTCCTGCATTACTGTAAGTGTGAGAAATCTGAACATTTACGTTTCCTGTTCCTACGCCTCCCGCCTGTGTTACCTCCTGAACAACCCCGTCACCAAATGAGAAGGTTACCTTGCTGATAGTAGCAGTTGGGTGACTACCTGAAGCTGTAAAGACTAGTGAGTAAGGAGCAACTCCTACCGCGGATCTATCCAAGAATAGTCCTGAACAAACTGGTTTCTGAACTGTGGTAGGCGTAGGAGTTGGCGTAGAAGTTCCGTTTAGGCCGCCTGCACCACCGTTAGATCCTCCATTCGTCCCACCGTTAGTTCCCCCATTTGATCCTCCATTCGTCCCACCATTTGATCCTCCGTTTGTCCCTCCGTTACTTCCTCCATTGGAGCCTCCGTTACTACCACCATTTGTACCTCCGTTGCTTCCACCATTCGTCCCGCCGTTAGAGCCTCCATTGCTTCCCCCATTTCCCCCGTTTCCTCCTGATTGAGCTATAGTTACACTTGATGACTCAGTACTATTGAGCACGTTTTCAGTTTTGCCGTCAGAACTGGCTACACTAAATACTTGTGATGAAGGTTGGTTAAATTTAACAAGAGTAGGGCTTCCAGCAGTTGTGGTAAGTGCTTTTAGCGTAAGTGTCGCAACCTTAGTTCTAGCTGTAATTGCCTGTTCTATGTCAGGTTCGGTGGACGCGGAAAGACTAACGGTTCCTCCAGTTACTTCAGGCTCCACTAGCGTTACAGGTAAAACGCTTGCATTTTTCTGGAGGGATACTATTTGCAGCTTTGCAGGGTCGACTTGAATTGTCATTTCTACAATGGACACAGCATTTTCTCCCGGGTCAGCATAAATATCAAGCGTAAAATTCTGATTTACGGTTGTATTAACAGAAGCTGGTGAAAAAGAAAGGGTAGTTGTGGGCGAGGCAACTGACTGAAGGTCTGTTTGGCGCTTTACAATAAAAAGTGTAATTGGGATTACTGCCAGCAAAAGAAGTACATTTCCTAAAATAAAATATTTGTTCTTCAATATATTCATAGCAAGATGCAAAAATCCCTTGTTACCAGCGTATCCAATTTAAACTATATTGTCAACAATTCAAACCATATTCTATATAACCCCTTGACAAATAAGAAAGATTTTTTTACAATTAGCAATCACTAGAGTTAATTGATAGAAATATGACAAAGACAACCACTACATCCGCACCCAAAATTAAGCCATTATTTGGCAACGTTCTCATAAAGCCGTTAGAGGCTGAATCAAAAACATCCGGTGGCATATATCTTCCTGATAATGCAAAAGAAAAACCAACAATTGGTGAAGTTATGGCAGTTGGAGAAGGTTCTTGGAATGAAGATGCAGATAAAAAGATTAAAATGGAGGTAAAGGTAGGGCAAAAAGTAATGTACAAGAAATGGGGAGGAAATGAAGTAAAAGTTGGGTACGAAGAATGGACAATTGTTGACCAAAAAGATATTCTAGCAATTGTTGACTAAGGAGAAAACTTTTATGGCAAGATCAGAAAGAACAATTCAGCAAGTTCGTCAAGCTGTTAATAACGAAATAAATGCAGGCATAAAAGTTGCAAGAAATATTGGTTTAGGGTTCGAAAGTTTAAGAAGCGATTTATCAAGAAAAGATATTAGGTTAAGTGGGATACAGGATGTCTTAAGTGGAGCTCAAGTAGAGCATGTAAGGCAATTTGAACAAGGATCTAGAGAAGAAGGACGTCAAGACGCACGAGATTGGTTAGGGGGGAAAAGTGGAACTGAAACAGCAGGTATTTTAAAAAATTTGAGAGGAAGATAATATGGCAAAACAAATTATTTATTCAGAAGAAGCACGTAAAAAGTTAAAATCAGGTGTTGATAAGCTTGCAAATGCAGTTGTGACAACGCTTGGTCCTAAGGGGCGTAATGTTGCAATTGATAAAAAGTGGGGAGCTCCCAGTGTAATTCATGATGGAGTAACCGTGGCCAAGGAAATAGAACTGGAAGATCCATTTGAAAACATGGGCGCGCAGTTAGTAAAAGAAGCAGCCTCAAAAACAAATGACGTGGCAGGAGACGGAACAACTACGGCGACGCTTCTAACCCAGCAAATAATCCACGGCGGATTTAAGGCAGTTGCTGCAGGAAGTAATCCTATGATTCTTAAAATAGGCGTTGAAAAAGGAGTGCATGCTGTAGTTGCCGAAGTAAAGCGTATGAGTAAAAAAGTGACCGATGGTGATGTAGCAAAAGTTGCAACTATTTCGGCTCAAGACGCAGAAATTGGAAAACTTATTGCAGAAGCATTAAATAAGGTAGGAAAAGACGGAATTGTAACTGTAGAAGAGGGAAAAGGAGTTGAATTTAGCATAGATTACAAAGAGGGAATGGAATTTGATAAGGGTTACGCGTCATCTTATTTTGTAACAAATACTGACCGCATGGAGGCTGAAATCAATGACGCATACATTTTAATAACTGACAAAAAAATTACAAACCTTTCAGAATTGCTTCCGTTCCTCGAAAGCTTTATTAAAGTTTCCAAAAATTTAGTTATCATTGCAGATGACATAGAAGGTGAAGCACTTGCCACCTTGGTACTCAACAAATTAAGAGGCTCATTTAATGTGTTAGCTCTTAAAGCACCTGGATTTGGTGACAGAAGAAAGGCAATGTTAGAAGATATCGCAGCACTAACTGGTGCAACTGTTATTTCTGACGATTTAGGCCGCAAGTTTGACTCAGTAACTATTGAAGACTGTGGAAGAGCTGAAAAAGTAAAATCCACAAATGAAAATACTCAAATAATTGGAGGTAAGGGTGAAAAAACAATGGTTAATGCTCGTGTTGGGCAAATAAAAGCAGAATTAGAACGATCAACTTCAGAATTTGACCGCGAAAAACTTCAGGAAAGACTTGCTAAATTATCAGGCGGAGCTGCAGTAATAAACGTAGGAGCAGCAACTGAGGTTGAGATGAAAGAGAAAAAAGAACGCGTTATTGATGCAGTTGCGGCTACTAAAGCAGCACTTGAAGAAGGAATAGTTCCTGGTGGTGGAGTAACACTATTAAAAGCAAGTAAGGTTCTTCCTAAACTAAAAGCGTCATTAGCTTCTGATGACGAGAAACAAGGAGTACAAGTCTTATATGAAGCACTAGCTCAGCCTGCATCTTGGATTGTCAAAAATGCCGGAGAAGAGCCGGGAGTTATCATGCGGGACCTAGAAGCGTCAAAAGAAGATGATTATGGATTTAATGTAATGACCATGAAATATGGCTCTATGATAGAGGCAGGAATTGTGGATCCGGCAAAAGTAACCCGCACCGCAGTTCAAAATTCAGCATCTGTTGCCATGATGGTACTCACCACAGAGGCACTTATTTCAGATATTCCAGAAAAGAAAGATTCTCCAGCAGGCGGAATGCCGGGCGGCATGCCAGGCATGGGCGGCATGGATTTCTAGTTAATCCTCGTTTTTCATCTTCCAACAAGGTAAAATAAACACATGATAGATGTGCATTGCCATTTAAATTTCTACAAGTTTAATAATGATTACGATCAGGTAATTAAAGATGCATTAAACGCTGGTGTTTCAAAAATTGTGAATACCGGTACTTCTATTGAATCCAGTGCCAAAGCTGTGGAATTAGCCTCAAAATATCCAGAACTGTATGCAATTGTGGGAATCCACCCACACCATGCAGATAAGACCGAAGCTTCGTTCTTGCAGTCCTCGGCTGCGCCTGCGGGCTTAAAAACAGACGCAAAATATGAGGGGATTCCAGCTGAGAATTGGCTGGAACAACTAGAGATTTTGGCCAAAAAGCCAAAAGTAATTGGAATTGGAGAAATAGGCATGGACTATTTTAGATACAAGTCTAATGGAATAGTTGAGAAAAAACTTCAGGAAGACGCATTTAGAAAACAGATAGAATTATCAATAAAGCTTGGATTACCGCTTCAAATACACAATAGGTTGGCGTGGGATGATACTTTAAACATGCTTTTAGAATACAAAAATCAGTTACAAAGGGTTCCGGGAATGTTCCATTGCTATTCGGGAAGCATAGGATTTACCAGGAAAGTTTTGGATGCGGGATTTTACCTGGGCTTTGATGGAAATTCCACCTATCCGGGAATTCCTCCCGGTGAAAGTACGTCACTTTCAGATCTTATAAAGTATGCACCCATGGATCGGATCCTTACAGAAACGGATAGTCCGTTTTTATCCCCACAAGAACTTCGCGGGACTCGCAATGTTCCTCAAAATGTTATAATTGTAGGAGAGCACATAGGGCATCTTAAAGGTATCTCAAAAGACGAAGTAAAGGCCGCAACTGAGGCTAATTTTAAAGCAGTTTTTGGAAAACATATATGATTAACACGTATCTTAATAAGTTTTTTACCCGTTACCCCAGAAAATCAATTCGTCTTCTTGAAATACTACCTCCGTTAACAGCGTTATTTTTAATCAGTATTCCGTTCTGGGGAGCGCTCATTTTTCCTGTAGAGTTAGCTTATTTTATTATTTTTTTTGACATATATTGGCTTTATAAATCATTAAATCTTGCTATTTGTTCATTTACTGCATCCCGGAAAATTAAAAAGGCAGAGAACACTAATTACGCAGCATTAGCAGCCCTTCAGCCAGACTTTAAAAAAGTGCATCACGTGGTAGTAATTCCAACATATAAGGAATCTGTAAGTAAATTATCAGACACCATTGAAAGCTTAAAAGCTCAAACTCTGCCATTATCCCAAATTCACATATTTTTAGGATTTGAAGTTCGTGAAGAAGAAGCACATTCTAAAGCAGAAGAGTTGATTAGTAGTTATGGAAAGATATTTGGTACGGTTCATGCTTCTTACCATCCGGATATAGAAGGCGAGTTAAAAGGAAAAGCGTCTAATCAGGCTTTTGCGGCTCGTGAGGCATATGACATGCTTGTTACAAGGAAAAAAATGGACGTAGATTTTATGACTGTGTCCTCCGTTGACGCAGATTCTATATTTGACCCTCAATACTTTGCATATCTTACCTATGAATTTTTAATCTCCCCGGAAAGACACTTAAGATTTTTCATGTCAGCAAATGTGTATTACAATAACTTCTGGAAGGTTCCAGCTGGAACACGCGTGTTTGCGTTTTTTGGAAGCTTGGTAAGAACGTCTTTATTAGTTCAAGGAATTCGTTTAATTCCAAATTCCACGTATACGTTATCTTTTAAGCTTTTGCATGACATAGATTTTTGGGATACCGACGTTATACCTGAAGATTATAGAGTATTCTTTAAGGCTTTTTTTCAAAAAAAAGGTCGGGTATCTGTGGTTCCAATTTTTCTTAAAACCTCCATGGACTCTCCTCAATCCATGACGTATTTTGGAAGTCTTATGAATAAATATAATCAAGAAAGACGTTGGTCATGGGGAATTTCAGACGACGCAGTATTTATAAAGTGGTGGCTAACAGTAAAAGATGTACCATTTTTGAAAAAAACATTCTTAGTTTCCAACGTTATGATGGATCACATTTTGTGGCCTGTGAACTGGTTTTTAATTACAATATCTGCAAATTTAGTAGTATTTTTAAATCCGGAATTCTCACGTACAGCGCTAGGATACACGCTTCCTCATTTGTCAGGTTTCATTTTAACTATTTGTTTATTTGCACTGTTTGTTCTTATTTACGTTGACTTTGATTTGCGCTCTAATAAATATGCGTCTCCTCCTAAAATGAAACAATTTATGTTTCCGCTAGAATTTGTATTAATGCCTATAGCCGGCCTGTTTTTATCCACAATTCCAGCGTTAATCTCTCACATACAATTAATTCGCGGAAAACGCCTAGAATATAAGGTCACCGAAAAGGTGTAATACAACGTGAAAAAACTTATTCATTCATTTTGCAGATTGGAAATTGCGCCTCACGCATATGACTTCTTTTTATTAGGAGCTGTATTTGTTTTTTCTTTGCTTAGAATCCCATCCCTAATAGAACCCGAATGGTATGGTGATGAAGGGATATATCAAGTAATTGGGGCAGCGTTAAATCAAGGCAGTCTGTTGTACCGTGACATATGGGACAATAAGCCTCCGCTTTTATATGTGTATTACGCATTAGTTAATGGAGATTTATTTGCCATTAAATTTATGTCTTTACTGTTTGGACTTGCCGCAGTTATTTCATTTTTCTTCCTTGCAAAAAGTATCTTCCAAAATAAAAAATTACCTACGTTTGTTTCGACCAGCGTATTTGTGTATTTATTTGGTGCGCCAGTTCTGGAGGGAAATGTAGCAAATGCAGAAAATTTTATACTTTTCCCCATTATTCTGTCTCTTCTATTAATTACTAAACTTACTTCAAGGTCAAACTTTTTAATACCCGTAGTATCCGGACTGTTACTGTCAATTGCCTTTTTAACAAAGATAGTTGCAGTTTTTGATCTTACTGCATTTTTGGTTATTCTTTTTTGCTTAAGGTTTTATAACAAAAATATTTTAGACATAAAAAGACACGCATTGTCCAAGCCAAAGGAATTTCTAGTAGCTATCAAACAAGAATTGTTGATTTTGGGTGCGTTTATAATTCCTATTTTTCTTACCTGGTTATATTTTGTTTTTATGGGTTCGTCATCAGAATTTTTAAGTGCAACATTTTCAAATAACGTTGGATATGTTGGATGGAAAAATTATTTTGTCATGCAAGTAGGAACTATAAATATTTCAATTCCTCAAGGATTACTTATTATAAAAATTATCTTACTGATAATAAGCACGTTAGGAATAATTATTTACAGAAAGAAGTTTTCCATCACATCGTTAATTGTGTATACGTGGCTTATATTTAGTTTATTTAATGCGTTTTTCTCAGGGCGCCCTTACACACATTATGTATTAACATTTGTTCCGGCATTCAGTTTGCTTATAGGACTAATATTTCTTCAGCGAAAACGGTTTGTTGCGCACGCAATAGTTGCATTTCTTGTGTTACTTCTGGTACGTGAGAATTTTGATATATATAAAAAGAATTTTGCATACTATGTAAATTATACTGATTTTGTAATGGGAGAAAAGTCGGTTTCAGATTATCAGAAATTTTTTGATGGAGATACTCCCAAAAATTATGCTATCGCAGAATTTATTAAAGACAATACAAGCATCAACGAAAACGTTTTTCTCGTATCAAATAGTTCTACTATTTATTATATGGCAGGTAAGTTTCCTCCAGGCCGATATATTGTAGGCTACCATATAGAGTCTTATAAAGAAGCTGTTCTTGAGACACAAAAAGCTTTAGTAAAGTCTAAGCCAAAATATATAATAAGCACTAATGATAGTTTAGCCAAAAATTTTATTGACAATTATCAATTGCAGTATATACTCTACAATGTAAAGATTTATGAGAAGCAATTTTAAAATAGTATTTGCCGACAGGGTTATTTTCTACGCATTGCTAATTTCCATATTGGGAATTTTGCTGCAAATTGCGCTATCCGGTTTTCAATTTTTAAACTTACCTCCTGTTATTCCGTTATTTAATAGTCTGTCATGGGGGCAAGAACGACTTATTCACAAAATCTTTTTATTTGGTGTTCCTCTATTTTTATTACTTATTTTAATCTTAAATCTTTCATGGGCTGCAAAGCTGTATAAAAAAAATGCCTTGTTGTCTAGAGTTCTTGTATTCAACGTTCTATTGGGCGTTTTTCTTTCTTGTATTGCTCTTGTGCAAATATTTTTTCTTGTATTTTAAAAATGAATTTTTTAACTTTTTTTGCTCCTTTTTTAGTTGCACTTATTATAGCACTTGTGTCCGTACCAATTACTATAAAGTTTGCCAACAAATTTAAGTTAGTGGACGATCCTAAGACTCATAAGCATCCTGCTATAATTCACAAGAAACCAACTCCCAGAGCTGGTGGACTACCTATATATATAGCTGTTTTTGTATCTTCAATTATTTTTCTTCCTTATAGTTTTCAGCTCTCAATGATTTTACTTTCCGGCTTGGGCGTTATAACAGTTGGCTTACTAGATGATAAGTATGATCTGTCTCCCTACATTCGTTTTGGCACAAATATTTTATTTGCCGCTATTGTAGTTTTTTCAGGTATTACTATCCCCTTTGTAACAAATCCTTTTGGAGGTATTCTTCAATTTTCAAGCGCAGACCTATCTGCATTTTTCATTCCTCAAATACTTGCTATCATTTGGATTGTCTGGGTCATGAACATGCTAAATTGGAGCAAAGGGGTAGATGGGCAGATGCCAGGAATCGCGACAATATCAGCGATTGTTATAGGGATTGCATCACTTCGTTTTCCAGCGCTAGCCGAAGGAAATATTGTTGTTGCAGAATTAGCATTTCTGACGGCAGGTGCCTCCTTAGGTTTTTTGTTTTTTAATTTTTACCCTGCAAAAATATTTCCCGGATATAGTGCAACTTTATTAGGATTTTTGATTGGTATCCTTTCCATATTGTCAGGTGTAAAGCTTGCAACTGCAGTGTTAGTGATGGGCATACCTACGGCAGATGCACTTTTTACAATCTTACGGCGGACTATGTCAAAAAAGTCCCCCTTTTGGCATGATAAAGGGCATTTACATCACCTTCTCTTGCAGCTAGGCCTGTCTCAACGAAGTATAGCCATGTTTTATTGGTCTATGTCAGCTGTGTTAGGTGCTATAGCATTAACACTATCTAGTAAAGGTAAACTTTTTGCTATAATTTTATTAGTAGTCTTGGTTACTGGCGGAATATTGTTCTTGCGTTTTGTAGCACGAAAAAAAGCAGCATGACAAACTCTTTGGGTTTTTATATTTTTAAATTAATGCGTCCACGTCAGTGGATTAAAAACTTTGCATTATTTGCAGCTCCCATGTTTGGAGCGCAACTATTCGTAGAGGACTTGCTGTTTAAAATCAGTATGGGTTTTATAGCATTTTGTTTATTGTCCTCATCAACATATATCATAAATGATTTGTTAGATGTTCAAAAAGATAAACTGCATCCGTTTAAGAAAATGAGGCCGATAGCCAGCGGACACGTTTCTGTAAACCAAGCAATAGTTGTATTTGCAATCTTAATATTTTCGTCCCTTTTTGTTTCATATCAAATATCCGTATTCTTTCTTTTAATTTCTATTCTGTATTTAATACTTCAACTCTCTTATTCATTACTTTTTAAAAGCTTAGTAGTTTTTGATATTCTGTTTATAGCAGCAGGATATATATTACGTGTTTTAGCAGGAGAAGTTATTTCAGGGTATCACATTTCTGTATGGTTGCTGTTGACCACCGTATCTCTTTCACTGTTCTTGGCTGTTGGAAAACGTCGCTCAGAGTTAACGCTTTTAAGAAATCAAACTGGCGCACATATAGCCAATGTCAGGAAAAGCCTATCTCATTATTCGGATCATTTGCTTGATGCGTACTCAATGATGTTTGCGACCACAACTTTGATTTTTTATTCATTATTTACGTTTCTTGAAAGTACGAGGAGTGTTCAGCTGCCGGAAATATTATTGCCTGAATTTTTGCCTGAATACCTTCAGCGTAAGTGGCTCATGATTACAATCTTGCCCGTAATTTATGGCGTCATGAGATATTTACAGGATATATATGAAAAAAGTGAAGGAGAAAGTCCAGACCGAGTATTGCTTTCAGACAAAGCGCTTTTGGCGGCAGTTATTTTGTGGGGAATACTGGTTATGTTTGTAATTTACGTGTTATAGCTTCTTTTCAGCAAAGCTGCTGCTTATCCAGCCTTCGACTCCATTTTTCAGTTGTATTTTATACCAATCATTTTCTTCAGCTACAAGTACCAATTCATCTTTAGGAAGCACTCTCCCAATTTCTAAAGACGCGATATTTGGTTCCTGCCGTACTCGCAAAAAGCCGGTAGGGGTTGCGAGTATGGTAACTAGCCGCTGAATGGTTGTAGGTGTTGGACTTGGGGAACCAAGGCTCCCGGGAAGCACCTCTTCTGCTTCTGGCTGTGTTCCCAAAAGTGCTTCAATAACAAGTTTGTAGCCGGGAATAGTTTTAACACGAATCGTCTTTTTTCCATACCCTCCTTTTTGCAGTTCTACTTCATGTTCGGATGATGATATGGGTGTGATTAAGTTTGGTGTAGCACCTGTTTCATTCCCATCCACTGAAACGAGAGCGCCTGAAGGAAGGGATGACACAAAAAGTTGCGGGTCAGTACCTGATGCCTTTTCAAGCGTAAGAATATATGAGCTCGCATAGCTTCCTGGAAGAAATGTTCTATCTACAGCTGTTAGAACACCGCGTCCTATTTTTATTTTTGTTGAAAACTTTTCAAAGCCTCCTTCGGGTATTAATTCAAGCGTATAGTTTCCCGCATCTACCCTGTCTACCTGTTCACACTTGCACAGTGGAGTTGTCCCAAGTGTTTTTCCATTTAACACTACTTTAGCAGGTACATTTGACGTAACCTGGAGAGCTCCAGTACCTTTAGGGATAAGTGTGCCAGCAACTCGAAAGAGAAGAAAAAACCCTATGAAGATAACGAGAATAGAAAGCATACTGACGAACTTTTTTCGCATGTCATTATAGTAGCAAACAACTACAATCTTCTCAACATGCCAAAGACTAAGTTCTTGACAAATTAGCACTCAATGTGATAGAGTGATAACATATAAAACAAAGCCTTTTTGAATTGTATCTTATACGAAAAGTAACGAAAGGAGGTGAGCAGTATGGCAATAATCAGACTAAATCCTTGGAGCATTGACCGTATATTTGATGATGACTTTAATTTTCCTACTATTCATGGAGTATCCAAATTAATGGGTCAAGGAATAAACATTTACGAAACACAAGACTCAATAGTAGCAGAAACTGCTATCCCTGGACTTTCTGAAACAGATGTAGATGTAACTTTTGAGGACGGTGTTGTTAGAATAAGCGGGACAAAAGAGGAGAAACAGGAAGAAAAAGATAAAAGAAGGTACTTCATGTCTTCAATGATTGCATCATTTAATTATTCATTTAGAATTCCACAAGGTGTTGTAAAAATACAAGAACCTAAGGCAGAACTTGAGGATGGTATTTTGAAGCTCACCTTCAGTAAGGTTGAGAAAAAAGAACCTAAAAGAATCAAGGTTTTTAAAAAAGCAAAAGTTAAAGCAATTTCATAATGTTTTAATGTGCTTTTATAAAATGTGCCCCTGTAAATTACAGGGGCACATTTGTTTAAAATCATAATTACTAAGCAAGCAGTTATGGTTTCCAGTTGCCGAGTAGAATGGAGAGATCCAGTGTGTTAATTGTGCCATTGTTATTTAAGTCGGCCAGCGCATCATTACTTCCCCATCGAGATAATAAAAAGGATAAGTCTTGTACGTTCACCTTGCCGTCACGGTTTATGTCACCAATCGCAAATAGTGGAGGTGTTGGTGTACTCGTGGGAGTAGGTGTGCTGGTAAGGAATATGATTGGTGAAGCAGTGATAGGGGCTATAGTTGCGGTTGCCGTGGGAGTATTGGTTATTGTGGGAGTTGGGCTTGTGCCGCCCGTTTGTGTACTTTCCCTTGACCAAATCGCAAAATCTTTAGCAAGATATGGCCAAGCACCATTGTACCAACTGTCTTGTGAAAATCTTAATTTTACAGTCTGAGTTCCTGCAGGAATTGGCGTCCAATATGAAGAGAATTGACCTGGTCGATGTTGTCCGGTTGCTTCTACGCTACCCAGCTGACGTGATGCAGGAGCGTAGGTTGCCCCATTATTATAGGAGACTTCAACGGTGCCCACTGCTGAAAATCGGAGATTTGCGTTTTCTGGTGCGGGTAAGTTAAATTGTAAGGTTTCAGAGTTACTGCTTATAGTTCTCTTATTCGCCTTAATCATGGTGAAGGGAACAGAACTCGAGATTTGCACATTATCCCAATGCCATGTGTTTGGTTTACATGTTCCATCAGGTCCCGGATGATTTGCTACAGCACAATCTTTTGTAGGGTTGTACGAGTGATGTCCTAATTGGACAACTCCCTGGGTCCAGTCTAATTCGGGAATATCAGTATCTACCCAATAAATAGATCTGTTAGAGGTGAGTGGTTGTGGAGGTATTCCAAATTTAATGCGATTTCTTGAAAGTTGAAGCTCAAATGTTGCTCTGTCTCTGGGACTTGGGGTAAGTATGTCATCATATTTTGAAAATTGATTAGAGCTAATCTCAGTTTCAACATAATTCCTAATAATATATGTCTTAAATATACCTTGATCTTGTTTGATGTGAATCGCGTTTTTTGGTGTTCCTTGCAGGTCGGGAAGCCAATCGTCAAGTGGTAGCTGCATGTTATCCTCATAAGGTGTAATCCATAAATCAATCCAATCACGGCTTGTTGACCGATAAGTAGACACGTCAAATTTTAGAGTAGTTGTTCCATTTGAAATATCCATTAGACGGTTAGGCGTTAGATATATAACCGCGTAACCTTCTTCGTTTATAGCAGTCATTATGTGATCTTTACACATAAAGACCGCATCCTCATATATCCCGGTGGTGAGATGAGTAACTAAGTTGCCTGCAGTATCAAGTGGAGGAGTGCATCCTATACCATGATGTGCGTCTTGTTGATTTAATTTCTGTAATGTATCTACATCCCGGGAGTGGATTGCTACATCCCATTCATTTTGGCCAGCTTGCGTGAATGGCTGTGGGGTTGTAGGGGAACCATCAAAAGTTTCAGTAAAAGGAGTAGGTAAGTTTTCAGCTGCATAATTTCTTATATCCTGATTTTGGGTAAACAGAAAGTATGTCACAAAAAATGCTCCTGTAATAAATAGAACCAGCAAGACGGAAAGACTCTTTTTATTCTTAATCAGTTTAGTAATTTTTTCTCTTGCACTAATTTTAGGAATAATTTTAATCACACTTTATTTTACATTGAGCCATCCTAGCCGTGTCAATGAGCTAAGGAAGCCGTGGGAAAAGTGGTTGGCCGGAGCGGACTATACCTTGGTTAAATTGGCTGAGTACTTTTTTGGCGGTTGTAGGCAAAAACGGTTGTAAGTCAAAACCAATTTGCGCAATGGTAATACATAATGCGGACAGAACAGACGTTAATTTTTCGCCTTCTTTTTCCCATGGTTTTTCTTCATTTATTAATTTGTCTGACTTTTTTATCTCATCCCATATATGTGATAATGCAGTATTAAAGTTATATTCATCAAGTGATTTTTGAACATTTTGGCTAAATGTTTTCGGAGCATATTCATTGTGGAAATTAATTTTTTCACACAGTTTGGAAACACGTGCGGTTAAGTTCCCCAATCCATTTGCAAGATCAGCGTTGTAAACTTCTTTAAAGCGCTCTTTTGTAAAATCCCCGTCCCCATCTGTTGGAATTTGAGATAACATAAAATATCTAAATCCTTCCAGTCCATACTCATCTGAAATCTCAAATGGGTCTATAACATTTCCAAGCGTTTTTGACATCTTTTGGCCGCCTGATTGAACAAATCCATGAACAAGAATTAATTTAGGTAGGTGTAACCCCGCTGACATAAGCATTGCAGGCCAATATACAGTGTGAAATCTATTAATATCCTTTCCAATCACATGCACATCAGCAGGCCACCATTTTTCAAACATGCTTGTGTCAGTTCCATATCCAATTCCTGTTATATAAATTGCTAATGCATCAAACCAAACATACATAACTTGATTGGAGTCGGTTGGGACCGGTACTCCAACTCCTTTAGCCCGGTCTCTTGATCTTGAGATGCTAAAATCTTCCAGACCACTTTTAATAAACGAAACAATTTCATTCTTTTTACTTACTGGTACAACCTGTAACGTATTGGATTTGAGAAGTTCTAATAATTTTTCTTGGTAATTTGAAAGTTTAAAGAAATAATTTTCTTCGGTTATTTTATCAGGAATTGTTAAATGGTCTGGGCACTTTCTATCTATCAATTCTTTATCTGTTTTAAAACTTTCACATCCTACGCAATAAAGTCCCGTATATGATTTTTTATAAATATCTCCGTTTTTGGCGCATAATTCCCACAACTTTTGAACACCAGGGAAATGAGATTTTGTATCAGATCCGCGTTCAAACACATCAAGTTTTACTCCAAGTTTTTCATATGCTTCTTTGAAAACTAATGAATTTTTATCTAAAAATTCCTGAACAGGAAGCCCCTCTTTTTCGGCGGCCTGTACATTTTTTAAAGCATTTTCGTCAGCACCGGATAACAAAAGTGTTTCTTGGCCTAAAATTTGGTGGTAGTTTCGTATGGTATCTGCCTGAAAATACTCAAGTGCGTGTCCAATGTGTGGCTTTCCATTCACATACGGGATTGCCGTGGTAATATAAAACGTTTGCTTTGCAGTGCTCGGTTGCGACTGTGCTCCTAAAAATGGCTTAGTTGTCATGCCGTTAAGTATAACTTATGAGGCTATATATTACAAATTACTTATTTCGAAACCCCAGCTCAACTAACACAATTATTGCAAGTAATATTCCAGCATAGAGCACATTTAAAAATCCTATAATTTTTAGAAAAAACAAAGATGTTAGGAAAAATGATGTAAGTATTCCCATTCTCAAATTTGTTGTTATAAAACTTGCAACTGAAAAAAGAAAAATAAATAAAAGAATAAAAAAGAAAAATATCGGTGAAAATGTAAAAGACCCTAAGGGAGATGTTTTTTCAGGATCTACAAAAAACACAAAAAATAGCAATGCACATAAAGAGGCAAAACCTATAAGTAGATAGGGGAGTACGTGTTTTCTTTTTCGCATGTAATTATTGTACCAGACCTAGCGGAAAGAATTTATTTCATTCCGTAATTTTTGTGCTTCAGCTCTGGGTGAATTAGCAAGAATAATTCCCCTTGAGGAGTTAATTATAAGTCCTTTTCCCTGAGAGTTTTTTCCAGCTTTTACAAATGTTTCAACGCTTCCTCCCTGAGCTCCCACGCCAGGAACTAACATAGTCATCTCGCCAACTAGTTTTCTTATAGCTATCAGTTCTTCAGGATATGTCGCCCCAAAAAACATCATTGAGTTTGGATTTTCTCCGTGTGTCCGTATAAGCTCTTCTGCTACTTTTTGGTAAAGTAATTGTCCGTCTACTTTAAGTTCTTGGAATTCTTTTGCTCCTGGATTTGAAGAATGAACTCCTAAGATAATTCCTTTATCTTTATAATTATAAAACACTTCTAGGGATTCTAAACCCATGTATGGCATAATAGTAATTGCGTCTCCTTGAAGATATTCAAAAACAAACTTAGCATATCCCTTATTTGTGTTTCCTATATCTCCTCGTTTTGCATCAATGATCACCGGAATTTCAGGATAATTTTGAGTCAGATAATCACATGTCATCTTAAGGTCTGTTATTCCATCAATTCCGCGAGATTCATAAAATGCTGGGTTTGGTTTATATGCACAGACATATTCTGCAGTTTGATCAATAATAATTTTATTAAACTCAAATTGAGGATTTGGGTAAAGGCTAATGTTTGCGGGAATTCTCTCGAGTTCGGGATCAAGGCCTACACAAAGTAAAGAATTATTTTTTTTGATGGCAGCATCAAGTTTTTCAAAGAATGTCATGTTGCGTAAAGTATACCAAACCACGTGCTTTATTGAAATGTTAAATATGGTATTATACTAGTGTGAAAACCCCTTTCTACGACCCATTAAAAACCTATGAAGAAAATTACGACTATGGTCCTTTTGGAAGTTTTGCTAATCCAGAAAAATACCAATTAATGACAGACCTTTCACACGATTTTTTAGGTCATAAAGTAAATCTTCCTTTTGGCATTCCAGCAGGCCCACTTTTAAATAGTAAATTTGTAAAAGCGGCATTTGAAAAAGGATTTGATATACCCGTATATAAAACGGTGAGAAGTAAAACTTATCAGACTCATCCATTTCCAAATGTGTTGGGTGTTCATGTAGATGGGGACTTAACACTTGAAAAAGCTCAGCAGCCACTTATTGCGGACGATAAATATGAAGACCCAATCTCTATTACCAACTCCTTTGGTGTTCCTTCAAAAGATCCGAGTGTTTGGCAGGAAGACGCAAAAAAAGCTATTTCATATGCAGGAGTAGGGCAAGTAATGGTTTTAAGTTTTATGGGAACAGTTCAGCCAAATCAGACAGAGCAGGAATTGATTGAAGACTTTGCGCTGGCCGCGAGATTATCATTTGAAACAGGAGCTAAAATTTTGGAAGTGAATTTATCATGTCCTAATATTGGTAACGAGGGACTAGTTTGTTACAACTTGGACATGACAAAAAAAGTGTTAGAAGCCATTAGAAGTAAAATTGAGAATGTTCCTCTTATCGTAAAGGTTGGATACTACAAAGAGGAAAAAGATTTGGAAAAGCTAGCTGAAATAGTGCCAGGGTATGCAAATTCTATTTCAGTAATTAATACTATCAGTGCGCCAATAGTTGATAAAGATGGAAATCAAGCACTTCCAGGAAATCCCGTTAGACTCAAAAGCGGTGTATGTGGTGCTTGTATAAAATGGGCCGGGTTGGAGATGGTAAAAAAACTTAAAAGTATTCGGGAAAAACACAGTTATAAATTTTTCATAGATGGGGTGGGGGGAGTTACAAAACCACAAGATTATTTAGAATATAAAAATGCTGGAGCAGATGCTGTGTTTTCAGCGACTGGTGCTATGTGGAATCCAGAACTTGCAATTGAAATTAAAGAAAAAGTGAAAAACAGTTAAGTTTTGTTTTTAAATTCGAGGAATTTTTTTCCGTGACCTACTGTTGTATTTACCGGTTTTCCCTCTTTACATAACGGACACTTTTCAGCTGGCCATGTTTCAACCGGCAGCTCACCTAAGCTCATAAACGGTGCGCCTACCGTATCTCCATTAACTGTTTTAGGACTCCTGTTTACCATTACAATAACTGCCACAACTCGGCCGCCAGAAGCCTTTATGGTATCTACAACTTTTTTAACTGAGCCACCTGTAGTTGTTAAATCTTCTATAACTAGTACATTTTTATTTGCTACATACTTATCATAATTTCTGGTAAACACTTGATTTTTTGATTCATCTTTCTCTGTGTAAATTCCTAAAATTTCTTTATTTTTTAATGATGACAGGTGATATGCCGTCCAGGTTGATAAAATAATTCCACCTAGTGCCGGGCCCACTACTACATCTACGTCCAAGTTTTGTGCTTTCTTAGCAAACAACATTCCTACTTGAGATGTTTCTTCAGTGTGCGGGTAAAGTGCATCTTTATTTATGTAGATAGGCATATGAAGGCCGGAAGTTCCTACAAAATGATCATCTGTTAATACTGCTCCTACTTTTTTTAGAATTTCTAATACTTCCATTGTATTTATTATACCGCTGGCATAAGTACTCGTCCAGAGCCGGGTTTTGCAGTTATTTTTTCATTTTCAAAAACTATAGTATTTTCTAATGTGACTTTTTTAATTTTCCCCTGCATTTCACATCCGTTAAATGGTGACCACTTACATTTTGTAAATAATTTGTCATTTTCTATTTTGTATTTTTCATCCATATCTATTTCTACATTGGATTCTATATCTGGGATTTTTAAAATACTTTTAGGATTTGTGTAGCATAAGCGTTTAATATCTTCTATTGTTAACTTTTCTTGATTCACAGCGGTTAAAAGTAGTGGAAGTGTAGTTTCTAATCCAGGAACACCAAAGGGAGTTGGATGTAATTCTTTTTCCACTTTTGTATGCGGTGCGTGATCTGACTCAACCACATCTATATGTTCTAAATTTTCCCATAAATATGACACATCGTTTTTTGATTTTAAGTATGGTTTCATTTTCCCGTATGGTCCTAATTTTTGAGCATCTTCCTGGGTTAAAAATAAATGGTGAGGGGTAACACCGCATGTTATGGGAAGCCCTTCTTCTTTAGCGCTCATTATTTGTTCTAAGTCTGAGCGCAAACTTATATGGCAAAAGTGAGTAGGTTTCTTGGTGCGTTTAACATTTTTTATAACTTCTGCTACTGCATCATCTTCTGCGTGAACTAGAATTGGCCCCCCATTCCATGCATCAAATATCTTTGAAAGCACATCTGCATTAATTAAAAAGTTTCCAGTAGTTTCATTCAGGTAAAGTTTTATCCCAAATACTTTTGATTTTACTTTTTCAAATTCGTCTAAATTTTCTCCCTGAGATCCAAAATAAAATCCAATAGTTGAGACAATTTGTAATTTCGCAAGTTCTATTTTTTCGTTGAGTAGTTCACTAGTTTTTATAGGAACAGTATTATTCGGCATATCTATAACTGTCACAAATCCGCCCGCCAATGCTGCTGAAGTTCCTGATAAAAAATCTTCTTTTTGTGTTTGTCCAGGAGTTCGTAGGTGGACATGCATATCTATGAGTCCCGGTAGTGTAGTAATGTTAGACATATTCGTTCCAAGATTTGATTTCTAAGTCAGTTAATTTATACTCCGTAAGAGCCTTAACATACAAATCCGCGTTTTTTCTATTTGTGATAAGTCTGATATTGTGATCAATGGCCGCTCTTCTCATAATGTATCCGTCATCAATATCACGTCGTAACTTTGAGTCAACAATGTTTATTGCAAGATCTACTTTTCCACGGGCAAAGTAATCAAGAACATTAGGGTTTTTCTTTTCATGTATCTTGTAAAGCCGTTTGGCCGCAATACCATGAAATTTTAAAAATCTTGCAGTTTTTTCAGTTGCATAAATTGGAACATTTAGTGTGTTTAATAGTAGTGCGGAATCCAAAAATCTAATTTTATTGTCATCAGTACCCAGTGAAATAAATATTCCTTTTTTTGGAATAACACCCTCAACTGACAGTTCAGCTTTTAGAAATGCTTCTGCCAGTGTTTTCCCAAACGCAGCTGCTTCTCCGGTAGACGCCATCTCTACTCGCAGTAGTGGGTCTGCACCTTCAAGTCGGGAGAATGAAAATTGCGGAACTTTTACTAAATACGAATTAGGATATTCTATTTTTTTGACAACCCCTTTTTTGAAAAATGAGTCCACTATGATATGCGCAAGGTTAACTCCAGTCGCTTTAGAGATGAAAGGAAATGTTCTGGATGCGCGCAAATTTGCCTCAATAACATGCACCTGTCCTTCACGGGCTAAGAACTGAATATTGATAGGACCCGTAATTTGCAGTTCTTTTACAATTTTTTCGGCAATTGAAATAATTTCTTTTTCATAGTGAATATACAGTTGGTGAGGCGGATAAGAAATGGATGCGTCCCCTGAATGTACTCCTGCATTTTCTATGTGCTGGGAAATAGCATATGACAAAAGTGTTCCTTCTTGGGCTACTCCATCCAATTCTATTTCGCGTGCATGCTCCACAAATTTACTAACGGTAATAGGATATTCATTGCTGAGAATGGTTGCCTTTTTAACAAATATTTCCAAATCATACTGGTTATAGCACACACTCATAGCATCCCCTGACAAAACATATGATGGTCGTATTAAGACAGGGTACCCAACTTTTTTAGAGAACGAAATAGCATCTTGGAGATGTTTAAATTCTCTCCATTCAGGCTGGGAAATAGATAATGTGTCAAGTAGTTTTGAAAATGTATTTCTGTCTTCAGCCCGATCAATATTTTTAGGTGATGTTCCTAATATAGGAACTTTATATAGATCAAGTTTTTTAGATAAATTATTAGGTGTTTGTCCTCCAACTGATACAACAACTCCAAATGATTTTTCAAAATCATAAATATCCAAAACGCGTTCGAGTGTTAACTCTTCAAAGTAAAGCCGTTCTGACATATCGTAATCAGTTGATACTGTTTCAGGATTACAGTTAATAATAATTGATTTCTTTTTATGCTTCTTAAGCGCATGTGCTGTGTTAACACATGTCCAGTCAAACTCAACAGAGGAGCCAATTCTATATGGTCCGGATCCTAACACAATTACACCGTCCTGTAAAAGTGGCCGCACATCATTATGATGTGCGTGATAGGTAGTGTATAAATAGTTTGTTTTTGCAGGAAACTCTCCTGCCAGTGTATCTATTTGTAAAATTGAAGGAGTAACTTCATTCTTAATTCTTAATTCTCTAACTTGTGACTCTGACATATTAACTAATGTTCCAATTCGCGCGTCAGCTATCCCTAATTTTTTATACGAAAGTAAAGACTCGCGGTCCAGTTTTTTATTTATTTGAAGTTTTTTTTCAGCGAGCACTATATTTTCTATAGCATATAAAAACCATGGATCAATTCCGGTAACTTTATTAATTTCAGAAATGGAACTTCCTGTTTTAAGCGCTTCAGCAATAGCAAAAACACGTTTTGGGGTGGGAACTTTTAAGAAATGCGCTATATTTTGTTTTACATTTAAGCCTTTTTGTTTGGGAATTGAATTATCAGACACTCCATTATTTTGCGTTCCTAGCATGCGGATTGCTTTTTGAAGTGCTTCCTCAAAACTCCTTCCAATACTCATTACTTCCCCCACAGACTTCATAGATGATCCTAATTTTTCCTCCACTCCTTTAAATTTTTCCAAATCCCATCTGGGAATTTTAACAACTAAATAATCAAGCGCGGGTTCAAATGCTGATTGGGTTACAAGTGTAACCTGATTTTTAATTTCCGTAAGCGCTTTGCCAAGTGCTAACTTGGCTGCAACATATGCCAATGGATATCCAGTCGCTTTAGAGGCAAGAGCTGACGACCTTGAAAGTCTTGGGTTCATTTCAATTACTTCATATTCTAGCGGTGGATTGTCACCTTCTGTCTTTTTAGGTTTTACCTGCCCGCCGGTCAATTCAGCTTGCTGGTGTTGCGGGCGGGGATTGAGCGCAAATTGCACATTACATTCCCCAATGATATTAAGACTTCTGACAATTTTTATAGAAATGTCACGTAAATATTGATATTCGTAATTAGTGAGAGTTTGGGACGGTGCAACTACAATAGACTCTCCGGTGTGAATTCCTAACGGATCCATATTCTCCATATTGCATACAGTTATACAATTATCAAACGAGTCCCGAACAACCTCATATTCAATTTCTTTCCAGTGATGAAGATATTGTTCTACTAACACTTGCGGTGAGAAAGAAAGTGCTGCCTCAACACGTTCCTCAAATTCTTTTTCGGTATAACACACGCCTGACTTTTGCCCGCCCAGCGCAAATCCAGCTCGTACCATAACCGGAAGTCCTAATTTTTTCATGACTCTTTTGGCAGCTGCCATATTTCTTGCAGCGTGTGAAGTTGGGGTTTTTACGTGAATTTTTTTAAGGTGATTTGCAAACATTTGCCTGTCTTCCGCTATAATAACGCTTTCCACAGAAGTTCCAAGTACTGTTACGCCGTACTTTTGAAAAATCTTATTTTTATATAAATTCATCCCAGCATTAAGTGCTGTTTGTCCTCCAAATGAGAGGCTTATAGCATCCGGTTTTTCTTTTTTGATAATTTCTTCTATAAAGTATTCGTTGACAGGCAAGAAATATACCTTGTGTGCCATAAATTCAGAAGTTTGAATAGTTGCTATATTTGGATTGAGTAAAATTACCTCAATTCCCTCTTCTTTAAATGCTTTTATTGCTTGGGATCCGGAATAATCAAATTCTCCAGCTTGTCCAATTTTTAACGCACCGGATCCTAACAGTAATACTTTTTTTATTTTTTTCATTTTTTGTGTGCTTGAATCATATCCAAGAATGTATCAAATAACCACTCTGTGTCATGCGGTCCCGGATAACTTTCAGGATGAAACTGTACTGACATAAAAGGAAGCGTTTTATGTCTTATCCCTTCATTTGTGTTGTCATTTGCATTAATAAACCATTCTGTAAATCCAGGCGGAATTTTTCCTACTGCAAATCCATGATTTTGAGTAGTTATAAAACATCGTTTTGTTCCAACCTGAATACAAGGTTGATTTTGGCTTCTATGTCCAAACTTTAATTTATACGTGTCTCCCCCGGCAGCTAATGCAAGTAATTGGTTTCCCAAGCAAATCCCAAAAGTAGGTATTTTTAAATCTAGGACTTTTTTTATTATCTCAATAGTTTTGGCGGCCATTTTAGGATCCCCAGGACCATTTGAAATCATAACACCATCCGGTTTTATTCCGTTTGCTAAAAAATCATAATCCCATGGGACTGTTGTAACAGTTGTATCTCGCTTTAATAAACTTCTTTCAATATTGCGCTTTGCCCCACAATCAATTAAAACAATTTTCTTTTTCCCTTTTCCTTTTGTTTGTGGGGTTGTGTTTGATACTTGCGCTACTAAATTTTCTAAATTTGGATCGTATTGCTTGACGTCCTTTCCAATAATAATTTTGCCTAACATAGTACCATGTTCACGTAATTTTTGGGCGATAAACCTAGTGTCAGATATTTCTAATGCCGGAATCCCTTCTTCTTTGAGCCAGGAAGACAAGCTCATATTTCCGTGCGGATGAGAGTATTTGTCCACATAGTTGCACACAATAATTCCTTTTACGTGAATTTTGCTGCTTTCAAAAAACTTTTTATCAAAGATTCCATAATTACCTATGAGAGGGTAGGTGAAAACTAAAATCTGTCCTGCATAAGAAGGGTCTGTCATACTCTCAGGATACCCTACCATACCGGTTGCAAATACAATTTCGCCGGATGTAGAAATATCTTTCCCAAAAGAAATTCCCTCCATTACTGTTCCGTCTTCAAAGAATAATTTTCCTTTTGTCATGTTGTTTTTCCTAATAAAAGGGCAAGTAGCGCCATTCTAACATATACACCATTTTTCATTTGTGTTGAAAGATATAATGCATTAGGATTTTTATCAACGCGGGTATCTATTTCTCCAACTCTCGGCAACGGATGCATAAAATATGTATCTTTTGAAGCGTATGTCTTGATTAATTCAGGTGTTAGGACAAGAGAATGTTTGAGTTTTTCGTACTCTTTCTCATCTGTGAATCGTTCTTTTTGAACCCGTGTCCAATACCAGAAGTCAGCACTTTTTGGAATGTCTTTCGTGCTAGTAATCTCAATAAGCTTAATTGATTTTGAAAATGCTTCCAGTTCTACTTTTTTTATTTTTAGTTTTTCAGGAGATAATAAATACAATGTGTTATTGCTAAAAAGAGAAAGCCCGCGGATTAGGGATTTAACTGTTCTTCCATTTAGCATGTCGCCAGCTAATACTCCGGTTAAGTTATCCAATTTTTTAGAGCGCTCATAAATTGTATATAAATCTAATAACGTTTGAGTGGGGTGTTCATTTGTGCCGTCTCCAGCGTTAATTATTGGAATTGTGGCGGCGTCTGCTGCAATTTTTGCACTTCCTGCTTCTGGGTGTCTTATCACAATAAGATCGGAATAGCTTTCTAAAACATGAATCGTGTCTTCAAGACTTTCTCCCTTTGCAACTGATGTATTTGAAATTCCGTGGATGGGTAAAATTCCCGCACCTAATTGTTGAGCTGCTGATGCAAAAGATGAAAAAGTTCTAGTGGATGGTTCGTAAAATAAAAGGGATATTATTTTTCCTGAAAGAATATCAGAAGGTTTGCCAAATTCTCGCAAAGGTTTTAATTTTTTTGCAGTTTCTAAAACTTTCTTAATATCAGCTGACGAAAACTGGTCAAGGGAGAGTATGTGGGAGTTAATAAATTTTCCTGCAATTTTATTAGTTGTTACCATTATTTCTCTAAAGTATGCGTTTCTTGAATCCAACTTTATCAAAAATAGGGTATTAATACAAGGTTTATTACATTGTTCAACAAATCTTATTGAATAACCTCTTGACAAGAATTAGCAGTCATGTTATATTATTGCTAAGTTGCTGGAAGATAGAATGTTGAACATAGAATATTGATTTTTATTAAAAATTTCTACATTCTGCTTTCTACATTCTATATTCTATGTATGACTTAACGCCACGACAGGTAGACATTTTAAAACTGATCGTAAAAGAGTACATTGACAACGCAGAGCCAGTTGGGTCAGAAACACTTGAAAAAAAACATGACATAGGTGTTTCTCCGGCAACCATTAGAAACGAAATGGCAAACATGGTAAAGCTTGGATATTTGTCCAAGCCGCATACATCTGCTGGAAGAATTCCCACAACCAAAGCTTTAAAACTTTACATCAATGAATTGATGAAAGAAAAAGAAGTATCAGTTGCTGACGAAGTTCAGGCGCGTGAGCATGTGTGGGACTTACGTAAAACTGAAGATAAATTTTTGCGCGAAATAACACGGGATTTAGCCGCAAAAACACATTCTTTAGCGGTTACAACCACAGATGATGGAGACATATACTATGCAGGATACGCTCACATTTTAGAAATGCCTGAGTTTTATGATATAGACATTGCTAAAAATTTGTTAGCCATTTTAGATAACAGTTCACATTTTGAGATGATTGCAAAAAAAATTGAAAACGATTTTGGAATTTTCTTAGGAGATGAACTGGAGCTGGAATTATTTAGACCGTACAGTTTTATCTTTTCACGATTTGACACAAAAAGTCATTGTGCTGGATCAATCGGAGTTGTAGGACCGGCTCGTGTTAAATATGATTCGCTTGTTCCAACAGTCAAATTTTTTGGAGGACTAATTGACGATGTTGCTGAGTGGTAATGGGAAGAGGGAAAATTTGGAATACAGAATGTAGAATATGGACACAAAAGTAATAAAACAAAAAAAGGATGAAGAGATAGACACGCAAGATTTAGAATTGGATGACAAAAATGCAGAAGAAGAGGTAATTGTAGAAGACGAAGAAAATGTAGTGCAGGATAATGCACTTGAGGAAAAGGTGAAAAGCTTGGAAGACCAGTTAAAACGAGCAGTTGCAGATTATAGAAATTTAGAAAACCGAAACAGAGAAGAACGGATAGAATTTGTAAAGTATGCAAATAAAAATTTGATAGAACAGTTGTTGCCGGCATTTGACACGTTGTTGTTGGCCGAAAAGTATACGGATGATCAAAACTTTAAAGTAACAGTGAAACACGTTTTGGAAGTTTTAAAGCAGGCGGGAATTGAACGGGTTGAAACGTCAGGGAAAAATTACAATCCGGTGACAATGGAAGCAATAGAAGTAGTAGAAGGAGATACAGACAAAGTAGCTGAAGAGCTGCAGCCGGGATTCACTCTATTTGGTAAAACAATAAGACCTGCAAGAGTAAAAGTAGGCGGGAAAAAAGAGTAGTAAGTAGCAGGTATTATGTAGAAAGTATATCTTGAATTTTTTCTATACTTAATACATACTACTTAATACGTAATATATTTTTAAAAATATGAGCAAAATTATAGGAATTGATTTAGGAACAACAAATTCATGTGTAGCCGTTATGGAGGGTGGAGCGCCAAAGGTTATATTCTCTGCCGAAGGCCGAAATGTTACACCATCTGTTGTTGATCCAGTTGACCGTGTGGTAGGTGACGTTGCAAAGCGCCAAATGGTCTTAAAGCCAAAGCGCATTCTCTTCTCCATCAAAAGACTTATGGGTAGACGTTTTAAGGATAAGTCTGTCCAAGATGATTTAAAACTTTTACCATACACAGTTAAAGAAGGAAAAGAAGGAACAGCAGTTGTAGAAGTGGACGGAAAAACTTACACGCCTCAAGAAGTGTCTGCTATGATTTTGCAAAAATTAAAAGCAGATGCTGAATCATACTTGGGTGACAAAGTAACTCAGGCAGTTATTACAGTTCCTGCATACTTTGATGACGCAGAGCGCCAAGCAACAAAACAGGCTGGAGAAATTGCCGGACTTGAAGTGTTACGTATTGTAAATGAACCTACAGCAGCAGCGCTAGCTTACGGGTTGGACAAAAAGCATGCGCATACTATTGCAGTATATGACATGGGAGGCGGAACATTTGATGTTTCCATTCTTGAACTGGGAGACGGCGTGTATGAAGTAAAAGCAACCAACGGAGATACTCATCTGGGTGGAGATGACTTTGACCAAAAAATAATAGGATATTTAGCTGACGAATTTAAAAAGGAAAACGGAATTGACTTACGATCTGATCCTCAAGCACTACAAAGACTGAAAGAATCTGCTGAAAAAGCAAAGATTGAATTATCCAGTTCAACAGAGGCAGAAATTAACCAGCCATTTATAACTCAAGGTCCCAACGGTCCACTTCACTTAACTATGAAGTTAACACGCGCAAAGCTGGAAGATATTGTTGGAGATCTTATCACCAAATCATTTAAACCTGCAGCAGACGCGCTAAAAGATGCAGGCCTTAAGGCAGCTGACATAAATGAAGTTATTTTGGTGGGTGGTATGACTAGAATGCCAAAGATTGTTGAAGAAGTTGGAAAATTCTTTGGAAAAGAACCTAATAAGTCAGTTAATCCTGACGAGGTTGTAGCTATTGGTGCGGCAGTCCAAGCAGGAGTACTAGGTGGAGACGTTAAAGACGTATTACTTTTGGATGTGACCCCATTAACACTTGGAATTGAAACACTAGGCGGAGTAGCTACCCCACTTATTAATAGAAATTCCACAATTCCTACCAAAAAATCACAAGTTTTCTCAACTGCAGCTGATAACCAAACTCAAGTAGAAATACATGTAACCCAGGGCGAGCGTCCTATGGCAGCAGATAACAAATCACTTGGCCGCTTTGTACTTGACGGGATTCCTCCGGCTCCTCGCGGAGTACCACAAGTTGAAGTTACTTTTGACATAGATGCGTCAGGAATACTGTCAGTAACTGCAAAAGACAATGCGAGTGGTAAAACTCAGAGTATTAAGATTACAGGAGGTACAGGTCTGTCTAAAGATGAAGTAGAAAGGATGACAAAAGAGGCTGAGGCAAATGCCGAAGAAGATGAAAAGAAAAAGGAAATGATAGATGTTAGAAATAGGGCTGATTCACTTATTTTTACCGCTGAAAAGTCATTGAAAGATCTAGGAGATAAAGTTCCAGCTGAGATTAAGACTGATGTTGAGGCAAAAATAGTTGCTCTTAAAGAGGCTATAAAAGGAGAAGATAAAGCAGATATTGAGGCTAAAACAACAGAACTTTCAGACCATTTATCAAAAATAGGAGAGTCTATGCAGCAACAACAGCCAGGAGGACAGCCTGCAGGTGAGCAACCAGGTGCAGAGTCATCAGCAGGTGAAACAGCGAGTGCCGATACAGGTGAAGAAGCGAAAGAGGAAAAAGATAAAAAAGCAAAAGAAGAAGCAGTTGAGGGAGAAGTAGTAAATTAAATGAAGTAACTGCTTGGTATCGTTATAATATTTCTCTGTGGTCTGATTATAATCGCAGTTCGTTTGATTGGTGTTGTTTCAGGTGGGGATAGTTGGAGGGATTTTATAAAAAATAGTGCTTTTGGATTCGTTTTTTTGTCAATTGGTGGAGCATTTTTATCTCGAAAAAAGAAATAATTCATCTTAGACCTCTTTTATTTATTGAATTTATTTTCTCCTGTGGTAATATATTATTATGAAGAAAAAAGCAGATGGATTGGATTTAGTTACCAAAGAATATTTAGACTTTACTCTTAGTACTAGGTTTGATGATTTTGAAGAAAAAATGAGGATCCTTTTTACTGAAAATAACAGTGTCATTTTTACTCGTATCGATCCATTATTGTCTGAGCTAGAAGATAAAAGATTGGATAGAGAAATTACTACGCAAAAATTAGAAGAGCTTGATGCTCGAGTTACAAAACTTGAGAATAGTTAATTTTATAGTATAATTATTAATATGAAATTTGCATCATTACCAATGCCTACGCGAGACATCCCTATGGGAATGGGATGTCATGTGCGTGGGAGACAGATGTAGCTAATAACTACTAACTAATAACTGAAATAGGCCTCCCACAAAGGGGAGGTTTTTTTGTGTTTAAAATATGACTACAAAAATTGAATTAGGAAGCTATACAACTATTCGATTGAAAAACAATGGAGTAAGGTCTGAGGAGTACAGGATATCTTCCGAACGTACTCTTATGGGTAAAATTCCTGACGAGCCTGGCGAGTATGACATAGTAGGAGGAAAAATTTCAATGGGGTTTAGCAGTGACAATAATGGGCATAAATTTGTTGATTTAGGATTAGAAGCTAATAATAACCTTGGGCGTTTCTTAAAGGGCGGAAAAGAGAGAAGCGTGTGCATTTCAAATAAAGGGGAAGGTCATATATTTCTTCCAAAAGGAAGAGTTTTATTTGTTGCAACACAAGCAGCTGCTGAAACATTTACGGTTATTGATAGGAAAAAATAATACTTAGGAAAATTATTTTAGTAATTCCATTTTTCCATTTAAAATAATTGGCTCCATGGCTGAGATTTCATCATGGAATGGATCGGATTTAGGATATTTGTTCAGTATATACATCTTAATCCCGGCATTAAACGCTATTCCCATTTCCATGAGTGCGTTTCCACCTATGTATCCTCTCATTCCATTTTTTGTATTATTTACAATTAAGATTAAATCTGACTGGGCTATTTTATCAAAGTGAAGCTTGATAAATTTTCCTTTGTCTTTGGGTTTTAGATTTTGCCTGAAATGTTTTGGGTCATAGTCATTTTTCTCCTTCATGATCAAGGCTGAGGCGGGGTAAAGCACTTTATACCCTTTTTTCTCAAGCTTATCTCCTATTTTTAGCACCTCTTTATAAAATGACATAGAGGAGCAAATCGTAATTGTCATCATGAAGCTAGTATAGCTTAAAAAAGATTGTGTAGTGTAAGTTTTTTATGCTACTATAAGTGTATATGGCTGCAGGTGTGCCTTGCAAAATTAATGAAGTGCAGACAGATTTCGGTTGTTTACCAAATGAGCCTGTTCCGTTTATCGCAAAATTTTACGGAATAGGACTGGGTCTTATTGGAGGTATAGCTATATTGTTTCTCATCTACGGCGGGTATACGGTTATGACATCTGCAGGACGCCCTGATAGACTGCAAAAAGGTAAGGAATATATTTATTATTCTATTGCAGGTTTATTATTGGCTATTTTTGGATTTGTCTTTATAGAATTTATTGCAGGACCGTTGCTGAGAATTCCCGGATTTTCATAGTATATGAAAAAATTTCTGCCCGTATTTATAAGTCTTTGTGCTTTTTTATTCCTTATTTTTTTAGTAAGTTCTCCTACCTTTGCATCAAATGGTGCGCCTACATTGGCACCCACAATCGCAGCTGGCCAGAAATTGGGTACTGATGCAACAGATAGATTTGTGCCTGATTCCAATGTTACATTCGTTGGGAAAACTGCAAGTAGAGCAGGTGATTTTTTAGACCTAACACTCAGAAATTATGACTGGGCATGTGTGACAAGAAATCCAGTAGATAATACCTGTGACAATAGAAACAATCCGCTAGCTGTATTTTGGGCCACTATCAGAAATATTATTTACGCAATTTTGGTAATCGTAGTGTTGGCCGCAGCCTTTATTATGATTGCAACTCGTGGAAGAAGTTTGACTATCACGCGCTTCATTCCCCGCTTTATACTCATAATTCTTTTAATAACATTTTCATTTTCACTTGTTCAGTTTTTGTATCAAATTGCAGATATTATTCAGGGGTTTTTCCTGCGTACCGGAGAGGGGGCTGCTAGGCATATTATCTCAACTCGCGACCTCATATTTATAGGGTTTGATTACAAAAACTTTACAGGACTCAGGCTCCCGGGTCCGGAAAATGATGAGTCCGCATTTATGACACTTCTTTTAGTACGACTTACCGCTGTTACTTATTACGTTATGACAGGAATTTTGATTGTGAGAAAAATTATCTTGTGGTTTTTTATAGTCTTGTCCCCAGTCTTTCCTCTTTTATTGTTCTTTAAGATTATTAGAAATACAGCCAAAATTTGGATTGGTGAATTTTTCAGATGGCTGTTGTATGGTCCACTTTTTGCAATTTTCTTAAACGGTTTAGTTGTTTTATGGAGTAGCGGAAGTGAGACGAATCCTGGTATTCCGCTCGGGTTTACTATGGTAGGCGTAGGGGATCCAGGAAAAGTTATTTATCCAACAGCCGTTAATATTTTGATTGGTGGACCTGGTCAAGCATTAGGTTTTAATAATTCAGTAAATACCCAAGACACATTTGCCTTGTATGTTGTAGCTCTCATCATGTTATGGGTTGTTATGATTTTGCCGTTTATTCTGCTTAAGATTTTTCTTGACTTTGCCTCAGGATTGTCCATCCAAAACAACAGAGCATTTAAGCAGATGTGGAATAAAGTTTCTCCCGTAACGCCTCCTCCGCCGTCTGGCCCACCACCTCCGGCAGGAGCTGGTTTGGCTATGAAAATGCCTTTTGGAGCCTCAAAAACTATTACTATGCCGGCTAGTACCTATACCAGTACAGGCTTAGCACGTGAGTTGCCGAGATCTGAAAATATTTCAAGATCAGTTCCAACGATTGCAAGAATTCCTGAAAATATGCGTATCTTACAGCAGGCAAACATAACAATTCCAAGACTAACGGATATTGCGCGTTTCGAAAAAACCATCGAAACACGTGACACATCCAAAATTTCTGAAGTAACGCGCATGACAACTTCTCTGCAAAGAATTTCAAACCCTAGCTCAGTTTCCTCATCTGTTGAAAGAAGCAGGTATCAGCAGGTTAGAACAGAATTGGTGAAAGAACGCCAGAAGGGTAATGTGCTGGCTACATCTATTTTGAATGCAGCAAATGTTACAAACAACACAAATAATAACACTTCAAGTTCAAGAGTGGGTGGTTTGCATACTCAGTCAATTCAAAACAATTCATCCACAATAAATAATTCTCAAAGCTCAACTCTTAATAATTCACAGAGTTCTACTGTTAATAACAGCCAGGTTTCAACAAGTATGTCAACGGGAGTTAAAAATGCATCAACAAATGTAGTAGGAGGCCAAGTTACAAGCGACGGAGTGCCAAAGACTGCGATGACAACTCCTTCCGCTGTTCATTTACCCGCAGTAAACAAAGTTCAGCAGGTAAGTATTGAGGATTATGAAGAGGTCAAGAAAATGTGGCTTGAAACATATGAAACATCCAGTCCTCCAACTGACTTAAATGGTAAAAAATCAACCCGGGATGAATGGATTACCAATGATATGAACAATATTAATCAAGCGGTGTCACTTTTGAATTCAGTGGATCCAATTAGAGTTAATGAGGGTATGAATATGGTCTCAAATATCCTTCCGTTTTTGATGGTTGGAGGATTTTCAAAAACAGAGGTTGTTGCCTATCTTAAAGCAAAACTTGAAGCAGGAAAACAAGTAATGTCTTCCGGAACTAATAAAAAAGATGAGGATGACACGCTTCTTGACCGTAACACTCACACAACACAAGCAAGTAAGTATATGGAAGCACAACAAGCAGCTGCAATTCCAACTGATACGCCAGGCGCCCCAAGAGAAATGAGTGATGAAATGTATAAAACTCCTACTGCTATTCAAAATAAGACTGAAGAATCAATTAAAAAATAGACATACTATCTTTCGTCTTGATTAGGTTTTAAAAGTTGCATACAATAAATATATGTTCGGAAATTTATTTACTCCAAAAAAAGACGATGTGTTAAATGGTTTACCTCAAGATGCGCCTGTAGTGTCTACTGAATCACAAGAGACTATGAGTATGGGGCAGCAGTCGGGTATATCCAGCTCAGATCAGGACATGAATGCCGGAGGAATAGATCCCCAAAAAAGGCAAAGTATGTCAGCTCTTTCCAAACTTGATCCTCGATCTTTGCAGGTTTTGCACCATGCTGAGCAAGAAACTAAACGCGTTCAAGCCTCTCAAATTGGCTCTGAACAGCTGCTTTTAGGAATGTTTTATGACGGTGAGATTTTTCAACTTCTAGAAAGTTTCCAAGTGGATGTGGCAAAGCTGACACAGCAAATTCAAAGCAAAGAAAAACCTGGCGGATTTACCGGACAGCCCACCATGAGTACTGCCGTAATTCAGATATTTGATGAGGGTTACAAAAGTGCAAAAAAAAGAGGCGCTTCCTTTGTCTCCCCGGAAGATATATTGGTTGGATTCTTTGCGGATCCCGCAACAACCTCATTTTTAAAAGCATTTGGAATTGAAAAAGGAAAACTGGATGATAAACTTTCCAAAACAACTTCTTTTGCCCAATCATCTAGAAAATCAGTGTTGGAAAAATATGGAATTGATCTGACTCAGGAGGCAAAAGATGGAAAGCTTGACCCAGTTGTAGGCCGAGACAAAGAAACAGAGCGTTTAATTCACATTTTATTAAGACGCACAAAAAATAACCCTATTATTATAGGTGAAGCTGGAGTTGGAAAAACGGCTATTGTTGAGGCACTTGCACAAAAAATAGTAGAAGGATCAGTTCCTCATGATCTACTAGACAAAAGAATTATTCAGCTTGAATTGTCATCCCTTGTGGCAGGTGCGTCTCACAGAGGTGAGTTTGAGGAGCGACTTCAGGATGTAATTCATGAAACCCAGGCTTCAAATGGGAAAATTATTTTGTTTATAGACGAGATACACACGCTCATTGGCGCTGGAGACACGGGCGGAGCACTTGACGCGTCCAATATCATAAAGCCATATTTGGCCCGTGGACAGCTGCAACTTATCGGAACTACCACTACGGCCGAATACAGAAAGCATTTTGAAAAAGATAAGGCATTTGAAAGACGTTTCCAGTCAGTGTTAGTAGATGAACCTGAAGAAGAAGTAGCGCAGCAAATGTTGGACGTACTGCGTCCTAAATATGAAAAATTTCACTCTGTAGTTATAACCCCAGAAGCAATTGAGGCAGCAGTTCATTTGTCAAAAAAATATATTGGTGAGCGCTATCTTCCGGATAAGGGAGTTGACCTATTGGATGAGGCTGCCGCTGAGGTAAAACTTCAGCACACTGAGGGCAAGCGTGCAGATAATAATGTGGTGAAAGCTGACATTGAAAAAGTGGTTGCAGCTTGGACCGGAATTCCTATAACCAGACTTACTGAAGATGAAAGTCAAAAACTAATTCATTTGGAAGACACAATTCACAAGCGCTTTATAGATCAAGAAGAAGCTGTAGGATCAGTATCTGAGGCTGTAAGACGCGGAAGAATTGGACTCTCGGCCGCCAACAGACCCATTGCGTCATTTATTTTCCTAGGCCCTACGGGTGTAGGTAAAACAGAGTTAGCTAAAACGCTTGCTGAAATTTTATTTGGCCGCGATGACTTACTGGTCAGACTTGATATGTCTGAATATATGGAAAAGCATGAGGTAGCAAAGCTTATAGGTGCACCTCCTGGGTATGTAGGATATGAGGAGGGTGGACAGTTAACGGAGGCGGTACGTGCAAAACCCTATTCTATTGTGTTGCTGGATGAAATTGAAAAAGCTCATCCTGATGTGTTTAATATTCTTTTGCAGCTTTTGGAAGATGGTCGCTTAACTGACAATAAAGGAAACACAATTTCATTTAAGAACACTATCATAATTGCGACTTCAAACATTGGAAGCTCAGTTATTCAGCAGACATTATTAACACAAGCATCCAACGGAACGCAAGTAGTATCCCCGGAAGAAGAAGCTAAAAAGTATTCTGAACTGTCAGCAACCCTTATGGAAGAGTTGAGAAAATTCTTTAAACCGGAGCTGTTAAATCGTTTTGATGACATAGTTATGTTTAAACCCTTACGAATGCGCGATATGGCCCAAATTGCAAAATTGGGAATAGGAAAAACACAAAAATTACTGGAAGAGCAAAAAATCCATTTGGAAATAACAGAGAAAGCAATTGGAATATTGGCAAAAGAAGGATACGATCCAGTTTATGGTGCGCGACCTTTAAGACGCCTTGTCCAGACCGCAATTGAAAATCCCATTGCAGTTCTATTAATCAACAAAACATTTGTGCCGGGGGATATTATTAAAATCGATTATGATGATGCAAAGTCTGAGTTTACCTTTACAAAAGGTGTACCTGCGGTTGCAGGGCCTCAACCATCTATATCTGAGACAGCACAAAATCCAGTTGTTCAGCCTCAATACGTGAATCAAGCACCTCAAGCTTCAGGTGTGTCAGCTAATCCATCAGGTATTGCCCAACCGCAACAGACTCAGCCCATGAATGCTATGCCTCAGCAGCCAGTAGATGATCCAAATGCAGGAATTTTGTCACAGATTGCGCAGGAACACACAGTAACACCTATACCATCAGCACCAAATGGTACTGCTCCTCAGCCTGGAGTTGGCGGAACCATGATGCAACCCGCATAAGTATTCCTTATAATAAGGAGGTATGTGGAAAGAAAAGATTTTACCGTTTCTTAAAAAATATTACCCTTTTTTACTCCTTATTCCCCTTGTAATACTCGCATTGTTTTTTGTTCTTAGAGTGTTTGCACGTGACATAGTGGTAAATCCTGGGGGAAATCCGTTTCCCAAAGGCTCCGAGTATTCAAATGACCAAATAATTGTGAAGTATAGAAAAGGACAGTCACCTGAAGAACTTAAAAAAGATGGAAGACTGGAACAGGAAAAGTCACTTGCAGATACGCTAGTAGCATTAGGTGTGGAGTCTCAGCAAAAACTATTTACCTCAGTGGATGATTTTTTGAAAAACTATTATTTACTGTACTTAAAGCAGGGAACAAACATTCAAGATTTATATAAGAAATTGTCAGATGTTCCTGAGATAGACTCTATAACACCTGACTATATTTTAAAAACTGATAAGCCTGATAAGGAAACAACTAATGTACCCAGTGTGCAGTCACCACCCATCAGTGATGAAGAACCAAACGACCCGTATTTTGTGGACGGGCAGCAATGGGATATGAATTCTATAGATATGAAAAAAGCGTGGAATATAAAAAGAGCTGGAGCTGAAACTGTAGTAGCTGTGATCGACACAGGCGTTGATTATAATCATCCTGATTTGGTGGGGAAGGTAATAAAGGGAAAAAATTATATTAATAACACAGATGATCCAATGGATGATCATGGGCATGGAACTCATGTAGCAGGGACTATAGGCGCAATTACAAATAACGGAATTGGTATTAGCAGCGTTTCATGGGGAGCCAAAATATTAGCAATTAAAGCGTGCGATAATAATGGGGATTGTATAACATCAAACGTAGTAAGAGGCATATCATACGCTTTAAGCCAAGGTGTTAAAGTTATTAATATTAGTATTGCGGGGGTTGGGTCATGTACACGCGAAAACTTTTTTGGGGGGGACCGTGTGTATGAAGACGTTATAAAAGAGGCAAATAGTAAGGGCGCAATTATGATAGTTGCTGCCGGAAATAATAACCAAGATGCGAAAAACGAAGTTCCTGGTGCATGTGAAGGTGTTGTAGCGGTTGGAGCCACCAACCAATCAAATGAAAGGTGGGTAAGTAGTGACTCTACGGGATCTAATTTTGGAGACAAAATTGATTTATCGGCACCTGGGTCGCCCATTCTTTCAACAAGTGTCCAAAATGGGTACAGCATAAGAAATGGTACGTCTATGGCAGCTCCTCATGTTTCCGGTGTGGCTGCTTTATTATTATCATTTAATAAAAATTTGTCATCCAGTGAACTTAAAAAATGTATAGTTGAAAGTGCTGGAAAGATAGAATCTGACCGCTACATTGGTGGGCTTTTAAATGCGTACAATGCGCTTATGAGGTGTGGTGCAAGTAATCCTCAAAGTATATCTGCGCTAACACCCACATCTATCCCCTCAATTCTTCCAACCGCGCCAGACGAGATTATTGGAGGTAACAATATAGATAATTATTCTATCTCAGGCACTATATTTATAGATCAGAATAATAATGGTTTGTTTGACAGTTCTGAAAAAACTCTGGGTGGAGTGCAGGTACTAGTCTCCCCCACAGACCCTTCAACCAGTATACTTGCCAATCCGCGTGGATTTTATTTTTTTAATGACTTAGGCAGGCCGGATGATTATTTAGTGTCATTAGTAATTCCAGGAGTAAGCGCAGTTAATCTTCCCACCAGAACTGTTACGTTAAGTAACACAATTAAATCAGCACGTATAAATATTCCTGTATCTCCCTTGGCACTTCCCTCCCCTTCCCCGAGGCCTACAAATATGGCTCAAAATGGTGCTCCTTCTCCTACCTCATCTCAAAATGTACCGCAAGGTTGCTACTATGATCCTGGATGTTTTAGTAGTAATCAGTCGGTTCAGGCATGCTCTTTTACGTGTGACTGATAAAACATGCATAGATTAGGTAAAAAATATTTATTCCTTAAAGATCGAAAAGCGTTTATTTTAATTAGCGTGTTTTTGTTTTTAGGTATAGTTGTCTCTACGCTTTTCTTAAGTGCAAAACATAGTACTAATGAGCAGGGTACAGCAGATGTTAAAAGTGGAACATGGGAAATAACAGTTGCATATAAAACAGAAACAAAAAAATTAGAACTTAAAAAACTGCAGCTGCTATCTGAAAAAATTAATTCTGACAGCCGTACTGCATTATTTTCACCGTATACACTTTCTGTGATTGGAAAAAGTAACACAGTGCTTTATTCATCTCCGGTATTTATTGCAACAGAATACATATTTAGCATTTATGCCGGCTCGCGGGAATCACCAGGATTTAGCAGTTTTTCACAAGATGTTCCGCCAGTACTTCCCAGGCCCCCAGCTGAGTTGGAGACTGTGTTATACGCGCCTTTAATTGCAGATTCATCTGAAATGGTAATTAAAAATGACGGAAAACAAGAATTATCTATAAATTTGCCGGGTATAACAGGAATCTCTCAAAGCTCAAAAATTGCTCAGTCAGTATGCGGACCTTTACAGGTAGTGTTTATGAGTGACGGTTATACTGATTTTCAAAAATTTCATCAAGATGTTGAGAGATTGAAGCAGACATTCTTATCAGCAGATCCGTATACTAAGAAACCAAATATGTTTGACTTCAAGACAGTGGATAACGCACAAAGTCTTGGTTGCATGCAGAGCCTTGGATGTATTCGTAACCCAGATGTTCCCCGTATTGGTCGGCAAGCGTTTCCTCAGGCATCAAAATTTATAGTTATTGCAGATATTTCATATAATAATCCACCTCAGGGAGCCGCACTGGGAGTTATAAATGGGATAGGGGGGAATGTTATGGCTTTTCCAAGAAGTGCATATGTGCAGGGTCGCGAACTTGTAAATGAGATAGCAGTGCATGAATTTTTGGGTCATGGGGTTGGATTTTTGTACGATAGATACGTAGTAAAAAACAACACTCAGAGTGTAAAACGTAACTGTTCCAATAATCCAGCTGGGGAGTCGTTTTGGTCAGCGGCAGGTGTAACCCAAACTTACCCTGGGTGCTTTGCTGAGTCAAGATTTGCGCCAACCCCAAATGACTGTACGACCCCGGGACATCCAACACTCGTAAGTGGTGGTTCATTAAGTTCAGTTATGAGCGCAGGGGGATGTGGAGCAACACAATTTGATACCGTTGAAAAATATTGGATTGAAAACTATATTTTTCCAAAATATTCTAGCTGTAGTGATCCCACTACCACACTACGTCCTACGATGACAAACAGTCCAAGTGTTTCTCCAACTGGAGTTGTGGTGTGTAATCCGGACGGTGTAGGAGGGATTGATTTTGCTGATTTGCGCCTGGCAAGGCGTGAAATTGCTGGCATAGCTTCTACCTCACACGCCGCATGTATGACTGGTGGGCAGAGCACAGTATTTGCTGATTTGCGCAAAATACGGCGTATAATTGCTGGTTTGGAATAGTAATTTTCCGCCCCATTTTTAAGGCTAAATTTGATAAAATATACAGTATGGCAGCAAAAAAAGATTTTTATGAGACATTGGGTGTTTCAAAATCCTCAACTCCAGAAGAATTAAAACGAGCCTACAGAAAATTAGCGCTGGAGTATCATCCTGATAAAAATAAAACAAAAGAGGCTGAAGAGAAGTTTAAAGAAATAAACCAGGCATATGAAGTATTATCTGATCCTCAAAAGCGTACCACATATGATCAAGTTGGTCATGCTGGGTTTGAGGGAGGAGCAGGGGCTGGCGGCCCATTTGGCGGCCAGGGTGGGCAATATGGTCCATTTACTTACTCGTATTCGAATGGTGGAAACGCGTCCGGATTTGATTTTGGCCAGGGTGGTGCTGATCCATTTGAAATATTTGAGCAATTCTTTGGGGGTGGATTTGCCAAAAGAAAACCAAGATACAGTATTGCGATAGATTTTCTTGAAGCAGTCAAAGGGGTTACAAAAAATGTTTCAATTGACGGAAAACCACAAAACATAAAAATTCCGGCAGGAGTGGATAACGGCTCAAGGATACAATTTCCTGAGTATGAGGTTGTTGTGTCAGTAAGATCCAATAGTAAGTTTCACCGCGAGGGAAATGACATTTTAACTGAAAAGCAAATTTCATTGTCTCTCGCAATTTTAGGGGGTACAGTAGATGTTGAGACTGTGCATGATACGGTAAAACTTAAAGTATCAGCTGGTACTCAGCCTGATTCGCTCATTCGTATCAAAGGAAAAGGCGTACCGCGCGTAAGAGGGGGTGGAAGCGGGGATCATTTTGTGCGAATTAAAGTTGTGATTCCTGCAAAAATTTCAGGAAGACAAAAAGAACTAATTGAAGAATTTGATAAAGAAAGCAAAAAACGCACCTGGTTTTAATCTTCTAAGCTTGATTTACGCGTCACCTCCCTCTACACTATATCTATATGGGTATTCTGCTCTATCCCTTTGTAGTGCTTTTATTTTGGTATAAAGATGGTCTCTTGTCTATCTTTTCATTTTTCGGATCACTTAATGATTATTCTCTAAGGCTATTCTCACTTCCCGGTCTTTTTGCCACATACTTCAGGCCGCTTAAAAACGAATACAGAAAAAACCTTATTTTGTTTTCAATTCTATTTGGAATGGTTGTTAAAACATTTCTTATCATAGGTTCATTGACTATTTTTTCCATAATTTTACTGTGTGAACTAATCGTCATTAGCATATATTTAATTTTCCCGCTTTTGCCAATTATTTTATTTTTAGGATGAAACTATTTAATTATTACGACTTTTATAAGTTGTACTCTCTGGTACCCATGAGGGTTTTGCGTGTTTTAATTTTGTTGGGATTAGCTAGTCTTATAATTCTTAACTATGAAGAGTTTTTATTGTTTAGACTTTTTCTCATAATTTATACACTCTTTCTTATTAACGAGATATTTATTTACTTTAAATTAAACAAGTCTTTCCCCCGATTTTTAGTTATAGATAATAAAGCAAATTTTGAAGGCTCCACTCTTTTTAAAACAAAGAAAATTATGTCAGGAAGGAATCTTTTCTCCAATCTTCATGACTTATTCAAAGAAATAGACGTAGCATTTCTTATAGAAAGAATTGGCGGAACCATGCAAAGTTATGAGCAGGTAGATCTAAAAATCTTATATGAAAAATCTTTAGAAGTGGCTCGGCGATCTGGGGGAAAATACATAACATCCGCCGATGTTGCGGTCGCATATTTACTTATCACGGAAGAAAAAACAAAATATTTGTTTCAGCAAGAAATAACAGAAAACGATTTATATGAAATACTTATGTGGGCACGTGGGAGGTATGGTTTAGATCGAGCTAAATCAAGCACATTGCACTTCACCGGTTATGGGGTTTTTGACTTCTTTATTTATGGATGGGATACATTAATTAAAGAATATTCGTATGACATTTCTTTAAGTGTAATCAATAAACATGAAACGCCAATTGTTGGCCGGGAAAAAGAGTTTCATGCAATGGTATCTATATTATCTAAAAATACAGCAAATAATGTTATTTTACTTGGGGAGCCAGGTGTTGGAAGATCGGCGTTAGTGCGCAAATTTGCACTTGAAGCATATAGAGACTCTCACTTTGTGCTGGCACACACAAAAGTATATGAGTTATTGGCAGACAGACTACTTTCAGGAGTGCAAAACACGGGGGACCTAGAGTCTCGGTTATCTCTCTTGTTAGCTGAACTGGAGCATTCAGGGAATATTATTTTGTTTATTCAAAATATAGAAAATATATTTGGTGGCGGTGGGTTTAACTTTGATATGTCAGGTATTCTGTTTCAATACTTAAAAAGTGGGCGGGTGCAGATAATTGGAACAACAACTCAATCTTTCTATAAAACCGTGCTTGAGAAAAAACCCAGCATATCTAATTTATTTGAAAAAATAAGAATTGAGGAGCCTGACCGGGCAAATATTTTCCAGATGATTGCTTCACATGTGGATATTATTGAGCATGAGTATCAACTGTCTGTCTCATATAAAGCAATTCATGAATCCGTTGAGTTATCTTCTACATACATGCCTGATTTATATCTTCCGGGAAAGGCAATAAATCTTTTATCTGATGTTGCGGCCCAAGCCAGAATGAATGGACAAAAAAATGTCTCCAAAGATGACGTAACGCGTGTTATTCAGGAGAAGACAAATATAATCCTTGAAAAGCCTACGGAAGAAGAGAAGAAAACGCTATTGTCGCTTGAGGCAGATTTACATAAAAGAGTTATTGGGCAAAATGAAGCAGTTGATGCTGTTGCAAAAGCCATCAGACGACTGCGTTCAGGATTTTCTCAGCATAACAGGCCCATTTCAGTATTTTTGTTTTTAGGCCCAACAGGGGTTGGAAAAACTGAGACAGCAAAAGCACTGGCTGCATTATATTTTGGCGATGAAAATTCCATGATCAGGCTTGATATGTCTGAGTATCAAACTCAAAATGAAGTAGAGCGTTTACTCGGTGGAATTCCTGGAGGGGAAGAACTTGCTAACTCATTGCCGGAAGCAGTAAGACAGCATCCATTTTCACTCCTTCTTTTAGATGAGTTTGAAAAAGCACATCCTCGTATTTTGGATATTTTTCTTCAAATTTTTGAAGATGGACGTCTTACTGATAACCAGGGTAAAACAGTTTCATTTAAAAACACAATTATTATTGCAACTTCCAACGCTGGATCAGAACTAATAAGACAAATGGTTAAAATGGGCCTAAACGGAGATAATATGAAAAATGACTTGGTTGAGGCATTGCTTTCAAATGGCCAATTTAAACCAGAATTACTTAATAGATTTGATGACGTTATCGTGTTTAAACCGCTTACTGTTGAAGAAGCTTCTCAAATAGCCGGTCTATTGCTCTCACATTCACTAAAAACATTAGAAGATGATCAAATATATCTTACATTTGATGCAAGTGTTATCGAAAAGATAGTAAGGGAGTCTTATGACCAGGAGGCAGGAGCACGTAATATGAGAAGGTATATAGGTTCTACAATCGAGGATTTTATATCTAAACTTATTCTTGAGAATAAACTCGCTCGAGGAACACACGCAGTAATTGGTACTGATGTAAACGGAAATTATATACTACAATAAATATATGGAAAAAATTGCGGTTTTTGAAATAGAAGAGTGGGAAAAGGAATTTATAAAAAATGCGCTTCCTCAAAAAGAGTTTATATTTTTTGATCGTCCGTTGCGACTTGAGGATGTAGGTGCGATAAAAGACATTAGTGGGCTTGTTGTATTTATTTATTCTCAAGTTACAAAAGAAGTTATAGATGCGCTTCCAAATCTAAAATTTGTAACAACCATGTCCACAGGTTTTGACCACATTGACCTAGAAACATGTAGGCAAAGACAAATAACCGTATGTAATGTTGCTGGGTACGGAGAGATTACTGTTGCAGAGCACACGTTTGCGCTTCTTCTGGCTATTTCCAGACGACTTATTGAGTCATATACCAGGGTTAAAGATGGATATTTTTCACCAGAAAATCTAACGGGTTTTGATTTGAATGGAAAAACATTAGGAGTAGTTGGCGTAGGAAGTATAGGTGCACACGTAATTAAAATTGCGCATGGTTTTGGGATGAATGTAATAGCATACAAAAGAACACCTGATCCCGAGTTGGAAAAAAAACTAGATTTTAAAATTGTAGATCTTGATACGCTTTATAACACATCAGATGTGGTGTCATTGCATGTTCCCTATACAAAGGAAAATCATCATATGATTAATGCAGAAGCAGTTTCAAAAATGAAAAAAGGTGTAGTTATTCTTAATACATCTCGCGGTCCGTTAATTGATACAACCGCTTTATTAAAATTTCTTGAAGAAGGAAAAATTGGTGGAATTGGCTTAGATGTTTGTGAGAACGAACCTATGTTACGAGAGGAAAAGCAGATATTATCAAAAGAGTTTAATAAGGAAGACTTATTGTGTTTGCTTGAAGAAAAGATGCTTTTAAATTATAAAAACGTGATCGTTACTCCTCATAACGCATTTAATAGCCGCGAAGCGCTGCAGAAAATTTTAACAACCACTATTGAAAACATTAACACATGTTTAAAAGGAAGTCCTCAAAATGTAGTTTCTTAGTTTTTGCCGGGAGTTATTAAAAGACTTAAGAACCAGTTCACAATTGACACAATTATACTAAAGAATAACGCTGATAAAAATCCGTTTACAAAAAATCCAGGGACAATAACTGACGCAAGTAAAATTATCAAAGCGTTTAATACAAAGATAAATAGGCCTAACGTTATAATTGTGATAGGTAATGTCAACAAAACAAGAATTGGTTTTAATATGGTGTTTAGTATCCCAAGAACTATAGCCAGAACAAAGACAGTTATCGCACTTTCCACAACAATTCCTGGAACAATGTATGCCGCTACAAAAATTGATACACAACTTACTAAAAGATATATAAGTAATCTCATGAGTTAAGGATAATATTTTTAGCGCGGCTTGTCAACCTTGGGCACAGCAAATACTAAAAGACGCTGTAGTGACGTACCAATGGGAGTACATGTTTGCAAAATAAGTTGGGTTTTTTGAGTGTTTTGAAGATAAGAAACTTCATTTGGCCACACTGTTTTTTTATCACTCACTATATACTTGTATTTTTTACCATTCTTAATAAGCATAATTTCATCGTTTTTTTGAAGCTCACCTAATCTATAGAATGCACTATTTTGTCTTGTGATTCTCCACGGTAAGTCGTATGAATGAGCAAAAAGGAATATAGTACCACTGGTGGATGCAATAGTTGCTGTTCCTTTTGCATGAGCTACTCCTTTTTTTAACTCTTTTTGATACTCTGCTTCATTCCACGGATTTACATTTTCTATAATGGGCGCTTGAGCCTGAATTTTTGGTATTTCTATAAATACACCTTTTTTGGGTGAAGCTTTGATAGCAGGTGGATTAACATACACAAACAATAGTGGATAATAAATATAAAGCAATACAAGAATGGGAATTAACATCAAAGTATTTCCGATATTTTTTATGATATTTAGTTTTTGTTTTTTTGTGAGCTTGAGATTTGTCATGTGGGTATTATGCGTGAGAAGAGCGTGAAAGTCAAACGTTTACAAATACTTTATTTTCCAGGAGCAATCCCAGAGCGATAGCGCAGATACCAACCTGAGAAGAATGTTATTAGACTTGCCAAAGTAATGAAATACAAAAGATATGATCCGGTTGCCGGAAGAACATCTCCACCACTAGCAGCACTGGACGCTGATGCTCCCCCTACAGATCCGCTTGAAGGATGGCAATTTTCAATACATGGCTTAGGGGACGGAGCAGGAGTTATGGTAGGTGTTGGAGACGGGTTTTCTGGTTTTTCACAATCACAATCAGCATATAAAAAATTACTGTTTGCTGAATTATTTATTTCAATAAGGGACAATATTCCGCCTGTTTTAATATAGACGTCACCCGTATTTCCTTTTGCTGTATTTTTCCCTGTGTTGAGCAATGACATAATATTATTTGTTATAAATGAATTGTTTGAGGATGTAGAAGCTAATGTCTTAGGGTCGGAGTAAAACATTTTATTAATTGAATCAGCTGCATTATTATGAATCGCAAGCACAACTGCTTTTTGTCCAAATGACAAGTGCTGGACAGAAGAGTTAATATTTGAGTTATCTAGTTGAATACTTGAAGTAATACTTCCTGTATTTATCACCACATGTCCATTGTTGTAACTTGCAGTATTACTTCCGGTATTTGCTTTGACGGTAATATTATTAGTAATTACAGTGTTGTTGTTTTGGTTGGAATTAACTGTCTGAGAAGTTTGAGAGTTAATAATGTTATTAGATTCGGCACCATTGTTTTCAATTTTTATAGTTGTTTCTGAATTTGTGCAGCAAGGGTTGTTAGTAGCTACGTTCGCATTTATATTTTCATTTGAAATGTTTACTTCAGATGATGTGTCACCGGTTTTGATAGCCGTATCCCCTTGGTTACTATTTGAAGTATTGTCGCCAGTATTTGCATTAGAGTCTACATTATTTTGAATCTCTGAGCTATTGTCTTGGTGTACGGCAGTGTTTTGGTTTGATTCAACACTTACTTCATTTTGGGAGTTCGCCCCGTTTCCTGATATTACAATTTCTTCAGCGTATGCTTGTGTGAAAATCTGCAGTTGTAGTGCTACGCAAAGAGTGAGTGATACAAAAATCTTTTTTGACATGTATTTGGGGCAAGAGTAGGCAGGGGAACAATTTAGCTATTTGTGGGGCAGGTATTTAATAGCTTGTGAAAGTCTTTTTTTGAATGCAAATAGTGCAATTGCTGGAATTAAAAGTAATGCCCATGCGAGATTTAAAGTAACTGCTTTTGGTATCTCTGATTTAGCAGACACACCTGCAACCATTTTTGATATTCCAGTATCATACCCTTGTGCTAGCAGTTTGGTATTCGATTTATTATTAGAATTAGCACCGGTTGTTGATGCTACTGCAGCATGTGCAGTTTTAGGTGTATTAGTTGGAGTAGCTACTGTATTAATGTTGTTGGCTTGAGCAGTTTGATTTGATGAAGAAGCACTCGTATTAGTTTTTTCTTGTCCACCTCTGTGCGATTCGTTAGATGTATTTTGTGCAACACTTTTTTCTGCTTTCTTTTGTCCTGGCATTATCAAATCCCCCATCCAGTTACCAAATACATTAACTACTGTTACCATGAGTTTTCCTCCACCTGCTACGTTGTTATTCACAAAGTTAACAAGATTTGCAACAATCTGTGCGTCTCCTGTTTTTATAACATTATCTTCACCAATGTTGTCATTAACCTGATTATTTCCTGTATTAGCTGTAAGATCCAATGTATTAGATACTTTAGCTGTATTATTTTGAACTGTTGTATTGTTTTCCGTATTGTTAATAGTAGTGTTGTTGGTAGATCCTTCACCATTTCCGCTAGTATTAATAGCTGTTATAGTTCCATCGTCATTCACAATAAATTCTGTACCAGCACTTCCTGCCATGGTAGAACCGTCAGGACTGCCCATTATTTTACCAACCCATTTTCCGGCTTGATTAACAATAGCCAACCACCATGTACCATCAGACGCAATGTTTGAGTTTGCAATATTTAATACATTCGCGGTTATGTCAGTGTTTCCTGTTTGAATAAATGCTGTTCCTTTTCCGCCATTTCTCATTGCTTCGTTGCCGCCAGTGTTTCCGTCAAGAATCAAATTATTTTCAATTACAGTGTCATTATTTTGGAATGTTAAATCATTTTGCGCGTTATTAACTGTTGTATTGTTTTGGGAATTTGCTCCATTATTAGAAGTATTTGCAGCTGTTCCATTGGCACATGTTGCACATTGAAATGCACTTTCAGGAATAATGATGTCGCCGATTAAGTTTCCAAATATATTTACAAAATTTAAGGCTACATTTCCAGCGATGTTATTATTAACAAATGTTAATGCATTAGCTGCTACATTAGCGTCTCCCGTTTCTACATATGAGTTACCACCGCCATTTCTGTTTGCCTCATTATATCCACTGTTTGCTGCAAGAGTTAATGTAGCATCTATATCTGCACTATTTGTTTGGAATGTATTGTTACTAACTGTGTTGTTAACATCAGTATTGTTGGTAGAATTTGCCCCGTTATTTGTGTTCGCTACCGTTGTGCCACCATTGCCGCCACACCCGATGATGCAGCTTGCTCCAAAGTCTAAGATGATGTCTCCAGTGTGATCGTCTAGTACGTTGAATTCTGAAACTGCAACCCCATCAACATTTGTATTAACACCGGTTATAACTGTTCCCGTTGTGTTTGCATTACCTGTTTTAATGGTGGCATCTCCCATATTGTCATTGGTTGTGTTGTATCCTGTGTTGCTTGCAAGCTCCAAAGAGCTTGCTACTTGCGCGTCATTAGTTTGAATGCTGTTATTGTTAGTAGTGTTTCCGACAGAAGCGCTATTGTTAGATCCAGCAAGATTTCCCGAATTAATTACCCCAACTGATCCGCCATCCGGAGCGGTTGTGCTGGTATTATTGTTTCCTAATGTGGTTATCGCCCCTGTTTCAGTTGCGTTTCCTGTTTGAACAGTTGCATCTCCGATTTGAGCATTTTGGGAAGTACCTTGTTGTGTTGCTGGTGTTGGAGTAGGTATTGTTTGTACCTTGTTTGTTTGTTGTGTCTGACTATTATTTTCTTGGTTTTCCTGTCTTTGTTCATCTCTATTTTTTTCACGAGGAGTGCGTGTTGGCTCAGGTGTACTAGTTGGTTCACCAAAAGATGGAGAAGTTGGAGCATTTGGAGCTGTTGGTGCAGCTGGAGCTTGAGGAGTACTTGGCGCACTTGGCGCAGATGGCGCTTCAGGAGCGCTTGGCGCTTCTTGAGCAAGTGTTATAGGTGCACTTTGAGTCACAAGTAATGACAATAATACTAAAATTACTATTCCTTTTTTAATTTTTTCTGTTATCCTGTTCATATTTGTCAGTTTGTTTATTTTTATTTTCTAATTTAAGCTGTAGGGTGTCTTGAATTAGGTGCCCTTCAAGTGCACCCTACAACTTAATGAAGTTTTAGAGACCTAAAACTCTTAAAAGATCTGAAAGATCAAAATTAAGAGATAAATCTACATTAACTCCTGGTACGTGAACACTTGGCATTTGTGTAGCTCCGAAAACATTAACGTTTCCTTCGTTGGAAACTTTAGTCCATGAATCTGCGTTTCCAGTCTTGATAGATGGATCATCATATTCTGTTCCTCCGTTTCTGTTTGCGTCGTTGTCTCCAGTTTTAGCGTTTCCGTCTACATCATTGTAAAGTTTTGCGTTGTTTCCAGCGCCTTCTCCTCCTTGGTAAACTTCTGTGTCATTGCCGAGTTTAGCTTTGATTTTATTTTCAGAATCAACAAGATTCTGTGAGATCTTAGCTGTAACATCTGTTTCACATTCGCATCCAACTTCAGCCATGTTGAAATTAACTGAATTGTCAACTTCTACTTCTGATTCTGCATTTCCTGTATCTATCATTACAGTTCCTCCAATGTTGTCATTGGCATCATTGTATCCAGTTTTTGCATCTGAATCGATTTCGTTTTTAACTTTGGCGTCGTTGTCTTGCACAACTAATACGTCATTGTCTAATCGTGCGTCGATACTGTTGTCTGTATAAGCACCGTTTCCAGTGATCATAAGCTTAAGTGATCCAGCGTCACCATTTCCTCCAACTGTTGCAGAATTAACATTTGCGGTTGTTGAAACAGTAACTTCAGATGTGGCGTTTCCGGTTTTAATGGATACGTCACCACTTCCGTTTCTGTTTGCATCGTTTCCGCCAGTTTTAGTGTTAGAGTCTACGTTATTTTTAACATTAGCTTTGTTGTCTTGGTAGACAGCAGTCTCGTTACTGTTAGAATTACGTCCACTGTTAAGCTGAACTTTGTTGTCAGATCCTGCTAGGTTTCCAGAGATTTTAACTTCTGTATCCTCTGCACAATCGCAGTTGTTAACATCTGCTACGTTTTTGTTAAGGTCATTAGCAATATTTGTAGTAGATGTTGCATCACCAGTTTCGATTCTCACTTCACCTGTGATGTTGTCATTTGCTTTATTTCCTCCAGTTGAAGAATTAGATGTAACATTATTTGTTACAACTGCGTTATTATTCTGAGTAACAGTTGTGTTGCTTGAATTATTAACTTTTACTTCATTGTTGGAATTTGCTCCATTGCCTGTTATTTCAAGCATTGTTTCTGCGTGCGCTAATGGCGCAAATACGTTTAATAGCATTGCTGATGTTGCAACAGCTGTTGCAACTCTTTTATGTAAGTTTGTCATATATTTAATTCACCTCCTCCCTTTTGTTCCCCGTAAAACGGGAAAGCACCTTGGAAATTCGAACTATGTCCGTTTTTTCCGTTTTCTTCCTGCCTAAACGGTTAAAAAGAAAACAAAAAAAAACGGAGGCCTCTCTATCTAATTAGCTTAGATACAGACGCCTCCGTTTACGGTCAGCTCGTTTATTAAATTGTCAAGGTTTCAAGTACTTTCATATTTACTATTCATCTGTCTACGAACACTAGTATAGTGTTGTAATAGCAAATCTAATATAATACACATCAAACTTCAATGTCAATGGGTCAATATAGATCAGTTATGTTTTTTTCTCAGACATTTTCTTAATACTTCTTTCAGTAATTTGGACTACCATGGAATCCTGTACAAAAATTTCAATACTTCCCCATTTGATTGTAGACAAGGCTTTTTTTATTTCGTCCAATAATTCAGTATTGGCTGTATTTGTAGAATATGCTTTCATGAGTATCTAGAGATGAGATTAGAAAGAAATTTTGATAGTTTCTTTTTTGCCGTTTATTTCTCCCACTTTTAATTCCAAATTTTTATCAGTTTCATTAATTGGAAATCCAATTCTTGTTTGTTTTGTTGAGATTGCCTGCACCTCAACTGGGTCATTGTGAATGTCAGCTGCTACAAGTTCTTCACTGTTTCCGTTTACGGAAAGTCTAATGTAGTCCTTACTGCTTATTTGAATACCTTGATTAAATGTATTTGTAATTTTTAAGTCTAATATAAGGAATGTTCTTCCTTGAATTGCTCGTGCACGTTGTCCTTTTACCAATATTTCATCTTGAAGTGATGCAGACTGAACAAGATATTTAATTTCACTTAACTCTTTATTGTTCTGGTCTTTAATAGGGAAGCTAAACTCTTTATTTATAACTTTTTTATTTTTAACAACTGGAGCTGCAGGTTTTTCACTACTTGCAGTCGTTGCAGTAGTAGTTTGTGTATTTTTAACAAGAACAATTATTCCTCCTACAACCAATAGTAGAATACCAATTATAAGAAATTTAGGTGATAAGGGATTTTTGAAGTTTGTTTTTTTAGAAATAGCTGATTTAAAATTATTCACCTGAGAAAATTTGGATCCTGTGAAGGAAAAAAGATATGTAGAGAGTGATAATGCCCTAGTTTTCATAAATTGTACTTTGGGCAGAAGTGTTGTGATATTATCACAGGTGAAATTTACTGTCAAGTAACTTTTGTAAGAAATTAATTGAGCTTGATGGTGGTTTTGCTATCCCCTGAGTTTTTTGTTATTTCTACGTGTAACTTTTCAACACCATTATCAGCTGCCAAAACGTTTTTGACATTATCATTTGTATTAGTTGTAACGACAGAAGTAGTGTTCATATTTTTATCCTTTATAAAGTTTTTATACCAATCTGTGACAGCTTGAGGACTGTCAGTGCTTTGATAGCTATTCTCCCCAATTGCAGTTGAATTTGGGTAAACGATATTTTGAGAACTTGAGCTGTTTGGCGTATGAGTAATTTCTACACGTACCTCAGAATTTCCTAATTCTTTTAAGGTGTTTGTAGGTGTAGTAGTGGGAATTGAAGTTGAATTGGCAGGAATTGTAGGGCTTATAGATTCATTTGTTCCAAGGACATCATCTTTTAGAGGTGAAGCTTTGATTGAAATATTTGTCACAACAAGTGCAGTGATAATGAACAGAGGAACAAGTAAATTCATTATTTGCATTGTAGACTTCTTTTATGAGTAATGCAAGTTATTTAATATACATCCCATCTCCAAATGAAAAAAATCTAAAGTTATTTTTCTTTGCATGCTCATATAGTTCAAATAATTTATTTCTTCCAATAAAGGCCGCAATCAACATAAGCAGGCTTGACTTGGGTACATGAAAATTAGTTATCACAGAGTTAACAAATTTTAGTGTGTAGCTTTCTGTTATGAAAAGATCAGTTGTGCCAGTTAGTTTTTCAAGCATTCCATCGCCGTTAACTGCTGATTCAAGTGTTCTTACTACCGTTGTTCCCACAGGAATTATGGTCCTTCCATTTTTTTTGGCATCATTTAGTGCAACGGCCGTATCTTGTGAAATTTCAAAATATTCTTCATGAAGTTTCATTTTTTCAATATGTTCTTGTGTAAGTTTTGCAAAAGTCCCTAAATTTACATGGAGTGTTACAAAAATTATTTCATGTCCTGCATTTTTTATTTCTTCCAATAATTTGTTTGTAAAATGTAGGGAAGCAGTAGGAGCTGCCACAGATCCTTTTTCTTTTGCAAATACTGTTTGGTACTCACGACGTAAAACATTTTCAGTTTGTGAGTTATGTTTGATATATGGAGGAATAGGAGTCGTGCCGTGTTTTTCTAAAATTTCAAAAAGTTCTGATACATCAAATGATGGTTTTAAGATATATTCAGCTTCTTGTTTTTCTAAAACATCAAAGTTAATTGTATTATTTAATGTAAGTATTGTGTTTATGGCTAGTTTTGTATTCGCCAGTACACGGATATTTTTTTCTTCTTTTTGAAGAAACAGTATTTCTACGTTTCCACCCGTAGGTTTTTTTACATGTATTCGTGCAGGAATTACTTTTGTTTCATTAAAGACCAATACTGATTTTGCAGGTAGATATTTGGTGATATTTTTATACGTATCAATGTCTATTTTCTTTGAATCTTTATTAAAAATGAGAAGTTTTGCAGAGTCTCTTGGATTTGCTGGCGTTTGAGCTATAAAACTTTCAGGAAGTTCATAATCATACTCTTCTAGCGTTTTTTCAAAACTAGATTTTGCCATTTAGAATATCCTCTCTAATTTTTGTCACTTGCTGCTGAAAAAAATATAAATTGTGGAATGATAAAAGAGTTAGCGGGGTTATTTCATGGGCTTTTAACATGTGTGCTAGATATGAAGTTTTATATTCTTGGCAAACAAAACATAAACAGTTTTTGTCCAGTGGCTCGTTATTTTTAAGTGCTTCAGCTTTTCTCATGTTTACTCTGCCTGCGGAGGTAAATACCATTCCGTGTCTGGCGTAGTGAGTTGGCGCTATACAGTCAAATGTGTCAACACCCTCATTGACGATTGGTAAGAAGTCATCAGGATGGCCAATTCCCAGTAAGTGTCTTGGCTTATTATCATCTAAATTCGGCATAACCCATGAAAGCATTTCTGTTAATGTTTTTTTGTCGTCTCCAAATTCTCCGCCAATTCCATAGCCATTAAATCCCATGCTGTTAATTGCCTTTGCACTTTCGACTCGTAAATCTTTAAACTTTCCGCCTTGTACAATTCCATAAATTGCCTGATCAGATTTTTTAACATCAATACAAACTCTCGCCCATCTGTGGGTTTTTTCCATGGATTTTTTTGTATACTCGTAGTCAGCTACTGGGGACGTGCATTCGTCAAATGCATTAATAATATCAGCACCTAAATCTTCTTGGATTTTTATACTTTCGCGTGGACCTATAAAAACTTTTTTGCCGTCTACTGGAGATCTGAATTCTACCCCGTCTTCTGTTATTATTATTTTTTGCGGTTGTTGGCCTTCTGTAATTTTTAAATCAGACTTTTCTTTTAATATTTTTCCTACTCCGTGGTCTTCACCAAAACCTAGAGAAAAAACCTGAAACCCACCAGAGTCAGTCATAATAGGTTTTTTCCAATTTGAAAATTCATGAAGTCCACCGGCAGCTTTGACAATTTTTTCACCCGGCTTTAAATGAAGATGAAATGCGTTTTCAATTAATACTTGAGTATTTGTTTGCTCCACTAGGTCCCAAGTTAATGCTTTCATGGTTGCTTGAGTTGCAACTCCCACTAACGTAGGTGTTTCTATTTCTCCATGTGGAGTTTTGAGGATGCCAGCCCGCGCACGGGAAGATTTGGACTTTTTAATAACATCAAATGAAATCATATTGTATTTTACCATAGATTGAAGCTGAGTTGTATAAATTTAGCTTCATTGCTCTTGATATGGAATATTTTACATGCTATAAATGCATTTATGAACGAAAGATTAAAGGGTAATAAGCCAGAAAAAAGGACAAGGATTAATCTGGTTGTTAACGAGAGGTTGATGTCTGATGTAGGGAAGCTTGCTCATGATAATAATACAACGCCAAGTGAGGAGGTAAGAAGTGCGTTACTACTAAGACTTTACCTGGAGGAACTTAAAGGGCAAGGTTACTATTTAACTAGAGCACCAATTGAAGGACAAATTACCCCAGTAATTCCAGTTGAGAATTTATTGAGATAATGTCTTTATAAACCTAGTCCGTGTTGTTCTGACTGCTTGTTATCTTTTTTTATTTTTGGCATTTGTTCTTTAGCAAACTTACAATAATCGCATCCAAAATTATATTCCGGTGTAATGTCTGACGTAAGCAATATTCTTATTTGTGCCAATGTATCAAAAATCCAAGACGTATCACCTGCATATGGGATAATGGATAATTCAAATTCCAATTTCCCGTCAAATGTATCTCTGTTCTTGCCTGCATTTGCAAAAACAAAATATCCGGTTCGGGATACTTTATATCCTGAGTTTCTAAATATCCATTGGTAAATTTCCATTTGTTTTTTATAGCTACTTTTATATTCATCATTTAAATTTATATCGCGGTCAGTGCTTGTCGCCTTATAGTCCACAATCATAAGTTCCTTTTGAGGGTTTTGCCATATATCATCAATTGCGCCAGTTACTATGAAATTATTTTCCCTTTCAAAATATTCCTTTCCTTTAAAATTTTCGCGCCACCTGTTTATTTCAGGATGTTGAAACGGAATAACGTCAATTTTATATTTCTCAAATAAAACGTGCTTCTCGCCTTTGAGACGCAATAAGTCAAATTCTTTTTTAAGTAAAAGGTCAACTGTATTATTTAGCGTAAATGATGGGATAGAGGGGCGAACAATTCCCAGCCTTCTATCTAAATAAAAACATCTGGGACACTGAAGAAATAAGTCTATTTTAGAACGAGATAGTTTGTATGGTTCTTTACTTTCCGGGTCAAACAGAGGGGAGAAGCGGTATTTTAAATCTTTTTGCATAAGAAAAAATTATAACAAAAACAGTTTGCTATTTAGCAGGTATAAATGGATTTTTAGTAGGCGGTTTGGGAATCTCAGGATAAATTCTCCTCAGTGGTTTGTCTTTTTTGCCTAGATAAAGTGTTAATCCATACTCTTTTGACGCAAGCTTGTTCAACTTATCATAGTTTGGAGCACCTTTTCCTGGTTTGCCCATCTCACCTTTATCATCTTCACATCCTAAAAATTCCCAATTATTTTTTCTCATCCAAGTTTCTTGAAATTGCTTTTGACTTTTTGCTGCGGTGTTAATTGACTGCGCAGTTCTTACTGCAAACACATTATCGTCCCCATCTACAACTCCCATAATTGAATCATTAGACCCCCGGTGTACTAAGGTATAGAAATCCCCCAAGGAGAAATGTCCTGGGCCAGAATCTACAAGTCTGTCCAGAGGTCTTATCGTTTTTATTCTTGGATGAGAGTGTATATCGCCAATTCTTCCAGTTTGTTTTCCGCTAATTTGTTCCATTATGCTTCCAAACTGAAGTGCGTTGGACGTTACGCTACCAGTTGCGCTTACGAGGGGTTTATTCCTTAACCATAATCCACTTTTGTCATCCTTGTATCCAATACCTGTCCATCTTTCTCTGCCATCCTGTGCGGTGCCATCCCTCATGGTGTCAAGTGTCTCATGCCACTCAGGACTTAATTGAATCTCTGCTGGCATCTGATCCATGGGTAGTCTAAATTCCTTACCTCTGGACATTGCAAGGAGGTAGTCTTTAAAAGTTTGGTAGTCCCATTTATCCGGAAGTGTGGTTGTGGGTTTTTCGGCTGTACTAAGTTTATCCTTTACAATTGAGTCCGTCATATTTTTGGTTTTTCGCCGGTGAAGTAGCAGATAAAGGAGAGAATAATAGTAATAATTAAAAACTGTACTATGAAGTTAAAAAGAAAATCTATAACAGTGCCAGATCTATAAAATACCCATAAAAATGAAGCTATAACAGATACAAAATAAAGAAAAACAATAAGCCAGCCTTGCCAGGTGGCAGGTTTCCAGCCTATACCTCTATTAAGCGACGCAAACCATCTTTTTCCCATATGCTACAATACTATCAATAAATGAAACACTCTGTCAAAGAAGCACTTTCTCATTTTAAAAAGGCAGATCCTATTTTATATAAAGTTGCAATAAGACTGGAGTTACAGGACTTAACTCCTCATGATAATTACTTTTTAGAATTATATGATTCCATTGTAAGCCAGCAATTATCAGTTAAAGCAGCGGGGACTATTATGGAGAGGCTTAAAAAGCTATACCCCAAAGAAGAAATCACACCGGAATATACGTTAAAGTTAGATGACCAGAAAATGAGGGATGCAGGAAATTCTTTTGCAAAAATAAAATATCTTAAAGACTTGTCACAAAGAGTAGCGGATGGAAGATTAAAATTGGACAAGTTTAAAGATTTGCCGGAAGATGAGATCATGAAAGAATTACTGGAAGTTAAAGGAATAGGTCCGTGGACTGCTGAAATGTTTATGATGTGGTCCCTTGGACGTCCGGATTTATTTTCCTATGGTGATCAGGGTCTAAAAAATGCCATAAAAGCAATTTATAAATTATCAGACCGGCCAACACTGCAGGAAGCACTTGCCATATCTGCTAAATGGAGTCCTTATAGAACGTATGCATGTAAAATACTCTGGAAGTCGCTTGATAACACCCCGTTAATCAGTCCCTGATTCCAGTAGATCAAGTCCTTTTATTTCAGGAAGCGCGCTTCCCATAATTCCTTTTAAATCTCCTTGCATGCCAAACGTGTTATCTATTACTTGACGTATGTTTTTTTCATCCCGAGACCATTTATTTGCAAAATAGCGTTTTTCTTTTTCTATTTCTCCCTGCATGCTGGTAAAAGATTCCACAATCGCTTCAACGCGTTGTCTAAATTCTGTTCCAGTTAAATACGTATACAAGATATCCATTTTCTCATTTTTTCCCTCAAGCGACCTTTTGGCCATTGCGACTTGGATAAGATCCATTCGAAGAGCTGAGGCAAGACCTACGACAAATAAGCGTTTTGTAATCCAAATTCCTTTATAGAACTTTGCACTTGTTACATTGTCGGGGGTTGCTTCTGAAATAATAATTCCAAATTCTGCAACAATATGTCTTTGGTCGGCTTTAAGTTTGTCTACCCACAAATCACTCCAAAGTTTTGTATTTTTGAGTTCCCAAAGTAATTTTCCGCATGAATTTCCCTTGCTATCAACTACTTCCTGGACTATGTCACCACCCCGCGTTCCCTTGGCGACTTCCGAAATAATGTCATTAGGAAATTCACGTTTTAATAAATCTTCAAACTCTAGCTCAAATGCTTCTCCTTGGGTTTGTTGAGAACCTTGGTTTGCTTTGCGTTGTGCATCATCTAAGGCCTTTTTCAAATCTTCTATAACTTTTTCTTTCTCTAAATCTTTTAAGTGATGTTTTTCTTCTTGGGATTTAAATACTTGCTCTTCAATTTTCTTCTTTTCTTCATCTATCTTTCTTTCAACAGATAATTCTAATTCCTTTTCTTTTTCTTCCAGTCTTCTTTTTTCTTCCCGGAGTTCTAATTCCTTTTCTCTAAATTCATCATTTTTCTTTTTTTGTTCTCCCACCTGCTTTTGGAGATCTAGGAGTTCTGTTTTGTTTTTGTCTTCTAACTCCTTGGATATTTTATCTGTGGTTTCTTGTCTTACTTTTTCAAGTTCTTTTTTATATTCTTCTTCTGTTTGTTTTTTAATATCTGCTTCTACCTGATGGCGGAATACTTCATCTATTTGGAAATCTATTTTACAGTGGGGGCACGTTATTGTGTTTTGCATGTGACTTATTGTAGCAGATTAGTGAAAATTTATCTGGGGACTGATTCACCGTTTGGGCAATATCCGCCGTTTATCAAAACTCCTCTTACAGACCAGGGTCCCCAATTTGCTCCGCCATCACTAATTCTTATGGCTGCTGCTACATTTCCTTCTGGGTCATATGTTGCGTCTGGGTGAACCCAAGGATTAATTTGAAACCAGCCTTTTTCTCCAATTGATCCTGTCGCGTTTTGATCCCATTTACTTTCACAAAATGAAACAGCACAGCCAGCATATCCAAGAGCTCGAGAAATAATAACAGGACAACCAGGCATAAGTACTTCCGGCTCGGGAGCAGGTTGACGAACTGTTTCAAGTGGTCCAATGCTTACACCTGTTACCGCAATCCCATCGTGAGAAGCAGCGACAAAAAGCTTGTAAGGATGGCTATCTGCTTGTGACACTACGTTAGGAATTGGAATAGAATTGGGGTTAAGCGGGCCTTCTGCATGTGAAGGTTTTGCAAACGGGAGCATCATTACTCCTGAAGTAATTACGCCCATCGCTATTTTGTTAAATTTGTTAGGTTTTCTACTTCCTACAGATGCTTCTTTATTCATAGTTACGAAAATACCTCAGAAAATTCAGAGGTCTATACATTATAGGGTAGCGTTCGTAAAATTACAAGCTCAAAAGTGTATAATTATAGGAGATATTTACTTGGAATCAATTAATTTAAGGAACACAGCGAATGTAATGAGCGAGTACCGCAAGATCATTGAGTATCAATGAGCTTTAGGAATGCAAGGTTTACTTGCATGACGCAAGTTAGTTGTTGTCAACTAACTTATATCCGCGGGTTTTAACAGTCACAATTTCAAAATTTGAATTCTGTTGTTTGAGCTTCACTCGTAAGCGCGCAACTAATCTATCTATTGCCCAGTCTGAAACTCCAAGTAATTCTGCTTCCGGCCAAACACTTTCAATGATTTCTTCGCGCTCGCATACATCATTTTTGTGTTTTTCCAGATATGTTAAAAGTACATGTTCTTTTTTTGATAACTCAAGTATATGATTGTCCTTTTTTTCGTTTGGAATTTTCTCAGATAAATATGTTTCAAAAAGTGGGCTGAAAATAGAATTATTTTCTTTGATAAGTCCGGTATTAAATAAATAGTTTCCTTTTTCAGTGTCATCTGCAGTGAGTTTAGTTTTTTGAAGTATTTTTTTGAGTACTTCCTGCTCGTCTGCTGTGAGGGAATCAAGAAGCTCCTCTGACTGAAGAAGTATTCGCTCATCTGATAACAAAAGTGTTGAAAGATCTTGCCCCTTGGAGTCTTTATTTTGCTCATGAAGCGCAATGAGTGCAAACTGAAGATACTGATTGTAACCGTCAACAAGTGTTAACAAATCATCTTTTGAGTTATTTGAAATTTCCATATCATACTCCTTATCTGTTGTTTTAAAAATAATTTCCACATCTTCTTTTTTTGCGGGCTTAATATATAAAGTATCTGCAAATACAGATAGCGCATGTTTGGTAAAAATCTCAGAAGAAAGACTGTCAAGCGGTCTAACACTTGTAAATACAAAGCTTAATTTTCTATCCGTTGCATCAATTAGCCCCTGGAAGTTGCCAAAGAAAGTGTGTGTAGCTGATTCAATAATTCTATCAAAACGGACAAAAAATAGAGTCGGCTTATATCCAGATTCGGTTAAGAGTGTCAGGCTTTTTCTGATACCATCTATTGTTAAAAACAAATCTTGTGTTTGTATACTGTCTAAGAACAGTTGAGATACACGTTTTTTAATCTCATTATCTTCAATAGTTTCATCCACAAAATCTGAAATCCTTTTAAAAGTAAGTATCCAAAATGGGAAAATTTCACGTTCAACAAGATCATTTAAGTCAACGGTAATAAATAGATGATTCGTGTCTTTAATGTAATGCTCTTTAATTTCTTTGTGATTGAGAAAGAATCTTAAAAAATTGCTAATTCCTACACGTTTCATTCCAACCAGCACTACAGATCTTCTATTTTTAAGAAGTTGTCCTAATTTTTCAGAATCTTCCTGCCTAAAGGTTATGGGATATTCTGCTTCAATAATTGTTGTCCTCATGCCCCTATTTTACCTGTATGTTAAGTTATTATCAAATTTGTCAGGAATATGTCACGGAGAGCGTGTAATCCAGTCAAGCTAGTGATTCACTGAAGTTATACTATAGTAGTATGCCAGTTGATAGGTATTATTACAGAAACATTCAGGAACAGAGGGAACAGCCCAGTTATAAACGTGTGGTAATTGAAAAAGAGCCGCAAGAAACTCCGCCTGATCTCCTTGTAGCTTACGTAGAAAGTATAAGAGGTGGAAATGAACAAAAACTTGAAGAGTTTAGAGCAGGATATAAATCAAAGCGTGATGCTTGGAATAATTCTAGTGCAAGCACTAGGCCTTCAACCCGTGAAAGAATTTTGGCTAAATTTCGTCAGGGGCGCCAGCCTTCAAAAGCGTAGTAGTCACCAGATCTTGCGACACAAATGAAGGGTGTGTCTTTTCGCATATTTTCTTCGTGGCCTGGGGATGCAATCCATCTCTTAACAACATCAGTATAATCTGTGTTATAGGCAATATTTTCTGTTACCTCTTGGTAAGAGGGGTATGGTAAATTCTTGTCAGTTACTCTTTTATTAAATCCATCATGTGTAAAGCTGTTTGAAATTTCCTCAGCTCTCACTTTTGCAAAACTGCATGTTTCTGTATTTGAAGATACCCTAGACAAGCCCTTTGTCTGTCTGTAACTATTTATTTCATCCAAAATATAGTTCAATGGGGAAAATGATGGGTTAGGTGCTAGTCGTGCTTTTTTTATACCAATGGATGGGGTGGGGGTTAACGTGCTTGTAGGAGAAGGGTTACTTATTATGATGGCTGTTGGTGTTAAAGTTATGTTAATCGTTTTTGCAGCAAGTACTTGTTGTGACGTACCAGAGCTTGCATTGTCCCACAGAAAGAAAACTGCAGCTATTGAAATGATGGGAAAGATAAAGAGCACTAACAAAATTCTGCCTTTTTGCATGAGTTATAGTTTTAAACTATTTTGAAATATTTTGTCAAGAAATTTAAAGATTTTGAGGCTAATTTGCTACATTTAGTTAAGAAAAATATATTCTGTTTTTATCTTTATAAATTTTTCTTTCTCAAGTTGTGCGGTGGCCGTTGAAAAATGTTCTGAGTTAATTTGTTTTTCAAGTTCTGTAATTTTCATTTTAGGATTTTTTATAAGTTGTTTTAAAATTTTTCCTCTGACTTGTCGCACTGATCCTTCAAACTTACTTTGCTTAGTATAATGTTTACTTTTTCTGTTAGGATTTATTTCTATTTTTGAAAGAAATGCGCCGTAGTCCATAAGTGCATAATACCAATCACGCGAATTTTCGTGATCAAGAGTTGTTCCAACTAGCTGTAAGATTTCCTTATCAGTAACGCTTTTTGTATTTTTAAAAAACTCATGAATCAAAACACGTCGTATGTTTGTCTCTATAAATACGAAAGGTTTGTTATAAGAAAATACAAAAATAGCACCAGCTGTATTTTTTCCAATACCTTTAATCTTTACTAAATTTTCCACACTAAAATCGGGATGAGTATTTAATTCTTCTGCCGCATTTTTTAAATATAAAGCACGTCTGTTATATCCTAGTCCACTCCACAGTTTTAAAACATCGATAGTATTACCCTTTGCTAAGGATACAAGTGTAGGGAACTTTTTTATAAACTCCTCGTACTTTGAAATTACCCGAGAAGTTTGAGTTTGCTGCAGCATAAATTCTGAAACCATAATTTTATATGGGTCGGAAATATCTCTCCAAGGGAATATGCGTTTGTTAGTTTTATAAAAACTTAAAATCTTTTCTTGGAATTTTTTTATCTTTTCTTTTGTCACAAAAAGATTATAACAGTCTTTAGTTTTTCTTTTTTAAATTTGCAGGAGTAAACCAGGAGTAATACACAACCGGTATAAAAAGCAGCATGATGGTTCCTGAAAAGAAAAGGCCTGCGATAATTGCGCCCCCTAGCCCTCTCCAGAGAGGGTCAGAGAGTGTAATAGGTATTAACCCCATGATTGTTGCAAATGATGTAAGCGCAATAGGTTCAAGCCGTGATTCAGTTGCATCAACTATTCCTGCAACGAATGGCATATTTTGTTTTTCATTAGCAGTTATTTTGTCCACAATTAGGATTGAGTTTTTAACAACAATTCCAAATAATGCCAAAATTCCAATAAGTGCCGGGAAAGAAAGTGGGGTTGCAGATATAGCAAACAAAATAAATACTCCCGAAATAGATAGGGGAATAACCAACATAACTATAATTGCTTTTCTGAATGAGGCAAATTGAATTACCATTGTGGCTAAAATTAATACGAATGACAGAAGCATTGCTTGAAGCATGGAATTAACTGATTGTTGGTTCTCTTCATTTACGCCTCCGGTTTTCCATGAATATCCAGCAGGTAAGTTTAATCCTGAATTTGCATACTCTTCAAGCCCAGCATTTACCTCTGTAGTAGTGGCACCTCCCGTTACTTTGGCGGAAACAGACACGGTACGTTGCCCATCCTCGCGCGAAATAAGTGTAGGATTTGGTTTTAGTTCAAATCTTCCAAGAGCAGTTAGGGGAACATTGCCTGTTTGTGTAAGGATAGAAAGACTATATAGATCTTCTATGTTTTGTTCTCCTGTTCCAAGCCGCAAGGTTATGTCTTGTTCTTCATTTTTGTCGCCTGTAATTTTTGCATCATCTAACTTCATTCCTGATGCAAATGTTCTCATCCAAAGACCTAAGCTGTCTGAAGTAATACCATATGAAGTCATAATCTCAGCGTTTGGGACAAAAGATACTTTTGAAGTTCCTTCTTTTATAGATTTTTTGGCATCAATTACACCTTCTTGGGATTTAAGGTATGAAACTATTTTATTAGCATAGGTATCAAGTACCGATAAATCTTCTCCTAGTAATTTAATTTGGATATCTGCTCCTGCAGGAGGTCCTCCACTTACTTCCGTTACTGTAATTGTACCCTTTTTGTAATCAGAAAGATTATCCCGTAAGTCTTGTGCAATTGTAATTGAGTCTTTTGAACGCTCAGATCTTTCAGGAAGAGTAATTGAGAAAAGAACATTATTGCCTCCTGCTCCTGCACTTCCACCCATATCTGACATTGCCTGTCCAACGTCTGCCGTAATATAGAGAAGTTCAGGTACTTTTCTCAATTTCTCGAGTATGGCCTGAGCTTCATTTTCTGTAGTAGTGCTATTTGTTCCGGCGGGAAGTTCAAGAGAAACATATAGGTTATTTTGATCGCTACCCGGGAAAAATTCATTTTTTACAAATCCAAATGGAACAAGTAAGTATGAGAAAATTGAGAACAAAACAACCATTACAATAACCCGCCTTCTGTTTGTTTTACTATCTAAAATACGCTCTAAAATTCGTTCATAACGCGCTCCAATTTTTTCAAAACTGATAAACCCGTGATCTATGTAGTAAGGGATTTTTTTGAATAATGGATTTTTTTGGCCTCTTTTTTGAAACACAGCTTTTGAATTTGCAACAAGCGTTAGCCATACAATAGTAGTTATAAATACAGCTGCCAACAGTGCCATAATTGAGAAGATTAAAAATATTCCTTTTGGGGCAACTACAAAGAACACTATAAGGAGAACTACAAAAAGTAAGATTTTAAGAAATATGGAAACGCGTTTAGGAATTTCTGGTTTTAATAAAAATACCATGAATGGAAGGGTTAAAAACATAGCAACAAAGAATGATGCAATAAGCGTGCTTGATACCACAATTGGGATTGATTTAATAAACTCACCGATAAGTCCGCTGGCAAGTAAAAGTGGTAAAAATGCCCATACGGTAGTTAATGTTGTAGTTAAGATTACCACTAAAAAATCTTTCCATACTAAAATTCCTGTTTGAAGTGGGGTAAATTTTCCCGATCTAAAATATGAAGTCATGGCAGAAATTACTACAATCGCATCATCCACTAATAGTCCAAGGGACAAAAGAAGGGAGAACATGGACAAAAAGTTAAGAGACAATCCGCTCAGGCTCATAACGGTAAATGAAATAAGAAATGTTAATGGCACTGCAAAGAAGGATACAATTGCCTGCCTTAGTCCTAGAAAGATAAATAATACAGCAAATACTAAAATAATTGTGAACGTAAAGTCCTTAAATAAGTTACTGAATTCTTCATCAATTTGTTCTGCAGAATTTTGAATACTTCTTGTGTAAAACGAATTACTGTGCGGCTCTACAGTTTCGGCTACCACTTCTTCTGCATCGTTTGCTGCCTTATCTATATTTGTTGCGTTTGTTTTATATACTTCAAATAAAATAGCTTTTGTTGTTTTTTGATTATTAGAGGCAAAATATGTGGCCCGAGAGTCTGGTTTTGATCGTTCTGAAATGGAGGCAACTGCTGAAAGTGGAACAATTTGATTATTTATCTGAAGCTTTAAATCCCTCAGATCCTCTATGGAGTTAACCTGGCTGTCAATTGACAGTGTAAATGATGAATTCTCTGTTCTAATTGTTCCTGATGGGAATGAAGATAGGGATCTACTTACAAGTTGGGACAGAGTAAATGGATTAATGCCGTACGCTGCTGCTGTGGTAGGGTCAATGAGTACACTTATTTCCTGAGTATCTAGTCCTCCGGTTCTGACTTTATCAATTGTAGGGAGCTCTTCAAGTTTATCGGTAAGTGTTTTTGATAGACGGGCAATACTCGCGTAGTCTCCCGTTCCAATTAACACAAATGACCAGACTGGAGCATTTTCAAAATCAATTTTTTGAACCTGCGGATTTAGTGCGTCCTCTGGAAGTGCTACGGAGTCAATCGCGCCTTGCACGTCAGTTTTTGCTTTTTCTGGGTCAACGCGTGACGAGAACTCAATTTGGATAATGGATGCATTGTCTTGTGAAGTTGACGTAACAGTATTTACATTATCCAAGGATCTAACAGTGTTTTCCAGCGGAACAGTAACTAAGCTTTCCACGTCCGCTGGTCCTGCTCCTGGAAGTATAGTGGACACAATAACAAGTGGAATTTTAACTTCGGGGTTAAGGCGTCTTGGAAGGTTAATATAACTTATAACACCAATTCCAACAACCAGTATAAGCAGCAAAAGAGCAAGCCGAGGATTACTAATATATTTTGCAATCCACGAATTCTCTAATTTTGGATCAAACTTTAATTTGTGAAGATATGATAAGGTTTTTTTCATGAGTTAACATATTGTTTACGGCATCACTTCAATTTTCTGCCCTTCTACGACATTTCTGTTGACAATAACTTTGTCTCCGTTTTTGATTCCGGAAGTTATCTCTACATAATTTCCATATACCTCACCAAGTTTTATATTTCGTACTTTTGCCTTATTTTTTTCAGCCACAAAAACATATGAATTAGTTTGTGACTGGAATACACTGTCAATCGGAATAAATGGAACTGACGCAAGCGTATCAGCGTAACCAACTGGAACCTCAATGGATATAAAGCTGTTATTTGCGACTTTTGAAATATATTCTTCCGGAATGTTATAGGTTATCGAGTAAAGTAGTTTATTGGTTGCAACAGTTGAAACATATGAAGGCACAACTTTAACTTCTTTCCCATTAATGTGAAGCGTACTTGGCTCAGTTCGGGATACACCTTGTGCAATATTTTGAGGAATGAGTACATTTAGTGTAGCCTTTGGATTATTACTTGAGACAACTGCAAGTACTGTTCCTGGATTTACATTTTGTCCAGGAGACACTAATACTCGTTCTACCGTTCCGTTAAATGGTGATGCTGGGTTCATAAGGGAGGCTTGTACTAGTGCTAAGTTATACTGGATTTTAGAAACCTCTTTAGATAATTCTAGCGCTCTGCCTTGAACATCTAGCTGTTTTAAAGAAATATCTTTTTGAAGATTTGCAAGAGCGGTTGGTGGGTTATCTGTATTTGTAGAATACTCTAAGCCTCTCAACGCCCCTCTTAATTGATTAACTCCGGCTTGAACCTGTGCAACTGCGCCTTGTGCTTGCAAAACTTCTTGTGGGGTCGAAGCAGGATTTTGCTTTACCGACTCTAGCCCACTTCTTAACGTGTCGAGCATTGATTCATTTAAGCTAAGAAGGCTAGATGTGTCTCCCTCTGCTTTATCTGATATTTTTCGTAGTTCTTCTGTGTTGTTGCCAGTTTTTTCAGCAATTTCGCGCTGCTTTCCAATTATTTCTTTCTGAGTATCAAATGTGTCTTTTACATTTTTATATTGTGTATAAGCTAGTTGTGCTTGAAGCCCCGGTGCATTTCCGCCTTGATAGTTGGAAGATAAGGACACAATTGTGCTTCCGGCTCCTACCTGTTGGCCTTCATACACGTGAACATTTTGTACAATTCCTGGAGTTTGGGCAACTATCTCAATTACCCCTTCTTGATTTACTTCTGCTTGTAAGGAAACTGTTGGAGATGTCCCTATAGAGTACGTTTTAACTTGTGCAACAGCCTCTTTTACGACCGGGGTAGTTTTTGAAAAGCTGGAGATAACCTGACCAAGTAGTATGACTAGCAAGAGGAGGCCTAATGCACTAAAAAATGCAGCATAGGGATGAGCTTTTAAATATGCTGAAGTTTTTTTATACCTTCTGCTTTTTAAAGGATTCCTGGTTGCGTAAGTTTTTTGAATAGACTTTTTTACACGATTAAACATACATGAGGGGCAGGTGAGAGAATGGCAGAGTTGAGAGTATATAGTATGTAGGTGTGATAAGTCAACCTATAATTATTCGTAACGGGTTTATCTCCTATATGGTAGTTGGTATAATTTGAATACATTGTATTTCGTCCATTGGTCCTAAAAGACCGCGTGCTCACTTGTTATGGCTTTGTGCATGGTGTATAATAGGGAAAGTAAAAGAAGTTTTGAGGTGGGACGAAAAGCCCACCTTTTTTTAAGCAAATGGTTCTTTTATCAACATATTATGGCAGTCGTACAAAGATCAGAATTCGCATTAGCGCTTAATCAAATTGCCTCCGAACGGGGAGTTGATGCTTCTGTGATTATAGACACCATGAAGGGCGCTATTCTAGCTGCCTTTCGAAAAGATAATCCCTCTGACGAAGAAGACGATGTTTTCTCAGTAAGTTTAAATGATAACACCGGTGAAACACGCATTATTAAAGACGGAAAAGATATAACACCTCCTGGATTTGGACGTATTGCAGCGCAAACCGCAAAACAAGTTTTGCTTCAAAAAATTCGCGAAAAGGAAAAAGACGCAATTATTGACGAATACACAAAGAGAGTTGGAACAGTGGTAAATGGTATGATTTTGCGTTTTGCAGGCCAAAATATCATCGTTGATATTGGAAAAGCCGAGGCAATTTTGCCTTCTTCTCAAAGAATTCCTAATGAGCAATATTTCTTAAACAAGAAAATGCCTGTATATATTATGGAAATTTCAGAAGAAAAAGGCCGTGAGGTTTTAGTATCACGTGCAAGTATTGGGCTAATTGAAGGGTTATTAAAGCGTGAGGTACCGGAAATTGCCTCAGGTGCGGTTGTTATTGATAAAATTGTACGTGAGCCAGGAAGTAGAACAAAGATCTCAGTTTCATCTAAGCAATCAGGAATTGATCCGGTTGGTTCTTGCGTAGGACAAAAGGGAGTACGTATTCAGGCCGTTATTGATGCACTTGATGGGCTTGAAAAAATTGATGTAATCCAAGGAAGTACAGACACCGTAAAGCTTATAACAAATGCTCTGTCTCCTGCAAAAAACCTTGAAGTTGTAGTTGATGAAAAAGAAAAAATTGCTCATGTTACAGCTCCAAAAGAAGAATTACCGCTGATTATTGGCCGTGAAGGACAGAACGTGAGGCTTGCGTCAAAACTTACCGGTTATAATATTGAAGTAAAAGATATTGCACCAGTTGAGGTAATTGAAGAAGTTGAACCAGTTGTTGAAGAAACTGCTGAAACACTTGAAAATCCTGAGCCAGAAGTGGTTAAGGAATCAGAAAATGAGCCTAAAGCTTCAGAATAATATACTTATGAGAAGCTATTTTTACTATGAGTACAGATCAAAAGAATCAAGAACAAGCCGCTTTATCTAATTTCCCCCCTGTTGTCTCTGTTTTGGGACATGTTGATCACGGTAAAACCTCACTTTTAGACGCAATCCGTAAAACAGATATTGCCTCAAGCGAGCACGGCGGAATTACCCAGCGTATAGGTGCCTCAAAAATTGAAATAGATCATGAGGGTAAAAAACGCAGCATTACCTTTATTGACACACCAGGCCACGAAGCTTTTTTTACCATGCGCTCTCAAGGGGTAAGCGCCTCTGACGTCGCACTTCTTATAGTAGCTGCAGATGATGGGATAAAGCCTCAAACTAAAGAATCAATTGAAAAAATTGTAGAATCAAAAATCCCTTTTATTGTAGTAATTACGAAAATCGACAAAGAAACAGCACAAATTGAGAAAGTTAAACAAATGTTGATGGCAGAAGGCATTTTACTTGAAGGATTGGGTGGGGAAGTTCCATATATTGGAGTGTCATCTAAAACAGGTGACAAAATAAAGGATTTACTAGACTTAATTTTGCTTGTATATGATATGCGGGGAGTCAAAAAAGACGCTTCAGGACTATCTATGAGCGTCATAATTGATTCTAAGATGGACAAAAGACGCGGAGCTGTTTCAACTGTTATTGTGCGCCAAGGGATACTCAAATCTGGCAGCAAACTATATAAACACGAAAAAGAATTGGGTAAAGTTCGAGCGCTTTTTGACTCAAAAGGACAAAGTATTAAAGAGGCAAATCCAGGGGAAGCAGTTGAGATTTTAGGACTTACTGATGTGCTTGAAACAGGCTCACTGATTTGGGACGCGCCTCAAAGTCCAGCCGAGGAAAAAAAGAAGGTTAATTCTGCAAGCATGTCATCTCAAGATTTACGTACATTTTTTGATGACCAAGACAAGGAAGGACTCTCAATCATCCTGAAAGCTGAAACTAGCGGCGAACTGGATGCTGTAAAAAGTTCACTTTCATCTGATATTAAGCTTGCCGCACAGGGCCAGGGAGAAATAGGAGTTGCTGATATACTACTCGCCAAAGACTTAAAAGCGCTAGTTATAGGATTTAACGTAGGTATTTCCAAGGAGGCGCGTGCCCTAGCTGAATCTGAAGGGGTTTTTCACAAAAACTACACTATTATATATGAGCTTTTAGATGAGATGAAGGATGCGCTCGTGGGATTAAATCAGGAAGAAGAGATAAAGATTAGAGGAAAAGGTGAAATTTTAGCAGAATTTCCAACTGCAGTAGGAAAGATTCTAGGCACAAAAGTAATTGAGGGAAGGCTAGCACTTAATGACCCGGTCATAATAACAAGGGATGATATAGAGATTGGAAGATCAAAAATTTCCCTTCTAAAACGTGGTAAAGCTGAGGTTAAAGAAGTAGGTCGTGGACTCGAGTGCGGTGTGACCCTTACCCCTATTCTTGACTTTCAGGTAGGCGATGTGATATTATCCTGTAGTGATAAGCAAAAATAGCTTAAAACTGCTTTAAATTGTATGGATAATATAGTTCAAAACAAGAATAATCTTCAATCTGTTCTTTCAGGTGCAACTTCTATTGGTATTATAGCTTCAGAAAATCAAAACATAGATATTCTGTCAGCGGCTCTGTCTTTTCATTTAATTCTTCAAGATTCTGGAAAGTCATCTCAAATTGTTTCAAAAAAAGACCCCATAGTTGAGCACTCTTTTATAGTGGGAATAGATCAATTAAAAAAGAATTTTGGCGGTGGGATAACAAAGAACCTTACCGTATCATTCCCATATGTAGAAGGTGAAATAGAGAAAGTCTCATATAATATAGAAGGGGACCGTTTAAATGTTAATTTATTTGGAACAGAACAAGGAATTAAATTTGATGAGAAAGCTGTTAGGTATCTTCGAGAAGGTTCATCTCCACAGGTAATTGTGACAGTTGGCGTACAAAATCCTCAGGAAATAGAAAGTTTAGTGCAGTCAGGAACTCAAATTATTAATATTGATAATGTAGTAAACAATTCACTCTTTGGAAACGTAGTGTTGGTTGACCCGGCTTATTCGTCTATCTCTGAGGTTGTTGCGCGTTTGGCGCTTGAACTGGGAATGGTTGTTGAATTTGATGTGGCACAGAATTTACTTGACGGTATTTCTTTTGCGACAAATAATTTTTCAGCTCCAAAGACTTCTCCGTTGGCTTTTGAAATGGCAGGGGCATTAATGCAAAAAGGTGCAGTAAGAAAGAACATGAAGGAAACAGCACGTGTTTCTCAAGACACATCTTTATCTATGTTGAATAAGAAGTCAGCATTTGCTCCACAGAATAATAATTTCCAAAATGGTATGCCTCAAGCTCCGGCTCAAAATCAGCAATTTCAAAACCAACCGGTTCAAAATGAACCATTTGTAAATGGGGCAAGTCAACCATTTGCACAGGTTACGCAGCCATTTCCAATGAACACTGCACAGCAGGCACCACAAGTTCCACCAGTTCAGGATGCACCTGTAAATCAAATTCCTACAGAAGATGAGGCTCCATCTGATTGGTTCATGCCAAAAGTCTTCAAATCCAACAAACCCCAAGAGTAATTCTTACCATGCCGCAATCACCTGATAATTTACGCGCTAATCATGAAGTTGGCATGCGTCTTCTTAAGCAGAATGCTCAGTCTTTTGCAGATGGACTTGCTAAGTCAGGATTACTTTCTCCAGGTGTTGTAATTGATATTCGGGAGTCGGAGAGCTTGTACTCTCATTCAGCAGGATTCAACTATGATATAAGAGAAAGAATGTTGGTAACACAAGCTGGAAATAAAAGATTGACACCAATAGGTGGGGAGATATTTGGTGAGTTGATGCAGAAAATGCACACCACTGTCACAAATCAAGAGTTGGTAAAGAATATATGGGGCTATACGAATGTAGATAAACCGGGTGAATTAACAAAAGGTTATGTTAGTCAAATAAGACAGGTATTTTTTAAATTAGGAATTGATTCAAATAGTTTTTTGAAAAATATCCACGGGATAGGTTATATGATAATTGATGAAGAGAATTTACCGGTAAAAAATATGGTAGATATTGTTAAGAAAGAGTCTATAGAGATAGCTAAGTTTAAGCATCCTTACTTCTCCTTTCTACCATACGATTACAAACTTATAATTGAGGAAAATGAATTGAGCGTGTCAAGGCTACACAGAGACATATTAAACGCTTTATGTAGTAATGTAAATAGAATCGTTTCTTACGATCAGTTGGTTGATTTGATGGGTCCTTCAGGTAGTGCGTCTGGTTTGAGAACGCATATAAGCAGACTAAGAGCCGCAATAAAGCAGGATCGTAAGATTGATGAACCTATAATAAGTCCAACGTATTTCCCCGGGCGTAAGCCCGGGGCAGTAGTGAATT
>CAYOTA010000008.1:0-56223 GCA_964406795.1 uncultured Gammaproteobacteria bacterium
GAGTATCTTGATTCTTACTACCCCCAAGTGTTACCGAGGTACTCATCCAGTACATAATTTTGCAAATAAACTGCAATTCTTTTATAATTCACGCATGAGTAGTATCACAGAAAGACTGAGTGGTTTAAAAAGGCACATTAAAGATCGAAGAAATAGCAAGGAATTACCCCCGTTAGGTGCTCGTGAGAGTCAAATACTTGCCCTTGCGTTCCAATGGGAATTAGAGGGAACCCCTTGGTGGTCAGGACATCTCATGATCGATATATATCGTGAAACAACAGGAGAGTCAATTGATCCTGGTAGTATGTATAGTTCAGTGTATAAGCTTACAAAGCGACAAGCGTTAGCTTCCGCATGGGGATCTAGTGGTGAGCATGAGCGCACTCCTCTCCAAGATCCACCTCCCATCGATGGAAGTAGAAAGTCAATGTATTTTAGAATAACGGAAGTGGGAAATGGCCTTGCTAAGCCTGCCCATTTTGCGACAGTTATTAAGCCTGAGAAATTTAGGTAAGTTAGTTGTTGTTGCACCATCAAGACGTGCTGTTATTCTTCAGATTCGTCCTCAGCAGGTTTAACCTCCAAGTTTTCAGAGTTCTTTAGCTCGTCAACTATTTCCCCAATATTTCCATCCATAAGACTGGGTAGATTGTGGAATGACTTTTGGATTCTGTGATCCGTTAGTCTGTCCTGCGGGAAATTGTATGTTCTAATTTTCTCAGCTCGCATTCCTTTTCCTACCTGAGTAGATTTAAGTTCAGCTATCATTTCATCCCGTTTTGCAATTTCCAACTCCCACAGTTTTGCACGCAAAACTTTCATGGCGTTTTCGCGGTTTTGGTGCTGTTGGCGTTCATCCTGACACGTTACTACAATTCCTGTGGGTACGTGTTTAAGGCGCACTGCCGTAGACACCTTATTAACGTTTTGGCCACCATGTCCACCTGCTCGGTATGCCTCAAATTCTATGTCATCTGGATTAATGTGTAAATCTACGTCTTCCAACTCGGGAAGTATTGAAACAACCACTGTGGACGTATGAACGCGTCCACGTTTTTCTGTTTCAGGAACGCGTTGAACTCTATGCACTCCTGATTCATATTTGTAAAAGGCAAAGGCGTTTCGTCCTACAACCTTGATAGTGTATTCATCCATAAGCTCAGTCCTAAATCCTTTGATTTGGGAAAAGCGTTGGTACATACGGAGTAGCTCATTTGCAAAAATCTTTGATTCGTCGCCTCCGGCAGCTCCCTTAATTTCCAAAATAGCGTTTCTGTGGTCTAGGTCATTTCGGGCCGCTTCTGTTTGGGCTGCACTCATAGTCATTTGGTTTGCAGATCCTTCAATTGCCATAAGTAGTGCATCTTTTTCTTCCTGTAGTCTTTTTAGCTCGTCAGATACAAGTTCAGCCATGTCAGGGCTAGCTGAAAGCATGTCTTGCGTTTCTCTTATCTTTCTATCTAGTTCTATGATATTTTCTTGAATTCCGTCCATAGGTTAAATTATACACAATTAGGTATTACGCCTTGTGTAAGGGAGTAGGGGATACGTTACTGTTTTTTGAGGGCTGCTAACATTTCTTTAAGAGTCTTTGGTCCATTGTCTTCCTTAATATCTTTTTCTTTTTTAACCACTATTTTCTTAGCGTCAATTTTCTTTTGGAATTTCTCAATACGTGATGCTGTATCTACGAATTTTTGAGTTCCTGTATAAAATGGGTGACAGTTATAGCACAATTCAACGTGAATGGTGTCTTTTGTAGAACCCACGTTAAACATGTTGCCGCAGGAGCAGATGACCTGTGCTGTTGGATTATAATTTGGATGTCCTTGTGCCTTCATTTTATGAGCCTAGAAATAGGCGAGAAAAATACCGGGAGTCTCTAGCTGAAAGCTAAGAGTTAACGGTATGAATTATTATTATACTCGAATCAGGCGTCAAATACAAGAGAATCTATCTTTTTTTGGCGAGTTTGTGGAATGGGTGGTAGTTAAAGCGTCCTTCAGCAATAAATATACCCAAGAACACGAGAATTGATCCTATCATAAAGTAAATGGTAGGTGATTCCCCTAAAAGCGGGTAGGCTATAATTACTGCAATTATAGGATCCATATAAATAAAGAGCCCCACGTCCTCAACCGGCATATATTTAAGAGCCCACGTGTGCAAATAATACGCTATAACTGATGACAAAATAGCACCAAAAAGAATTCCTAGTATTACCTGCTCATTGATTATGGGTAAAAATCCCACTCGCTGGATTTCATCAAAAAACATGGGTAGAAATCCCAGTGTTCCTATTAAAAATGACCAAAATGTAATAGTGAGTGGGTCGTATCGTTTTATAATTTTTTTAATAAGAATTGCTGAGATTACACTTCCAAACATGGATAACACCAGAAACACATTACCTAGTAGTGATATATCAAATCCATGCTCAATTCCGGGAATAATAACAATACCGAGTATTCCTAAAAGGCCGGTGAGTCCGCCTAAAATTGTGCGTTTTTTAAGTTTGTCTTTTAGAAATATAAACCCAAAAAGAATTATAAAAAGAGGAGCAGAGGAGGCTATAATAGGAGCGTTTATACTGTCAGAGTACTCTAGACCCAGGAAGAAAAAAGAAATGTTAATGGTGATACCGGTGAGCGCAATTACTATAATTGAGAAAAAGTCCTTGGGTTTAACCTGTAATTTATTTTTTACAAATGGGAGTAGGATAAGTGTTGCAAGCCCAAACCGCAGGATAGCCAACGTAAAGGGTGGGGTAGACATGAGCGACCATTTAAAGATGGGCGCGGCAGCTCCCCAAATAATATTGGCAATGATTAACGCAAAAATGGCTTTTTGGACAGTTGTAAGTCTCATATTTTTATTGTTCGAGTGAAAGGAGAACTGAAATTATATCTATTAATAATTACTCCATAGTGCTTCTTTTTTCTTCCTACTAAAATCTTTAACTTGATGCTCACGTTCCCTTGCCTGTGTTATGTTTGTAAATTCTTCTGTCCATTTAAGTTCCTTGAATCCATGTTTTTCTGTGAACCTACTACCTTTTCCTGACCTATGCTGCTCAAGTCTTTGCTCAAGATTCCAAGTGATACCAGTATAATAAAGTCCATCCATGCATTCAATGATGTAGACAATCCACTTCCATTGTTTCACATAATTAAGAGTATCAAATTACTATTCGGGATAAAATTAGGAAACATACTATTTAGACTTCTCACTGTGTTCGAAGAATATAATTTAGGAAGATTTAGCTTAACATCTGTATCGCATCGGAAACAGTCGCAGTTTTTTGCTCACGGGTGTCCAACGCTTTAATAGTTACCATACCTTTTTCTTTTTCTTCCGGTCCAATAGTTACCATGTAAGGGATTTTTTTCTTGATCGCATATTTTAGTTGTTTTTCCATTTTTGCATTCGGATCTAGGTAGAGTTCTGTATTAATGTTATTGAGGCGCAATTCTTGCGCCAGCTTCTCTGAGTCAGGAAGGGAAATTTCATCAAACACTGTAACAAGCACTTTGGTAACTGACGGGCTTATTTTAAGCAGATTTTGGGACTCAAGCGCTTCCATCAGTCTATCAAATCCAAAGGCAAATCCTACGGCTGGTATGCTTGATCCTGAATTTATTGAAGGAGAGAACATTCCAATTAAATTATCATACCTTCCGCCACCGCCCACTGATCCTGCATCATATCCTTCTATTTCAACTTCTATAATAATACCGGTGTAATAATCCAGACCGCGAGCAAGAGTTGGTTCAAAGGTTATCCAACTGCTAACTTCTAACTTCTGACTACTAACAATATTAATTATTTCTTGAATGCGTTCTGTTGGTTTTGAATTCCTGACTGTTTCCAGGATTGCCTCATCAAGCCCTTTGGATGTTAGCTCGAGCCTAACACCATCTTCTCCAATTTTTTTCAGTTTATCAATTGCAATGATGGCTTCTTTTGGAACATCTTTAAAAGTTGCCCGGTCGTTTATTAAAATCTTGAAGTTTTTAAATCCAAGTCGTTCTAAAGCTGCCTTGGCAACCATTAGAATTTCGGAGTCCGCTGAGGCTGAATTAACCCCTGCAATATCTATGTCACATTGTAAAAACTCCCTAAACCTTCCTTTTTGTGTGTTTTCACCTCTCCATACATTTGACACTTGATAGCGTTTAAAAGGGGAGGAGAGTTGCTCACCGTACTGGGCAACCACACGGGCTAGCGGAACAGTCTGGTCATACCGCATGGCGACACGTCTGTCGCCATTATCGGTAAATCTGTACATTAATTTATCTCCCTCATCTCCGTACTTTCCCATGAGGATTTCCTCATACTCCAGAGCAGGGGTTTCTAATGGTTCAAATCCATAAGACTCAAACACTTTTTTCAAAGTGTCTATGACATATGTACGTTTCCTGGCTTCTTCGGGTAAAAAGTCCCTAAATCCTTTAAGTGTTTGAATATTTTGTGCCATAGATTTGATACTATCATGTTTTAGGCTGTAGGTACAGATGTGCGGATGTATAAAACGCGATCTCTGTTTTCAGGATCCATGGCGCCCCTGGTATTTCCGGTTTTCCTAATTTCCCCATTTTGTCGTATAACTTCAGGTCCCAACACTTGCTGCATCCCAAACTTTTGCGCAACAGCCACCATAGGGCTTTGCCAGTTTGTACGCATAACAAGTGGAATTCCAAGTCTTTCTGATTCACTGACCATCGTTTGGGCAAATATATTGCTAATTCCCTGGCCTCTGTTCTCAGGTTTAACGCCTGTTTCGGAAAAATAAAACACGTTTTCAACTACGCCGCTTTCATTTAGCACTTGTTTAATAAGTTCCTGGCCAGTCTCTGTTTTATATTTTTCAGCGACCAGATCTTCTACGGATGTAGGAAATCCCCATGCAAATCCTATTAGCTCCCCTGCCTCTTTTCTTTTTTTGTCAACTATAGCACCGGGCTTACTTGTTTCTTTTGAGATAGCGGAAAGTGTTTCGCGTCTGGGATAAAATGGCTCAAGTAGTGCATCTTCTGGGCACGGACAGACATCTTGGCCTTTTGTTTCCAGTCCAAATGTTTTGTCGCAGCTATCCCCGGTACATTTTTTATATTCGTTCCAGGGTGGACCTGCAAATACTACTTCATATGTTTTTGCTAGTTCACTCATATCTTTTCACCTCCCTTCAAAGACTTCGTCTTTTCAGGACCACGTTCAGGCAAGCTGAATGTGGCCATTTTGGCACAAAAAAACCGCCTTGTCGGCGGTTTGTATAATATAGTTTTAACTACTAAATTACACCGCCGTAAGTACGGTGTTTACATGGCTTAGTTGATTTTTCTTATTTTTCATTTGTCTTTTGATTGCTAATTTATATCCATTCATTCCTTTGTCCAACCATTTAGAAATACGTGCAATAGTGGTGCTGCTCATGCCCGTTTCTTTCTCTATTTTAAGATATGTGTCTTTTTTTGCGAGCATTTGGGCAACTTTCCATCTATTGCTGAATTCTTTTAATTCTTCCTCGGTTAACAAATCCCGTAAAAATGCATTCAGTTCTGACTCGGTTTTTAAACAGAGTAGTGCTTTATACAATTCTTTTGTTTTGTGATCCGGGTTAAATTTCACTTTTGTTAACTAAAGTATAATACTTTATCTGAGTAAAGTCAAGAAGTGTATTATTACTCCGCTTGACAGCACTATAGGGTAGGTTTATAATCCAAATTATGCCTAGAATGTCTGAACAAGAGCCAGTATTTGATCAAGCCCTAAAACCTGTTTTACTAGGAAGGATTCATTTGTCAGTGTCAGCGGATGCAGCAATAAAAAGGGCGCGAGAAGTGGCTAATGATAGACACCAGCCGGTGGGACTTTCGCATATAGCATTTGCTTGTATGCTGGACGAAAACTTACGTCTAGATCTTGAGGATCGCATTGGAGAAGAGAAAACAAGCGAAGCGTTTAGGGCTGTTTCCGAAGCACTTAATTACCCTTCAAATCAAGGTATGAGTAGGTTGTTTTCCATGGCTAAATGGATTCATGGAAGAGGAGATGTGGAGGCGGAAGATTTATTACTTGCGTCAGCTAGTCTCCAGGCACAAACTCAATCTAGCCGAAAACACCTCAAACGCGTGGTATAGCCACAAATTGTCAGGATTATGTTGTTTTTGAGTCAAGCTATACTTTCCACAAGGCGCTACAATCTCTTCTAGATATGCAGTAGGAAGTTAAACACCTCTGCATTTTCGTTTTTTTATGGCTGTTCCAGAAGCTTTTAGATATAATCCATCTGACCATTCTAGAAACCCGCAACGCGTTGCGCACTATACACGCGCACAAGCAATTGGTGTTTGGCAGCACAACAACCTGGCAAATACTGACACACTCAGAGCTTTTTTAAGTGGAGATAGAGAAGCGTACTCGCCAGAGAATGCTCAAGAAGTAGATAGGTTAAAGGCTGCAAACGCCAAATTTAAAGAAAGTGCATACACTCCTGAGGCTATGCAAGAGCGTTTTAAAATTCGTGATGCGTATACAGCAGCCGAAGCTAAGCTTGAGAATCCCACTGATATAGAGCGAGCACGTGCACGTATCCTAGCACTTGATGGTGCAATAATCGTCACGGATTACGATAACACCATAACTAATGAAAAAAAGATAAGAAAAATAAGAGGGGTTAAGCCTGGACATCCGGGGGCAGTTGTTGCTGACCCTGTGTTAGCAGAGTTTGGCCACAAAGGATTTGCTGATGCATATACTGAATTATATTCTGCTTCTTTTCAGAAATTAGCCCAGGAATTTCCTGAAGATTTTTTTGAAAATGGGCGCACAACACCCTTGCGAGACGGAGCTTACGAGTTATTTCAAGCATTAAAGGATTCAAATATCCCCTTGCGGATAGCCAGTGCAAATTTGGACCTCGCAATTTATGGTACGTTATCGCATCTTCCCCACCCAGACGACACAGAAGTACACTCAATCACATTGGACTCAACTAATGCCGTGCACAAAGATGCAGTTATTGTGCACCAAGCACTGAAAGACAAAAAGGCCCCAATTTATATGGGAGATGGCGCGTCGGATATTCCTGCTATGGACGCCGCTGATGTTGTACCTTTTTATATTGCCTTGGAAGGTAGCGAATTTGCAAATGCGCTGAAGGAAAGGGGATTACTGCATTTTGAATATCAGACACATTATGATATAAAGAACATCTTAACTGAAGTAGGAGTATTAAAAGAGTCGGGAGTGCCTAGATCAGGCTCCATGAATATTTCAGACATTCCTAGATTGCAAGAATTAGCAGTTGTTTCATAAAAATATGCCAGAAAAATTTAAACTTATACCTATTGAAGATGCTTCCGGCACTCAATTTGACCGCTTAAGAAAAGGCGTAAAGGATTCCCGTGGGCGACTAGACGTATGGGTGAACCCGTATCCTAATTACCCAGGAAAAGAATTTTTTGGTAATTTTGAGCCATCCCAGGATTATAAAGGTGCTCGTGACAACACACTCAAAAGACAAGGCCAAGTTGTAATTTTTGAAGACAATGGTATGAAAGATTTGAGCGCAAATTTAAGAAGAAGCGGATTTAGGGGTGAAGCCATTGTCATACCTACGATCAGGGGAGAAGTGGACCCAAACTGGACAGATTGGGAGGGCATGGGAAACCATCTAAAAGAAGCAGGTGTTTCTAGTATTTCTCTTGGTGGTGCATTTTTATGGGAACATCACGCTTCTGATGAAGGAAACGTGCGTGTGCCAAAGTTTGGCGAATTACCAGTTTTCGACAACTTACCATTTGGTGACGCACTTGATGCAGTTCGACTAGATGTTATGAAGTTGAAAGATCAAGGAGTAAAAGAGCCGGCTGCCAGCAACTGGGTTGACTCAGGATATCTTCCCGGTGGAGCGGTAGGACTTGTTGCCCTTAATTTTTTGAGAGTAGGACTTAATCCAAGCATGACACAAGCCTCAGCCCGTCCTCGTAGATAAAAAACAAAATGGATATAAAAATACTGTCCGAAATCAAAAATAATTTTTTGTCAGAGCTTGAGAAGGCTAATTCCGGAGAGAAAACGAGCTTGCCATTTATCATACATGAAATCCCTGAATTTTCTTTAGTGAAGGATGGTGAAGTATTTCAGGTAATAATTATTGGTGGAACGAATGGTGTAATCGCGGAAGTTAAAAAAAATGGAAAATCATGTGAAATTATTACGCAGAAAAGTATAACCCTTCCTATCTTGGCAAATAAAGAAGATTTTTTATTACTTATAGATCAGCATCTTTCCCCAAATGTCTCTGTATTAGCGCTTAACTTTGCGTTTGCAATAAGTCCGGTGTTTGAAAATGGAAAGCTGGATGGAAAATTATTAGTAGGAGCAAAGGGGCATGCATTTAGAGGGCTTGTGGGTGAGAATATTGGGTTAGCTGTTGAAAAATCTATTCTAGAAAAACGAAATCAAAAGATCTTGGTTTCAGTTGCAAATGACACAGTGTGTTTGCTTCTGTCAGGACTTGAAAAGAATGAACCTTCAAAGCTTGCCGCAGGAGTTGTTGGAAGTGGTATGAATTTCGCAGTTTTCCTAGATTCTCAGAAATTAGTTAATTTGGAATCAGCAAATTTTAATAAATTCACTTTGTCCCCGGAAGTAGTTGAGATAGATGCGGAATCTTCAAGCCCAGGGACATATCTCTATGAAAAAGCTGTGGCAGGTGTGTATTTATATAAGCAATTTAATATATTGTTACGGCATAATCATATTTCTCATCCGGCTGTTTCGTCTACTGAAGAAATGAACACGCTTGCAAAAGAAAATACCACAGAAGTAGGGCACTTGGCTCGAAAATTAATCATGCAGTCAGCACACTTAGTATCTTGTCAGGTAGCAGCGATTATGGAATTTAAAAAAACTGATATGACATTTGTTATTGAAGGAAGTCTGTTTTGGAAAGGATATGAGTATCAAAAAACAGTTGAAGAAATTTTGAAAACATTAATAAATTATAAAGCGGATTTTGTGGAAGTAGAGAATAGTGGAATTATTGGCGCCGCCCATTTAGTTATGTAGAAAATATTGGAGAACATCTAACATCTAACATCTAACATCTAACATCTAACATCTAACAACTAATAACTAATAACTAACCAATAACTTTTAAATCCTTACCCGGCTCCATGTAATTTGTTTGACCTTTTTTGTTGAACTGCCAGTGGTTCCATTTTTTTCTTTGGTGCTACATATATTTTAGATGACTGCCCCTGTAAGTTATTCATTTGTGTATTTGAGTTAGCCTGTCCGCGCTCGGCGCTTTCAGCTCCTTGTTGGGTTCTGGGTTGTTCCTGAGGTGCAGGCATTTCCTGCTGCATAGCAAGTCCGCTTCTGATTTTGGCTAGTTTTGCCTGATCTTTCATTTTATATTCTTGTGTTTTTTGTGCTACTTCAGGGGGATTAATTGGTGCCAGGCCTTCTAAAATATTTATTGGGGTTTTAGCAATTTCGGAAACTGTTTCCTTTGCAATCTTTTTACCTTGTTCTCCAAGTTCACTTACAAAATCCCCTAATACAGTTCCTTTTTGCGGCATAATGCATTCATAGTATCACTCATATGCAAACATGATCAAGTATGAATTTGACAAAAATCAATGTTAGTATTACACTAAATGCCTTCTATGAAGAAGCTTCTTGTTTTGCTCGTTCTCTTGTTGATTGTTGCATTTTTATGGCAACAGGCACTTCCACTATTTGGAAAAAAGTTGCCTTTACAAAGTTCTGAAACAGTGAAAATCCTAAAAGAAGAGAATTTAGTAGTAGATGTTGTTAAAAAGGTTGGCCCGTCCGTTGTAACAATAGGCGTTGAAGTGTCCCCAAATAGTCGCAATGGGCAGGAATTAGGCCCGTTTTCGCTTTTCTTTGAAGAGCCGTCTGTAACCCCAGAAAATAGTGAGGTAGAAGATGAGTATATTGGCTCAGGGTTTGTACTCACTAAAGAAGGGCTTATTGCAACAAATAAACATGTTGTGTCGTCCGGAACAGACAGATATATAGTGGTGGATGATAAAGGAAATAAGTATGAAGTTGAAAAGGTGTACAGAGATCCATTAAATGATTTGGCAATTCTTAAAACTTCTAAAACTCCAACTGGCGGATTTAAAGAAATTTCCTTTGGTGAATCAGGAAATGTAGAAGTAGGCCAGTTTGTGATTGCAATTGGAACGGCTCTTGGTGAGTTTAGAAATACAGTTACAACAGGCGTTGTGTCAGGTTTAGGACGTGGAATTACTGCCGGAAGTGCCTTTCAGGGTTTTGCGGAAAGGCTTGATAACGTAATCCAAACAGATGCTGCTATTAACCCAGGAAACAGTGGGGGACCACTCCTAAATGCGTCAGGACAAGTAATTGGAATTAATACTGCAGTTGCACAAAACGGGCAAAACATTGGTTTTGCAATTCCTATTAATATTATTAAGCAAAGTGTTGAAAACTTTAATGAAACAGGCCAATTTAATAGACCATATTTAGGTGTCTCATACATCATACTTTCCAAACAAGCAGCTTTATTAAATGGACTTCCTGAGGGAGCATATGTGCGCGCAGTGATCCCAGATTCGTCAGCAGATAAAACTGGAATTCAGGTAGATGACATACTATCAGAAATTGATGGAAAAAAAATTACAAATGAAAATGGGGGACTTGCTGGAGTTATATCAAAAAAGAAGATAGGCGACAGCGCAAAATTAAAAGTAATAAGAGGGGACGAAACGTTGGAGTTAGAAGTAGCACTTGAAGCCGCACCACAAGAGTAATTGACCACTTTTGGAAAGGCCTTGTTTTTGAGCCTTGTTTTTTTGTATAATACAAACACTTTATGCGAAATTATAAATTGATAGTTGTTCTAAAAGGGGACATTACAAAAGACAAAAAACAGAAAATGCTGGAAAATATTCAGACATGGGCTGGAGCTGTTGACACAAAGGTCTCCGAATTAGGAGAGAAAAAATTGGCCTACACTATTAAAAGAGAAAAAAAGGGAGATTATGTTGCATTGAATTTCAATTCAGAAAATATTGCAGTAGATTTTGAGAAAAGGTTAATCAATCAAGACGATATTTTACGGCACTTAATGATACGAGTAAAGTAATTTAAAAAATGGCGCGTTCATTGAATAGAGTACAATTGATTGGGAATTTGACACGGGATCCGGAGTTGCGTTACACACCTCAGGGAACTGCGGTATGTACATTTGGGCTCGCTACTAATAGGAGTTGGACAACGGACAACGGAGAAAAGAAAGAGGACACAGAATTTCACAGAATTGTTGTGTGGAACAAATTAGCAGAGTTGTGTTCTCAGCTCTTATCCAAAGGACGCAAAGTGTACGTGGAAGGAAGAATTGCGAATAGATCATGGACAGGACAGGACGGTACACAAAAAAGTACAACAGAAATTGTTATTGAGGATATGATAATTCTTGATAACAAAAGGACAGAAGGAAACACTGACTCTCATCAAGAGGCGCCAGTTGTTGAAAAGCCTATTGCTGAAAGTCCAAAAACTGAAAAAGTAGAGACTAAAAAAGCAGTATCCGAGGATATTAATCCGGACGATATACCTTTCTAACGACTAACTAATAACAAATATATGAGTAACCAACGAAAAATACATATGAAGCGTGAAGTTCCAAAGAACTGCAGCTTTTGTAAGGAAGACAAAAATCCTGAATTTATGGAAACAGTAGGTCTTGAAAAATTTTTAACTGAGCGAGGAAAAATACTATCATCATCTAAAACTGGAGTTTGCACAAAGCACCAGAAAAAAATTACAATTGCAGTTAAACGAGCACGCCACCTAGCGCTTCTTCCATTTATAGTTCGTCCTGAGTAATTTTCTTCTTGCTTTTTCCCTTCATTTTTTACTACAATAAGAACTCAATAAATCCATGAAAAAAAGGTTTTCCGTCTCTGTATTTCACATTGTTTTAGTTATTCTTTTAGCCGGGGGCTTAGGTTTTGTTATCGGAACTACTAAAATCAACACTTCTTGGAAGGGATTTATGCCTATTGCTACAATTCAGCAAAAGGATCCACCACCGTCCCAAGATCTAGACATGGGTCTTTTCTATGAAGTTTTAGATAAAGTAAACCGCGAATACTATGACAAGACTAAAATAAACTCAGACAAAGTGCTTCAAGGTGCCATTTCAGGCATGCTCCAAAGTCTTGACGATCCATATACTTCTTTTTTTCCCCCTAAACAAAATACAGATTTTAAAACGCAGTTAGCAGGTGAGTTTTCAGGAATTGGTGCTGAGTTGGGTTTAAGTTCGGAAAACCAAGTGATGATTATTGCCCCAATAGATGGCTCTCCAGCACAAAAAGCTGGCGTTAAGGCAGGAGACCTTGTTTTGTCGGTTGACGGAAATGATACGTATGGGTGGACATTGGCTAAGGCCGTTGAGTACATACGTGGACCAAAAGGAAGTGAAGTAAGCTTATCTATCTTGCGGGATAAGGCAAAGGAGCCTGCAAAAGTAGCTATTAAGCGTGACACAATAGTTATAGAAAGTGTAAAGGGCTGGGTTAAAAACTTTACATGTGCTAATAACACATGTAAAGAAGCTAAAAGCTGTAGTGGAGCTAATTGTTCTAAGATTGCATACATTAGACTTTCTCAGTTTGGGGATAAAACAAATGAAGAATGGGTAAAAGTAATTAATGATTTATATCCTAAAATGAGCGGAGACAGTTTTAAGGGAATCGTATTGGATGTAAGGAATAATCCTGGTGGTTATTTACAAGATGCAGTTTTTATTGCATCCGAATTTATAAAAGAGGGTGTGATTGTGTCTCAAGTGGACGGTGCACAGGCAAAATTAGACATGCCTGTTTCCAGAACTGGTTTACTCACAGAACAACAGGTTATAGTTCTCACTAACAAAGGATCAGCGTCTGCATCGGAAATTGTGTCTGGAGCATTGCGTGATCACAAAAGAGCAAAGTTACTGGGAGAAACTACATTTGGTAAGGGAACTATTCAGCAGGCAGTGGACGTAGATGGTGGAGCATCGGTTCATATTACAGTTGGTAAATGGATTACGCCAAATGGGACATGGGTGCACAAAAACGGCCTGAAGCCTGATATTGAGGTTAAATTTGATGAAAAGAAGTCAGCGGAGACTCCGGGAATTGATAATCAGCTCCAAGCAGCCATTCGAGAATTAACAAAGTGAACTACTTTCGGCTTTTAACGTTTTAGCTCTATTTGCAATTGCTAATAGTTCACCTTTCTCTGCCTTTATTTGATCCATAAACTGACCTATCTTAGTATGTAATGCAACTCGTGATGATTTTGATACTTCACGCGTATTGCAGAGGAGAGCTTCTGTTTTCGAATCAGTCCGATAAAGGCTTCCTACATGTCCATCATTATCCATCTTTTATAGAAATTCACGTTGCCCACAGTTATCAATACAAATCAACCCCAGGGGTTGCGTAGCTACGCAACCTAGATATTTACGCTTCAAGAAGTAGATGCATGATTCGGGACAGTTTTCGTTGGTAGTCCGCTCGATCATTCACAAATTCTTTATATTCATCTTTAGTTTTAAACTGAGACAGGATTATATTTTTGTCATACCAGCTATAGTTAGAATTACTTATATACTCGGGATAAGATGACCATCTGTACGCTTCAAGTTCCCGTGTATCTCTTACCACATGGGATGTGTATGGGTTGAGATGAATATATCTTGAAACATGAAGAAGTTGAGTAGTATCTTCAATGTGTACGGATTTAAATTCTCCCTGTAATAAGTGTCCACTTCTTTTGTGTTTAGTATTAATATATCTAGTTAGGCTATTTTGAAAATTTCCCATAAATTTTGCAATTCCATTATCCTGTTCTTGTTGAATTAATAAATGAAAATGATTAGGCATTAAACATGCACAAATAACATTTACAATTTTTTCTCTTGGGTGAGTAGACGCTGTAGTCTTGTATTCATCACTCATTGCAATATATTTGGAATAACTTGGGAGATTTTTGTAGGTGTAGTAACTTAATATTCCCATTGTCCGTTTGTAATCAGCTTTATTGAAGAATATTGGTTGTTTATTTACACCACGATTGAAAACATGGTAGTATTCTCCAGTAACAAGAGGAACTTTTCTAGTTGGCATATTACTAACATAATAAACCATATCCTGAGATGTCAATACGAATCAACCCCAGGGGTTGCGTAGCTACGCAACCTAAGGATTTGAATTATTTGAAGAAAGCTTTAGGTTAATCCTATCAAGGGTTGTTAAAATCTGGTAAAATGAAGCCATGAAGCTGTATAACACATTATCCCGTTCTCTAGAGGAGTTTGTACCATTGGATGAACAGACCGTCAAAATGTACACCTGTGGCCCTACTGTATATGACTATGCACACATAGGGCATATGAGAAAGTACATAGGAGATGATATTTTACGCCGCACCCTTCAAAAAACCTGGGAAGTGAAACATGTTATGAATGTAACAGATGTGGGTCATTTGACTTCGGATTCAGATACCGGAGATGACAAAATGGAGCGGGGTGCTATAAAACATGGAAAAACTGTTTTGGAAGTAGCACGTTTTTTTGAAGAAGACTTTTTAAAGTCCATCAAAAAAGTAAATGTTTTAACCCCTACGGTTATTGCCCGCGCCACAGAACACATTGATGACCAGATCGCACTCATTGAAGAATTGGTTAAAAAGGGATACACCTACCAGACACATGAGGCCATTTATTTTGATGTTTCTAAGTTTCCCGAATACACTAAACTATCCCAGCAGAACTTAGATGACAAAATTACCGGCGCTCGGGGAGAGGTTGTAGTGGATAGCAAAAAAAAGAATCCTGCGGATTTTGTTTTATGGTTTTTTACTGTAGGAAGATTTGAAAATCATGTGCTCCGCTGGAATTCTCCATGGGGTGAGGGATTTCCGGGCTGGCACATAGAGTGTAGTGCCATGGCCATGCGCTATTTGGGTCCTACACTGGACATACACACGGGTGGAGTAGACCATGTGAGCATTCACCACACAAATGAGATTGCACAGTCAGAATGTGCAACTGGAGTTGAATTTGTACGTTTTTGGATCCATCACGACTTTTTACGGGTTGAAGGAGAGAAAATGAGTAAGTCTTTAGGCAACTTAATTACTATAAAAGATATTGAAAGCAGAAAAATTTCTCCACTTGCCTTTAGATATTTAACATTTCAAACCCATTATAGATCAGAGATGAACTTTACGTGGGAGTCACTGGATGCAGCGCAAACAGCACTTCAAAAATTGTATGAAACCGCTTCATCCTTAACCCAGGTTAATGAATATGCTGATATAGATTATATGGGCCGCTTTATGGATGCGCTGGAGCAGGATTTAAATATGCCAAAAGCAATATCTATATTATGGGAAGTTGTAAGGTCTCAAAAAATAGAGGATTCAGTGAGAGCTAAAACAATTCAGGAAATGGACACGGTATTAGGGCTTGAGATATTTGAAAATTCTAAAAAACAGTTAAAAATACCACCAAATGTTATGAGACTTGTGGAGGAGCGAGATGCGTTTAAAAAGAACAGACAGTATACTCATGCTGATCATGCGAGGAATAAGATTGAGAAAATGGGGTATATACTAAAAGACGTAGTAGATGAGCATAAAAAGAAGCGCACGATTGTTTTAAGAAAAGTCTAATTATCTTGCAGTCGGACGTGGAGTTAAAGTTGCAGATCTGACAGAGGTTGTAGGAGTTGTGACAACCGCTTCCACCTCAGCCAATCTTTTCAGATCATCTGACAGTGCTAAGCCAGGAAAGTGAATCATTCTTTCTGCATTTAACTGATTTTTTGTTGTGTCATCCATAAATCCTGAAGCATAAACTCGTACACCCGGTAAAACTTTACTAAATCCCGATTTTACTAAATCATCAACCTCTGTATAGGACGATATTTTTGTACTTGTTTCAATATCTATACTAATTTTTTCACCTTTTTTATTAACTGCAGTAACTACAAAATTTCGTCTGTCCACTTCTGTTATAACTCCGTCAAAAAGGGTAGGGATGTTGGACACGGTATTAACAAATCTAGCTAAGATCTGATCCGTTCCTTTATTTAACAATCCCACAATTCCCAAAGTGTCTCCCTTTTTAATATCTGATATGCCAAATGTTTTAGATGAGGGGTTTGAAAACTTCGTGATTTCATCAATATTCACAATGCGGCGCTTATTATGTATATCTGTTAGCGTTATTTGTGTGCTTGTTGTTTGTGTTACCATTCCCAAAATTCCTCGTTTTTCAACCAACTTTAGTTCTGCAACACGGGACGCAACTAGGTCCTTAATTTTTTCAATCTGGCTTGAGTCTCCAATTGAAGTAGGAGACGATGAAATGCTAGGTTTTGGAGTAAGAGTGGTTGTTTGCGCTAAAGTATCAATTGGCATAATCCCGGAAGTAGCTATCAACATAATTACAAGTAGTAGTATTTTCATATTTTTAAAATTCCTCGGCTGAAAATGAAACTATTTTTGTGTCTGTTTTGGCATCTCCATCTGTATTTATAGCAGTTGTAATAAGCTTATTTACGCCAGCCGCAATGGTTATTGTCGCGTTAAATTCCCCGTCCTCTGTTGGTCGTACCGTTATGTCCTCTGAGTTAGATGAGATAATTACTATATTATCTGGATTTGTTTTCCCCTTCACTTGCAGGCTTCTTTTATTGGTTATGCTTTCGTCTTTGGGCTCATTTATTACAAGTAAAAATGAGTCAGCATTTTGGGCTGTACGGGTTGAGGAAGGAGTAGGCTTAGGGTTTTCTGCAATTTTAGCAGGCTTTGCAGATTCGTACAGGAAAAATGCAACAGTTGTTGCAAGTAACCCGAGCGTTACAGCAATAAAAATAATGACAATACGTTCTTTCATAGGCTCGAGCAGGAGATTTTATTTGTGGCTTTCACCACGGAATGAGAGGTTTTATGATATTCCAAAAAGTGTGTCTTGTCAAGGAAGTAAGAATTGTGATATGCTCGTTAAACTCATTATGGAAATCAGTTTAGTAAATAAAACGAGCGTAAAATTAAAAGGGAAAAACGCATCGGTTGTAATTGACCCCACCTCAAAAACAGAGGCAGATATAGTGCTTGCAACAAAAGCACTGGATTCATTAACAATAGACAAAGTAGAGGGTGTGAGGCTTATTATTTCAGGACCGGGAGAATTTGAAGCGGGTGGAATAAGTATTACTGGTAAAGCCTCCAAAGGAACTACTACCTATCACATCCTAGATAATTCTAAGGTTGTTTTTGCGACGTCTAATGGCATAGCGCAAGTTCCTGATGATGAGGAGTTTGATTGTTTATTAATTGAAGTTATGGGGGACTTAAAAGAAGATGCTTTTGCTTCAGTGAATGCAAAATGTGTAGTGTTATTTGGTGATTTAAGCCTACTTACCACACAAAGTGATAAGCAAGAAAAAGCCTCTAAAGTTAACCTCAAGAAAACAACCGAAATTGCAGGAAAGATGTTTTTACTAGAGTAGCTTCCTCTTGTCCAAAGATATAAACTATAGATATGGCCCAGCGAATACCTCCTCATGACGACGATGCAGAAATTGCAGTGCTTGGCGCGCTGTTGATTGATCGTGAAGCAGCGCTTTTAAGCACAGAACTCTTAAAGCCTGAATATTTTTATAATGATTCCAATAAAGTAATCTTTGAAGGAATGCAAGAACTATATGAAGTTAGAAAACCCATTGATATAGTTACACTTACCAGCGTTTTAAAAACTCGCAAAGTTTTTGACCGCGTGGGTGGAGCTTCATACATAACCTCACTTGCCAATGCTGTGCCAACCGCTTCTAACATTGAACATTATGCCGCTATTTTGCGCGAAAAATATCTCCGCCGCAGCTTGATTACTCTTGCAGGAACTATGACAGAGCAGGCATTTACTGAAGAAGACGAGGCGCCACAAGTATTGGATAATATTGAACAAAGCGTATATAGATTGAGCCAAGAAAATGTAAAACAGGGATTTTCACATATTAAAAATTCGCTTGCTGAAAGTTTTGACAGACTTGATCAGCTACACAAAGATGGGGGAGGAATGAGAGGTCTGGAAACAGGTTTTACGGAAATTGACTTTTTACTCTCAGGCCTGCAGCCTTCCAATATGATTGTATTGGCAGCGCGTCCCGGTCAGGGAAAAACAGCCTTTGTTGTTAATATGGCGCAAAACATTACCATTGCAGGAAAAAATCCCGTTGGGATTTTTTCCCTCGAAATGAGTAAAGAAGAGTTGGTTGACCGTTTGCTTGTGTCACAGTCAGATATAGACGCTTGGAAGCTTAAAACAGGAAGACTATCTGAAGATGACTTTGAAAAATTATCAACAGCCATGGGAGAATTGGCCGAAGCGCCTATATTTATAGATGACACTCCAGGTATCACAATTGCTGAAATCAGAACCAAGGCTAGGCGCTTGCAGTTGGAATCAGGTATAAAATTACTCATAGTTGATTACTTGCAATTGGTAAATCCAGGGAAACGGCTTGAAAACCGTGTCCAAGAAGTGTCTTATGTGTCTCAAAATCTCAAAAATTTAGCACGTGAACTCAAAATTCCGGTTATTGCAGTTTCTCAGCTATCTCGTGCTGTTGAGCAGCGTGGTGAAAGGCGTCCACAGTTAGCCGATCTTCGTGAATCCGGTGCAATTGAGCAGGATGCTGATGTTGTTATGTTTTTGTACACAAAAGAAGAAGAATTTACACCGCAAAGAATTGTGTCAATAAGTATTGCCAAGCACAGAAACGGTCCTGTTGGAGAAAAAGATCTGCTATTTAGGGGAGACCGGATCAAATTCTATAATCTAGAAGGTAATAGAACTGACCCGCCGCAGCAAAATTAGAAGTTTTGTAAGTCTCTTTATTTACCCAGCAACTCCCACAATTTTGATTTATAACTTTCAATTAGCTACAATAACAATATATGGCTTTTTCAACTGCGCAATTTAAGCGAAAACTGCACAAATTTTTAGGTTCTGTCAAGAATGCGCCGGATCGCAAACACTATTTAGAGTTCGTAACGGCTGCGTTGTCAATTCCTGTTTTGTTAACAGTTATATTAGTTAATTTAAATAATTTAAACGCATCAAAGGCCATAGCACCCATTCCTGCTCCTACCACTGCACCTCAAATTATTATAAGAGAGGGTGGTTCTAATCAAAGCCAGCCAACTCCTACAAGTCCTGAACTGTGCCAGAAAGAAGTGGGTCCTGTTATTATAACTTCACCCAAAGAAGGAGCAACGGTAACTGATAATCCGGTAAATTTTGTAATTAAGCATGACGCGCGGTATTGTTCGGTTGTGTGGTCATATAGGGTGAATAATGGTTCTTGGTCAGAGTACTCCAGTAATTCACCATCTATTTTTAATATGCCAAACGGTAATGTACGGTTCCAGTTGCGTGTACAAAGTACCGTGTCCCAAGACACTGACAATATTGAGTTAAATTTTAACTATCAAGGTGGACCTACGTCAACACCTACCCCAACTATGCAACCTACCCCAACCACAACACTGTAATATTACTTATTGACAGAGCGTTTTTTATTTTGGTATTCTTGTCACTGTTTGCTAAAACGCAAACGAGTTTTTTACCAGATGGTGACAATTTTAACTGGCGGATTTTATGGTGATGAAGGAAAAGGCAAGATTGTAGGGTATCTTGCAGTCACTGATAAGCCCGCACTTGTTGTAAGATCCGGTTCAGGTCCTCAGGCGGGTCACACCGTTACCCCAACTATAAAAGTCACACAAGTTCCTTCAGGACTGGTTAACCGTACAGTTAGACTCCTTATTGGTCGTGGTACATTAGTTTCGCCTGAAATATTTCTCAAGGAAGTTAAGGAAAATAAACTAGAGGGAAGGATTTTTATGGATAGCGGTTGCACTATTATAGAACGCAAACATATAGAGGCTGAAAAAGAGCTTGTTAAACGCGTGGGATCAGTTGGGACTGGAGTAGGTCCTGCCAGGGCAGATCGCGTTATGCGGCGCGCAAAATTAGCCCGCGATATACCTGCACTCAAAAAATATATTACAAATGTTTCAAAAGAGGTTAATGATGCAATCTCAAAAAACAAAAAAGTTTTAGTTGAAGGTGTTCAGGGATATGGGCTGTCTCTTCTTGACTCCAAGTATTATCCCTACGTTACGTCCCAGGACACAACAGCGTCTCAGTTTGCTGCAGATACTGGGGTAGGTCCGCGCACAATAGAAAATGTAATTGTTGTATTTAAAGCATATTTGTCACGCGTAGGAGAGGATCCTGCATTTAAAGAGTGGAGTGCTGCTAAAGCCAAAAGACTAGGGATAACGGAACACGGAAGTGTTTCCGGGAGAGTGCGTAAATTGGGGGATTTTAGTGTTGAGATGGCAACCGACTCTATAATTGCGAATTCCGGAAATGTGTTTGCGCTAACCTGTCTTGATAGGCTTTTTCCAGGAAATGAAAATGTTACTGATTTTAAAAAATTAACCCCAGAGGCCAAAACATTTATCAAAGATTTAGAAAAAAAATTAAAAAGTAACACAAAATACTTTACTAAATTCCATCTTATATCCACGGGTCCAGACATTATGGACGTAATTGATTTGAGATAAAACCCCACCGTGTTATAATCCCACCATGGGAAAAATTGAAGGAATCAGAGTGCCTTTTCAGTACTATTGGGCTTCAGCTCAGTATCCATCGCATAATCGACATGTTTTAGAAAAATTAAAAAATGAGCAGGCTGTGTCAAAAAATTTGGGGCATGCTGAAAGCTTAATGGAGATAAAAGATCCTCAAGGACATATTGATAGTTTTACAAAACATATGCAAGGAGATAATTCGGTCGGAATTGTAATTGCAAACCATGATCAACATGTAAATATTGCAGCCTTTTTAAAAACTCTTAAAAGAGTAAACCAAACATCACAGAAAGACTTACACCATCATTTAATCGTTACGTTGTCCCTTATTAATGGAGACCAAGGAGTTGACTTGCAAAGATTTGCTCTTGGAATGATTCCGATACTTGAAGAAAACAACATGAAAATGTCAGGCATTATGAGAAAGAAAGATGAGAAAGAATTCTACCAACCTTTCAATAAAGACGCCAAGAAAACACAGGTCGATCTAATTCAAGATACAAATGCTGCTTTAAGAAATATGATGCATTTACGAAGAAGTTTTCTAAAGGGGGAAATTATTTGGTTTTTCCCGGCAGGAACTACCACAGAAGGAACCATAAACCCTGATACTGGGCAGGATGTTGGCATGGACGATGTAGAAAATGAATCTCTTGCGGGTTTTATGACTGCCGCGCAAAAAAGAGGAAAGGACATGAAGGTTTTATCGTTAAGCTTGAATGGTTGTAATTTAATTGTACCTGCCAGAGAAACAAAGGCAACAGATCTTGCGCGTGAAACTGTAAAGTTTAATATGACATGGGGAAAAGTGTCTGGTAAGCCATTTCACATTGCAGAAATTATACCAGGAGAAATATACGGGCCGAATGATTTAATAAACGAAGGTGTTAGTTTAGAAAATGGCCAACAGGTGAATACAGCTGCCCTTGAACGAATCGCAATAAATGTAGAACCTAGAAGGCGTGGGAAATTTGCCTAAGCTATATTGGTGGGCAAGGAGGGACTTGAACCCTCATAGCATTGCTGCCAAAGGTTTTTGAGACCTTCGCGTATACCATTCCGCCACTTGCCCAAATATTTATTACTTACTAAACAAATTACTTTTCATCCATCTACGTCCTGCAGACGATTTAAAATACTTTTCTTTCACTATAGATTCTTTTTCTGTTATAAATGCTTCTGAATATATAACTTTCCAAGGTTTATATCTTTTAGTATATTTACTATTTCCATTATTATGTTCTATAAGTCTATTTTCTATATCCTTAGTATGTCCAACGTATGTTTTAGTTCCCAAAAAGTTCAATAAAATATATGTAATATATTTCATACCATTCCGTCCGCCTAGGCTCGACGAGACTGGTCCGCCTAGGCTCGACGAGTCAAACACCTAGTCGAGACTGGCCACTTGCCCGCGTTTGATTTCGACTTCTTTGTATTATATACTGTGTTGGCTATGACGGCAAGAAAAAAAGCTACAAAATCAGTGCGACTTTCTCCTCACATAGAGCCCCTTCGTTATAAAATTTATTTAGAACCTGACCTGGAAAGCTTCACATTTGTAGGTACAGAGGAAATAGAGATAAAAATTTCAGAGTCAACCAAACTTATTAAGCTTCATGCAGCAGAACTTCAAATCTCTGAGGTTTCCGTTATGCAAGGAAAAGTTTCTCAAAATGCCTCTATTAAGTTTTTAGAAAAGGAAGAAGAAGTAGATTTTGTATTCAAGTCGCCACTAAAAGAGGGTAAGGCAACTTTAAAAATTTCATTTACTGGAATATTAAATGACAAAATGCGCGGATTTTACAGAAGTAAATATACTCATGAAGGAAAAGAATATCACATGGGGGTGACTCAGTTTGAAAGTACAGATGCACGTCGTGCATTTCCTTGTTTTGATGAGCCATCGCAAAAAGCAGTATTTGAAGTTACCCTAAAAATTCCTGAAGACAGAACTGCGATTTCTAACATGTTAGAAGAAGAGGTAACAGAACACAAAGATGGATATAAAATAATTAGATTTTCAGAAAGTCCCAGAATGTCATCATATCTTTTAGCATTTATTATAGGGCATTTTGAATTTATAGAAGACAAAACGAGAGACGGGGTTGTCGTGCGGGTTTTTGTAACTCCAGGTAAAAAAAATCAGGCAGAATTTGCGCTGTCAGTGGCCGTTAAAACACTTGAATTTTACACAGATTATTTCAAGATAAAATATCCGCTTCCCTCCATGGATTTGGTTGCCATTCCGGATTTTGCAGCAGGAGCCATGGAAAACTGGGGAGCTGTAACGTATCGGGAAACAGCACTGTTAGTTGATCCGGAAAATTCCTCCACACATAATAAGCAGTGGGTCGCATTGGTAATTGCGCATGAGTTAGCACATCAGTGGTTTGGAAATTTAGTCACCATGGAGTGGTGGACTCATTTGTGGCTTAACGAAGGGTTTGCATCATACATGGAATATGTTGCAGTAAATCATATGTTTCCTGAATGGAATATATGGACGCAGTTTGTATATATGGACCATGCCAGAGCACTAGAACTTGATGGGCTCAAAAACACACACGCTATTGAAGTAGAAGTAAACCACCCGGCAGAGATATCGGAAATATTTGATGAAGTATCATATTCCAAAGGAGCATCTGTTATCAGAATGTTAGCGGAATATTTAGGTTACTACCAATTTAGAGACGGTCTGCGATTTTATCTTAAAAAGCATTCATATAAAAATGCTGAAACAGGGGAGTTGTGGGAGGCATTAGAACATGCATCTAAAAAAGATGTCGCAAGTATTATGAAGAATTGGACAGGGGAGCCGGGATATCCGTTACTTAACGTTGAGAAAAAAGGCTCAGTTGTAACTATTTCACAAAAAAAGTTTTTCTCAAGCATTTTTTCACAGAAAACAATTGACACAACCCAATGGATGGTTCCAGTAAGTGTTATGTCAAATTCAGGAAATCAGGAATTTTTACTGGACCGCAAATCACAAAAAATAAATGTGCCGCACGGGTGGGTTAAACTGAATAAAGATGAGACTTCTTTTGCACGCGTAAAATATGATGAAAATTTACTGCAACTTTTAAAAACACCTATAGAAAAAAAATCAGAAGCACTTTCTGAGCAGGACAGGTTTGGAATAATTAGAGATGCATTTGTATTATCAGAAGCTGAATTTTTGTCAGCGGATCAGGCATTAAACTTAGTTACTTCTTATAAAAATAATACCAGCTATATTTCTTGGGCAGAGATTGCAAGCGACATGGGAAAGATTAAAAATCTTTTGTTTGGTGAAAAAATATATAATGATTTTGAAAATTTTATAGTTGAATTATTTACAAAAATTGGTGATACAGTTGGCTGGGAAAAAAAGAAAAATGAGGATCATTCAATTACGCTTTTGAGAAGTATAGTGCTTGGGGTTTTGGCACGTAATAAAGATAAAAAAACTGTTGAAAAAGCATTGGACTTATTTAAGAAAGATAAAGCAGGTAGTATAAAACTTGATTCAGACCTGAGAAGTATGGTGTATGTAGTGGCAGCAGAAAATGGTAGTGAAAAAGAATACACATATTTTATGAAGCGTTACAAAGAAGAGGTATTTCAGGAAGAAAAAGATAGAATTTTGCGAGCGCTTTGTGCATTTAAAGATAAAGTAATTTTGCAAAAAGTGCTAGATTTTGCATTTACAGATCAAGTAAAAGCGCAAGACTCATTTAAAGTTGTCACATTTATTGCCGGAAATCCTCACGGGCGGGACTTGGCTTGGAAAAAGGTGAAGAAGGAGTGGGGGAGTATTGAGAAAAAATTTGGTGGCGGTCATTTGTTTACCAGATTTGTAAAACCATTTGCTGTGTTTACAAATACTATTGATGCAAAAGCACTGGAGACATTTTTCAAAAAACAAAATTCTCAGGGACTTGATAGAACTATCCAGCAAGTGCTGGAGCAAATTAAAAGTAATGCCGAGTGGAAAAAACGTGATTTAAAAAAGATAGAAAAATTCCTCAAAACTCGCTAATTCTGATATACTTCCTTTGTGCCTACACTAAAAACCAAAATTGATGAGAAAGAAGTACTCTTATTTCTTCAAAAAAATATTGACCCTCAGATTACTTCTCTGGAATTCTTAAAGGGCGGGGAAATGTCTCAAGCATTTAGTTATGCAAGTAGTGAAAAAGATTATGTAATCAGACTTTATAAAAATGATGAAGCTTTTAAAAAAGATAAGTTTGCCTATGATAATTACTCTTCCGTTAAACTTTCCATCCCAAAAGTGTACGAGATAGGCAAATTTTCAGAGACGTTGTATTACTGTATCTCAAGCCTCATAAAAGGCACAATTCTAGATCTATTAAGCTTTGAGCTACAAGGTAAAATGATAGATAAGGAGTTAGATATTATGCACGCAATACATAACACAAAAGTTGTAGGTAATGGATACGGGTGGTGGGATGAGAATGGGAACGGAACATATACCAGTTGGAATAACTATATTTTGCATAAAAAAGATGAAATTTATTCAAATTGGGAAATGTTATATAAAAATTCATTTTTAGAAAAAGAAATGATAGACATAATTTATCAGGAAATAAATAAGCTAGTAGCATTTCTACCGGAAAATAGGTATTTAGTTCACGCAGATCTTGGGTGGAGCAATGAGATTTCTGATAACACAAATATTACGGGAGTATTTGATTGGGGCAATTCTGTGTATGGGGACTTTTTATATGATGTTTCATTTAAACATTTCTGGTCATCCGACTCACAGTTTTTGCAAAGATATTTAGACTCTTTAGATAAAAACGAATTTAATTTAAAGCATGTAGAAGAGAGAACTAGATGCTACCTGTTGCATATCGGACTTGGTGTATTAGGATTTTTTGCTGAATCCGGTCAGAAAGATAAGTACGACAAAAATAAAAAAAGAATTGAAGGTCTTCTTTCAATTTAACCTCAGAACAATCCGTTCTCCCGAGGTTAAGCTACAAATCAACCCCCGAGGTTGCATAGCTACGCAACCTAAGGTTACATGTTAATTCTGAAGATGGTAAGAACATTTGTACTAGAATACTAGCTTCAATACGTGATATAATTATTACTTATGGTAGTGCAAGATTTAAAAGCCGGTGCCACATGGGAAGAAGAAGGAAATTTGTTTCGTGTTATTACTTACGAACACGTTAAAATGGGACGTGGATCTGCCACAATAAAAGTTAAGGCCAGAAATGTGCGTACAGGTGCCGTAATTGAAAAAGGCTTTACAAATGGTGCTCAGGTTAATGCAGTTAATTTAGATAAAAGAGAATACCAATTTCTTTATAAAGACTCAGAGTCAGCAAATTTCATGAACCCTATAACCTTTGAGCAAGTTATAGCACCATTAGATGTATTAGACGGACATCAATATTTGCAAGATGGAAAAAATGTTACCTTAGAATTTTATGGAGATGAAGTACTGGGAGTAGTGCTTCCACCTAAAATAACACTAAGTGTTTTAGAAACGGACCCTGGAGTTAAAGGAAACAGTGCTTCAAATATGTATAAAGACGCAACACTTGAAAACGGTACTAAAACACGTGTTCCGTTATTTATTAATATAGGGGACTTAGTAATAATTGACACTCGGGATGGTAGCTATACGAAGCGAGCGTAGCATGCTTACCCTTTCTTCTTCCCCAGTTCTAGGGTATTATAAGTATACCTATGAAAAGATTTTTTGTTAAAATTTCAGCTCACGATTTTACTGTTTTACTTCTTGATAGATCTTACGTATATTTTCTTTTATCCGTTGTTTTTTCACAGGTCGCATTCAATATGATGAATGTAGTTTTAATTTTTTTAGTCTTTAATCTTACTTCTTCCAATTTTTTAGTTTCCATGATTCTCTTTATCTCTTTGTTGCCTCAGGTTTTTTTAAGTTTTATTGGAGGAGTTATAGCGGATTCCAAAAACAAAAAAAGTATACTAGTCTTAGGGAATATTGGACGAGCGTTTGTAGTTTTTCTGCTTATTTTCTTTAATTCAACCGTTGCACTCGTATACATATTTGCGTTACTTGTGTCCGTTGTAACACAGTTTTATATTCCAGCCGAAACTCCCATAATTCCAAAACTTGTTTCAGATAAATTGCTTATTGCAGCAAATTCCTTATTTGGCTTAGCACTATTCGGTTCTATACTCATAGGGTACGTTATAGCAGGCCCGGTATATGCCGCGTTAGGAAATTCATATGTCTTTATTGTTTTGGCTGTATTGTTTGGACTTGCTGGTCTTTTTGCAAATTTTATCCCAAATTATGCACTTAATCATACTATATCTAATATGCCAAAGAAAAAAGTAAAAGCACAAGTAGAAGAATCTCTTAAATCAGACTTTATTGGAACATACAAACTGTTGCTTGAAACAAAGGGTGTTGCACCTTCCTTTGTGTTGTTGATAGTGTCTCAAGTTGTAATTATGGTTTTGGCAATTATTGTACCAGGGTATGCAAACGATATTCTTAAAATAAATGTTGAAAACGTGTCTCTTTTGTTATTTGCTCCTGCTGCAGTTGGTATGATATTGGCTGCACTTTGTATCGGCAGTTTTTTCAAGAATGCAAATCGGGATATGCTCATGAATATTGGACTTATTTTATCAGGAGCAGTACTTTTGTCTCTACCATTCATTTCGTCGCGAGGACTTATAAATAGTATTACATTTTATAATTCTTTTGTTCCGTCGTTCATTTCAGTAAATCAATTATTTATTGTATCTGCATTGTCTTTTTTTGCAGGAATAGGCAATGCACTTATCTTTATACCTGCACAAACTACAATTCAGGAAAAAATTCCTGAAAACTTCAGAAGTAAAATATACGGTCTTTTATTTGCATTAATTGGTCTATTCTCATTATTACCAATTGCGCTAGTTGGTGGACTTGCAGATAGTATTGGGGTTAATACTGTGCTAGTTATTATTGGTTGCCTTATATTTTTTGGAGGATGTATTTATGTAATTTCGTTAAAACTTATGCAAATTTATTTTAAACCTTCTATATGATTCAAATTGTTTTCTTCATCATATGTCTAGTGGCATCGCTTTATATATTATACTTGCTGACCAAGCACGACTTTGTACTGGCCCGAAAAAGTTTATTGTTGCAGGAGATTTTTGATGTAACATTTGTTGGATTTCTTGCATTTTTGATAACTGCTAGAACTCTTTACATAGTGTCTGTTCTAAATTTTAATCTTCTAAACCCTTTGAAATTTTTCCACATATTTAAATTTCCCGGTGCACTTTTTCTAGGTGGATTGTTAGGATTTTGGATTGTTATTTATTTCTTTTTTAAAAAGAAAAAAATTCTAGCACGGTTATATGACATCTATGCATTGAGCTTATTTCCACTTTTTATTTTTGCACTTGGTGTGTCATACAACAAGGGATATTTTTTATATTTTAATATATTAGTCTTTTTTTTATCTATTCTTTTCATGATAATTGGTATTTATTCATATAAAAATTATTCACTTAAAGATGGGAGCATAGCGTTTTTGTTTGTTTGTCTAATAACTGTGTTTACTATTATTTCAGAGTTCTCAAGCAGCAGCAGAGTTATCTTTTCATATTTTACAATTCCGCAAATTATTAGTGTTATAGTGTTTTTAGGATTTTCTGTTTTATTATTGTCTCATGAAGGAATTGTCAGAGCAAAGAAAAATAAAATATGAAACCTACAGTTATTTTTGAAGATGAAAATTTATTAGTTATTAGTAAGCCTGCCGGAATGGTAGTTAATAAGGCGGATTCAGCCAAGAATCATAAAACACTACAAGACTGGGTTGATGAACAAATTCATGTAAAAGATATAACACCAAAAATGGATGTAAAAGAGTATATAGTGGAGGGGTATAACAAATATGACGAATTTGTCTCCAGATCCGGTATAGTGCATAGACTAGATAAGGAGACTTCAGGAATACTATTGATTGCAAAAAATCCGGAGACATTTATAGATCTTCAAAATCAGTTTAAAAGTGGAAAAGTTCACAAAACATACATTACATTAGTTCACGGAAAAGTAGAAGAAGTGCAGGGTGTCATTGATGCGCCCATTGGTAGACTTCCATGGAATAGAATGAGATTTGGAATTTACCCTGAGGGGCGTCAGGCTGTAAGTAATTATAAAGTCATAGAATATAAAAAAGTAAAAGACCAAAAAAATGAGGAAGATGTAACTATGGTTGAAGTATATCCTCAAACAGGAAGAACACACCAAATCAGAGTTCATTTTCAGCACATTAAGCATCCTGTTTATGGCGATGAATTATATGCAGGACGCAAAACCGGAAAAAAGGACAGAAAGATTTTGTCTAGGCACTTTCTCCATGCATCCAAAATTGAGCTAGAGTATCCAGATGCCACCAGAGTAGTATACGAAAGTGAATTACCTGAAGAATTAACTCAATTTTATTCAACACTTGAATAAGCGTAAGTTACATAACTGCCATTATGAAAATAAAAATTAAAAATACTGATGAGGACCTTGAAGTCTTACCAAAACGTAAACCCCGTTCCTCAAAAAAAGATCTAGAACCGCATTCCGTAAATCTAAAGAAAAAAAGAAGCAACATTCACTATCTTTTTTATTTTTTTGGCGCAGTTTTAATGTGTATTTTGCTAGCACTTGTTTTTAGAATTGCTTTGTCAGTTAAAAATAGTACCTTTTCCACTCCTTCTTATGCAGTTTTGGTCGCATCTGATCCTTCATTTTTAATTTCAGTTGATACGGCATCTAAAAAGCTCAGTATTATAGAAGTAGGTTCAAGATTCAGTAACAACCGTCTTCAAAAGAGCATGCTGCTTAAAACACCGTTGGACGGGAAAATGTATAAAAAAAATGGGACAATTTCAGTAGATGAATATCCATCAGTTAAGTTTTTGTGGTACATGATTATGCGTCCATGGGAATATGGATTTGAAGGGATGACTCCATTTGATGCTTTTAAGCTAACCCAATATGCTCTTGGCATACAGGAAAAAGATATTGTGCGCCTCAAAATATCTGAGTCAACTGACGGCGTTATTGAAGGAATAGACTCACAAGAGTTATATGACATATTTAAAGATCCAATTATTATAAATGAGCAACAGAGTATAGAGGTCATAAATGGAACAGGACAGGAAGGATTGGCAGGACAGGTGTCATTATTGCTCAAAAACAGCGGTGGAAATGTAGTATCAGTTGGAAGTTCAAAAAGTGTGGAAAAAACAACGCTTATCACTACTTCTAAATCACATACGGTAGAGCGGATATCCCACATTTTAGGAGTGAATTCTACTATTGATGAACAATTTGCGTCAATTTCTGATATTAAAGTAATTTTGGGTCAGGATTTTGTAAAAAAGTTACAATAAGAGGTATAATAGGAGTATGATGCTAATAATTTCAATCGTCGTTTTATTAATTGTCTCCTTCTTGTGGGCACTTTTGTCACTAAGACATGAAATAGTGAAGCCAAAAAGTTTACAAAGGATTAAAGCTGAGTTGGCTCGAGAAAAAATTCTGTTTAAGAGATGATTAATCAGATTCTTGATTTTGATGCGTATTTGAAAAAGAGGCTTGGTTTTTAAATTTATTTACTTTTTTTGTTTCTTTTATAAAAATTGTAATACTTTTTTCATCAACCGCCTTTATACAAGCAGAGTATTCGTTCCCCCCCAGCATAAAAGTTATTAGCCTCATTGAAATATTATCTGGAAGCATTCCTAAGTATTGTTTATCTGATGACTGGGCAAATATTTTTGATCTTTTGATCACAATAGTAACAGGGTCACCAGGCTCAAAAAGAGATAAAGTTTTTTTATCAGCAACATTTTTGAGTTCTACAGTCTTGGTTTTACCAGCTTCCTCAATATATGTATTTGTTGATAACGTGTGATTATTAGAGGTACCATTTTTTGCAGATTTAGATACGGTGTCTAGGCGGTTTATGTTTTTAACTGCAATGGGATTAGTTTTATCCAGTTGAATTACTTTCTTGTATGTTTCGCGGGCTTTGTTAAATTTGTTGAGCTTCATATAGGCAAAACCGAGCCTATTTAATGAATCTATGTCTTGTGGGTTTAATTCAACAAGCTGCTCATTTAGGGACTTTGCCTCTTCCCAGTTGTTTGCTAGGGCTTTTTCAATTGCGAGTGTCTTAAGGGGTGTAGTCATGCAAATGAAGTGTATTAATAACTTCTAATATTTCAGATATTTTATGTAATTTCCTTGAAAATGTCAAGCTGAAAAGAGTATAATTGTTGGATCCTTGTAAGTAGCATTTCAAGGTAAAATTATTATGTCAGGTCATTCAAAGTGGTCAACAATTAAAAGGCAAAAAGGCGCAAATGATGTTAAGAGAGGTGCGCAGTTCACCAAACTTGCAAACTCTATAGTGTTATCAGTCCGCCAAGGTGGCGGAATCTCTGATCCCGAAAGTAATTTCAAATTGAGGTTAGCAATAGACAAGGCACGTTCTTTTAATATGCCAAAAGATAATATAGAACGAGCTATAAGCAAAGGAAAAGGTGAAGGAGGAAGTGGAGAGCTGCATGAAATGGTATATGAGGGATTTGCACCTGGTGGGGCGGCTATAATGATAGAGGCTGTTACAGACAATAAACAACGTACTGTTTCAGAAGTAAAAAATGTTTTAGAAAAAAATGGCGGAACCATGGGAAATCAAGGATCAGTGTCATACTTATTTAATAGAATTGGTGAAATTTTTGTACCAACTCACGAAAAAACTCCGGATGAACTTTTTGAATTAGCAGTTGAATTAGGAAGCAATGATTATAGTGACGAAAACGGTGACGTTATTTTTTACGTAGATCCAAATTCCTTGTATGCATCTAAAAAATCACTTGAAGGAAAAGGCTTGAAGGTGGAAGGTGCAGAATTGGTATTTAAGCCTTTGGTGTCTGTAGATTCTGACGCTGAGGGAAAGGAAAAGCTAGCGCATCTAGTGGAAAAGCTTGAGGATTTAGGAGATGTGCAAACAGTCTCAACTAATATTATCCTATAGTATATTATTGTATGATGCTATAGATTGCTTCTAAAAATAAAAATATGTATATTCTAGGAATTGATCCAGGAACAGGTAGAACAGGGTGGGGTGTTATAAAAGTAGAAGAGGGTAATAAAATTACATATGTAGCGCACGGTTGTATAGTGACCACATTGGAGGATCTCATGCATGATAGACTCAAAATTCTTCACGAAAAACTTCATGAAATAATAGAACGGTATAAACCTGACTCAATGATAGTAGAGCATATATTTTTTGGGATGAATTCGCGCACGGCAATTTCTGTAAGCCAGGCAAGAGGGGTTATATTGCTGACCTGTTCAATGCATAAATTAGCATTGCATGAATACACTGGAATAGCTGTTAAAAAGCTCATATCTGGAAGCGGAAAAGCAGAGAAAAAAGAAATGCAGCGAGTAGTGCGGGTATTACTTAACTTAACAGATGAGACTTTGGCATTTTCAGCCAAAGATAAGGCATTTGATGATTCTGCAGATGCATTGGCAATTGCCATTCATCATGCATGGAAAAGTGTAAACTACGAACCTGAAGAAAGAATAGAGCAGAGAAGACTGGAAGAAGAAGCAAAGCTTACAGTAAAAAAAGAAAAGGTGCAGGCAAGAAAAGATAGGACTGACGCAAAAAAAGCACTTAAAAAGAAAAAGTCATGAAGCTTACAATACCACGTTTTAAAATACAATTAAAAAAAATACCATTTCTTAAATTAAGCAAACGAGGGAGGTTTGTTTTTTCAGTTGTAACATTATCTGCGGCATTGTTTTTTTCTGAATTTACTACAGGTGGTGTAGTAGTGTCACTTGGATTTCTCCTATCATTTTTAACAATTTTTTTCCTCTATCTTATTTTAAAAGATGACATTTCTAAAAAGTCGCATTTCTTACCAATTCTTATTTTGCCGTTCTTTTTTACGCTTTCATTTAGTCTTTTTTACTCCCTTATTCCGGCTCGTTTATTAACGCGGGTATTATTAACTGGCGTATATGCATTTGGTGCTTACTCATTATTTTTGACAGAAAACATTTTTGCTATTTCCTCGCTTAGGACTATTAACTTATTGAGAAGTGCCCGTATTGTGTCTTTTGTTATAACCATTTTTGTACTTTTCTTTCTTTTTAACATAATCTTTTCTTTGCGTTTGCCGCTATATATAACACCTTTTTTGGTTGCTATTATCTCGTTTCTTATGTCAGCACAATTCCTTTGGTCATATTCTGAAAATAGAGAAGGCGGGGGGCGCGAAGTATATACGTTTTCAGCAGGCATATCACTTATGATGGGGCAGTTAGCTTTTATTTTGGCATTGTGGCCTGTAACAGCTGCAATTTACGCAATCTTTTTAACAGGCATGTTTTATACCTATTCAGGCTTATCTAATGCCTGGCTTGAGCGTAGACTATTTAAAGGTATTTTATGGGAGTATATCTGGGTAGGTGCGCTGTCTATACTTTTTTTACTCGTGTTTTCCCACTGGGGTACGTAAATTAATTTCAAAATATAAACTTTGTAAATTTTTTTATTGATAAACCTTGAAATAGAAGAGGGGGGAAGTATATTTTTGGCCTCAAATGATATAGTTTGATATCCTATAGTTTTATCCTATAATAGTATTTACTTATTTAGTAATGTGGATATCTTTGAGGCTAGATAGTATGTTTCACCAGCCTCAAATTAGCCTCAAAATAAGCATTTAGAGTGCCGCGACTTTTCACGCTTCTGTCAGGGTGAGGCCAGCGCCACAGGTATGCATGCGTACCCAAGCCTAAAGTACACAAAAACGAAAAAAACACGAAACGCTATTTTTTTTAAATACCCTAGTGGTGTAGTATTGAGGCTATTACTACCAAAAAGTGTTAATAAATCAACAAAAAATATACTCAATTTCACCTGTGCAATTATACTTTTCACGCTTCTAGGTATGCTTTTTTTGTCCCCCCGGAGGAGGGGCTACATGAGGCTGAATTTACATAGATCTCCCTTGGTTAACTTCATACACTGACCTTACAAGCGAATCTACTCCGCAGTGTATTACCCTCGCCTCTAGATAGTACATTTTATTATGTCGTACAATAATACTTTTACGACATGATCCACACATGTTGGGAGAGGGGCTCACAGGTTCTTTGTGTGTGTTTTGTGTATCGAATTCAATCCTTATATGTAAGGTCACAATGAATTCATGCCTTATTCTTCTGTTCCTGCTCTTGTGCCAAAAACGCTGTATTATAGGTTCTTCAGATTTCATGAGTTAAAATGACCGTATTTTTACAAATCCTTATAGTGGCTGCAAACTTAGGAGGTATAACCAGTGAACTTAGGTATTAAACGGGCCTAGAATCGCATTGTAGAGGGTCATTTCTGAGGCTAAAAGATGCAGTCTATAAATGGCGGGTAAATGCTGATGTAATGTCGTTTGCAGCATTCAAATTAGCTCGATTCATGATTATAGGACCACGATTCATAAATGGAAATATTTTCTTTCCGTTTTTATCAGATATAGATATTTCAGTTCCAATTTCAAAAATAATAATGTTAGTTATAGGAGTAAGATCTGTGGCTGATTCGGAAGGAATAAGTTTATCAAGATCTGTTGAAATGTATGCCCGCAAGAGATATACCGGGCTTAGTGCGCCGTCCATACCCGGAACGAGTCTTTCACTAAAAGCGAATGGTTTAGTAACGTCATGCGTCATGATGCCTACAGCATCTCTAAGCGTGGATATATTGGCTTTGATTTGGTCTTGAAGACGTTTATTTTCAAAGTTTCTTGCAGCCTCAGATCCAGAATTCCAGCGCCAGAACGTACGCATTAACGGTTCGTTTTCAATATCAGCATTTTTCATAACTGAACTATAACAAGGCACCATAAGCTTGTCAAGTAAAGCTGTATCAAGTTACTTTACGAATAATGTTTATGTCGCACATTGTTAATATCTAGCCTCCCGCGTGAAAAGTTTCTCATTCAAACTATATCATTAGTATTTTATACTTTTATATTCGTGGCTAATTGAGGTGTAACCTCAATTGAGGCTAGATTCTTATGTATTCTTCTCGTTTATTTCTACCTAGCTTGACATGCGTACTTGTTATGTCGTACATTATTATGACTACTCTGCTCTTATCTGTAACGAGCAAAGTAGGCGGAAGAATAATTAACTACAATTCGCGCATTTCTTTTAAATATAAGTTGATTCTATGGAAAATAATTCAAATTTAGAAAAATATATTACTCAGTTTTTAGAATATTTAGAAATTGAAAAAAATTCCAGTAAGTTAACTATCCGCAATTACAGATTTTACCTAGAGCGTTTTCGTGCCTGGTTTGAGCCTGCTTACCCAGATAAAAATATATCAGATATCACAACGGATGTTATGCGTAAATATCGCATGTACCTATCACAGTTAACCGATGAAAAAGGCATGACGCTTATGAAAATTACTCAGTCATATCACATAATTGCGTTGCGTTCTATGCTAAGGTACCTTGTAAGACAAGACATGGAGACACTGGCTCCTGAAAAAATTGATTTACCCAAGGCTGAATCACGCTCGTTGCTATTTTTAGAGGAAAACCATTTACGTCAGTTATTTAACTCCGTCGACACGTCTACGGAAAAAGGTATGCGGGACCGTGCTATTTTGGAAATGTTATTCTCAACCGGCCTGCGTGTGTCCGAGTTAACTAGACTGAATAAAGATCAATTAAATTTTAAAACACGTGAGTTTGGTGTTATAGGAAAAGGAAATAAAGTGAGGATTGTATTTTTATCGGATAACGCTGTCATGTGGCTTGAAAAATATCTAGATACCAGGCTTGATCCCTATAAGCCACTTTTTATAAGATACGCCAAAGGTACAAGTGCTGAAAATGATGGGGAGAAAATGAGATTAACACCCAGATCTGTGGAGCGTATACTTGAGAAATATGTCAGGGCTTCCAGAATTCCTGTAAAAGCCACACCACACACCATGCGCCATTCATTTGCGACAGATTTACTTTCAAATGGGGCGGACTTAAGATCTGTTCAGGAAATGCTGGGACACAAAAATATTTCTACAACTCAAATTTATACTCACGTAACCAATCCTCAGCTAAAAGAGGTCCACCGTAAGTTTCACAAAGGAAACAAAAGGTAAGATATTTTAGTGGATTATTGAGAGTTTGAATGGAGGGAGTTCAGCCTTGGGCTCAGCATAAATATTGTCTCCTCGTTCCAGCGTATCTAAAATCTGAATATATCTATAAAACGCTGCATTTGTCCAGCCAAATCCTCCCTGGCTTTGGTAATGAAAGTCAACGCCAATGTCTCCCTTTACCGCGTCAATTTTTTCAAAGAATGTTTTGTGTTCTCTAAATATTTTGGCGTGAGTTTTAATGTACTTTTCCATAAGCCGTTTAGCATCTTTTACAAATCCGTATTTAAGTAATCCTATTACTGTTAAATATTCCAGAGGCGGCCATGAATTAGGATAATCCCACTGCTTTGGAAGTAGTATTTCTTCCAGAGCCGGCACATATCTTTCAGGCAGTTTTGAAAGATCAACTTTTGGGGCAAGTGATTCTTTTGTAGTTATAGCAAGTCCATAGGGTGTTTCAAAATGCTTGAGTTTTTTAACCATACGTTTTGCCTGTTCTTTTGTTGCAATGCCTGCCCATAAAGGAGTAAACCCTGCAAGAGATAAAAATTCACTACGTCTTTTATATACGTATCCGTAGTCATAAAAAAATCCGCTTTTTTCATCCCACATAAGCCTATTAATTTCTTTTTTCCGCTCTTCGGCAATACCTTTCCAGTTTATTTCGTCATTTAGTTCTCCTAGGTGTTGTGCTATCTTTCCAAAGTCACGTTCGTATTTAAACAGTAAAACATTTAGGTCTATCGGTAAAAACTCATCACATCTGTTATAAAACCTGGAGGTAAAGTCCCATCCTGATTCCAGCTCTGATGAGTGAGCATACCCTATATCTCGGTCACCATACCTGCTAAGCGCGTGCCCTTTAACTTTGTGATTATACAGTCCTTCATGGTCAAGCCAAATTTTTTCATATTCTTCTTTTGCCGCCATTGTCATGTTTTTTAACCAAGTTTGGTGCCTTTTTAAATTAAAAAGGAAAACTTTCTTTAGTTTTTTGTGTTTCAGGTAGCGAAAATAATGCCCATTATACGTGTCTAATATCATAGATGTTAAAAACGGAGGCTGAGATCTTCCCATGGAAGCTGGAGAATTAAAGTTAGGAATAATTCCATACTTTTTATATGTAAATACAAAATTTTCCACCATGTTTTTTAGTAGCCACTCACGTTTTGTTCCTATAACACCTCGTAAAATAAAAAAGGAATCCCAATAAAACATGAATTTGAATTTTTTAGCGTTGGGGGTTACATAAGGGTGAGGAATGGTTATGACATTGTGATTAACAACTCTCTTCTCAGGCTTATGAATCACTTGATCCCAAAACGATTCTATATAGTCTAGGCAATCTTTGTATTGTTCACTCCACATAGTAACGGGGCTGCAAAAGGGATATTAATTTTTGATGTAAAACGTGACTCCCATTCTGGCGGTAATTTCATTTTCACCAGCTTGTAGGTCGGTTTGGGATTCAGGGGTACTACCCGCTTTCATGTTCATAACAGACGTATCTGATGCGTATGGTTGAGGATATCCGTATGCATCATCCGTATTTCTAATGCTCATAATTTTCCCTAATTTAAATCCTGCAGACTTTGCCCAATCTTGTGCTTGCGCGCGTGCTTCTGCTATAGCTTTGTTTTGTGCCTCTAGAACATATTTTTCGCGGTCATCAAATGTATACTCTACTCCGCCTACGTTCATCCCAATTGAAGTTAACGCATCAATCGCTTTATTGAGTATTTCTACTTTTTCAGCTTTTACAGTAGTAGAAACGTCTGCAATATATCCGTTTTGTTGAGGTGTAGATGGAGGTCTTATCATAAGACTTGTGTCAGTGGTAGATTCATAATTTGGGTTAACAAAAAAGCCTGTTGTTTTAATGTCAGTTTCTTTAACCCCCAATTTTTTAAGCGCTTCAATTGCTTGTGTTTGTTTGGTGTTAGCTTTAGCGCGTGCTGCTTCCTGAGTTTCTGCTTTCTCCTGGATATTAAACGTGGTCTGTGCAACATTTGGAACAGCTGTTACTTTGCCTGTTCCTACAGCTTCAAATGAATTCATGTTTTGATTGGATCCAAGGGAAAAATTAAAGTACGTGAATTTGTTTAAAAGGAATAGAACTGCTACAAATACTAATGCAAAACATGCTGGCTTTAAGAGGTATTCTTTAAGAAAAGGTTTATCAATCACATATACAGCATACAAAAACCTATTGCTTTCTGTCAAGATGAATTATACGCGTCTGATCTTTTTTCTCACTATTTCAATAGTGTAGTTTATGAAATATTTAGGATAGTTTATGACTAAGTCTTGGGCATGGAGATACTCTGCTTCTTCTCCTCCAAAGCCTCTCTTAAATACTGAAAGGTTTGCAAATCTGTGTCCAACTGGAGCCACTCCCCAAAAATTATATCTGCTCATTTTTCTTTTTTTGGCCTCTAAAATTGCCTGCCATTGAATAAGATATGCGCCTGGATATTCGCGCCCCTCAGTGGTTGACGCTCCATAGTGATACACTGCTTCCTTCCCATAAAATATAATAAATGCCTGAGCCAGCAGCTTTTTTTCAAAATAGGATGAATATAATACTGCGTTTCCAGAATGAGAAAAGACCTTAAATTGTTCGTTTAAAAACTTAAAAGAAAATGGCACAAACCCTTGCCGTTTTGATGTCTCTATTTGAAGATCATAAAATTTTTTCATTTCTTTTTCACTTACACCCTCCTCTACTCTCACCCCAAGCTTCATTGCTTTTTTTATTTCATACCTTGTTGCTTTTCTCATGTTAGTAAGCAGTTCATCCTCAGACTTTGTTATGTCCAGTTGATTTGTTAATTCTGCATGAAGGTGCATGGGGGCTTTCTTGAATCCAAGTGTCTTAAAAAGATTTTTTGAAAAATCACTAGATTCTAGTTGTGGTCTTACACGGATAAATGAGCAGTTATTTTCTTTGGCAATTTTAACTATCTCTTCCTTAAAATGCCTTACAATTGTTATATTGCTCCAGTTAATAATTGGGCCTGCAGGAACGGTGAGATATGTCCCGCGCTTTGCTTTTTCCACCACGCAAAGAACTACTCCTTCCAATTTTTCTTTTTGGAAAAACCCAACTCTTATAATTTTGTGTCCTAACTCTGAGTGGAATTCTCCCCAATCCCAGCTTTGCAAAAAATTTGCCTCATCATGGGTGCTCATGAATTTTTCCCATCCGTTTTTATTTGTAATTATTTTTGTTGTGTATGCCATGTGTTAACAATTTGAGAAATAGTTACTGCTTTTTCTTTCGTGACGTTAACGTGGGTAGGCAAATTTATTATTACTTCTGAAATTTTTTCTGATTCAGGACACGTGCCCATAATAAACCCGGATTTTTTGAGTAACCGTTTGGGAGCCACGGGAGCATCGTACCATATGTCTGAGATATACAGTCCTTGTGTTTTTGCGTACGTTATAAATTCATTTCTGTTAGTAATTTTTACCGGGAACCGGAGGCACGTTGAAGTACTGACAAGGCTCGATATCTCTTTAAATTGATACGAAGCATGTATAGTATCTGCATATATTTTGGAAATAGTGCGCCTATGTGAAAGCTGTTTTTCAAGAAAGCCAAATTCCTGTAAGGCTAGCATTGCATGCCAATCAGACATATTTTTACCCACATCATTTTTCATAGGGTTTGATAAAAGGCGTGTTGTTTTTAAAAATATATGAAGAAATTTCCCTATGCCTGATTTATACGTTTTCCTGATTAATAAAGTCATGAGTGGATATATTTTGTCTTGCATAGATATGTCTGTATTTGTCTTTGTGTTTTGCAAAGTCTTATGAGGGGGTTTTGAAATAAGTGCACCTCCTGAAACCGCGTCCACTACCTTGTCCTGACTAAATGACAAAACAACATAGTCCCCTACACTGCCCGCTTCTTTCTTAGTACTATAACTAGTGCCTATGGAATGAGCTAAATCCTCAATAAGTAGTATCTTGTGTTTTTTGCAAATCTTTTGAATTCCTTCTATGTCGCATGGGTAACCTAGCGTATTTTGTATTATCACGGCCTTTATGGTAGGTGTGCGTTTTATCTCTGCTTCAAGTGTTTGAGTATCAAAGTGCAGTTTTTCCGGATCTATATCTAAAAATACTGGATTCATATGTGCTTTTTTAATAGCATCTACAACTGCTATGCAGGTAAATCCTGTAAGTGCGACTTTGGATGAATCCGGTAAATCGGCAAGTAATAAAGCTTGGGTTATAGCCTCTCTTCCTTTATAAAATAATGTTACTTGTCCTTGATATTTATTTTCTAGAAATGTAACAAGTTCTCGTTTGCCATTTTTCTCAGTTAAATATATGGAGTTGAGTAAGTATCCGAGGTTATAGTTTGATCCCAGCGAGTTAAAAATGTTCATTTAAATTCTTTTTTTATTATGTCCACAACTTGGTCAGTCTGGGTAAATTGTGGAGAGTGAGCTGCGTTCTCAATAGTATACAGCGTGCTGTTGGGGAGTTCATTTTTAAAGACAAGAGCATCAGTATAAGGCGTTGCCGTGTCATTTTTGCCCCAAATAATTGTTACTGGAATTTGCAAATCTTTTAAGTGAGGCGCTACATCAACCTTGATTAAATTTCTCATGGTCTCTTTCATTATAGGTGTTGCACTTATGTAGTCGGATTCGCGTGTTGCCTTGTATAAAAGGCTTTTGGCATTCTGAGAATTTGTTATTTTTTTGCCTACAATAGAAAGGAATTTGAATACTCCTCTCTTTGTTTTTGTAATTATGTCACTGTGGTAAATCCCGGCACTGTCCAGTAAGAAGATTTGCTCCAATCGCTCCGGATATTTAACAGCAAATGACAGTAGTATTCTTCCTCCATTTGAATGTCCTAAAACAGACACGTGTTTATTGTCCGGTAAAGATTTTGCAAGCCACTCTACATAATCATCTATATCCCATGCCCTGTCTATTGGAGCTGAAAGTCCGGGAATATCTAGAAAAACAGGCTCTATTCCAATTGACTCTAATTTCTTTAAAAAAGATTTCCACTTTTCAGTGCTTGTTGTCCACCCATGAAGAATATATAACTTATTGTCTAAAGACCCCACTTGCGCCTCCTCTCGTCCCAAACCTTTTCGCGCCGCGCTAGTAAACTTTTTTCTTTTTTATCCAAAAGTAGATTCTCAATTACACCCTCCAAAAACCGTGCACCTTTAAATAAAATTGTTTCCTGTCCGCGTATTTCTTTCAGCAGTAAATCAAGTACATCCCGTGGATTTTCAAATACATCTAGTGGAATGTTTTTGTTTAATTTTTCTTTAAGAATTGGATATGTGTATTTTTTTACCCGGGTGCCCAAAAGCACAATTCTTTTTGTGTCTTGTTCGAGTAAAAGATTAGCCAGCTTTTCATGTTCTTCTTGCTCTACACTTCCCTGCTCTAGCATGTCCCCTATCACCGTCCATTTTGTTTTAGCTGGAAACTCTTGAAACATTGAAAGAATTGCTTTCATAGATGAGTAATTGGCATTATACGTACTATCTATAATTGTAATATTTTTGATTCCTCTAAAAAGTGAGCTTCTTCCTGGCGGAAAATGGGTATAAGTAAATCTCTCATCGAACTTAATTTGCAAGAAGTCACAAAGTATCTTTAACATTTCGATAGAATAGATTAATTCTTTCGGCTGCAATGATTTAAACAGATAAATTTTACTGTCTGTTTTAAATTCAGTTCCATCTTTTGAGATTTTGTAATCAGTAAGCGCTTTCATTTTTACGCTTTCAACTGCAGCTTTTGTCCTGGGAAGTTGGTTTGTCATAAGTTCAGAGTCACCGTCAATTACTAAAAGTTTTTGTGTGTGCTCCCCAAAGTATCCAAATTCATATGCAATTGCGTCCTCGACACTTTTGAACTTTTCGGGGACTAGCTTATCAAAGTTCATGCTGTGAGTTCGGCTGGTTGAAACCCACAAAGTTACCTCAGGTTTTAAAAGGTTTGCTAAAAACTTTGCCTCTCCTGGCCTATCCGCATCACATTCTGCTATATAAAGTTTTTCAGTGTATGGTTTTTTAAATGCTTGAGTTGGAGCCTTAAAAATAATAGATAGCCACTCAGTGGGCTTAAGCGTTCTTCTATGCAAATCCAATATGTCAAAAGGAATACCGATTGCTGAATTTGCGTGGTGCGAATAATGTGCTTTACTGCCAACTTGCGCTTCTACTAAATGAAATAACGTAGTCTTACCGCTTGATCCTGTTATGACAATGACTCGTGGGTTCCAACGTGAAAGCCTAATTTTTGCCCAGAATGCAAAGTAATACGCTATTGGAAAAAATAAAATATCTTTGATATGTCCTACCACTTCCCTATTGTAACTTGTTTGAAATATAAAATCGAGGCGTAACAACACTTTACTACAGGCCTAATCACTAGAAGTTTGTTTTTCTGCTGCAGTTATCAAATTTTGAAAAAGATAGGAAAGATTTACCGGCCCTACTCCACCCGGGGTAGGACTCCAAGCAGAGGCTTTGTCTTTTATTTCGTCCACATTGTAATCTCCTTTTAATTTTCCGTCTTCTTTGTGTGTTCCAACACCAACTAATATTACCCCCTTTGATAAATATTCTGGTTTTATTACATTACTCTTACCAACCGCGCTAATAATTAGTGTAGACTTTTTAAGAATACTTTCTACGTCCGTTGTTTTACTGTCTATGACTTGAAAAGGTACTTTTAAAGTCTGAAGCCATTCTATTGCAGGACCCCCGGCTGTTTCTCCTTTTCCTGCTATGCATACGGACTGATTTAACAGCACTTTTTCTAATTCCGAGGCTGTTGTCACTCGCAAGGCCTCTCTGATAAAACGTTGAATAGCCATAAGAACTGGAACAATGTAGATCGAATCATCTCGAAACCCATCAATATCTTTTACTGGACTGATGCCTTCTATAACTTTTTTTCTATCAAATTGTTTTGGAATTGGTCTTTGGACAATAATTCCGTGTACGTTTTTATTTTCATTTAATACTTTTATTGTGTTGTGTAACTCTTCTTCATCTTCACCTGTAAGTTTTATTAAATTTGTTTTAATACCAAGTCTTTCAGCCGTTTTTAACTTTTGGGAAACATAAGATAACCATGCCTCTTCTTTACCCACTGTAACTATTGCTAACTCTGGGATAACTTCTTGATTGTTTAGCTTCAAGATTCTTTCACGAACATCATTTAGTATCTCCTCAGCTATAATTTTGCCTGACATTTCCATCCAGTAATTATACAGTGGGCAACGTAGTTTAAAAAGGAGTAGTTAATGACAATCGCACTTTTTAGGTAGACCATCCCATCCTTAGCTATATCTTTTAAGCAACTAACGTTTACGTTTATTCCAATTCGGAAGTAGATTACGGCTAAACATCAGAATCATGAAGGAGATGTTTTATGGTGTTCAGTTGTTTTGCATAATTAATGTGGTCCGTGGTGAAGGATCTGTACATCTTAATATTCTTGAATTGCTCAGTTATTATTTTTCGATTACAGATGGTTTTACTAGAGACTCCTACATGTTCACGGTAAGAAGACCACTCATAATCTTCAGGTTTATTGATGGGCATTTGTGAGACCACCGGATTTAAATGAATATATCTATCCACATGTATCAATTGTTCTGTAGTTTCAATCCATACTGCCTTGAAATTGCCCTGATATAAAGGTCCCTCCCTCTTTTGTTTAACGTTCACATATTTTGCATAGCTATTCATGAGCTTTCTCATAAATGTAGAGATTCCTTCGTCTTCTCTTTGACAGAGTATGAAATGAAAATGATTGGGCATGAGACAATACGAGACTATATCCACAGCATTGGTAAGTTTTTGGGGAGTAGACGTGTGCTGCTTGAAGTGTGAAAAGCTTCCACCGTTTGGATTTACTTTGTAATACTGAGTAGCTTGCAAGAACCGAATATGATCTCGTCTAGTGTGGAATATAGGCATTCTGGCTACACCTCTATTAAACACATGGTAGTATTCATTATTAGAAAATATTACATTTCTACGTGACATAACTTAATTAAATAGTATGTAATAACAAATAAGCAATGTGTAGTTCTAATGTTTAGTTCTGTTTTACTTCGGAAGTGGAACGAGGCTAAACATTAGAAATGTTTACAGTTTCGGGAATGTGTTAAGGTGTGGGGTTTTTAAAGGGAGGAATATTAAATCTCTCACAAAATGCAGGATATAATTCGGGTCTTTCAAGTGCGTCTGCATAACTAATAGGAAACTGACCGCTCCACACCTCAGGTTCTACTCCCAGCTCATGTGCTCTTAAAACCGCATCGTCAACTTGTAATTTTTCTGCGATTTCCCATACTCTAAATCCTCCTTCTGTGCGAGCATCTCCCCAATAAGAGCCCATAGCGCGAGCATGTTCTGCTTCTGCTTGCATTCGAGCTTCTGCCTTTGTTGCCTCTTGTCGGATATTACGCATTTCTTGGGTTAAGGCTTTGGTTACCCTACCGATTGCACGTTCATATTGACTCATTGAAATAATATATACACAAAAATAAGAAGTATTACAAGAGGCCGAGTTTTTTGGAGCATCCACTCCATGGGCCCCATCCTCGTTTTTCCTGAAGCATTTTGCCTCTCATAATTTGTTCATCTCTGGATGCTTCATGCGGCATATTGGTACCCCCCACCCCACGCCATGCGCTTTCTGAAAATTGAAGGCCACCGTAATATCCATTTCCCGTATTAATTCCCCAATTACCTTTAGATTCACACTGAGCCAACTTTTCCCACACATCGGCATCTGCGCTTGATACTTGGACAGGTGAAGAAGTTGGTGCAGGTGTTGGACTTGGGCTTGGGGTTATTGTTGCCGTGCTGTAGCTATAAGTTACTTCTGATGTGTCCGTGATAGTTTCAAATGTTGAATTATTGTACCAACTGGATACCTCAGGGAGCACAAATACTTCGTCATCTTGTTTGGAAAAAGCTTGAGGAACGTGAATGAAAAGAATGATGGCAGGGATAGAAAGTGCAAAAAGTATTATCGCCAATCTTTCACCAAAAAATAAAAGAACAGTTTGTAACCACCGCTCAATTTTTTTCTCAGGCCTTACTTCTACTAAATTTATTTCATCCATACAGAAAGCCAAACGCCTGTTTAAATCGTAAAACTATTTCAGGTATTTGTCAAAAAAATTAACAGAACGATCTATCGCAAGATTAAAGCTTTGGGAAATATTGTGATCATTTCCTTCATAGAAAAATATTTCGGATTCAATTCCGGCTTTTTTAAGTGCATTGTAATACAGTTGGGACAATTGGTATGGAACCGTTTCATCTGAATACCCGTGATGTAATGATACTGGCGCCTTTTGAAGAGATAAATAAGAAGTTGCCGAAATAGAATTCCAAAATGGGCTAGCAAGATTTGGCTCTCCGTAGTCATCTATAAATGATTGTCTTGTAGATCTATTAGAATTCATAGCAGGATTTGTGGGATTTGGTTGGCGACGTTTAGACCACCATTCACGGTAAATATCTTCGTATGATCCCACTACTCCGCCCCAAATAACTGCCGCTTTTATGTCAGGATTGATTACCAAGGCGCGTTGGGTAATTGTGCCTCCCATAGAGTGTCCCCACATGCCAATTTTATCTGGATTTACATATTCTAGCTTTTTAACACTTTCTAATGCATTGAGAACATCGGCTGTATATCCTGGGGAAAAGTAAGCACCCTCGGCGTCTCCCTCTGAAAAACCGTGCCCTCTATAATCTGACTTAAATACTACATAACCGTTTCTCGCAAAAGTATCTACGTATGCAATATAACGTTCATTTGTTCTGTATTCAGCGGGAGGTATATATCCATGGTTAAAGATAATAACCGGATATCCGTTTTCCGGTTTAAGTGTTTCAGGGACAGTAAGCAAGCCGTTTATTTTAAGACCATCTGATTTATATGAGGTAATATACTGCTTGTAATTACTTCCGGCGGGGAGTTCTTGTTCAATAACAATTTCAGATCCTGGGTATGGTTTAAGACGCATGCCATCAATACTGAGCGGGTGGCGGAAAATATTTGTGGCTGTTTTAGTTGGTGTTTCTACAACTCTTTTGTTACTGCTTAAAACCAAAAGCAAAACTACTCCAAAAACCCCAACAAATAAAAATAATACTATCAAACGCATGATCATATGCAATTATTACTCGCCCTCAACAGCTGTCGCTGTGGCAACGTGGTCACCTGTTGTTTTAAAACGCATGAGAATTACTCCCTGCGCATTGCGGGACAATAGAGGAACGGATGTTAGATCTAACTTTACAATAAGACCTTTGAGCGTTGTAATGATTACTTCTTTGGATTTTTCATCCAATACATTTGAGAATACAATTTTTCCTGTTTTGTCAGTTATATTAGCTACTCTAATTCCCTGCCCTCCTCTGTTCTGATTTTTAAATTCTGAAACACGCGTTTTTTTTCCAATTCCGTTGGCAGTTATAACAAGTAAGTTTTTATTTGAACTTTGCTCCATAACGTCAGCTGCTACTACCTCGTCATCTCCCACGAGCTTAATTCCCCTAACTCCCATAGATGATCTTCCAGTGCTTCTGATTTGATCTTCGCTAAATGAGATTATTTTTCCATTTTTGGTAACTAGTAGTACTTCCATTTTTCCATCCGTGAAGTCTACAAATGATAGCTCATCATTACTTTGAATCTTAATTGCCAAAATACCTGATTTTCTAATATTTTTAAATTCTTCAAGGCTGGTCTTTTTAACTTCACCTTTTTTGGTTGCCATGAGAACAAACTTGTTTGCAGCTTTTTGAGTAGGGTTATAAGTTAAAACAGACTTAATGGTTTCGCCGGCCGGCATATCAATAAGATTGACTATAGCTTGTCCTTTAGCTACTCTACTGCTTTCAGGAATTTCAAACACGCGGGTTTGGTATACTTTTCCGGTGTTTGTGTAGAACAGTACAAAGTCATGTGTTTCAGAATACAAAATATGCTCTATTGCATCATCCTCTTTTGTAGTCATACCAGTAATTCCTTTACCTCCCCTGTGCTGCGTTTTGAATGATGACATGCTTTGTCTCTTCACGTATCCTGTTTGGGTAATAGTAATAACAGTAGGTTCATTTTGAATGAGGTCTTCCTCAGAAAATTCATCAACTTTTGATTTATAAACCCTGGTACGGCGTTCATCAGCAAATTTTTCTTTTAATTTTTCTATTTCCCCTTTTATAACAGCTAACATTTTAATTGGGTCGCCCAGAATAGAATTCAGGTAATCAATTAATTCTTTAACTACCTTCCACTCCTCTTCCAGCTTTTCCCGCTCAAGTGCTGCCAGACGCCTTAACTGCATGTCCAAAATTGCAGTTGCCTGAAGTTCAGATAATTTAAAGTGCTCCATAAGGGCAGCTTTAGCGGCATCAGCTGAAGCCGATTCCCTAATAAGTTTTATAACTGCGTCTATGTTGTTTACTGCAATAAGCAACCCATCAAGAATGTGAAGTCTTGATGTAGCCTCACGTAGCTCAAACTCTGAGCGTCTAGTAACTACAGAAAATCTGTGCTTTAAATATTCTTCCAGAATTATTTTGAGATTTACTGTTTTTGGTACTCCGTCAACGAGTGCTACCATATTTGCGGGAAATTGAGTTTGTAGGGACGTGAGTTTGAAAAGATTATTTAAAACCTTTTTAGGGGTTGCGTCTCTCTTGAGTTCTACTACTACTCGTACACCATGTCTATCTGATTCGTCGCGTAGATCAGAAATGCCTTCAAGTCGTTTGTCTTTTGCAAGTTCAGCAATTTTGGCAACCAGCATGGCCTTATTCACTTGGTAAGGAACTTCCCGTATGATAATTGCACTCTTCCCGTTTCCGATATTCTCTATTTCAGCAATTCCCCGGATTATAATTTTGCCGCGACCTGTTCTGTATACATTTTTAATTTCTGTAATGTCATATATTGCTCCTCCAGTTGGGAAGTCCGGTCCTTTTACATATTCTATTAACTCATCAACGGTAACATCAGCTGACAGCGTTACTTTCCCATCCTCTCCTTTAGTAGGAACGGTTTTCCCCATAAGATATATGGTGGCATCAATTACTTCGCCTATATTATGAGGGGGAATTTTTGTTGCCATACCTACCGCAATTCCTTCAGCTCCGGCAAGTAATAAATTAGGAAGAAGACTTGGTAGATACAGGGGTTCTTGAAGGGTTGCGTCAAAATTAGGTAAAAAGTCTACAGTTTCTTTATCTATGTCGCGTAGCATCTCACCTGCAATTGTTGCGAGCTTAGCCTCAGTGTAACGCATTGCTGCAGCAGAGTCTCCGTCCATAGATCCAAAGTTTCCTTGACCATGAATCAGTGGATATCTGAGTGAAAAGTCTTGAGCCAAGCGCACTAACGTATCATAAATTGCGGTGTCACCATGTGGGTGATATTTACCCATAACTTCTCCAACAATTTTTGCAGACTTTGCAAACCGAGCTGTAGGATTTAGTCCCATTTCATGCATGGCAAAAAGAATACGTCTGTGAACAGGTTTTAGTCCGTCACGAACGTCCGGGAGTGCACGTTGGACTATAACGCTCATAGCGTAATCCAAGTAGGCTTTTTGTGCCTCTTTTGCTAAATCTATATGTTCTAATTTTCCTATGTCTGACATAATTTACAAACGTCTGCGCTTACGTATAAGCGCATGCGTTTAAAAACTACTTATAATTCTCAAGTCCACCCTGAATCTCTTTAATCGCGTCTTCTCTACCCTTCCATCCGCTTACTTTTACCCATTTGCCTGGTTCATTTTTTTTGTAATTTTCAAAAAAGTATTTAATTTTTTCCGTGATCTCATTTGGCAATTCTGAAATATCATTATACTTCCCAAATTCGGGATTTGCTTTCTCAGTTGGTACTGCAACAAGTTTAGCATCCTGTCCTTTTTCGTCTTCAGTTTCAAGCATTCCAATTGGTTTGGCTACTATAACTGATCCTGGTGTTAAAACGTCTGGCGCTAGTACTAAAACGTCTACTGGATCACCATCTCCTGATAATGTGTTTGGAATAAACCCGTAATTTGCCGGATATCCTTGATCAAAGAATAAAAATCTGTCAACAGTAATCATTTCTGTTTCCTTATCAAATTCGTATTTAACCTTACTGCCTAGTGGCACTTCAATTAATACATTTACTAATTCCGGTGCTTTTTCTCCTGCTGTTAATTTCATAATTTAGTTTTCACCTCATTTCGTTTGTCATTCTGAGTGAAGCGAAGAATCTTAAACTAACTAGATCCTTCATTAGATTCAGGATGACATACTATTAAATATCTAGGTTTGCTAATTTAGCATTTTCTTGAATAAAGTGTTTTCTTGGTGGGACTTCTTCTCCCATAAGCATTGTGAATACTCTGTCTACTTCTTCGGCGTCATCTATTTGAATTTTCTTAAGCACTCTATTTTCCGGGTTCATGGTTGTATCCCACAACTGTTCTGCGTTCATTTCTCCCAAACCTTTATAGCGCTGGATTGAAACATTTTTTCCTTTAAAGTCGTTATTAATTACCGTGTCGCGTTCTTCTTCTGAGAATGTATACCTTACATCTTTTCCGGACTGAACTTTAAATAGCGGCGGTTTTGCTATGTAAAGATATCCGCTGGTTATAATAGCCGGTAAATGTCTGTAGAAAAAAGTTAAAAGAAGTGTTTCTATATGCTCTCCGTCTACGTCTGCATCAGTCATAATAATTACACGGTGATATCGTAACTTTTCAATATTAGTACTATCCCCTATTCCCATGCCAAGCGCTATAATCATATCCTTCAAAGATTCAAACTCTACTATCTTATCAAGCCGAGCGCGTTCTGTATTTAAAATCTTTCCACCTAGAGGCAATATAGCCTGGAACTTTCTGTCTCTACCTGATTTTGCAGATCCTCCTGCTGAGTCTCCTTCTACTATATATAGTTCTGAAACGGCCGGGTCTTTTTCCTGGCAGTCAGCCAATTTTCCGGGAAGTGATCCGCCTTCAAATGCACCCTTTCTGAGTATTGCGTCCTTAGCAGCTTTTGCGGCTAGTCGGGCTTTTGCCGCCAGCATAACTTTTGCCAAAACCTGTTTTGCTTCATTAGGGTTTTCCTCAAAGAACATCTCAAGTCCTTCTTTGACAATACTTTGAACAAGCGGTTGGATTTCAGAATTACCTAATTTTCCTTTTGTCTGTCCTTCAAACTGGATATTATTTTGCTCCATGCGGATAGCCACTACTGCCGCTAACCCTTCACGTGTGTCTTCGCCCTGAAGGGAATCATCATTTTTAGAACTGCCTGTTTTTTTACTGTAGTCATTTATGGCGCGGGTTAAAGCCATTTTAAATCCTGTTACATGAGACCCACCGTTAACCGTGTTGATTACGTTAACGTATGATTCTACATTTTCAGCAATACCATCGTTATATTGGATCGCAACTTCTACTAACACGTCATCTACTTCCTTTTTTACATAGACTGGGGTGTGCAGTGGGATTTTATTTTCATTCATTTTTTTAACAAGGGATATAATTCCCCCCTCAAAAAAGAAGTTAAGCTCTTTGGGTTCTTCTCCCCGTAAATCTATGTAATGGAAATAAAGGCCGGATACTATAAATGCACGTTCGCGTATCATACGCAGTACTATGTGTTCATCAAATTCAACAGTTTGAAAAATGGAGCCGTCAGGGTAGAAAGTTGCCGTTGTTCCTGACTTATTGTGTTTGGTGCGCTCAAAAACATACGGGATGCTGGCTAGATATGTTTGATTTTGCTTGAGTTCTAGTAGCTCAGTCTTTGGGATTCCTCGCTCATATTCCTGTCTGTACAGTTTTCCGCCGCGTCTTACCTCAACCCACATGTTATTAGATAGAGCGTTTACTACAGAGGACCCTACTCCATGAAGTCCACCAGACACTTTATATGCTCCGTCTCCAAATTTTCCACCCGCGTGAAGTACTGTCATAACAACCTCAAGCGCTGATTTATTTTGTCCTGCCATCATATCCACAGGTATTCCGCGCCCATCATCCATAACTGTTGCACTTCCATCTTGGTTTAGGACTACCCATACGTTTTTTGCATGCCCGGCCAAAGATTCGTCAACTGAATTATCAATAATTTCACGCAAAGATTCATGAAGTCCTATGGAGTCAGTTGATCCAATGTACATTGCGGGGCGTTTTCTTACAGGCTCTAAGCCCTCAAGTACTTGGATTTGTTTAGCTGTATATTCTGAGGATGCCATCTATTAAATAGAAAAAAGCGATATGTTAATCGCGTGAATATCAGTATAGACAAAAATGAAGAGTCTGTCAACTTGCAGTGGAATTTTTTGTATGTACTCTCTTTTATTGAATAGAAGAGATGATGGAATAAATCGGTGAGATAACTGAAATAATCAAAAACCCTACTGTTACACCCAGGAAAAGCAATAAAATTGGCTCAATTGCGGTTGTAAGTGTTCTAATCTTAAGACTCAAATCACGCTCAAAGTATTGGGACACCTTACCCAGAGAATCATCGATTTTACCCGTAGACTCCCCCACCTTTGTCATTTGAACCATAATGGGAGGGAATAGATTTTGCTGTTCAAAAGCGGTTGATAAATTAATACCTTTTTCCACTAATGTTGCACTGTTTAACATGGCCTTTTTATAGACGTAATTATTTGCGACGTTGGCGGTTATGGAAAGACTTTCAAGCATAGATGTACCAGATGAAATAAGTAAAGAAAGTGTTCTTGAAATTTCATCCTCAATTGACAAACGCAAAATGCCTCCCATTACAGGAATTTTTAATTTGTATGTGTCAATGAGTTCTATGCCCTGTGGTGTTTTTGCAAAACGTTTTATAAGAACCACACCTATAACTAGTAATATAACTATGATAGGAAATGCATTAATAAAAAAGCTCGATGTACCCAGCACAATTCTTGTGATAAGAGGTAGCTCCACATCCAGTCCTTCATATAACTGTGCCAACTGAGGGATAACAAACAAATTCATGATTACTATAACACCTATTACACCCCCTCCTACTATAAGTGGGTAAAACATGGCAGATTTTATTTTCTTTTTCAGATCTTCTGATTGTTCCAGATTTTCAGCAAGTCGTCCCAATACCTTATCCATAACACCCCCGGTTTCTGAGGCTTTGATCAATGCAATGTATACATCAGAAAATACATCCCTGTGGTAGGACAACGCTGTGGAAAGTGAGTTTCCTGCCGAAATGGATGCGATAAGATCTAAAATTACACTTCTTAAAGCAGGCTTTGTTGATTGGTTTTTAAGAATAGTTAATGACTCAACAAGCGTTAAGCCTGTTTGGATCATAGATGCTAGCTGACGCGTAAAAATTACCACATCTGAGTCTTTTACTTTCGAAAAATATGTCATGAACGGAAGCTGCAAGTTATGAGATTCAGATATTTGAATAGGGGTGAGTCTGTTATCGCGTAAATATGACACTACCTCGGCTCTATTGTTTGCTTCTAAAAGTCCTTTTTGTTTGAGGCCATTTTCATTAACAGCAAGATAGGTATATTGCATAATAAAATTATAAAAGCCTCATAAATGTTTCCGGGTGAAGTGAGTAGCTTTTGGCAGCTTCCATAGACACAATTCCCTCTTTTACAAGTTTTGCCAGAGATGCTTCAAGTGGAATCATACCTTCACTCTGGGAGGTTTCTATAATAGAGTCAATCAAATGTGTTTTTCCATCTCTAATGTTTGCACGAACTGCATTAACTCCCAGTAGAACTTCTGTTGCGACAACTCGGCCTGAGTCCAGGCGCTCAAGCAGCCTTTGGGATACTACGCCACCTAGTGTTGCTGCTAGCTGCGTTTTAATCTGTGCCTGTTGGTGTTCCGGGAATGAATCAATAATGCGGTCTATACTTTGAGAAGCAGAATTGGTGTGAAGGGTTGAGAAAACCAAATGTCCTGTTTCTGCAATAGAAATGGCCGCTGCAATACTTTCAGGGTCACGCATTTCACCAATAAGTACTACGTCTATATCTTCACGAAGTGCGTTTTTAAGACCTTCATGCCATGAGTGAGTGTCAGATCCCAATTCTCTTTGCGAGATAATACTCTTTCCTTTTGGATACACATACTCGATTGGGTCTTCAATAGTTAAAATGTTTGTAGGCCGAGTTAAATTTATTTCGTTGAGTATTGCCGCAATGGTAGTGGACTTACCGTGTCCGGTAGGACCTGTCACTAAAATAAAACCTTGTCTTAAAGTCGCAAATGTATGACATATATTAGGAAGCCCTAATTCTTCTATAGTTCTTATTTTGGCAGGGAGAAGTCGAAAGGCCGCGGCAAGCGTTCCGCGCTGATAATAGCAGTTGACTCTGAAGCGGCCTATATCACCATAACTTCCTCCACCAAATGCATAAGAAAAATCAATATTTCTATTTGATTCCAGTAATTCTTTTTGGTTGTCTTTAAGTATGCTTCCAATCATCTGAGTCATATGCTCATTGGTTATGACTGGGTATACATTTAAATTTGCCAAGCGCCCATCAATTCGGAGTACTGGGTGCTCCCCTACTACTAGATGCAAGTCTGATGCGTTATTTTGAACTGTTTTACTGAGTAAATCTTGTATATCCATATATTAATCTTGCGCGACACGCAGCACTTCTTCAAGTGTTGTAAGTCCTTCAAGTGCTTTTAAGTATCCATCTTGTTTTATTGTTATCATTCCTTCTTTCTTTGCTTCTTCTTCTATGGTGTTGGCGTCAGATCTTTCCAAAATAAGGCGTGAAATTTGGTTACTAATATTCATAACTTCATATATTCCAATACGTCCCAAATAGCCTGATTGTCCGCATGGCTCGCAGCCATTTCCTTTATAAAGGGTAATGTCCTGCGTTGTAATTAGCGTTCCTAGTACCTTTTTAATCTCTGTGACAATTTCAGCAGTGGGTTTATATGGAGTTTTGCAGTGCGGGCATATTTGGCGCGCGATTCTTTGTCCTACAACGGCCGTCATAGTAGACGCTAGTAAAAATGTTTCAGCTCCCATGTCCATAAGACGGGGAAGTGTTCCGGCTGCATTAGAGGTATGAATTGTTGAGAAAACCAAATGTCCGGTTAGTGCTGCCTGTATTGCCAGGTCAGTTGTTTCTTTATCACGAATTTCTCCAACTAGTATTATATTTGGATCTTGTCTTAAGAACGCGCGAAGTCCGGATGCAAAAGATAATCCGACGTCGGGGTTTATCTGTACTTGGTTAACACCTGGGATTTGGTATTCAACCGGATCCTCTAGGGTTGCAATATTTACCTTTGCAGTGTTGAGTTTTGAAAGTACAGCGTACAGTGTAGTAGTTTTTCCACTTCCAGTTGGGCCGCATACTATAATAATTCCGTGTGGGCGCAAAATCGCCGTTTCAAGTGATTTTTGTGCAACTCCTGTTAACCCTAATTCTGAAAGCGTAGGTACTCCCCCACTCTTTTTAAGTAAACGCATAACTATTTTCTCACCATACGTGGTGGGAAGTACAGATACACGCAAATCTACCTCTTCATTCCCAAATTTAAAATTAAACCGTCCGTCTTGAGGGGTTCTGTGTTCGTCTATTTTAAGATCTGACAAAATTTTAATACGAGAAATAACTGCGTCCTGAACTCCTTTTGGCAATGAAAGTCTTTCATAGAGTATTCCATCAATTCTATAACGCACACGCACTCTGTCTTCCTGTGGCTCTATATGTACGTCTGATGCTCTACTCTTCATAGCATATTCCAAAATGGTGGACACAATTTTTGCAATAGGTGCCTCTTTTATTACTTGCGCAATACTTGCTTGGTCAAATGTTTTAACTTTTGCAACCGCTTCATTTTCTGCCAGCGCTTCTTTTACTTCCCCTATCAATCCAATGTTATATTGAGTTGTAACTGCCTCCTCTACTTCTGATGGAATTGCTTGATACGGATTAACTGTCAGTCCTGTTTTTTGCTGAATAAAGTTTATAGCTTCAAAGTCCAGAGGATCAGCCATTGCCAGGGATAAGGTAAGTTTTTCTTTATCATGTGCAAATGGGACAACTTTAAAACGCTCTGCTACATTTTTTGGAATAAAGCTCAGGGATTCCGGAGAAAAAGGAAGTGTAATGACTGACACAAATGGAATATTTGTTAACTTTGCCCGTGCTTCATAATATTGTTCTTGTGTAATGAGCTTAGTTTCGATCATTACATCCTCGATATTTTTTCCCGTACGCTGCGACTCGTCTTCCAGTTTTGCGTACTGTTCTGGGGTTAATACATGCTCCTCAAGTAAAATATCTACCAATGTTTTTTCTGTTCTGATATTTCCTGAGGTAGGTTGTGTGCTTGGTTGTGGTTGGTTTGGAAGCTGGGCAGTATCCATAAGAAATATTCCGGAAGATTCCAGAGTACTTATTTAATACTAGTGTAATAATTGCTACAATGTCAACAGCCATGCAAACATTTCTTATTGTAGGAGATAAAACCCAACAGGAATCCTTTATTTCCAATTTTAAAAAAGAGAAAAATATTACGTCTTACCTTGTGACACACTTTGACGAAGTATTTAAAATAACTGATGCACGTGCATATCAAAAACTTTTGTCAGTTAAAATTGCAGAGTCAGAATCCAGATTAATACTGATCACAAATCCTACTTTAGAGTCCCAGCATGCATTACTCAAAACGCTAGAAGAATTGCCGGAAAAAACATATGTGTTTTTCCTGGTTTCCAGTAAGGAAGTGTTGATTCCCACCGTACTTTCCCGCGCGTCAATTGTGGACCTGGCCGGTGATAGCGCACTAACGGATAAGGAGATAGCATTTCCGGCAGATGCACTTGATGGAACGCACAAGGTTCTTTCACATATCAGTAGTACTGTCACAAATGAAGATATGGAAGCATATATAGTATCTCTAAGACAGTCCCTTATCCAAAAAGTTACACAAGGAGATGATGTTAATAATTTAGTGAAGGTTTTAAAAACTGTTTCTTACAATTATGCATTTTCAAAAACAAATAATATTAATAAAAAAATGGCATTAGAGCAGGCAGTTCTAGCCTCATAAATAAGTAATAATAGTCCCATAAGATTTTGCTCATTGACAAGTTCTACCGATGTTTGATTAAGTATTTTTAGAACATGAAATTAACAACTGCCCAACTTAAAAAAGGCTTCACACTCATTGAACTTATCGTCGTAATTGCAATCATCGGAGTACT
>CAYOTA010000008.1:56323-68324 GCA_964406795.1 uncultured Gammaproteobacteria bacterium
GTACAACTGCTACCGCTGCACCTAACTACCAGATTGTTAACGGAAAAGGATGCTTTGTAACTAATGCCAATATGATTACTCAAACAAACTTGAACACTCTCGGTTCATCATCTACTGGAACTGGTTCTTGCTAAATTATTTCTAATATGAAAAGATTTATATATATGAAGAAAGGATTCACGTTAATTGAGCTACTGGTTGTTATTGCGGTTATTGGAGTTCTGGCGGCTGTTATTATTACTGTTTTAAATCCAATTGAGCAAATAGCAAAAGGAAATGACGTAGGACGCACTAACTCTGTTTCTCAACTAGGAAAAGCTGTGGAGCTTTATTACTTGGCAAATAATAATACGTACCCTTTAGCCACAAATTGGCAGAATTATATGATGACTGGTCTTAATAACGGTATAACGGGAACTGGGGATATTAAACAGCTTATAGTTGCTCCATCATTAGCTTCAGGTCAATGTACCGCGAATGTTATGGGAAATATTTGCTATGCTACCTCAGGAGCAGATGCAGTTGTATGGACCGTACTTGAGTCTAGTTCAGAAAAAAAGATTGCAAATTGTGCAACTGGCAACATACCTGTTGTTGCATGGATTGCGTCTCAAGGAAAAACAGGTCTTACATGCGCTTCGGCAGTAAGCGCAGCTCCTTCATATACCGCTACTCTTAACTAATCTACTTGTCCTTCTAAATACTCTTGCGCTATAGTGTAAGTATGGAATTCATTTTTTTAGTATTCCTTTTTTTCGTGGGGGCTGCTTTTGGAAGCTTTATTGGAGTTGTAATTGATAGAATACCTCGAGGTGAGTCTATTTTAGGCGGTAGGTCTCACTGTGAATCCTGTAAAAAAGAAATCAAGCCGTATGATTTAGTTCCTGTGTTATCTTATCTTATACTTCAAGGTAAATGTAGGAATTGTAAAAAAAGAATTCCTGTCAGAGTTTTAATAGTGGAAGTGATTGCGGGGATTATGTTTCTCCTACTCTTCCTATTCTCATTCGTATCCATCCCAAACTATATTTTCTTGTGTCTGGTGTCCCTTATACTACTCGCAATAGCGTTTATAGATATAGATCATGGAATTATTCCGGACTCGCTTTTAGTGGTTCTTGGAATACTCGCACTACTCTACTTTATTCTATTTGCCCCTCAGGTAATATTGGGAAATGTACTTGCTGGGCTTATAGCATTCACATTTTTACTACTTATTTTTCTTGGCACACGCGGCCGTGGAATAGGATTTGGAGATGTAAAATTTGCATTTTTGATGGGGTTTTTACTGGGTGGGTTTTTAACAATTATTGCTTTTTACGTAGCCTTCTTGACAGGGGCGCTCATTTCTATAATACTAGTAGTAGCGCATAAAAAGAAAATGAAAGGAAGCACCATCCCATTTGGTCCCTTTCTAAGCCTGGGAGTTTTTGTTAGTGTAATATGGGGTGTACACATTCTTTCAGTTGCGCGATTATATCTGGGATTTTAAAATGAAACTGTCCATCCTCAAATCTAAAAAAGGTTTTACACTTGTTGAATTACTGACTGTTATTGCTATTATTTCTGTTTTGACAGCTGTTTTATCAGTTAGTTTTGTGACTGTTACAAAAAGAAGTAGAGATGGTCAGCGTAAATCAAATATTCGCCAAATTCAGTCAGCTCTTGAGCTCTACAGGGCAGATAATGACATTTATCCTGCTACTAACTCTATAGGTACCGGTAGTACAATCCCATGTAATACTCAGTGGGCTTCCGGGGGGATAGTATATATGGAAAAATTGCCCTGTGATCCAAGTGGTACTACCACAAGGTACTATTACTCATCAACAACTCCCAACAACACGTATACACTTGGTGCATGTTTAGAAAACTCAGGAGACAAAGAAAGAACAGTGCAGTCAGGCGGTATGCCAGCTTGCACTTCTGCCACATATTTCATAGTTACAAATCCTTAGTATGTATGAAAAAAAACTCAAAGATAAATTTACAAATAAAGGCTTTACCCTGGTTGAGTTAACTATAGTCTTTTCGATTATTGCACTTGTTGGCAGTATTGGATACGCTTCTTATACTACTTTTAGTGAGCGCCAGACCCTGGAGCAAGCGGCTTTAAATTTAAAATCAGGAATAGATGACACAAAAATATCCGCAATCTCACGAGTTAAACCTACAGGTTGTGCGGCTACATCAGTATTAAATGGGTATAGTATAAATATTTGTACCGGTACCAGTTGTACCAACATGTACGATATTGCGCCTGTTTGTCCCCCATCTGCACCTGCATCGGTGCCTAAAAAACGACCAACAAATATTGTTGCCTCATTTGAGGGTCAATGCACAAATCCGCTTATCTTTTCCGCGCAAATTGGACTTACATCAGGCCCATGTACAATTACTTTGTACAATACAAAAAATAACGCATTTAAAACCGTTTGTATTGATGCAGGCGGAAATGTTTCAATAAAAAATAACACAGTAACATGCGAGTAAAAAATAATAAAGGCCAAACATTAATAGAAGCGCTTATTGCACTCACCATAATTGTCTCAATTATGACGCTTACAACTGTGGCTGTTATAACCAGTCTTAATAATGCAAACGTTGTAAAGTCTCAAACACAAGCAAATAAATTAGCCCAGGAAGGTGTGGAGTATTTGCGGGATCAAATCTACAATAACAGAGCATTTTCAACATATACTGGCTATACTGGAACAACAAGATGTTTCCCCACAACTTTTGACATGAGTCAACTGAGTACTACTTGCACAACTCCAAATATAGACGCAAAATACAGGCGTACTGTAACTATTCTAGCTAACCGATGTGATATAAATAATAATACCTTCACAAATGGTATCAAGATGACAGTACTGGTTGAATGGCGGGATGGAAAGTGTTCCGGCACCACTCTTTGCCATAATCAGGAAGTAGTAAGTTGCTTTATTGATCCATCCCAAATTAAAACATTGCCGGCTTCTCCAATTGGAATATGAGAACAACAAGAACTAATTATAAAGGATTCACGCTTCTCGAGTTAACTATCACGATTGGGATTTTTATAGTAATTGGGACTATAATACTCTCAATTTTGACATCTACGTTTAGTGGAAATAATAGGGCAAGTGCCACAAATGAGGTTACTCAAAACGGTAATTATGCTCTTTCCGTTATAACAAATTTACTTTCTAATACCCAACGCTTTGATGGAATAGTAACCACCTCACCGGCATGTACCCCTACTGACTCCCAAACATGCTGTACAGCAACGGGTGCAGTTGGAAAAGTTATTAAGTTTACTGGACATGATGGAGGAGTTACCACATTAACTTGTAACGATGCTGGTAGTAGCGCTACGTATTTAATTAGTTCTACAAGTGGTACACTAACACCGGTGACCGTGCCATTAATTGATGTAAGCCAAGTTAGGCTTCCTGCTACAAGCAACTGCTCGTTTACTTGTGCACAAGTGGACGAATACGCACCACCTCGAATTGATATATCATTCACTCTTCAAGACCTTTTAGGTGGTAATTCAGCCAGTTTTAGAACTTCAGTGTCATTACGGAATCAGAACTTAAAGTAGTATGTTTCTAGTTTTAGAAAAAAGGATGTTTTTAGCCTTGACACGTAATGCAAAATAAAGCTATCATGAATATGATGGAAAAAACACATGTGCATGGTTCAAGCGGACAAATTCTGCTTATAGTAGTAGTAGTGATGGTGGTTGCGCTAACCATAGGTTTATCTGTTGCCTCACGTACTATCACAAATCTCAAATTATCCCGCCAAAATCAAGAAGCCCAAAAAGCATTTCAGGCAGCAAGTGCAGGTATTGACTTATATATAAACCAGGCAAATTGTGGAACTGCTGGATGCACAAATACACGTGCACTTACTTCCGGACAAGTAACTACTACAGTCAAAGATCTACTGGGGACAACCATTGCACTTAATAATGGAGAGTTAGTAGATCAGGATCGGGGCATTGATCTATGGCTTTCAGGGTATCCTAGTTTTGTTACAACAGGATATACAAATACTACTAACCTAGTAAGTATTTATTGGGGTATAGGAGGAACAGGCGGGCAAACAAATTGCAATGTAGGTGCAGGGAATAACGCATCGCCGGCTCTGGAAATTTTAGTATTAACTGGAGCTACAACTAATCCGGTTTTGAGTAAATATCTATACGACTATTGTGCTACTAGACGAAGTGGAAATGGGTTTACTAATCCAGGTACTATTTACAATAGTACGGTGTCTGGTATTCCTAATACTATTTTTCTACACAGAGTTGATATATCCATTAATCAAGGTCTTATTGCTAAGATTATTCCTATATATAATTCGACAAAAATTGCAGTTTCAGGGCCTGTTGCGTTTCCACCCCAGGGTAAGATTATAGAGTCAACAGGAACGTCGGGAGACACAAAGCGCAAGATAGAATATTATGAATCCTACCCGCAAATTCCAAATGAAATTTTTCCTTATGCAATTTTATCTCAATAAATTGTAAAAGGACAGTTATGGCTAATACGTTTGGCCTTGATATAGGTACTACTTCTATTAAGGCGGTATCATTAAAATCTGATAAGTCTAAATTATCCGTGGCCTCAGTTGCGGTATCCCCTTTTACGGCAAAAAGTATCTTATCTGAATCACAAATAAACCAACAAACAATATCTGCATCTGTAAAGGAAATGTTGTCCATTGCTCAAATTAAAACAAAAGATGTAAATGTGTCCATTCCCGCAAGCCAAGTATACTCAAAAATAATTGAGGTTCCCGAGATGTCAAAAAAAGAACTAGCCTCTTCTCTTTCATGGGAGATGGAGCAATATATTCCACTCCCCTTAAATCAGGTAAGAACAGACTGGCAGATATTGGATCACTTTACTAAATCCGGGCAGAAAACGATGTCAGTTTTAATTATTGCAGCGTCCCTTACTATTCTTCAAAAGTATGAGAATATACTAACTCTTTCCAATCTAAAACCTGCAAGCATAGAAACAGAAATGATTTCAATTCATAGAGCCCTTTCTCCAATGCTTACCGCAAATGAAACATCTTTGATAGTGCATTTGGGCTCATCAACTACCAATGTTTCTATTACTTCAGAAAAAGTTCTCAGATTTGTAGCCACAATTGGGCTTGGAGGACTGGCTATTACGCGGGCGCTTTCCTCGGATCTTGGTATATCAGTATCGCAAGCTGAAGAATTAAAAAAAGTATATGGAGTCAGTAATGCAACTCTTAACGGGCAGATTGGTGAGGCTCTGCGTCCCATACTTGATGCTATTATTGCAGATATAAAACGTGCAATACTGACATATAAGGAGAAAAATCCCGGGTCAGTAATTAACAAAATTATTTTGTCAGGCGGAAGTTCCCTTTTACCGGGTTTAAGTAAGTTTTTTGCAGATACGCTTTCACTGCCTGTTGAAACGGGGAATGCGTTTATAGCATACCAAATAGGAAACGTCCCGGAAGAAATATTAGCTGAAGCACCAAGCTATAATGTTGTATTAGGGCTAGCACTTCGGGATGTTATACCAGCACCAGCGGACAAAAAATAACATGGAAACACAAATTAATTTATTACAGCAGCAAAAGTCGGTACAAAAAAAGAAAAGTGTTTTTTTCAAATCCTGTCTAGTTCTTTTAATTCTGGTGGTTCTTGTAACGATTGGAGAAATTGCTTACACATACTATTTGAAACAAAGAATATATCAGCTTGGTGAGGCCCAGTCATCCACTCTTTCACAAATTGCGACACTTAACTCCAAGCGTGTAAAATTTCAGACATTAAAAGAAAGACTAACGTTTATAGGTACAATACTTCCCGAAAGTACAAAATACAACAGGCGAATTGATGTTTTGTATCAACATACACCACCTGGTATTACCATTGCTGATATAGATGCAACAATTAAGGCAATCACTGTAACCGTAATTTCATCCAACCTAGCATTAATAAATACATTTCTTAATGAAGGAGTTAAGGCTATTGTTGCTGAAAAAAGTATAGGTGTTTTAAAAGCCGAAGTTGATGCTGTTGGGAGATATGATTCAGATTCATTATACTCTGCATCTGTAAAGTTTACATTTTCAAATTAATCATGAAAGAAACACTTTTAGAGTTTTATAGAAAATATAACGATATAATTTTGTCCGTCATATTTCTGCTGTCGGCGCTTCTTATTTTATTTCAAGTAGCTTACCCCAACATCCTGAATATTATGTCTACCCATGAGGAGATAAAAAAAGAAGAGGGGAAGCTTTCAACGTATGAGAGTTCATATAGGGTACTTAATAATCTAAATGAACAGGAAATAGATAATGATGTGTCGCTTGCAACTGAAGCACTGCCTTCAGTAAAAGATCCCGGCTCTATTTACCTGGCAATTGTCGCTGCAACAACCAAATCAGGCGCATCATTAAAAGGGTTTAATATAAAAGTTGGGGATATTTTAGGAAAAGAACCTCCTGTAGGCAGCTTCCCACAAAAAATTCTTGTAGAAACACAAATTTCCGATATGGACCAAGAAGGGTTTAAAGCGTTTGTGAACGCACTTTTAACAGAGTTGCCCGTAAGTACAATCTCACAAGCAACTATTAATCAGGGAGATGCAAGAGTTACATTGAACTTCTACTACATGCCTTATGATTTGAAAGTTATTAATGCAGAGGTAATAACGCCGCTTTCAGCCCCTGAGAAAAAGACTCTTACCGACATAAATAATTAACTTTTTAAAAGATCTGGTCTTTTTTCCTTTGTAATGTTTAGTGCCTGACTTTGTTGAATCTTACTAATTGTCTTGTGGTTGCCGGATAATAATTCGGAAGGCACGTTATTCCCATCATAAGTTTCAGGTCTGGTATAGTGTGCGTGTTCTAGAATTCTTCCTTTGTCCGTTTTTGAAAAAGATTCATATTTATAAGATTCATCGTGTCCTAAAACCCCGGGAATAAGACGCACAACTGAGTCAATAATTGCCATAGCTGCGATTTCTCCACCAGTTAACACAAAGTCTCCAATGGACACTTCCATATCTATATAATTTCTTATTCGCTCATCATATCCTTCATAATGCCCGCAAATAAGCGTAATACTTTCTTCGTTTGCTAAATTTTCTGCAACTGCTTGGGTAAATGGAATTCCGCGAGGATCAAGTAATAGTACTTTTGTTGAGGGGTTATCAGCTCGTGCCTTTTTTATAGCATTGTGCAAAACGTCTACTTTGAGAACCATGCCTGCACCACCACCATACGGTTTGTCATCAACAGTCTTGTGATTTCCTATTCCAAAATCTCTTACATTAATTAAATTGTAGAATACACTACCCTTTTCCTTGGCACGTTTAAGTATAGAGTGGTTAAGCACGCCATCAAACATTTCGGGAAATAATGTAATAATTGAAATATGCATAATAGTTAGATGTCATTCTGAGTGAAGCGAAGAATCTAATACAGACGGGATCCTTCAGTGCCTTCAGGATGACAATGGGGGTTTATTCTGCTATCTGTATGTCAAAATTTTTCGTTCAGAAAAACGCAGACATACTACACAACTTATTCTGCTATCTGTATGTCAAAATTTTTCGTTCAGAAAAACGCAGACATACTACACAACTTATTCTGTTATCTGTATGTCTATCTTTTTATTTTCTTTAACAGCTCTTACTTTAAGGATGTTTTTAAGAGCGTTAATGGTTTTACCGTTCTTTCCAATAACACGTCCTATTTGGTCTTCTGGCGCTGAAATTTTATATACAATAAATCCGTCTTGATCCTCTTCAGTTACGGTGTATTCTCCTTCAATGATTGAGTCAAGCATGTAGGTAAGTAGGTTTTGCATAATTATTTTTGATTTATTAAAAACAAGGCTTCTTGCTGCACAAAGACTTACTTAGATGGTTCTAGTACTTTTTTAGCTCCGGTTGATAAAAGTGCACCTTTTTTAATCCACTCTTGAACTTTTTCCATATTAATATCCTGTGTTATTATATTTCCAACGCGTTTTTCATAGTATCCAAGTAATTCCACTGGACGTCCGTCGCGTCTACTTCTCTTCTCAGTTACTACAAGCTTATACTTGCGTTCTCCGCGTCTTCCTGCGTTTGAAAGTCTGATTACTAATGCCATAACTTGTAGTTTACCACAAATCTGTGCAGTAAGGCAAGTAAATCTTGCTTACGGATTAAGCTCTTTGTATACTTTATACGTCGACTTGTAAAAATCAGTTAATTGGATGAGAAATTCAGGTCTTGCTATAACAGACAAGGCCGGGAATGAAGCATTAAATGAGCACAAGGTGCGTCCATTCTGAATTTTACCTGATCCTCCAGTTGCAAATGGCCTTAATGAGTTTGCAATGAGTGCTCCTGACACATTTAGGCGAAGATCATTGGTGCTGGTGGCACAATTTGCAGTAGAGGGAAGAATGATATTGCGCTCTGCTGTAAAGTACCCATCAAGTGTGGTTGTTGGGAAGGCTGATGCAGTCCCAACCGTTGGTACTACTGTAATGTCTCCACTGGCCGCAACCACTATCAGGTTTCCCTGACCAGTTTGTGCTGTAATTGGACCTGATATTGTCACATCCCCATCCACCAGGATTACAATGGACTTTCCGGGTGTAGTTAAACCACTTGTTGTAATGGTTAAAGGTCCGGTTTTGGTGTATATCTGCTCAGTAGTAGCTGAAGTAAAGGTAAAAGTGCTACCTGGTATGACACTTGTTGGCATGTTGCGTTTCCTCACTTGGGACGCAAAGAATGTATATGACATACCCCCTAACCCATTTCTAAAGTCATCATTATATTGATATTCGTCAGATACCTTCCACCCCGAAGCAGATACTGCTCCCTGACCAAACGTAGTAGTACTAATGGTTCCTTGAGAAGAGAAGAACACGCCTGGAGTGTTAGGTGAGCTAGTTAAAGACTTTGATCCTACCTCGGCTGCAGGAACTTTATTAAGAAGATTTGGAAAACGCACATCACCCGATGTTGTTTGAAACCAGGAAGACGCAGTTGATACACACCAGTTCAGCGGCACATTTGCATTTGAGTTGGAAGGAAGTGTGGCTGAATAACTGCTTTGTCCTGTCCAAACACCATTCATTTGTTGGTTAACTACCCTATACTCTGCCGGCAGGCTTGATATGACAACTGATTTGTTTTGTGTAGTGCAGGCAAGCGTATCAGTTAATGTGTATAGATTTGTAACAAGATTATACGTGTTTTGTGCTCGTTCTTGTATTTCTGCATACAGTCTAAATGTAGGAGCAGAGCCTATATACGCTGTGCTTCCACTCGTACAATTATTGCCGTTTGTATCAATCCGAATAGTACCGCTTACTGTTTGAGAGCCTTGCGTTCCGGTACATACGAGAGGCGTAGGGGTTACAAGGACAGTAGGTGTGGGTGTTGCAGTGACTCCAGGGGGAAGTGTAGGCGTGGCAGTTATAGTAGGAGTAGCTGCAGTGCACGCAGGAAATGTAGTTATTATTCCGTTGATATATGCGTTGATTCCGCTCACATCTCCAATCGATATTACTCCATTACCACTTACATCTGCTTTTACAATCTGTGCTGGAGTTAAAGTTATAGCACCTAAGATGTGTTGAATGACTAATTCGGCATCGGCAGCTGTTACGTATCCGTCACCATTTACATCTCCTGCGCCGGTTACCAGGCAAGGGGTTGGAGGAGTTCTTCGAAGGATATATCTAAATTCTATCTCAATATTTGGGTAGTTCCCCATAGAGTGACTAAATGAATTCCCCATATACCAAACCCCTTGAGTTAAATTTCCACAGGTACCACCTGTACATCTATATGAGACACCATAATCTGTAATGGGAACTGCAGTAATTGTATAGGTACCCGTGCCAAATCCAGAAAGTGACCATGGATTTGAGGTACTTGTTTGAGTTTCACTTCCTCGCGTTACAGTTATGCGTGTTCCAGTTGGGGGAGGAGCGAGAGTTATGCCATCTTCTCTTACATGCCTTCCTTGAATAGTTCGTTCCTGTGGATTATCTGTTGGTGGAAGGGCAATGCAAGTGTTATTTATTGAGCAGTATGACCCATCACAGCAAATAAACCCCTGACCGCTATTGCAATATTCTCCAGGATTAAAGCAAACCGGCGGATCTTTTGGTGGATTTCCAGTTGGAGCTGTTGTTATAGTGGGAGCATTACAAACCTGAACGGGACCGTAAGTCTGAGGAGGAGTTCCATGAGTAGTTACCATCATAAAGCAACACCCTTCTGAGTTTACAACTGGACATACTGCATCATGGTCTGCTTTGGCTGGCTGTACAACAAATAGACTGGTTAATAAAAGAAATAAATATATGAGTAAATAAAATAAGCTTCTATTAATAAGTATACTTTTCATAATAACTAAAATGAATATTTAAAATTTAATACCCTCATTTAAGACCTTAAAATCTATAGATTTCCCATCTAGGTCTGTAATTAACACTTTTAAATTAAACTTGTTATCCAAAGCTTGTAAGTCTGAATTTATAGTTCCAATAACTTTTTCTTTTTGTAGAGTTTTTATTTTATATGCAACTCCGCGACTAGAATTTTTCTCAACGTAATCTCTTTCCCCAGCAACAGACCCAATATACCAGTAATATATTATTCTGGAATTTTTTGTGTCTGTGATAGTAAGGTAATTTAAGGAGTGATTCGTCTTTTCTATGACAACTTGTTGCTTAGCCAAGGCAATATCACCTTCCCCTAAAGACAATAACTCTGTGCCTATGGGTAAGTTATAATTGAGTGTCTTATTCGGTGATTCTGTGCCGTTATTAACAACTACCTCAGGAGTAGGACATTTACTCATGCTGACTGGACACAGAGTGGTCGGTTTTAGGCTATCATTTACTATTGCAGGCCGAGTATTTTTTTTAAATAAATCTAAAGGATTTTTATCAGAAAGAATAAGGATTACTAAACTGACTAAAACAATCGTTATTAAGATTGATACAATGGAGATTGCCCAAAAAATCTTACTCTGCTGCATAATCTTATCGTAGCTTATTGTGGCGAGACGTGTCAACGGATTATAAATATAAAAGGAGTTTTGAAGATGATATAAGATTTTTACTGAGAATTAGTTCCGTCAGAAGCTACGCCTCCAACTACTATTTTGTTATTTAATTCGCCATCTCTTACTACACCTGGAACTACTACTGTGTGTTCTGATGTAGGCGTTGTTCCGTCTCCTGCCAGTCCGCCAACCAGTACTGTATTAGTAGCTTCCTGCTGCACTGGAATATTGTTTTTTGTTGGAGTAGGTGTTGCTTCAGGTGAAGGTGCATGATAAGGGGGTCCTACGGGTGGAACAATAATTTTATATGGAAGGTCACGTGTTGGGGTAGCTGTTGGTGTACCATCTTTAACAACTCCTGGTACTACAACTGTGTAAGGAAGTTCAGGTCTTGGAGTACTAGTTGGGGTTGCTGTAGCCTCAGGTGTTGCTGTACCATCTTTAACAACTCCAGGAACTACTATTGTATGAACTTCACCAGCTTCAGGTGTTGGTGTACCATCTTTAACAACTCCTGGTACTACAACTGTGTAAGGAAGTTCAGGTCTTGGAGTACTAGTTGGGGTTGCTGCACTATTTACTAATATATCAGGAGTAACTGTATTACTTACAGTTGCTGTTGTTTCAGTAGCAGAATTTAAAGGAAGGAGAGCTGTAAATCCCTTAAGTTTTAAGGTGTTAGCCACTGGAGAAACGTTTAATTGAAGAGTATGTGAATATGTTGCGTCTGGTGATTTTGTATAAACAGGGGAAGGGGATTCACCATGAGATACGATGCCTGCTATTGATGCGGTTCCCGCTAAGGAAGCTGCTACTTCGAGTCTATTCATAACTGAAATTGATTATAAACAACCTATAGCATTAAGTCAATAGTGTGTACTGGATGAGTACCTCGGTAACACTTGGGGGTAGTAAGAATCAAGATACT
>CAYOTA010000009.1:0-55685 GCA_964406795.1 uncultured Gammaproteobacteria bacterium
TGGGGAGTACGGCCGCAAGGCTAAAACTCAAAGGAATTGACGGGGACCCGCACAACCAGTGGAGCGTGTGGTTCAATTTGAGACGAAGCAAAAAACCTCACCAGGATTTGACATGTAACCGTACATTTCTCCAGAAATGGAGAGAAATCCGCAAGGATGGTTACACAGGTGCTGCATGGCTGTCGTCAGCTCGTGCCGTGAGGTGTTCCATTAAGTTGGGAAACGAGTGCAACCCCTATCTTGTGTTAAATATTCACAAGAGACTGCCCCGACATTAGTCGGGGAGGAAGGAGGGGCGGACGTCAAGTCCGCATGGTCCTTATATCCTGGGCTACACACACCCTACAATGGCGAAAAACAACGTGTTGCAAGCAGGTAACTGCAAGCTAATCACTTAAATTTCGCCTCAGTTCAGATCGAGGTCTGAAATTCGACCTCGTGAAGTCGGAATTGGTAGTAATCGCAAATCAGCAGGTTGCGGTGAATACGTTCTCGGGTCTTGTACACACCGCCCGTCAAGGCAGCAAAGTCGGAAACTATCGAACCCCGTGTATGCGGGGGAGATAGAGTTCGATGATGAGGCTTAAGTCGTAACAAGGTATCCCTAGCCGAAGCTGGGGATGGATCACCTCCTTTCTAAAAGAAAAATATTCTAATTTATTAGGATATTATCTTTTCGCTTGTCCTAGCGCCTTTAAGTACAAAAGGAATGGATACCCGATTTATATCGGAAAAACATTCCTACCACTTTCCAAGACATCTTTTTACTTTTGTAGCAATAAAAGACACTTTTGTTATTTGAACACTGGTGTCTTTTTTTGTGAGTAAAAAGAGGAAAGGGGCAAGCTTTGCTTACCACTTTTCAAGCATCTTTATAATTACTTGTTAATCCCTGAGTTTAAAACCTCGGGGATTTTTTGTGGGTAAAAAACAGAAAAAAAGAGCTAAATATTACACTATTGCTGTATTGACTGAGAAGGGCGAAGTTTCATGGGGAAGTCATTTGTTTTGTTTTTTACTCCAGATGGAAGGACGCGAGTGGGCATTGGTGTAATCCCTCGTTTTACACACGTCATTTCAGCAGTTTGAACTAGCATTTGTGGATTAGCACACGTATCCTGAATTATTGATCCTGTGTAACCATCAGTACAGGTAAAGCTTATACTTTGGAATCCAGGGAAGCAATTGCCACGAGTGAGTGTTTCAGAAGAAACATATACTGCAGGTTTTGTAACTTGTTTACATGGTTCAGAAGCGGTTGTTCCAGTTACGCAAGGAGCTAATTGTTTTAAATTCATTTCTCCACTAGTGCTACTTATGCCAGCAACTTCTTGTGTGGTTTCATTATGCTGTAGCCAAAAAAACACAATTGAGCTTAATGCAAATAATCCTACAAGTGTATAAAAGAATGTGCTGCTTCTTTTACCGGGCTTTTTCTTAATGGGCATGTATTTACTAAACCACATGTGAAAAGTTGTGTCAATGGCTTTTCACAGCTCATCAATACTTGTATGTCATAATAGCTTCAAATTTAAAAATATGGTAAACTGAGCGTGTTGGTTTGTGTTTGGCGCGGTGGTTTTGTGGGAGAGACTCCACTTCTTCACCTCGCAGAAAGTATATGGCGCGGTGGCGAAGTGGTAACGCGGGAGTCTGCAAAACTTCTATGCGAGGGTCCGATTCCCTTCCGCGCCTCAGATAACTATATGTCTTCAGAACAAGGCGTTAGTCATGAATCGCATCAGGATAAAAACATCTTGAGTAGGGTGTTAGGGTCTGTTGTGGACGTATCCAGGGGTGTATTTCAAGCAATCTTAGGATATTTTGTAGATACGAAAAAGAAATAATTAAATATGTCATTTAATAAAGAATTTGAGGACGAAACAATAGAAGGAGAGTTTGCAGAGGAACAAAAAGACCAAAATCCCCGCTCTACATTAGAGGACATGATTTTAGCAGGTGAGTGGCAGATGCTAACAAAAAATGATGTCTATAAGGGAAGAAGCAGATCTGCCAAGATAATTGCCATGCATCAGGCAATCTCCAATAGAATAAAAGAACTGGAGAAATTATTTTACCCACTGGTTCGTAATTATCCCGAAAAAGCTCAAAAACTGCTTGATGAAATAAAAAAGTTGCGCTCATTAAAAGATTATTTACTCCAAGCATACGTGTGGGATAGACAAGGAACATTTACTGAAGACGACATCCCCGAAGAACTAAAAAAACTTCTTTAGCAGATGCGTTTGTACTATGTAATACTTTTATTATCAAGTAATACTTGACATTCATGGTATTACATGTTATCGTAATTATAGTATGCAAGGCATTTCAACTCTTACACAAAAAGGACAAGTAGCAATACCCAAACCAATTCGGGACTACTTTAAACTACAAGCTTCTGATAGGTTACATTTTTCCATTGAAGGGGATAGGATTGTAGCAAAACCTGCACCATCCATAAGTGAGATGAGAGGTTTCATAAAAGCAAAAAGAGCTGTATCAAAAGCTGAAATGAAAAAAATAATAAAGGAAGCTGTAGTTACTAAATATGCGAATCGTACTTGATACAAGCTCTCTTATTAGATTGTTTACGAATGATTTTCCTAAAAAAGCAGCTAAGATTGAAGATTTGTTAAAAAAGGAAAAAGATCTAATAATTCCAGATGTCGTATTTCCCGAATTAGAATATGTGTTAACCTCAGGGTACAGCTCCAACCGTTCTCAAATTCATAAGTCCTATGAGTTTTTGCTGACACTTAAAAATGTAAAAATACATATCCGTGTAAGAAAGGCTATTTTGATTTATAAAAATACTAAACTGGACATGGCGGATTGTATTATTGCGGCAAGCTCCCTGGGTGGAACGCTTGCCAGTTTTGATAAGGAGCTTTTAAAAACAAAAGGCGTAAAGAGTTTTTGGAAGTGAGGATATGTGCGCCATATTATACTTGAGGATGTAAAATGTTTAAAGAACTCCAAATTTGTTCACTGTAAGCGCTGTAAGCGAACACAAGTGTGGTGAAGTTTCCGCCTCTTTCTTTAAAGACATGAACATTTTTTCTGGAATAAGATGTGGGTCGTAATGGAGTCGGACCATTCACCTCTTTCTTATCAGGAAAGCGTTCTACCGCTGAACTAACGACCCTCGTTCAGATTCCAGAAATTAATTATAAATGTTCATGTCTGCGGACATAGTCCGAGCAGGAAAGCCCTGTCTGCCGACAGGCAGGGTTCTTTTTTTGCTATAGCAAAAATCATCCTCCGCTGAAACTGTCACACCCAAAAATAGCTCGACCTGATATTTTAACAAATTTCACAGCCTCAATACAAGGAATTTTACAAAATGAAGAAGATGGCACCTCCAATGATAGTCAAAAGTGTTATTCCAACTATTCCTAGTGTTACTGCAGTAGAGCCTGTAGGAGGAATTGTGGGCCTTGGTGTTGCTAGAGCAAAAGGTGTTGCTGTAGGCGGAACAGGTGTATTTGTGGCAATAATTATAGTTGGTGTTGGTGTTGGTGTTGGTGTTGGAGACACAGTAGGAGTGGGCGAGCTGGTAGGAGTCGGAGTTGGAGTTCTGGTTGGAGTAAGCGTTGGTGTGGGAGTTCTAGTGGGGGTAGGTGTTCTGGTTGGAGTCAGAGTTGGAGTAGGAGTTTTTGTTGGCGTGGGGGTAAGTGTGATTGTTGTGCGTGGGGTGAGACTTGCTGATACAGAAGCTGTTACGCTAGGGTTTGGTGTTAAGGTGGCAGAGATAGTTGAAATATTTTCATCATTAGAGATTTGTTGACCACTATCAGTTGGTGTTGCAGGGGGTGCTTCATTGAGGGTGAGCGCTTGTAATATTAACGGTGTAATAATAAAAACTCCCAAAAGCAAACCCAATAGATAGAATTTATTAAAAGGATGTCGAGTTTTGGATAACGGTATGGCACCTTTTTGTAACTGTACTTGCCGCATTTTAATAAATTCATCGTAACGTTTTTTAAATTGTGACTGTGGATCCATAGAAACAGAACGGATATGCCGCTTATATTTATACTATGGAGATCAGAGGTAGGTGTCAAGGAAGAAACGTAACACTTAGTCACCTTGGCGGTTGGAGAAGGCATATAAAAGAATGTTAAGATCTTTGGCGTCAATTTTCCCGTCATCTGTAAAGTCAGCTTTTGCCTTTAATGCTTGCGTGCAGACAGGGAGTTTTCTATAACAATTCATGAAGTCGTTGTAATCTTGAAGCGTAAGTGTGTTTGGAGAGGTTAGGTTTATTTTTCCGGTAATGAGTTCCCCGCTTGGGTTGTTTGCATTTATAGATGTTGTTCTACCAGCCGCAAGATTATCAGTAAATCCTACGTTTTTAAGCAATGAATTGTCAGTTCTCACCTTTATGGAATATGTTGTATTAAGAGGAACACCTGACACAACTTTAGACCCTTTATAGGCTCCTTCTTGAGGGTTATAGGTAAATTCAACAGGCATAGCGCTTCCGGTTTGAGTTCCCTGAGCGTTATAGAGATATATGTCAAAAGTGCGCTTAGCACGTGGACTATTATTTTCTCCTAGGTTTTTTGTACCGTTTGCGTTATTTCCAATTCCGGGAAGCTTTAGCACTAAATCAATTTGCGCTTGTAAGTTGTTAGGGGAGGGGACAGGTGTATTTGTGGGAATGTTAGTAGGTATGTTTGTAGGCGTCAGCGTAGCACTGGGTGTCGGTGTTTTTGTAGGTGTTAATGTTGTAGTTATTCCCGGTGGTAGGGTTGGCGTGATAGTAGGCGTAGGCGTTTTCGTAGGTGTCAGCGTAGCACTGGGTGTGGGTGTTCTTGTAGGCGTTAATGTTGCAGTTATTCCCGGTGGTAGGGTTGGCGTTATAGTAGGTGTAGGTGTTTTTGTAGGTGTCAGCGTAGCACTGGGTGTGGGTGTTCTTGTAGGCGTTGGTGTTGCAGTAGGCGTTTGCAGAGTAGGAGTAGGCGTTTTCGTAGGAGTACTGGTGGGATTTTGACCGCCTATGCTTCCATTGTTAAACTGAGCAACCTGGCCATATCTGGCCAAATTATTTCCATACGTAATTGACGCACAGTAATAAATCACTGAATTTTGAGGGAAGGCAACCCCTGTGGCCACTACAGCGTTGGGACTAATTGGCGTGTCTCCGCCTGTTATATTCGTAGGCCCTGCAACGGTGTTGGGTAGGTTTTGGCAGGTTGTACTGGTTATACCCCAGCGGTAAACAACAGAAACTACATTTCCGTAGGCGTACACTGCGGATTTAAACGTACGAGGAGCATTGGAAACTAGGCTTGTAATAACTACTGGGGTTTTTAAGACTGGTGCAGTTGTGGTAGCTGGTGTAGTTGGGTTTGGAGGTGTTGTTGTGGTAGTAGAAGTAGCAATTGGAGTTATAGTAGCGGCAGTTCCTACAGTATATGTCCCATTTATAAAAGTAGGTATTAATTCTCCACTTAGTTCATTAAATGAGCCTGCCGTAAAGTTAACTTGAGCTGTGCCGCCCATTTTTCCAGTTAATCTAAGTGTTCCAAGTAGTATGTCTCCCGTTACAGCCTCAGATGTTACATTTACAGCAGTTTTATAGCTGATACTCTTGGACGAAGCGTTAACCTCAACGGGTGGGTTATAGAGTGAAGTAAATTTAGCGTTTGGGTTAGGGATAAATTCTGCAGATACAATTTGTGCTGCTCCTGGCAGTCCATATGAAAGTGAAAACTCCACGGTTTGGACATTGATTGCTCCAGCTTTAAGTATTACCTGAACATCAGTAGTTTGGTCTATGCCAATGTTGGCTGTGGTAGGCGACAAGGTTACTGTAATTGGGTTTCCTGCTTGGGACGAAATTGTTTGGCGGTTTTGAATAGTCCAGATAGCAACTGGTAGTGCCACAAGAGCGGATATCACCACAACAAGAGCAATAATTTTTTTCTTTCCTAAATTTTTTATAAATTCCATATCTTATTTTAAATGCTTATGTTTCTAATGTGCAATATTAGGATTTAAAAATCCGGTTTTCCATACAAGAAAGTCTTGTATGTCTATGTTTCCTTGAGAATTGTTAAAATTTGATCTAAAAGAAGGTGCTTCACCTTGAGGGGTCTGAGTAAGAAATTCAGATTTCCAAATTAAGAAATCTTGAATGTTTATCTTACTATTACAGTCTGCATCTCCTTGCGACTTAAGCGGACATTTGTCCTCAGGTGTAGAAGTAATAGTGGTGGGAGTAGCTGTGGTACATGTAGGGAATATAGCATCAAGGCCCGCAATATAGCGTCTGATCTGAAGAGCGTCAACGCTATCCATCTTAGTATCTCCGTTTACGTCAGCCCGTCTTGTTTGTTCCGGCGTAAATGTTTCCAGTCCCGCAACTTTGCGCAAAAGCAGTAAAGCGTCTGCCTCGCTTACTATTTTGTCATCATTAATATCTCCAATTCCATTACACGGGGAGGGTCGAGGAGTAACTGATGGGGTTGGGCAAACTGAGTCTGGAAAGTTGTAGTTAAGTGCATATGATCCAGCAGGAAGGGATGCTATATTCCAATTAACTGTTCCGGCAGCTGCTTGTGCAGAAGTTGCAGTTATATTTGAATTTGAAGCGCTTTTAAATATGGCCGGTTCACCCCGTGCAACATTTGCTATGTTAAATGTACCTTTTGCGCATACTGATGGGGCTGACGCAAAGGATTCTGAATAGGTAGTTGTGTTGCGGGTTGATCCTCTTGATTCTGGTCCCACCTGACATGCCGCACCAGATGTACTAGAAAAGGACCATGATGTATTTGTGGTTGCGTCAATGGGTTTTGTACCGTTTGCGCAGGACAGATTTATATTAAATGTCCATTGTTTTGTGTCTGTAGGCGGAGCGTATTTAACAACTGGGTTTTGTGAGTAATATTGAGAGCATTGACCGGCAGTATTACACGCCTTCATTCCCATTGTAAAAGTACAGGTTTGCCCGGCATATGTATATGTAGGCATAGTTAGTGTTTGATTTGCGCCAATACCTACTGCGGGAAATGAAGCAGTGTTACAAGAGCCCGTATTATAAACCCACTGATAGGTTGCTGCATTCTGACAATTATCTCCGGAAAAGGTATAGCTTCTACCGGATAGTAAATTATTTAAAGGTGTTCCGGTACTGGTTTTAATGCCGGTGCATGTTGGGATGGGGGAAGTGGTTCCTGTTATTGTGTATGAGCCGGGTTGCATATTTGTTATGGTAAGTGCGCTTCCATTAGACGCGCGTAGGACTGTGCCGCTTACAAAAGACAATCCAAGTGTTCCCGCTTTTTTTGCATTAATTTTTACTGACCCTGGATAAAAATTTCCTGACTTAACCGTTTTTGTTTGAAAGGTAAATACGAGTGCTCGGCCTCCTGTTACCTCTGTAAATCGAGATGGGCCCACGGTTGTGACTGTTCCTGATGGTACAAAAGTTATATCACTGTCGGATAAAATTGATGAATCAAATAAAATATAAATGGTGCCTGTCTCTATCGTTTGATTTGTTTGGATTAATGTATTTACTGTGAAATCAGTATTCGTTTTAAAGGTGCCAGTACCAGGGTTGAAGGTAAGAGACAGGCTTGGTGTGGTTTGGGCCTGAGTTAACGGTACAAAAAACTTTATGAAAGTAATTGATAATAAAAAAATAAATACGCCAAAAATAACAGCCTTTTTCATGCTTTGATTTAGTGTATATCTAACCTAAATATAAAAGCAATAGTGATTTAGAATTCATACTTGATTGACTACATACATTTCGTTAGTATGTATAAAAGAAAGGTAAATTGTAAAAATGGTTTTGTCAGACGGCGATATTAAAAAAGCTCTCAAAGAAAAAAAGATAATCATTAGTCCTGCTCCAGATTTTTCCACACAGTTGGGATCTTGTTCTATAGACTTGCGCCTGGGAAATCTTTTCCGCATTTTTGATCACAGTAAGTATCCATATATAGATCCATATAAAAAAGATTACGCACCGGATATTACAAAGGAAGTAAAATTAAAAGACACAGATCAGTTTATTATGCAGCCGGGAGATTTTGTGCTGGCAGTAACTTTAGAAAAAGTAACTATTCCTGACAACATGATGGGCAGACTAGAAGGCCGGTCTTCATTGGGGCGCATGGGAATAGTAGTGCACTCTACAGCGTCAATTTTTGATCCTGGATGGAATGGGAATTGCGTACTAGAACTAGGTAATTTAGGCAGAATGGCAGTGGCCCTAACCCCTGGTATGAGAATTTGTGCTATGACATTTGAAGAACTATCCTCTCCGGCAGAAGTTCCTTATGGAAAACGAAAAGACGCAAAGTACGTGATGCAGAGTGGACCATTAGAGAGTAAGATAGCCCAGGAGACAAAATGATCAATAACCAAATTACAATTCATCAAACCAATTAATAATTTAAAATTAATTAGTTCGTTTGGTCATTGGTGCTTGGATCTTAAAAATTAAACTATGATGTATGCCGTTAATTTTGATATAGAGCTTAAAAAAAATCCGTACCCAGGGTTATATATTGCCTTGGAGGGAATTGACGGAAGCGGAAAAACAACGCAAGTTGAAAAACTTGCTGAACATTTTAAATCCCAAGGAAAAGAAGTTTTGATAACTCATGAGCCAAGACGGGATGGTGCAATGGGTCCACTTGTGAATTCAGTTTTGAAGGGAGAGGTAAAAATTCCAACTGTTGCTATTCAGTATTTATTTGCAGCTCAGCGCGCAGCATTCATGGAAGAAGTTGTAGAACCATCTTTAAAAGAGGGTAAGGTAGTTATAACTGATAGATGTTTTTGGTCTTCAATTCCATATGGACTGCTAGATAAATATGAATCTGAAAAGAAAGAAGATGCAAATCAGCTTATGGCAGCTCTATCCATTCTTTCCATGTATCATGAATTTATAGCACCTGACATTTCTGTTTTGTTAGATGTGTCAGTGGAAACGGCAAGTAAAAGACTTGGGGAATTGGGCAGAAAAGCTGAGTTATATGAAAAAGCAGAAAAGCTTACCAAAATTAAAAATGGATACGCATTTTTACTTGAGAACTTCCCGGATGTGCTTGTTCAAATAAGCGGTGAAGGAAGCGAGCAAGAGGTTTCAGAAAGGATTTTGGCAATCGTTTCAAAAGAATCCAGATAGGCTTCATGAAAAAAAACATTTCAATCTCCCAAGATTTAAGGCGGAACAATTATAATGGTCAGTATTATGCATTTGAAGGGATTGATGGAAGTGGAAAAAGCACTCAGGTAGAAAATATAAAAAGACATCTTGAAAGCATGGGCAAGAAAGTGGTTGTAACAAATGAACCGCAAGTAGAAGGAGCGATCCAGAAAGTAATTAGAGACACGCTTTTTGCAAAAGTAAAAATCCCATCACGTGCATATCAATACATATATTCCGCAGATAGAGCAGTTAACCATGCTGAAATTATTGAACCAGCGCTTAAAGCAGGACATGTTGTATTGAGTCATAGGTCGTTTTGGTCAGCGCTTGCTTATGGGGTGTTAGATTTAGGAGATGAATATGATTTTAGTAGAGCATCATCTATTTTAATTTCTCAGGGTATTTTTTCTGATTATCATCAGTTTTTGTCTCCTGATAAAACATTTTATTTGAAAGTATCTGTAGACCATGCAATAGAGCGCTTGCAAAGTATGGACAAGACAAAAGATATCTATGAAAACAGGTCGAAACTTGCTAAGATAATAACCGGTTACGAACGCGTTGTAAAAGAATTTCCCAATGAGTTCATCGTTATAAACGGCGAGCAAGCGGAGGAAAAAGTGACAAATGAGATATTAAGTCATTTGTCATCCTGAGGATTCGTGCTCGAAGGAGAAGGATCTTATTAACGGGATTCTTCGCTTCGCTCAGAATGACAGTTTAAAATTATGATTTTAGGTCCAAAAGCATTATTACAATTAGTTAAAAAACAAAAACTTGTTGAAAATCTTTCAGAGAGAGAACTCACAAATCCAGAAGGGGCAGGATTTGATTTACGTCTTGGCGAAGTGTATAGAATTACAGGTAAAAAAGCCTTTTTAGGAGTTACAGAAAGACATACGGCTGACGTAAAGCTTGTTAAAAAGTTTGATGAGAAAAAGCCCACGTCACTTATTATAAAACCGGGAGATTTTTATTTAGTTAAAACAATTGAGGACGTAAACATGCCGGAAAATTTAACAGCTTCTATAACGCCTAGATCTACAACTTACAGATCGGGACTTATGCTGAGAACTGGAAATGTTCCTCCAGGTTATTGCGGAGGACTTACTTTTGGATTAGTTAATGAAGGGCCGGTAACGGTGACTATTGAAATGGGCGCACGCTTTGTACACATTCAATTCTCTGAAGTGTCCGGTGGAGGCAATATGTATAGAGGTCAATGGCAAGGGGGAAGAGTCACCGTGACAAAGAAGGAGAAACAGGTTTAAGATGAAAAAATTAAAAACAAATAAGAATAAATATCCAAAACCACCTTCAATGAAATGGGTTTATCTCGGATTATTAATTGGATTTATAGGGGCTGCAATAGCTTTATTCACTTTTTATTCTGTTTACGAACTTGCTCATATTGGAAATCAAATATCTGGCAGGTCGCAATAGTTATGAAACAAAAACATCCTGAATATCAATATTTAGATTTATTAAAAGAGGCACTGGAACACGGTGAGAAAAAGATAGACCGCGGAACTGACATCGTCCTTTACTCCTTGTTCGGTCGCCAAAATAGGTATGATTTGTCCCAGGGTTTTCCATTACTTACAACAAAGAAGGTTTACTGGAAGGGCGTCATTCATGAACTCGCATGGTTTATGAAAGGGGATACGAATATCAAATATTTAGTAGATAACAATGTTCATATTTGGGATGACTATCCGTTTAAAATCTATAAGCAAAGCTTCCTTTCTCGCAAGCTCAAAAGTAATACAAAAAACCTAGGCTTAACGAAGGAGGAATTCATAGAGAGAATTCGGACTGATGATGCATTTGCAAAAAAATGGGGAAATTTACCCAGGATTTACGGTGAGATGTGGAGAGCATGGCCCGCCTCGCGTCGACAAACGAGCGCGAGTCGAGGCGGGCCCACTAAGCCTCGCACTATAGATCAATTGGCGTGGGTAATGGAAGAACTAAAAGAAGATCCAGATGCTAAAAATGCAATTGTTACGTCCTGGAACCCGGAATATATGTACACCATGGCCTTAAAAAAGGAAGCAAATAGATTTCCAATTTGTCACAATATGTACCAGGTGAGCAGAAGGGGAGACAAATTATCTTTGCAGTTATATCAAAGAAGCGCTGATCTTTTCTTGGGTGTACCTTTTAACATAGCATCTTATTCATTGCTCACTATTATTTTGGCAAACATTATGGAATTAGAGCCTGGAGAATTTGTGCATACGTTTGGAGATGCGCACATTTATGAAAATCACATTTCTCAAGTAAAAGAACAGTTAACGCGTGAACCTAGACCATTTCCTAAAATTAGAATTACAAGAAAGCTGAAATCAATTGATGATTTTAAAGCTGAAGATGTAGAGTTATTAGAATATGATCCATATCCAGCCATGAAGGCAGAGTTAACGGTAGCTGGCGGATTGTATGACAAAAAAACTGGCAAAATGGCAGGCTAACTTTTTCCTCGTGATTTTTTCCTTGTTCGCAGTTTCATAAACCAATAGGCGTTAACTACTACAAATACTAAATTAAGAATTGTAAACAGTACACTTCCTGTAATAAATGAGTAGGCAGTAAGAATAACTGACCCAACAAATCCAATTGATAAGTACTTTTTGCTTTTAGCTTTTTCTTTCCCTGCTTCCAGTAAATATAAGTTAACCAGGATTATTCCCATTCCTATAATTCCTATTCCTTCAATGATAAATCTTTCCGGCATTTTATAATTGTGGCATAGAATTATTAAGCCATCAATAGTAGAATAGGGTATGAACAAACGAATTAGTATGATTGCCGCAATTGGGGAAAGCCGCGAACTGGGAAAGGATAACAAATTATTATTTGATATTCCGGAGGATATGAAATTTTTTAGGGAAACAACGCGCGGCAAGCCAGTTATTATGGGGAGGAAAACCGCGGAACATTTAGTGGAGTTTTATACAAAAGGTCCGCTTCCAGGAAGAAGAAATATTGTAGTTACCAGAAATCCAGAATACACACTGGAAGGTTTTACAGTGGTTTCCAGAATTGAGGATGCAATAACAATCGCACAAGAGGATGATTCTGATGAAGTATTTACTTCGCCTGCGAAGGAAGAAGCGAAGGTTTTTGAACCTGAGATTTTTATAATTGGCGGGGGCGAAATTTACAAGCTTGGTTTACCATTTGCTGATAGATTATATTTAACAATTGTGAACGGCACACATGATGCGGATGCATTTTTCCCTGAATATACTGATTTTACAAAAGTTATTTCAGAAAGAAAAAGCAGTGGAAACGGATTTACTTATACATTTAAGACCCTAGAGCGAGCTTAATATCCCCTTTTAGTCGTAAAAGTGGAGTAAAACTCTCATCACTAAGAACACTCATCCATTTTGTTTCAGGCTCGTTAGTCGGGTGATGTCACCCCCTCCCGGCCAAAGTCTTGCCGGGGATCCCCCTGACAACTCGCATGTCACTACATGGAATTGTATTCCCGTGATGAAATAAATATAATTAGTTGGAAAATTTAAAATATTCTATTGCAGTGTAATTACAAGTGGGGTAGTAGTGTTAAGAATTGATTCTGTTGTTTTGGTGGTAGTCACTGCTGTTTCAGTGCCAAATGTAAGCTCAGTAGCCGCTTGGGTACCTCTGACCACTGTAAAGGAAATCTTTCCAATGCTTCCCGTTCCATTTACTTCTTGTCCGGAAAGGCCAATTGCCCGTGCGAATACAATTTTTCCTGGAGTTGTAGTATCAGTAAAGAGATTTGTGTAAGTTCCAGGTGCTCCAAGTAGAGAATTTGTCACGTCCGGTGCCTCAACTTCTACGTTTTGAATAACTGTGGGGTCATAATTTATTTCAACCTGAGCGCCGGTTATGGAATTATTTCCGGTTGTTACAATTACTTCAACGCTTCCTGACGTGCTTGCTGCAGGTAGATTAAGTGTGGTTGGTGAAAAAGCAACTGACGCAGTTTTTTCAACAGACACCGTAGGAGTTATTTGAGTGGTGCCTGGAATAGTGTTGTTAGGGGTGCCGGATAGTCTTATAGCAACTCCAAGAAGCACAACTGCTAGCGTTACGAGTACGCCAATCAAGATTAGCGTTTTAGGGTGGACATTTCTCATTAAATTATTATGGACACAAAGGCAATTAAAATGCAAGTATCTTAGTTTTATAAAAATACATCAGCTTTACTTCACGGCTAAATAGGACTATAATCTTATCCAAACCCTTTTTTGAGGGCTTTTATGTATGGGAAATATGAATGAAAATAGTTTAAGATTTATTGGTCAACAAGCAGATCGTCGTGGGATCATTAATAGAAGTAATTCAACTCTTAGTAGCATTATTCCTCCTGACAGTTCATATCCGCAAAGAGAGCCTGTAATTGGCGTTTTACCTTCAGAATTTTTAGTGCAGAGCAAATGGAGCAGGATTACTCCTATAGAGGAGTCAGATGTTAGGCCGCTTATCGAAGTATTTAAGAATCCTGATATTCTTAGAACAGTTCATAACGATACATTTAACAGATATAATATTCCTCGAAATTGGGGTAATCAGCGTGAGGTGGATAGATTTGCAGGAAAAGCAAAAGACTTTTGGATGCCTAAAAATCCCATGACAGTGAAAACCATCATACCTTCGATACCCGGCGAAGAACCTCCCAAAAATAAAAATCTAAAGGTGAATGCACAAAGCTTTGTTGTGAGAGTGGATCGCAGGCCAGTTCATGTATTTCGAGTTATGGATAATGATCCTTTTGCATCTCAAGACGAGAGAGAAAAGGTCGATAAAGAAGGTTCCTTAAAAATTGCACACCAAGAGTCCATGGTTACACTTCCACGATTTCAAAGAGCAGGAATTGCTGCGTTTGGCACAATACAGACATACGATGCATTATTGGGAAAGAATGATATGGCAAAAGCACCATTTGATTATGTGACCATACTTGTTAACCTAGCTGAATCCAACACTGCAAATTTCTTTATGAATCATGGTTTTGAAATATTTAATTTAAAGAGGGCAAATGAAAATGGTGGTGATGTGTCTCAATCTGTAATGATGACAAATCAAGACGGAGAGCAAATGCGTATGATGCGGCTTTTGTTAACGCAAAAAGGATGGCATTCGAAAAGGGGTGAAAGAGTTGAGAAATTAAAAAGAGATACCGGTATTGCTCTTCCCTAATTAATAAGGAATTATTTAACTAAATGTGATACAATCACCTCATGAAAGTAAAGGACGTCATGTCAATGTCTCCTATCTGGGTTGAAAAGAATTTTTCTATCAAGCAGATGACACGTCTTATTTTTACCACAAAGACCCCCGGGTTTCCCGTAGTTGAAAAAGGCAAAGTTGTAGGATTTATAGCAGAAGAAGACATATATCTAAAAATTTACAATTTCCAGGAAGACGGTTCTAAGGGCAAGAAATCACTCGCGGATATTCTGGACAAAAAAGTTGAAGACTTCATGATTCATGATGTAATCTCTGTAAATCCTGAAACACCACTTATAGAAGCACAAAAGATTTTATACGAGTTAAATCTGTTCCAGTTACCAGTTATAGACAAAAATAAGAAACTGGTGGGTGCATTAACCAGAGGAGATGTATTTAGATATGTATTAGAAGATGAAATTCCCTCGTTAGAACAAAGTGAATTTGTTTCATTTTTAGAGGTGAATTATGACAAAATGATAAATTGGGACGAGAGATTTGAATATGAATTTCCCACACTGTTCAGAATATTTAACAGAGAGGGAGTTAAGAAAGTACTGGATTTAGAAGTCTGGACTGGTGAGTATTCTTTTGGCTTGGCAAAGGAAGGAATAAATGTGTTAGGTGTGGATCATAATCCAAGTCTTATTAATTTATGTAATGAAAAACGCGCTAAGCAGACAGAAAAAATTAAGAAAAATGTAAAATTCGAACTTTCAGACTACTCAGGCAAAGATACACTTATTGCAGGGCAAAAATTTGACGCGGTTATATCTATGGGAGGCTCACTTCCTTATTTAGAAAATGATGTAGATAAATTACTTAAATCAGTGTATAAATCCATAAATGAAAACGGGGTATTTGTTCTTCAGCTTATGAATTTGGAACGAATTATGAAGCAAAAAAATGGATTCTCTTATTTTAGAAGGAAAAACAGCGAAACTGAGGAGAATCAGCAAGAATTATACGTAGAGTTCTTTGATAGAAAAAGTGAGGATATCCTGCGTCAGCATATAATAAGTTTATTTTTTGACGGAAAGAGGTGGGTATACAGAGGGGTTAACTCTGTAAATATAAATTATTTAAGAAATAGAAATATTGAAGGCATGCTGAGAGAAGCAGGGTTCAAAGATATTTCAATTACGGGAAACAAGTCTGATCCGGATGGAGATTATGGGCATATGTCATTAATCAAACCATTTGATCCAGTGAGCTCAGACTGGATGACAATTGTTGCAGTTAAGAAATAATCCTTACGGCATGGGGTAGGCAGACATAAATGCTTTCACTTCTTTCCCAATTTTAAGCAGTTCTTTATTCTCCATTATTTTCTTTCTTTCTTCCTTCCACCACAATGTTCTTGCCTCTTTATCAGTCGGCGCTTCATTTGGTGCTACCAACTCAATTGCCTGATTAATCCACTTGGCTACTTTTTTCATGTGTGTTTCTTTAAGTCCTCTGGTAGTTATAGCTGGTGTTCCCATACGTATTCCTGAAGGGTAGAATGGCGGATTTGTATCAAACGGCACACCGTTTTTATTTAGAATTATGCCGGCCCGCTCCAAGGCTAGAGCTGCTACATTTCCGCTAACTTTTTTATTTCGTAAATCTATTAATATGAGGTGATTATCAGATCCACCAGACACTAAATCATATCCAAACTTATTTAATTCCTCAGCTAGAGCTTGGGAATTCTTTACAATTTGTGCTGCATACTTTTTAAAAGCGGGTGTACTTGCTTCTTTTAGAGCTACCGCAATTGCTGCTGTCTGGTTGTCATGAGGACCACCCTGTAGTCCTGGGATAATTGCCTTATCTATTTTGGTGCCTAAATCAGGATCTTTTTTAAGCCCTTTTTCAGTCACCATGATGAGTGCGCCGCGGGGGCCACGTAATGTTTTATGAGTCGTAGTGGTAACAATATCCACATATGGGACTGGGGACGGATGTGCGCCACCTACAACTAAACCTGAAATGTGTGAAATGTCAGCAAGCAAATATGCGTTTACTTTTTTAGCAATTTTTGAAAACTTTTCAAAATCTATAGTTCTAGGATACGCTGTAAATCCACACACTATAATGTCTGGTTTTTCAAGCATTGCCTGCTTTTCAATAGCTGCATAATCTAACTTTCCATTTTTATCTAATGTATATTGGACAGATTTGTAGAAAGTGCTAGAGGCCGAAAGGTTAGCGCCATGGGTTAAATGTCCGCCAAAAGCAAGCGACAATCCCATGATTTTTCCTTTCATAGGTGTGAGAGTTGCAAAATACACTGCCATATTCATCACACTTCCAGAAAGTGCCTGTACGTTTACATACGGCACGCCAAATAGTGCCTTGGCGCGATCAATTGCTAACTGTTCAACTTCGTCTGCCACCGCATTTCCTTGATAATATCTTTTCTTGGGGTAGCCTTCGGAATATTTATTATTTAAAACTGTGCCGAGTGTTTCTAGTACTGCCGAGGATGTATAGTTTTCTGAGGGAATCATTTCCAAGACTTCTTTTTGACGTTTTTCTTCAGCTTTAATGAGATTGTAGACTTTCGGATCTTGGGTTTTGAGCTTCATGTAGTTCAATATACTAAAAAAAACTCTTACACACAATAATGCGTTTAATTGACAGAGAAATACCATTCTGAAATACTGTATGTGTGAGAAAGATATTAATAATCGTTGGAGTAGTGCTCGTTGTCTTAGCAGGAGTAATTTTGTATTTTGTTTTAGCTTCTGGCAAGAATAATGCTGAGCCACTTAGAGCAGGTCCCCTAATACCATCTCCTATTGTAGCTCAAAACCCATATGCGCAAAAAAACACAACAGTTTTGTACAATTATCCAAAAAATGCAGAAGTTGAAAAGGGAAGTATCTCTACCGGAGGAGAAGCAGAAATTATTACACTTGCGCCGGATGCAGTTATAGAAATTCAAAAAACACCTTATACCACAGAAATATATGAAAAGATGAACAGCATTATGAAATCTAATGGGTTAACCCAATCTCAGGTAGTTGTGGGACAAGATAGAATTCCTGCCATTTCATATAAAGGTGCATTACCCTTAGACACACCCTATCAACAGCTGGTTACAATTTTTATAGTCAACAAAACAATTTATAAAGTTCAGTTAATGTATTTTGCGCCAAGCCCTAGTTCAGAATATGAGTTAACATACCAGGAGTTACTAAATTCAATTAATCTTCAGTGATTTAGTTGCGTAGTCTATAGTTCCACCCCATTCAACAGCAGTAAATCCAATGCGCTTTGGTGCGTTTGCTGGAAGCCTAAGCGCTGGAGCAGTGGATGGGAAATCTAGTGCTTTAAAGTATGCTATAAACCCTATGAAAGTATCAGGTTTGGGTGTAATAATGACATTGTCTGTGCGTTTCTTTTCAGAAGGTGAGATGGTTGAGAAGAAAATATACGGAGTCCCTAATTCACGCAGTTTAGGTGCCCAATACTCTATGAAATCCTGTTTTTCAAATCCTATAAGTCCTAATTTAGTTAAAACTTCATCCAGCTCTTTTTCTATATATTTTGTATTTAGCGTTAATCCGTGAAGGGGAGCTTTTAGGTCGCGAATGTTAGATTCATAAAATAATTCCTTGTATTCTTTTCCTTGGTATTCAAGTCTCCCGGATGGATGTGCCAAAATATTTTTCCATCCGCCTGGATCCTTCGGCTGGCCCGGCGAGGCTGGCCCGCCTTCAGGGTACAAGGGATCACTGATAAAAATTTCGCCTGATGTTTCTATGGAAACGTTTACATACATGGGAGACTCAGGGTATAAATAGATAATGGGTTTTCCATAGCAATACCATCCGTCATTTTGTCCTATACAAGGATCCGATATGCCGCTAATCCCTCTGAGGTTTTGACACTGATCTCCGGTGTCTGTTTTTCTAGCACCATATTTTGCTTCCTGGCATATTTGGTTTCCGCAATGTAAAAATAATGCAATACACTTGCATGCATTTGGATCTATTTGTTCACCGGTATCGTGTGGACACATAAATGGGTTTGTGGTAGGAGTTGGGCTGTTTGTGCGTCCTGTAGGCTTAGTTACTGTAGGAGTGATGCTTCCTCGTGGAGAGTTTTTAAAAGTGCCTATTTGGATTGATCCACGCGGAGTACTGGATGCAATATTTGAGACAAGCAAAATAGATTCTTCCGTTTGTTTTTGGAAAAATAGTGCAGTAAATAAAAGAACCACAAATGCTGCCAAAAATATAAATTTAAGGAGTCCGTTTTTTTCTTTTTTAACTTTTTTGGGTCTTGTTTTCTTTTTCATTATTAATTTAATTCCAGATTAACTCGCTGAGCTTGGAAACCTAGCTGAGGGTTATCAGTGGCGCCAGAGCTTTGGGGAAGGATTACAATTTCTGTGGGAGTACTGCCTGTAACCGTTGCTGAAACCTGAGCAATTATGCCTGATCCGCGCTGGCCGGGATTTTCTGCTGGAATCTGAAGTGTGAGTGTTGCCTCACATGTGGAATTATTTACAACTGCTTGTGAGTCAGCAAAAGCGTATGAAAGGGCAGAGAACCTATCGCGTTTTTGTGTAACTGCTAGATTTTTAACTCGCTTAGGATCGCAAAGAATTACTACCGTAACTGATCTTGCGTCTTGCGCGCTTACATCTAGCGTGATGTCTGATTCTATTTTAGTTTCTCCAGAAGACAGTTTTATTATGGCAGGGTCAAATGCCAACTTCATGGGGATGGGCGTTATGTTTGCTTCCAGAATAGGCGTTGAGGGATTTTGGAGAGAAAGGCTACCTCGGTTAGAAGACAAATAATAAACAACCACACCAGCCACAATAATGAGAAGAACTGTGGCAATTATAAGCGGCAGCGTTTTTTTCATAGATTAATTATTTCACAAAACTATTCACATGTTCCAACATTCTGGTGATTTAACACACATACTTTTTTATTAAGTTTTTTACAATCAGAATTTATAGAACATTCAGAAGCGCTACTTACACTTTGAGCGCTAGCTGGTGGAGCAGCATTTGTGCAATATGACGTTCCCGTTCCGATAGCAGATGTACATCTGAAATATTGCCCAGTGAAAGAGCCTCTGGTGGCAGGATAGCAGCAATCTTTGTTTCCATTATAGCAATGATTTGTAGCAGGATTATTTGGATAGCATGATTGTTGGGCTGGTGTAGTTGTGGCCTGCGGATTCGTAACGTTTGGAACTGGTGTTACAGCAGTTCTTTCACATACAAAACAGAATGGATTAGGACTTGTGCATCCGGTTGTTCCTTGCTTGATTGAAAGCTTGCCTGTGCCTCCAGTGCTTGGCGTACAAGAACCACTGTTGTAGAGAACATTATTCATACAAGTTCCACCCAAAGACGCACAAGATGTATTTCCACCAGTTGCAGAAGTTGGGGCAGTCGTTACTCCAGATGAGGCACTTGGGCACCAGGGAGCTTTACTGCAGGCATCCACATTTGCAGCATTACTAAATTCTTTACCTCCACATGTGTACACATCAGTATATGGTTTTCCGCAGTACACAGTGTTGCTGGGAGTGGCCTTAGTCCCATCAAATTTTTGACCACCACATCTAGGTTCTAGATATTTTGCAGTATCAACTTTCCCATCAGCACCAATGCACTGAGTACTTTCTACTGGTGGATTCAGTGGAGAGTCCCCTGTCTTTTTACTAGCGCCACTTCCGGGGGTTACCGCAGTGGTAATGACAGGACTTTGTGCACCTGTAATCGCGGGGGTAATATTACTAATAGTACAGGGATCACCAACGTTCAGACTGAAGAATCCGTTTTGATCCTCTATACAGTTACCAGCAGAATTACACGCAAATGACGTGTAGTTAAGTTTAGTGTTTTTTGAAATGTTATCTACCGTGTAAGCATTACTTACTGGATTATATCTTGCAGAGGGTGGAGTATTTGCAAAGCTATATGAAACTTTATGTGAGCTCGCATTATTGCTTGGTGAAAAAGTAATATCCGCATATATTTTTCCATTCTCACAGTACGCCGAAGCCTTTGTATTTGTAGGAGGATTAGGCAATGGAACTGCCGCCGGCGGATTCGTTACTCCCACTGCAGGAGGATTTGTTAAAATTGCCGCTGGTTTTGCCGCACATTTTAAAGAGTTGGGATCACAGTAAGTTGACTCGCAAACGTCATTATTTGAAGCACCACTGGATGTACCACAAAATACACCCTCAGCTTTTGAATTTCTTGAAATACATACTGAATCGGGACTGGTTGGATGACTTCTCACACATGTTTGGCTGGATGCGCATGTGCTTCTCCCACAAGACGCAGGAAGCGTAATGGTGAAATTGCAGGTGCGCGTATCTCCTTCGGGGAATGTAGCAAGATCTATTGCGCATAATACGTTAGATCCGACAACCTCATTAGGTAACCGAACAAACGCTCTAAATCCAAAGGGATAAAAATCCCAGCTACGACTTATGTTAAATGGGATGGTAAGACGATATTTATTTGAAGAATCAAAAGGAATTCTTGGGGCAATTGTCATTTGTTGCTCACCCGCTAGTATTTCAAACTGCACCTCGTTGTAAGGGGTGCCATTCTGCACGACTGTAAGGTTCAGGTCTAATTTTATAGGTGTGAGTACATCCTGACCTTCTGTGATGCGGGAGATGGAATCATTATTAAAGTTTTGGGTGATTTCTGTGGGGAGGGTTTTGGCGATTGCGGGGATACTGAGTGCTGTAAGTCCGAAGATTAAAAAGAGTAGTGTGTTTTCTACAAATCCTCTAGAGTTAAAAAACTTCTTCATATATAAAAATAAATCCCAAAAAGGACTACTATATATACAGTAGCATGTGGTAAAAATAAATCAAGAGTAAATTAGTTGCAGGCAGTAAGCGCACTTCCTATGTAAGGTGTACCTTGAGGTGTGCCTCCGGACCATCGGTTTGTGGTAGTATTTTGTGTTCCCCCTTCAAACAAGCTTAATCTCCACGCATTACTGGTAAATCCCGCGGCTTTGGTAAATGGATTATTTAATCTGGTCTCTGTAGGGTGTATAGTCACAGCTTGTGACCAGGCATATTGTGCTACGCCATTTTGAATAATTTCGGCCAGCAAATATCCATTTCTTGGACTATTTATAGTGATATCTACAATTGCTGTTGTGGGCGCCGTAGGAGAACAGCCTTTAGTTGTGTTAACAGATATGGTCCACGCATTAGCAGATTGAGTAGGAGTGGGTGTGGCCGTAGGAGTGGGCGTTGCTGTTGCTCCCAAAATGCCGGATGCTGGAGTGGGCGTTATTTCAATTCCAAGCTCATTTAAATCCTCAAACATGAATTGGCCGCCGGCCATAAAAAAGCTTCCTATGATAATTATGATGAGCAGCCAAAGATAGCTGTATCCTTTTGTAAAATGCATGGTTTAACTCCTAACAACTAACTTCTAACCTCTAACAAGTAATTTTTACTTACTGTAGACATACAAATGGTTTGCTTGTTTTTAAAATTCCTCCCCATTCCACCACTGTAAATCCATTTCTTGTTTTACTAACAAGAGTAGGCTCACTTACTGATTTTGCATTTTTCATCTCCTCAAAGTAGAGCGCAACTCTAATTGTGGTAGTGGGCTTTGGGTTAATGTCTAGTGGCGCTATAGAATCCAATACATTTTCAGGAATAATTCCTACAAAATAGTAAGGACTTTTGGGTAATGAGTTGGCCCAATAGTCAGCCATTTCTGTAGTTTCTTTTGCATTTAAACCCATTTTAGGGAGCAAATCAGATAGTAATGCTCGTATATTCGTGCCGCGCACAACATATCCTGTTTCTGGTTTTGGAATGAGAAGACTTGGAATATCTGCCTCATAATATAAGTATGGGAATTCTTTTGTGTTTGAGATTATTTTTCCATCAGGAAATGCTGTAACATTCCACCCGCCTCGACTCGCAGGCTCGCCGGGCGAGGCGGGCCCATCTGGGACATAGAGTGGATCAGTATAAGTAAATGGACCTACGGGATTAACCTTCACGCTAATGTTTTGGGTTTGTTCTGGATACAAATAAATTGCAGGCTTACAAAATGGTGAAAACCAGGGTACTGCTTGACCGCCAGGTTCTTCAACTCCAAATGTATTAAGCTGTAAATTGTCCCGTGATGTGTTTGTGGGAATTACCAGTTTTTGCGGCAATTTTTTACCATCTGATACTTGGGCCGGAGCGCTTTGTTCAGAGCAGTTTTTAATAAAATCTGGAACGCCTTGTTTGGTCGTAGCATTGTAATCGCTCATTCTAAAGTATGCGTCATATACGGTAGTAGAATTTCCGTAACAGGTTGGGGGATTTAGTCCGTATCCAGTTGTGGCGCATGAGGTAGCCGCTACACAGTTTTCTTTACAGACATAAATTATTTGGTCGTTTAATGCCTCGCGGCAGTAGGCTAAAATTTTCTCATCATAAATAGAAATTCCGTTGGGCACTTGGGCTAAATATTTGTCGTTTCCTGAATTAGTGCATTGACCCGGTGCATTTGCAAAATTAGCATCTTTGTTAGAAGAGTTGAGAATAATAGGGTCACCAGCTGGGGTTTTAACCCCGCTGTCTTCTAAGTGCAAATTTCCTTCTACAAATTTTGTTTCAGTCCTGAGTTTTCCATAGGATGCCCCGGCATAGGTAATGGTGTCAGTACTATTGGGCACACATGAATCCCCATTTCCTGAATCACAGCACAAAATTTTAGCACTTCCTACGTGGTCAGCTGACGGTGTTTTTTTAAATACTCCCATGCCTCCTACTAAAAAGAATGCGCCAATTACAATAATTCCTAGTAAAAAAAGCTCAATTCCTCCTTTAGATCCAGTCTTAAATTCAATTTTCATGGTGTTGGGTTATAGATGGCCGCTTCTTGCGGATACTCTGTGTTTTTAAATCCGCCGGTAAATCCTCCTACAAAAAAGAATGCGCCTAGTATAATTACGGCCAGCAAAATATATATTTCAGCGCTTCCACGATTCCCCATATACTCATTGTAGAGAGAAATAGAACACTGAGTCAATTGTTTTTTGGAAGTTGCTTTGGTATAATAAGATTATCTGTTAGCAATAACAGAAATTCACACATTCGGCTATGAATAGTTCTGAGTAACCCTCGGAGCCCGAATGGAGGTATCCACCGCCGCTTACGCTATGGTGGACAAGAAGAACTATGAGAGATATAACCCTTGAAGAATTATTGGAAGCAGGATGCCATTTTGGACATCAGGTAAATAGGAGAAATCCTAAAGCTGATGAATATATTTTTGAGGCACGTTCTAATGTTCACATTATAAACCTAGAGAAAACTCGTGAGGGATTACTTGATGCTGCAAAATACATTAAAGAGTTATCAGCAAGGGACGGATCACTTATTATCATTGGAACTAAAAGACAAGCTAAAATAATTGTAAAAGATGAAATTGCACGTGCTCAGAAGGAATCTCCAGGAAAACTTCATAGTATTACAGCTCGTTGGGTTGGTGGAACACTTACTAATTTCCCGGAAGTTTCAAAAAATATCAAAAAGCTTAAAAATATAGAGGAATTACTTTCAACTAGTAAAAAAGAAACCTACACAAAACGTGAACAAATCCTTTTTGAGAAAGAAAAACTTAAATTAACTGATTTTTACGGAGGAATTGCAAACATGACTGAAGTTCCTGATGCGTTATTAATCATAGGAACACAAACAGAGAACACAGCGGTACAAGAGGCAAAGCGTATGGGCGTTGAAACAGTAGGAGTGGTGGACACGAATGCAGATCCAAGTGTAATTGACTACCCAATTCCAGCAAATGATGACGCTGTAGGATCCATAAAGCTTATTACTACCTATCTAATTGACGCTTGGATAGAAGGAAAAAAAGTAAAAGCCGCAAATGACGAAAAAGAAGCAAAGGATGCAGTGGTAGAAAAGGAAAAAGCAGAAAAAATAGCTGAAAAAGAAAAGGCGGCTGAAGCCAAAAAAGAAAAAGCTCCTACAAAAGAAGATAAAGCTGCATAAACACCATGACTGTTGATACAAAATTAATACCGCTAACTCTTGGCTTTCAGCCAGAGACTCTCGGTATTTTTGCGAAATAAATATATGAAAGTAGAAACTGCAAAAATAAAAGAATTAAGAGAAAAGACCGGCGCCGGTATAAATGATTGCCGTGAGGCCATACTGGAATCCAAAGGAGACCTTAAAAAGGCAGAAGAAATTTTGCAGAAAAAAGGATTTGAAAAGGCTTTAAAAAAAGGAGACCGCGAGACTGGACAGGGATTAGTGGAGGCATATGTGCATGCAGGACGCATTGGAGTTTTAGTAGAACTGAATTGTGAGACAGATTTTGTAGCTCGTACTGACGAATTTAAGACACTCGCTCATGAAATAGCACTCCAAGTGTCTTCTATGAATCCAAAAAACACAGAAGAGTTGTTAAAACAGGAATATATTAGAGATGGAAGTAAGACAATTGAAGATTTAATTAAAGCCGCAATCGCAAAATTAGGAGAAAATATAGTATTAGGACGCTTCAACCGAATAGAAATCGGAAAATAATTTTTTACCTGCCTAATATAGTATGACAAGGCCAGATATCTTTATTCCTCATAACCCCGTAGATATTGCACATAGTTCTGTTGAGAGGTTTGTTCAATATGATGATATATTATCAAGGCCTCATGGTCAAATCCTCGCTCAAGCAAGAAAGCTGCATGATGGCGGAGACAATACAGCAAAAGTTTTCAGAAGAGTTGAGTTTGATGAAAATTCAGAAGTAGACCCTTATCACATATTTGAGGTGTCGTATGTTTTAACATTTAATGAACAAAAAGGAGAGGATGGTTTGCTTGATTATAGTAAAGTAAGGTTAGGGAATATCTATTCAGGCTCGCAATTTGTAGTGGTAAATGATTTTGCAACATGGTGGCCTGATCACGGTAGGAAAATTTCAGATTCAGAAATAGAACGTCATGTGAATGATGCAGGTAAATATAGAATATCTACAACCGGAAGACCAGGTATACCCATAAAACCTTCAGGGATTTTTGAAAAAGACCCGGGAGGTCCTCTTACCTTGAAGACGAGAATTTTTTAACTTCATCCTTGTTTAGTAACACTCCCTTCTGTATAATTTCCCTATGATAGTCACAATTATTGCTTTTGTTGTAATTTTATCCATTCTCGTTTTAATCCATGAACTTGGGCATTTTTTGGTGGCAAAAAAGTTCGGAATTAAAGTAGAAGAGTTTGGATTTGGATTTCCGCCTCGCGTTTTTGGAATTAGAAGAGGCGAGACGCTTTATTCTATAAATCTGCTTCCTGTAGGAGGATTTGTGAAATTATTTGGTGAAGATGCAGCAGGAGGTGGAGCAGTTAAACAAACCAAGAAAGAAAAAGAAATGTCAGCGGCTATGCTAAAACGTGCGTTTTTTGCCCGTCCCATTTGGCAGCGTTTTGCGGTTATTGTGGCAGGAGTAGTCATGAATTTTTTGCTCGCCGTAATTATCATTTCGTACCTCTTTGCAGTACAGGGTGTAGCAGTTCCATCTGATAATATCCGTGTAACTGACGTTCAAAAAGGAAGCCCGGCCGCTGCCGCTAGCATTCAAACAGATGACCAAATCACCTCAATTAATGGTAAAAAGATTACCTCAACTGATGAATTTATCAGTACTGTTCGCAAAAGTGGCGGTAAGGAAATTTCTTTAGGAATTATAAGAAATGGCCAGGAATCTAGTGTAAAATTAACTCCCAGAATAAATACACCGGAAGGCCAAGGACCTGTGGGTGTGGGGATTTCAAATGTAACTATTAAAAAGTATGTATGGTGGCAGGCTCCATTTTACGGAACACTTGAAGCATTTAAATTCTCATGGCTTATTTTTGCAGGACTTGGGCAAATGGTTGCAGGACTCGTAACCACTGGCAGTGCTCCTGAAGGCGTTGCAGGACCAGTAGGTGTGGCACAACTCACTGGACAGGCTGTTTCATACGGGGCAAATGCGACGTTATGGTTTGCAGCATTGCTGTCAATTAATTTGGCAGTGCTAAATGTGTTGCCAATTCCAGCACTGGACGGTGGACGATTATTCTTTATAGTTATTGAATTTGTGACAAGACGCAAAATAAATCCTAAATACGAAGGGTATGCTCACGCGGTAGGATTAGTGTTACTTTTAAGTCTCATGGTGGTTATAACTGTCTTTGATATAGTCAGAGTTGCCTCCGGCCAATCCCTCATCCCCAAGTAATTCTCAAAAATTCTCTCGTAAAATCTCCTCATTCGATAATAAAAGTCTTGATTATGTTTACCTCCAGAAGTACTATTATTACAGTGGACCAGTCGACTGGAGTAAGAATGAGGAGATATAAATACGTAGATAAGGAAGATATTTTTGCTTCTTGGAATAAGCTGAGAAATGCGTTGCTTGCTGCAAAAGATGGGAGTGAGGTGGACAGTATTATGCGTGCCTTGTTCACAGAGGAAGAACGATTTCAGCTTGGAAGAAGAATACAAATAGCTGAATGTCTTAAAGCTGGTATGACTATTATTGAGATCTGTGACGTGTTAAAAGCGGGTAATTCAACCATAGTCCATATTTCAAGGAGACTTGAAAAGTACCCAGAGGGATTTGAGCTCATTTCTAAAAGACACAAGAAGGTTGAAGTGGAATATGAAAAAGGGAGATACAGTAAAGAGGGTGGAAGTAAAAAAGTTTTCAAGAAAAAAACGTACACTGGTCTCACCAGAAAAGATATAAAAAGATAATTAAATAATGCAGTGGACTAGTCGACGGTAATAAAATATTGTTTTGTGTGGAGATTGTCTTTCTAATGTGGGATGTTGTTGCTTATTAAATGCTTAATTGGTATTATTGGTACTGAATATGGATACGGTAACACCTGACATAAAACAAAAAATGCACAAAGCGTTGCAGTCACTGCATGCTGATTTTCAAACTGTAAGAACAGGAAAGGCGTCCCCGACGCTTGTTGAAAATATCTCAATTAAAGCATATGGCGGTACAGCGGTATTAAAAGTTTTGGAGTTGGCAACCATTCATGTTCAGGATGTGCATACACTTGTGTTAACACCATTTGATAAGTCTGTAATTGGTGAAATTGAGCGCGGAATTGCTGACGCCAATGTAGGAATAAACCCTATAATTGACGGAACATTTATTCGTATAAATTTGCCTCCACTGTCTGAGGAACGACGACGCGAATTTGTAAAACTCATACATCAAAAAGCAGAGCAGGGAAAAGTTACAGTGCGCCAGATTAGACAAGACGGAATGACTGCTGCCAAAAAACTTAAAGCAGATGGTGGTTCAGAGGATGAGGCAGGGCGCATTGAGCGCGAAGTACAAAGATTAACTGATAGTTATATTGAGCAGATAGACACGCTTGCTAAACAAAAAGAAGAAGAGTTAATGAAAGTGTAAAACAATTCTTCTTTCTTTTCCAAGAAAGAAGCAAAGATTCCCGTCAGTGCAACCCTCATCCATTACGGAACTTCATTTGACCACTGAAAGAGCCGGAGAATACCTTTCATCTTTCCGGGCGTGTTCAAACTCGTTCCTTCATGGTCTCGGGTTTCAATTGACGGAGTGTATGAAATAGTACGTGGTATAATGTTTTGTTATGAAATTGCCAAAAGCTGTAACTCGAGTTGTGGAAGATTTTGAAAAACTCCCAGGAATTGGACCTAAATCTGCTCAAAGACTAGCGTTTTATTTACTCCATGTGCCTCAACATACCCTAGAGCAATTTGGAGCCGATCTTTCAAATTTAAAAAAAGAAACTGTCTTGTGTTCGGTGTGCTACAACATAGGCGATGAAAATCCATGTTTTATTTGTGCGGACGGAAATCGCGATAAATCAACCGTGTGTATAGTTGAAGATGCGTTGGATGTTCTAGCCCTTGAGCGCTCAGGTACGTATAGAGGGTTATATCACGTGCTTCATGGAGTAATTGATCCGCTAAATTCTATTGGGCCTGATGACATATATATTCCCCAACTTTTATCCCGTATGAAAACGCTTGAGGGACAAATTCAGGAGGTTATTTTGGCCACAAATCCCACAATGGAGGGGGAAGCAACTGCTATGTATTTAGTACGGGACTTGAAAGCACAAAACAATACTCTTAAAATTACAAGAATCGGGCATGGTCTTCCAACAGGCGCTGATATAGAATATGCAGATGAGACTACACTTGACCGCGCTCTCGAGGGCCGGCGAGAATACTAAATAATATGCCATTACCAACCCGTTATAGTAATCAAGTGCTTGAAATGCATGAGATCTGGGAGCCTGAAGGATATTTTAGATTTCAGCTTAAAATCTGGGAGGCGCAGTGTGAAGCACGCGCTGAACTTTTTGGTAAACCTTCAAAAGGCGAGCTTGAAGAGATTAAAAAAGCACTTACGTTAAGTCCTGAGGAGACGCAGTCTCTTCTTGAAGCGCGTGGGCATGAGACAAATAAGTTATTACGTTTAGTTCAGGGTAAGATTTCCAAAGAAGCAGGGAATTATTTGCACCGCGGCAACACAAGCAGTGACGTACTGGATACAAGCCTTGCACTTCAAATACTAGAGTCATTAAAAATCTTGGAAAATGATTTCAAAAAGCTTTCTGATTCTTTAAAGAAACTTTCTATAAAACACAAAAACACACTTCAGGTGGGAAGATCTCATGGGCAGCACGCAGTACCTCAGACTTTTGGAAGACAAGTATTGGGTTGGTATGCAGAAGTATTACGCGATATTGAAAGAATTTCCTATTCCAAAAAGACTATTGCTTACGGCAAATGTTCAGGTGAAATAGGAACAAATGTGTTTATTGAGCCGGAAGTTGAAAAACTTGCATTACAAAAGCTCGGATTAAAGGTTGATACTGCTCCAACTCAGGTAATAAGTCGGGATAGGCATGCTGAAGTTTTAAGCCTTTTGGCAGTTAATGCCGGTACGCTTGAGAGGATAGCAACTAACATTAGGCTTTTATCTATTACTGATGTGGGTGAAGTTCGCGAACCGTTTGATAAAGCATCTCAGCAAGGGTCATCTGCCATGCCGCACAAAAGAAATCCGGAATTATCAGAGCGTATTTGCGGACTTGCACGTGTTATAAGAGGGCAGGCATTGGCTGAGCAAAGTTCTCAGGCATTATGGTTTGAGCGGGATATTTCTCATTCATCTGTTGAGCGATTTGCGTTTCCTGATGTGCTGGAAGGTCTTTTATATGCAGTTAGGCTTATGACGGAAGTGATTGACGGTTTGGTGGTGTATGAGCAAAAAATGCTAAAAAACCTTAAGAGCACCTATGGGTCGATTTATAGTCCACGTTTACTTAATGCACTGCTTGAGAAAGGAATGCCCAGGACTGACGCATATGATTTAGTAAAGTCTTTGGCACAGCGTGCGATAGATGAAGAGATTGAGCTGCAAGAATTAGCTCAGAAAGAGATTAAAATAGTAAGCTTGATTGACGCAAAAGAGCTTGTAGAGTTGTTTGATCTAGGATTTTATATCCGTAATATTAACGAAGCTTTTTCCAGACTAGAAATTTTGTAAGTACCCCCACTTAAGTGCGTATAAGATACTACTTCACATATTTATAAGAATTCATTTATGGTAAATACATACCCAGGAACCCAAGTTGTAGTCTACGGACAAACTCCCAAAGTTCAATAATTAATCGGTTTCTTTAGTTTCTGAATCTTCGGGTCCATTGAGGTATGAAATTAGCCAGTCATCAAGTTCATCTGAATTATGCTCTTTACATGAAGTGCGATCTTCATTTAAGGGTTTTTTATGAGAGTGCGTGCCTTCCTTAAAGCTAAGTTGTGGGTTTGAGAGTAGATTTTCCTCTGTCGGTCTGTAATGTGGGTTAAACAAGTTAGGTTCTACTAGATCTAGTGCAAGGTCAAGTCTAGCTGTCAAATCTTCTTGTGACCTGTCCGCTGTATTTATCTGTATGTAGCTTGGAATACCCCTAGTTACTCCCTGCGCAACGTAGTCAGAATATGTAGCGGCTTTTTTTGTATCTATTTTCCCACCAACCTCAATTGTATATGCCCATACGGAATCGCCCGTTTTATTTTCTATTCTACGTAAAGCAACCCTTCCAAGCGTATTTATAGGAAAATCCAAGGAGTCTCCCTCCTCGCGTTGTAAATCTGCATACGATTTGCGAAGTAATTCATGTCTAGATAATACGTTGGTGTCACTGTCGGGTATAATATCCCAAAAAACACATCCTGTTTGAGTTAAGCTAAGATCCATAGGAAAGCGTTCTTTTCTTCCATCAGTTCGTGGGACATACACGAATGGTGCATTCTTTTCTGTAAGCCCTTTGGTAAAATTTTTGAATCTCTTCTCAAGTAAAAGTTCGAATGGATTTTTTTGTGGTTTGATTAATTCATTTTTTGTTACTGGTATCAAGTGTTCACCTTTATTATCTGTCATGGATATATTCTACAGTAATGTATCTTATATATGCACTTAATATTGATTCAAAACGTTATGTATGCTAGAAAAAGATATGGGAAAAATTTGGACTGTGAGTTTGCTTATTATAATTGTGCTTTTAATAGGAGTAGCCTTTTATATACTAGGACAAAATAACGAGCGGGTAGAAATTATTACCACAGAAAATGATTCTATTCCTACCTCAGTTATAGTACTACCAAGTCTATCACCCACAATTCAGGCGTCCTCATCTGCCCAGAGTTCACCTGCCGCATCATTGATGCCGTAAGCTACGTTTTTACTTAGTATTTATGATTAAGGCGTTTAACTTTTCTATAGCTTCATTATAGCCATGGAGAAGTACGAGTTCTGATCTCATCTCAGATGCTTTATCAAACCCATTTAGATAGGCTTTATAGAATTTTTTCATCAATTCAAAGTTTTTTGTCTTACCCCATGTACTTTCAAATAGTTCCACATGTTGTTTCAGAAGTGTTAGTTTTTCATGTATAGATATATCTTCAAAATTTTTATTTTTATTAAACACCCATGGATTATGAAGCAATCCGCGTGCTATCATAACACCGTCAACTCCGTACTTTGAAATAATTTCCAGTCCTTCCCCCCGAGTCATTATGTCCCCATTTGCAATAATCAAGGTTTTTGGATTTATACTGTCTCTTAATTTTACAGCCTTTCCAAATTCTTCCGCATGAACCGGCACTTTTGTCATTTCGTTTGATGTACGGGCATGAACGGTAATGGCTGCTAAATCTTGTTCTAGTAAAAACCCAATCCATTCGTCTGTTACTATTTTGTCATTTCCAATTCTTGTTTTAACAGAAACTGGCAAATTTCCAGCACCTTCTTTTGCAGCCCGTATTAACTCACCGGCCAGTTTTGGATTACGAATTAGACCTGAACAATTTCCCCGTTTAACAACTTTTCTCACTGGACAGCCCATATTTATATCAATTCCATCGTATCCCATTTTTGACAACAGCCTGCATGAGGTTACATAATTTTCCAGATTATTACCCCAAATTTGGGCTATAAGCGGTTTTTCATGCGGCAAAAATTGAAGTCTTTGTGCCGTGTATCTGCTGCCACCATGAACAATCCCGTCCGCATTAGTAAACTCAGTAAAACACAAATCAGGCGCTCCTGCAATTCGTATTATTTGCCGAAAGACTGTATCTGTGACGTCTTCCATAGGGGCTTGAACAAAAAAGTTTTTTGGTAACTCTTGCCAAATGTTTTTCATAAGACACTATTATACCAATTTTATAAATTATAGGCTATTGACGACTTGCCACATTGCATCTTTTTTTAGAAGTGATATAGTAGAGCTTATGGACACGCAAAAAAAAGTGCTTGTTATAGATGATGACTTAAGTTACGCAGACCTACTTGCCCTCAAGCTTAGACAGGTTGGACTTGCGCCAATTGTTATGGCAAGCGGTAAAGAAGCATTGGATTATTTACTCAAAAATAATGCAGACTTTATAGTGTTGGATTTTATTATGCCTGAGATGGATGGGTATACCTTTTACCATGTGCTCAAAAATGATATGAAAAAGCCTATTCCTGCAATTATTCTGACAAGCATGATTGGTACAAAAGAAGAAGACGGTCTGGAAATTTTTGTCAAAAACGAAACAAACATAGATGATCTGGTTTTAAAAATAAAAAACGCATTAATACAGTAATTTCTTGACAAATCAACACTATATGACTAGTATAGTCATATGGATCAAAACGCCCCAATTACTACTTCTCCTGCAAAAAAAATACTTATTGTGGATGATGATGCTCAATTTACCCAAAAACTTTCTGAAGCGGTTACTGCAGTAGGTATGACTCCAATTGTTATGATGACAGGCAAAGAAGCTTTGGATTTTCTTGTTTCTGAAACAGTGGACTTTATAATTTTGGACTTTATTATGCCGGGAATGGATGGGTACACGTTTTATCACATATTAAAACATGACATGAGGAAAGATATTCCGGCTATTATTCTGACAAATTTGTCCGGCGGAAAAGACACAGAAGATTTAGAGGTATTTACAAAAACTGAAACGGATTTAAATGAATTAGTTTCCAAAATCAAAAACCGCGTATAACACTTCATGTTAGATCAATTAAGGCAGGAGCTTAAAAAATTTCAAGATCCTCAAAAGGCAGTTTCTTTTTCCCGTTTTTTTAAAACAAAAGAAGGAGAGTACGGGTATGGTGATGTATTTTTGGGAGTTACAGTGCCTCAGTCAAGGTTAGTTGCGGCTAAGTTCCCGAATCTACTCTTGCTCGATGTTCAAAAATTATTGATGTCAAAAATTCACGAAGAGCGGCTGATAGGGCTTTTTATTTTGGTGCATCAATTTAAAAAAGGTTCAGATATAGTAAGGGAAAACTTATATAATTTTTATTTAGAAAATACTAAACACGTAAATAATTGGGATTTGGTTGACTCCTCAGCTTATAAAATAGTAGGGGAGTATTTGCGAAATAAAAAAGATAGAAGTATACTTGAAAAATTCGCTAAATCTCAAAGCATGTGGGAAAGAAGGATTGCAATAATTGCAACATTCCAATTTATTCTCAAAGAGAAATCTCAAAAAGATACATTTAAAATTGCTGAAATTTTAATCCCCGACAAAAATGATTTAATACAAAAAGCTGTGGGGTGGATGCTAAGAGAAGTAGGAAAGCGGGTAGATGAAAAAGCCGTGTATGAATTTCTTGATAAAAATTATAAAAATATGGGGAGAACTGCGCTGCGGTATAGCATTGAAAGATTTCCAGAAAAAATTAGATTACAATATTTAAAAGGAGAAAAATGATACAAAAACATAAAACGGGATTGGTTATTGGGAGATTTCAGCCATTTCATCTAGGGCATCAGTATTTAATAGAGCAGGCGTTAAAACACGCTGAAAGTCTTATCATTGGTGTTGGAAGTTCTAATAGTGCTGACGAAAATAATCCGTATGACGTGGGACAGCGGGAAGAATTTGTAAAAGAATTTTTAAAACAAGAAGGTCTTGGCAATCGAATTCTAAAAATAGTGTATATTCCGGATGTTCCAGACGACGAGGAGTGGTACAAAATTGCACATAAATTAACTGGAGATGTGGATGTAGTAATAGGAGATAATTCTTGGGTAAACGAGATTTATGCGGCTCATAATATACCGGTTATTCAAATAGGGTATCACAAAAGACATTTACTGGAAGGTAAAAAGATTAGGCATCACATACAAAAGAAGAAATCTTGGAAGGCGCGGGTACCAAAATATTTACACAAATTAATTGAGAGGTAAAGAGAAAGTTAATATATTCAGCTCATGTACTTTTGAGCCGCCAAAAGTACCAAAAGCTCTCATCAAGACACCATTCGTACCATTCCAAGTTTGTCTCGTTCACTGAAAGAGACGGAGAATACCTTTCCTCTTTCTCGCTTCATTTCACTTAGCGTCGTTTACTCAACAAACTTTCCATGGGCCTTATGGTGTAATTGATGAAGTAATTGAGTTAAAATCCGTGGGATTCATCTATAAGAAGTACTGTGGTTCTATCTTTACTTCCTTCAGAATTTAAAATTAACAATTTTCTGACATTTGAATTTGGCATTCCGTATGCTTCCTGAACACGCACTGACTCTAATGGAAGAGAGTGATTGTAGATTCTGTCAAACCCCTCATCTAAATTTTTAACGATTTTGTTAGTTCCTGCAACAAGTACTACATTAGAGGCTCCATAAATATATCCTGGAAGCTGACTTCCAGAACCTGACGCAATCATTATTTTCCCGTCAAGGGTAATTGCATGCACACTTCCTATTGCGTAGTCACCAACAGAGCGCATTTCCAAAATTCTTTTAGCATTCTTTTCCCGATCCATAGTGCGAGTTGTTTCATTTACCGATGCATAGTTTTTCTGAATCAGTGCGCGAATTCCTGTGTCGTCAAGTGTTTTAGAGGTGTTATCTATTACCTCAGAGCCTTTTGGAATAAGTTTGTTAATAGCCCGTACGGCATCTTTAGATGTTTTGGCAATGAGCACATTAAATCCGTTTGCAGTGAGGGCTTGTTTTGTTTTTTCGAGATCTGTTTTTGTGGCAGTTGAAATGTATTGCATATAGGTATATAATACATATAAAGTATAAATATGGTAAGTACCCACTATAAAGTAGGGTACATACCAAAAAGTAACCTATGAAAACACATGAACCGCATCCAGGCAAAATTTCGCTTGGTTGTTCTAAAATAAAAATTACTCTAGATGTTATGGGGGGCAAATGGAAACCGCTTATTCTTTTTCTATTGTCTTCTAACACTATGCGGTTTTCAGAGTTGCAACGTCAGATAGATGGTATAACGCAAAAGATGTTGTCTCAACAGTTAAAAGATCTGGAAGCTGACGGGATTGTTTTAAGAAAAGTATACGCGGTAGTTCCACCCAAAGTAGAATATAGTCTTACCAAACACGGAAAAACACTTGTACCTCTTTTACTAGATATGGAAAAGTGGGGCCTTTCTCACCGCAACTCTGTTGCTCGATAATTTCCCTTGAATCTTTTTCCCTCATGATGTATTCTGTATGCATGAACGCTATAGACCTTTTGCGACTTCAGTTTGAAAACGCTCACGAAACGCTAGAGGCTACTATGCAGGATGTGACTTCTGATGTGGCACATATCAGAGAACTGGGCAAAGCCTTACCGGTAGGAGCAGCATATGCTCATGCTGTGTGTTCAGAAGACATAATACTCTCAAAATTTATTTTGCAAAGAGAACCTATTTTAAAAGATGCATCTAGTATAGGGTTATCAGAATTAATGCCTGATTTTTCAAATTGGGATAAGCACGCCATGTGGGCGCAAAATGTGACTGTAGATCTAGAAAAATTCAGAGCATACGCTAAAGAAGTATACGCCGCAACTGACTCATACATAAGTACTTTAAAAGATGAAGACTTGGATTCCGAAATAGATATGGGACAATTTGGAAAGAATAAATTGGGATTTGCACTTTCATCTATGTTTTTGCTGCATATTGCAAATTTAACCGGCGAAATTTCCGCAGCCAAAGGACTCCAAGGCCTCAAAGGCTACCCATTTTAATCTCATAATTTGTTGAATTGTTTTAGTCTTCTCATGTATAGTAAATAGACATATAAAATGGCTGCATTAACAGGACTTACCACAGAACAGGCAAATCAAAAACTCAAGGAATTCGGTTTCAATGAAATAAGAGAAGTGAAAAAGAACACACCTCTTATGATCTTAGTCCGTCAAGTTAAAAAAAATTATATTTTATATCTTTTATTTGTTGCAGCTCTCATGTCTCTGTTTGTCGGAAAAGGTGTAACCGCCTATACTATTTTTGCTGTTATTGTGGTGATTATTCTTGCAGGATTTATTCAGGAATATAGAGCCGAAAAGGCAATTGAAAGTCTTAAAAGCATGCTCATGCCAATGTCACGCGCTATAAGAAATGGTAAAGAGGTTGAGATTCCGGCTCGAGAAATAGTTCCTGGGGATATTATTGTACTGCGTACTGGTGAAAAAGTGCCTGCTGACGGAGTTGTTTTGCAGGAGAGCGAAGTGCGGCTTGATGAATCAGTTTTAACGGGTGAATCAAGAGAAGTTAAAAAAATAGGAACAAAAGACGTGGAGACTATCCAGAATGAACATAAAGTGTTTATGGGATCATTTATAGTTTCCGGAAAGTGCACGGTGCAGGCAACTCATACTGGGATGAATACGAAATTTGGGGAGATTGCCGGTATGGTTTCCACGGCCGAAAAAGCGCTTCCACTTCAGGGAAAAATAAATAAAATCTCAGCATACATGGTGGGAGTTGCAGTATGTATTTCTATTTTAACCGGTGCACTTCTTTTTTACAGAGCCGAGACAATCAATGCAGAGTTTTTGACTGCAACGTTTATATTTTTGATTGCGCTTGCTGTTTCAGCCTTTCCTGAAGGTTTTCCGGTAGTACTTACAACAACACTTGCCGTGGGTGCCAATAGAATGGCAAAAAAGAATGCAATTGTTAACAGAATGTCAGTTATTGAGTCTTTAGGAGAGGTTACAGTGATTTGTACTGACAAAACAGGAACGGTTACAACTGGAGAGATGACTGTTAGAAAAATCATTATGGATTCCCACGTTTTAAACGTTACGGGATCAGGATTTGATGATAGTGGGGAGTTTAACAAAGACGGAAAAGTTGTGAAATTAGACGAAAATGAGGAATTTAAAAAGCTCATTGATTGTGCGGTGTTATGTAATGATTCACGCATAGAAAATATAGAAGCTGCACATAAATACAAAGTTCACGGCAGTTCTACGGAGGGTGCGTTGCTCATAATGGCCGCAAAACACAAAGCCTTTATAGAGGACATGCATGTTGAAAGAGTTGAAGATCTGCCATTTACCTCAGAGCGAAAAATGATGTCAGTGCTAATAAAAAAGGGTGAGAATCAAACTATATACGCAAAAGGAGCACCGGAAGTCATTCTTTCACATTGTACATACATGTTGGATAATAATAAAAAAATAAAACTAACACAAGAATTAAAAGAAAAATTATTAAAAGAGAACAAGCAATTAACATCAAAGGCGCTGCGTACCTTAGCGTTCGCATACAAAGATGGAGGAGCTGACAAAAAATACAGTGAAGATGATTTGATCTTTGTTGGAATTACTGGTATGGAGGATCCACCACGGGAAGAAGTAGCTGATGCAATAGTTTTGTGTAAAAGAGCTGGAATTAAAATAAAACTTATAACAGGGGATAGCCGTGACACTGCTGTGGCTGTAGCAAAAGAGGTTGGTATAGAAGGAGAAATAATCGACGGAGAGCGATTGGATCAAATAACTGATGAGGAGCTGCGGGATGAAGTTTCTAAGTTGGCAATATTTGTGCGTGTAAAACCTGAGCACAAGCTGCGTATTGTAAAGGCACTCAAGGAAAACAATGAGGTTGTAGCTATGACAGGGGATGGGGTAAATGATGCACCTGCGTTAAAGGAAGCGCACATTGGAATTGCCATGGGAATAAAAGGAACAGATGTATCCAGATCTGTTTCAGATATCATTCTAAAAGATGACAACTTTATAACTATCGTTTCAGCTGTAATTGAGGGGCGCACCATATTTAGTAATATTAGAAAATTTGTATCCTATCAGTTATCCTGCAATTTTGCGGAACTATCTATATTATTTATTGGCGTGTTGATTGCGCCTACCCTTGGGTGGGAGGTGCCGATTTTACTGGCCATTCAAATTCTATTTATGAACCTGGTAACATCTGATTTTCCTGCTTTAACTCTTGGTTTTAATCCATCTTCAAGAGATGTTCTTAGAAGAAAAAAGAGAAATATGCAGATTGTGGATTTGAGAATTGCAGGGGTGATTATGGCTACCGGTATTATAATGTGCGCAACATCATTGTTGGTATATTATACCGTATTTAATGTATGGGAGATGTCATCGGAGTATGCACGGACAGTCGTACTTGTTACACTTATTATGATTGAAGTAACTATTGCGTTTGCATTTAGGTCATTTAGAAAATTAGTGTTAAATAGGTCTCCTTTTGTAAATAAATATCTTATGACAGCTTCTATTGGCTCACTTGTTATAACGTTGGGCATTATTTATACACCGCTAAATATAGTTTTTGAAACAGTACCAATTGGATGGAGTGGGTGGTGTTTGGCGATTATTTTAGCGTTGGTGTTGGTTGTAGTGTCAGATTTGGTTAAAATTTTGGATCGCAAACTAGATTTTCTTCCATCAAACTAAATATATACTTGACAAAAAAGTAAAAACAGTTCTTAATTAATATATGGCCAAAAGAACTAAAAGTCACGTTGCATTGCATCAATCACATAAGAAACTTCACAAGCACCACACATGGTTAATATTATCCTCAATCATACTTGTTATAATCCTAGGAATTGTAGGAATGAAATATATGTATACAAAATCAGTATGGAGAGACAATTCCGTTAAGCTTCAGTCAGGAATTAGTAAAATTCAATCTTTAAATTCTGTAGAGGATGCGACAATTTTGGCCAAAACAATTGCAACAGTTCCCTCAAACAATCCTCTGCTAGAGCAGCCTTTAGAGCTTGAAGAGTATGTTGTTGATCTGGGCAACACAACTAAAAAATACATTGTAGTTTTGGATCAAAATAAAAATGTTATTGCTGACACAATAATCACAAACGAAAACAGCACTTATAGTGGAGATACAAATGGGCAAGTAGGTAAAACAATGTTTGATGGTGAGCCACGCACATTTATTGAAAAAAATGTTGAGTATCCGAATGGAGTTGAAATGACAGTTGTACAAATGAAAAACGATGATGGTGCAATTGTTGGAGCTGTAGTAATATCATCTTCAAGTGTTAACTAAGTAAAACGTGACCCCCTACGTAATCTTACTATTAGAATTTTTCCTAATCTTTTTGTCTTCTCATTTCATCTTCCAATCCTTCTTTACCATACTTATGAGGCTTACCAAAAGCCAGAAGTTTTCATTTTCTCTGTTGTCTCTTTTTTTCTTTCCAGGAACTCTTCTTCATGAAATGTCACACATGGTGGTAGCCACATTATTGCGTGTCAAAACATATGGCATGGAATTTACGCCTGAATATTCTGAGGGTGGGTTAAAGATGGGAAGTGTGAGGCTTCAAAAGTCGGATCCGATCAGAAGCATTCTTATAGGGGGTGCACCTTTTGTTATAGGAGTGATTGTGTTGACTCTTGCCTTAGGGTATATTGCGGTGACGTTTAAGATAGAAGATATATTTTCCTCATGGGGAATGTTTGGTTTAACTATATTATTTTTATATTTGTTATTTGCTATAACAAACACAATGTTTTCGAGCAAAAAAGATATGGATGGAATTTGGATTATAGCAGTCGTTATTGCTGTAGTATTACTTATTTTATACTTTGCTCAAATAAACCTTTCGTATTATGTAGAACTGTTTTTGACGCAAAAAGTGTTTATAAATCAAGCGTGGTTTATGGTAAAACTATTGTGTATTCCTTTAATTCTCAATAGTATTGTACTGAGTATTTCCAAGCTTATTACAAGATAAAAAATAAATTTACCAAGTTTGTCTTATGTGTGACATGGTATATTCAAGCTTGGTACCAACTTTTTTTCCAGGATTAAAAATACCTTCGGGATCAAAAATTTTCTTTGTTTCAGCAAATAAATCTAGAATATTCTGTTGAAATTGAATATTCAAATAAGGTGTTCTTATGAGCCCATCATTATGTTCGCCTGATGTTGAGCCTTTATACTCTGCTACTAAAGAGAATACTTCCCTAGAAATTAACGGTATTAATTTTTGTTGTTCAGGGTCAGTAAGTTTTACAAGGGGTATAACATGGAAATTTCCATTTCCTACATGACCTGCAAATGTCTCAATTATAGTTGGGTACTTTTTCAAAATATCCATGAATTTAGGTAAAAATTCAGGAAGATATTGAGGTTTTACAATTATGTCATCTATAAAGGGGGATGCATACATATCTTTTATTTTAGATCGTAAAAGTCCAAAGCTATCGCGTCTTATGAGCCAATATTTAATTTCTGCACTTTCATTTTTTGCATACACTGTTTTAATTTTGAGTGGATGAAGTTTTTGTCTTACCTCATCAATTGTTTTTTTAATCTCATCATAATTGTCTCCGGTAAACTCTGCCTGAATAGTTAATTTTGGTAGTTTTCCAGAAGCCCTCATCATAAACTCCGGAAGGAAGTGTAGGAGTGTGTCAATTCTATTTTTTGTTCCCATTTTTTTTGTAAAATCTGTACAGTATTTAAGTGCCAGTTTTAATGTTATGTCATCATAGCTTTCAATGCTTTCAGGGTTGTAAGGAAGTAAAATATTTACAATTTCTGCCAAATGGGAGTAGTCATTTACATACATAACAAGCATTTCTGCGTGTTTTTTGACCGGAACTAATTTTAATTTTGCTTGTGTCATAATCCCAAGCGTTCCTTGTGCACCTACAAATAATTGAGTTAAGTCAAATAGTTTCTTTTTAGGATCCCATACATTCCATAAGTAATATCCTGCTGAATTTTTAGAGACATCAGGTTTTGCTTTCATTATTTCATCATAGTTTTTATCTATTACTGTGAAAATATCTGTATATAATCTACCTTCAAAATCTTTCTGACCCATTTTGTTTTTTAACTCTGCTTCTGAAAGGGGTTTGATGACATAGGTATTTCCATCTGACAAAATCATGTCCATTTCTAAAACATAGTCTTGCGCTTTTCCATATTGGAGAGATTTTTCCCCACCTGCATTATTGTTAATTATTCCTCCCATGGCACAAATTTCACGTGATGAGGGGTAGGGTGGATATAAAAGTCCACGCTTGAGAGTTTCTTTTTCAAAATCGCGGTAAAAAACACCAGGTTGTGTGATGGCGTAGTCACTGCCAACTTCTATGATCTTATTGAGGTATTTCTGAAATGACACCATTATGGATTCAGTAAGTGATCCACCGCTCATATCAGTCCCAGCTGCTCTGGGGGATAAAGAAAGGTTTGGGCTGGTTTTTTTACTTTGCGTTACAAATTTTACTAAATTTTCAATATCAGTTTTTGATTTGGGGAATACCACAACTTTGGGCTGTAATTCAAAAATACTTGCGTCATGGCTGTGTTCCTTGAGAATTGCGTCATCTATCTCTGTGTCCCCTTCAATGTGTTCTTTGATTTTTTGCGCTAAGTTTTCGTCCATATCTTAGTTTATACAATAGTGCCTTTAATATGCAATTGTTGACATTTATGTATGTACGTGAGTAGATACATGTATGTCTGAAATAGTTGAAGAGGAGAAAAAAATCCAGGAAGAGGTTGAGGGTATAATCGACCAGGGAAGGGTTATTAATTTTTCTGACGCTGTCTTTGCGTTTGCAGCCACCTTATTAGTTTTGAAAATTGATCTTCCCCAGCTGAGTGGTGTAGATATAGAAGCGCAACTAATACAGTCGTTAATAAATTTATGGCCTCAATATTTAGCTAATGTTATTTCATTTCTTGCAATTGGTTATTACTGGTTAACTCATCACGTAATATTTGGACTTACAAAACGGTTTAACAGGACAATTGTGTGGATGAATATTGTCTTTTTAATTTTATTATCCTTCCTTCCATTTCCTGTAGACTTGTATGGAGATTATTACAATATGCCCATAGTAGTCGTTTTTTATGCGGCAAGTGTTGCAGTGCTAGGATATATGCTGTCATTTATTTGGTGGTATGCCTCAAGGGGGAACAGATTAATTGATGCCAAAATGAGTGAAAAACGTATCAGATTTTATACCTACAAACTATTAATTGCGCCAATTGTCTTTACGGTTTCCATACCACTTGTATATGTACACCCATTACTTGCGCAATTTGCTTGGGTTTTTGTACTAGTGGGTTTAGCACTCGTTAATAAAAGTTTTAACTTCAAGCGTGTGGGTTTAAAAAATGACGTAGGAATATAGAATCTAGGGAATTAAAGATATAGCACGAGTTGCTACCATACCAATTATAACCAGAGAAATAGACGCCTCAATCATCATAAAGTACTTTTACGCGTTTGGTAAGTGGAAGTGTGTCTACTAATGAAAATGGAGTTTCTGAAAAGAAGGTGTAAGCTGCCATCTTTATTTGAAAAGTTTAATAGAAAAACATTATTAGGTAATGCCACTGTAAATATCACAACAAGTAACTTCAACTCAACCAAGAATGTATTATGGCAAATATCAAAAAGTTGTAATACGCCTCTTGACACATGCTTTCAGAAATGACATACTATCCCCATAGGGGGGATTATGCATACTACTCAAACTTCAAAAAAAAGAATTTTACACAGATTAAAAATTGCGCGTGGTCATTTAGATAAGGTGATAGCTATGGCAGAAGATAATACATATTGCATAGATGTATTAACTCAATCTCAGGCGGTTCAAAGTGCACTTGCGGGAGTTGATCAGCTCGTTTTATCAGATCACATGGAAAATTGTGTGGGAGAGCAATTAAGAAAGGGCGACAGTAAAAAAGCATTTTCTGAAATAATAACAATTTTTAAGAGAAGAAGTTAAAAAATGAAAAATGAAAAAGCAGTGTACGCATTAGTGGGAGTAAACGAGTTGGCTAACAGTATTATTTATTCCCAAGGCAGAGAAATTACCCAGATGGAGGCGTGGAATTTTTCTGCCTATAAGAAAAATTTTGAAAGGCAGGAGGTGAATTAAAAATGAATAATTCTACAAAACCAATAATAGAAGAAAAAATGGTATTGGATTTGGTCTGCGGAATGAGGATTAGTAAGGAAGAAGCGAAGTTCTCTACCGAGTACAAAGCTAACACATATTACTTTTGTTCACCTGGATGTAAAGCCCAATTTGATGCTGACCCTGAAAAATTTTTAGTTTAAGTAAATAATATACTGGGGTCGTTGGAGTGTGCCATATGGTGAGTAACACTATCTTTGAGCATGTTTTACCATATTCGATATCGGTGTATTATTTGCAAATTTTGCATAAAGTTTTAGTTTGATAATTATAATGATTGGAATACATAGTCACAATTAAGGGATGAATAAAATCCATCAAAGAAATAAAGGAGATTTAAAAAATGGATATAGATAAAATATTAGTAACTATTTTTAGCTTAGTTGGTATTGCTTTTACTTACTGGTTTTTTTTGATGAAAAAAGAGCAAATTATTGAAGTTACATCTGACTCCGTGGATATAACGGTTAGTGGAGGGTATCAACCAGAAGTTATATCTATTCCAAAAGGGAAAACCACAAAATTAAATTTCACTCGTTTAGACCCATCAAGTTGTTTAGAGGAGGTTATTCTCAGTGATTTCAAGATAAGAAAATATTTACCCTTAAATAAAAAAGTGACTATTGAATTAACACCTCAAAAGACAGGTGAGTTTGTGTTTGCTTGTGGTATGAATATGTTTCGTGGAAAAGTGAAGGTTAATGAATCAATAACTTAAGTTAAGGAAGTGCTCCAGAAAAAAAATGAAAAAATTAGTTTACATTATTTTAACGATCATAATTGTTATGATCATTTCAGTGCTTTCATATAGATTTACACTGAGTAGTCAAGGCAAACTTGAAAGTAATTCTTCTAAGATAGAAGAAAAAGCATTTTCGAAAAATTTGGTAGTAGCTCCTCAAGTTCCAGAAGGTAAGGTAATAGTTGAAAGTGCAATTTTAGAGAAAAACGGATTTCTTGTTGTGAGACTTATGGATGATGGCAAATTAAGTCAGGTAGTCGAAATGAGCCGACCATTACAGGCTGGTACGCACAACAATATTCCAATAAATATAGAAAATGCTGATATTAAGGGTAAGGAACTAATAGTTATGACGTATGAAGATTATGATAACGATCAAGTTTTTAACGATCTTGATATGCCTGTCATAGATGAAAATGGTTTTATGACAGCCCGATATGTAGCAACAGGTAAACCTCTTCCATCGACAATTACTGAAGCAGAAGATCCCAATAAAATGGTAATGCCCGGTATGAAAGTTATGGCGAAAGTACGGTATACTGATACTGGTTTCGTTCCAAATAAGATTGAAATAAAAGTAGGAGACATGGTTGAATTCGTAAATGAGAGCAATAAAGATATGTGGGTTGCCTCTATGTCTCATCCAGCGCATGCAATATTACCAACGTTTGATCAATTTAGAGCTTACAAAAAAGGTGCAATTTATCGATACATTTTTGACAAAAAAGGAACATGGGAATTTCATGATCACATTAACCCTACTCGTGGAGGTGTCATCAATGTGATTGACTAAAAGGTATGTAAATCAGCAACAAAGGGAATGTAATATGAATAGTGAAAGGAGGTGAATATATGAAACAACAACCAATACTCTATGGAATTGCAGGACTCGTGATAGGCGTAGTGCTCACTGGGTTAGTTATGGCAAACCAGACGAAGGAAGTAACTCCGGCACAATCAAACACTATGACCATGCAAGAAAGTATGCAATCGGGTTCAGGTATGGATATGTCGATGCAGGATATGATGACTTCAATGAACGGAAAGACTGGGGAGGAATTCGATAAGGCCTTCATTTCAGGCATGATTGAGCACCATACAGGTGCAATTAATATGGCCAAAGAAGCACAGATGAATGCAGGACGGGAAGAGATAAAAACTCTAGCAGGTGAGATCATCACGGCACAAGAAAAGGAAATTGAGATGATGCGTCAATGGCAAAAAGACTGGGGATTTACGCAGTAAGTAGCACTCGAAAATAGATTTGAATCAAAGCCAAGCTTGCTATTAAAAAGTGATCTTTTTGGAAGAAGTGCTTTCTAGGCACTTCTTCTAAAAAGATAGCTAGAATTGAAATAAATAAAATTTAGTTGTTTTTTAGTAGTGCTCTCATGGCCTTTAAGTACAGTTTTTAGTGTGTTCAAATAAGGTAACGATCGAAATAACACCTAAAGAGGATGGGGTATAGTTTATGAATGTGCTTCCTGGAAAGTAAAGATAGTTTAGTATGGTAGAAATTAAAAAATCATTTCAGATAAAAGGCATGCACTGTGCGTCATGCGTACAGGTAACTGAGCGTGCTTTGAAAAAGACACCAGGGGTAAAAGAAGCTGTAGTGAATTTGGCAACGGCTAAAGCGACAGTGACGTATGACAAAGAGAATTGCACGGAGCAGCAGTTAGCAAACTCTATCGCCAAGACTGGATATACGCTTGAACTTGAAGAGAAAGGTGAGGACATTCAGAAAAAAGAAAAGCAGCAAGAACTAATTAATCTTCGCGGGAAGGTAATTATTAGTCTTGTTATAGGAGGTCTAATTCTTTGGGGAAGTTTCCCCGGCCTTATGAATACCGCTCCGGCATTTCTACAGAACTTTTACATACAACTTATTCTTGCAACACCAGTTCAGTTTTGGGCAGCATCAGAGTTTTACAAGGCGACCATTCCAGCGTTAAAGCATAGAACAGCAAATATGGATACTCTCGTTGCACTGGGCACAACTGTCGCATTTCTTTATTCTGCTTTTGTTACATTTTTTCCTAATGTGGTAATGCGACTTGGGATTGATCATATGCCATACTTTGATGTGGCAGTCATTGTTATAGGACTTATTCTTTTGGGAAGATATTTTGAGGCTAAAGCGAAGATTGGGACAAGTAGTGCAATTAAAAAGCTTATTGGTCTACAAGCAAAAACCGCAAGAGTTATTAGAAATGGGCGAGAAATGGATATTCCAACTCATCAGGTACAACTTAATGATGTTATAAGAGTTAGGCCCGGTGAAAAAATACCAGTCGACGGTGTGATTATAGAAGGAGAATCTTCCGTTGATGAATCAATGATTACCGGTGAGAGTATTCCCGGTGATAAGTCAAAGGGTGACACGGTAGTCGGCGCAACAATGAACAAAACAGGAACATTTACATATAAAGCTACTAAAGTGGGAGCAGACACAATGCTGGCGCAAATTATAAAGCTCGTTGAAGATGCACAAGGTTCCAAAGCGCCTATACAAAGACTTGCAGATGTGGTTTCGTCATATTTCGTACCGATTGTTATTATGCTTGCTTTTGCGACCTTTGGTATGTGGTATGTTTTTGGTCCTCAGCCAGCATTTCTTTATGGATTATTAAATCTTGTCGCAGTACTTATTATTGCGTGTCCATGCGCTATGGGACTTGCAACCCCTACCGCTATTATGGTGGGAACTGGAAAGGGCGCAGAGCATGGAATTCTCATCAAAGATGCAGAAAGTCTTGAGATAGCAAATAAGATTAAAGTAGTTGTTTTTGATAAAACCGGGACACTCACCAAGGGAAAACCTGAGGTTACAGATATCGTTCAGCTAAACAAGTTAAAGAAAGAAGAAGTGCTGTTACTTGCCGCATCAATTGAAAAAGGGTCTGAGCATTCACTTGCTGAAGCAATCGTTAACTATGCCGATGAGAGAAAAATTAAAACTGATTCTGTAAGTAAATTCACAGCGATAGCTGGTCATGGAGTTGAAGGTATAGTTGGAAAACGGCAAGTGTTTTTTGGAAATAGAAGACTTATGGAAAAGGAAAAAATACAGGTCCTGAAACAAGTTCAGGATGATATGGAAAAGTTAGAAAGTGAGGGAAAAACTGTTATGATGCTCGCAATTGATGGCGAATTGGCTGGGTTGATTGCAGTTGCGGACACTATCAAAGAGACAGCTAAAGCAGGGGTTGAGGCATTGCGAAAAAAGGGTATAGAAGTTGTAATGATAACGGGAGATAACACTCGAACCGCAAATGCCATTGCAGAAAAACTTGGGATAGATAAAGTGTTAGCAGAAGTACTACCTGATCAAAAAGAAGCAGAAGTCAGAAAACTTCAGGCCGAAGGCAGAAAGGTTGCTATGGTTGGGGACGGAATTAATGATGCTCCCGCGCTTGTTGCAGCAGATATCGGTATAGCCATGGGAACTGGCACAGACGTTGCTATTGAAGCAGCAGATATAACACTCATAAATAAAGACTTGCAATCAGTTGCTTCAGCAATTGAACTTTCTAAAAAGACTATGAGAACTATAAAATTAAATCTCTTTTGGGCCTTTGGCTATAACATCGTTCTTATCCCTGTTGCGATGGGTGTTCTCTATCCATTCGGTGGACCTCTCCTTAATCCTATTTTTGCATCAGTTGCTATGGCGACAAGTTCTATTTCTGTTGTTTCAAATTCCCTCCTGCTCAAGCGGGTAAAAATATAAACCTACATATCCTCACTAACGCATATATACTGCACGTAAGTCAGTGGGCGTCAGTGGGCCGCATAGCTACATTTCAAGTTTTTTAGAAATTATTTATTTTCAGCTAAAATTAAGATAACTTGATATAATCTCTTTTTATATGCGTATTCTGGTTATTGAAGATGAACATAAAATTGCAGCGTCTATAAAGCGGGGGTTAGAGCAGGAAGGCTACATTGTGGATGCAGTATATTCTGGAACTGAAGGATATGACTTCGCATCTACAGAAGAGTATGACCTTATTATCCTTGACCGGTTACTTCCTGGAATAGACGGTCTTGCGATTTGTGAGAAACTACGGTTACACAATATACATGTGCCTATTATAATGCTTACTGCAAAAAGTGCGCTTACAGATACGGTTGAGGGGTTGAATGCTGGGGCAGATGACTACATGACCAAACCGTTTGCTTTCATTGAGTTATTAGCCAGAGTAAGAGCACTCGCCAGACGTCCTACAACTGCAATAGGCAGCGTTCTAAAGATAGGTGATCTTACGCTTGATTCAACAAATTTTGAAGTGAAAAGAAAGGGTAAGCTGATTAAGCTTTCACATACAGAATTTTCGCTTCTCCAATATTTGATGCGGCATCAAAACAAAATTGTTACAAAAAGTCAGATCATAAATCATGTTTGGAATTATGATGCGAATGTTCTTCCCAACTCTGTTGAGGTATACATAAAACATTTACGGGATAAAATAGATAAGCCATTTAAAAGGCCTACTCTTATTCATACTCTTCGTGGGTTTGGGTATAAAATAGGAGGAAAGGAGTAGTATGTTTAAAAAAACACGGTTGATATTAACTGCTTGGTATCTTGCCATTATTATGGGCGTTAGTCTTTTTTTTAGTCTTTTCATTTATACAAATGTGAATGCAGAATACAGAAAGCTGGAGAAATTAGAAGAGGCTGTTCAAGAGCGGCAAGCACAGGGTCTTCACGTACCCAGGCCTTTATTACATTCCCAAATTGACAATGAACTTATTCAGGAAGCCAGAGCTCGGCTTATTACATCGCTTAGTATGGTAAATCTTTTTATACTTGTCATCTCAGCTATTTCTGGATATTTCCTCGCAGGAAGAACACTCAGACCCATTAAGCATATGGTTGAAGAATTGAATCAATTTATTTCAGATGCATCTCACGAATTGCGTACACCCTTAACGGTTCTAAGAGCGGAAATCGAGGTTTACTTACTTACTAAAAGTCCCACGGCTGCTCAATCGAAAAAGCTGGTTGAAAGCAATTTAGAAGAGGTTTTACACCTGCAATCACTATCAGATAATTTGCTTAGATTCACAGAGTTTGAAAGGACAAGACTGCATGCAAGTTTTATTTCTGTTTCTTTGCATGATACAATTTGCGAAGCAATTAAGAAAGTACAAAAACTCGCAAATAAAAAAGAAATTATTATTACATATACTGGTAAAAATGTGATGGTTAATGGAAATAAAGATCGTCTGTTAGAGCTTTTCATTATTCTCCTTGATAATGCAATAAAGTATAGTAATTCTAAGGCAGCAATCACTGTATCTTCAATATGTAAAGCCCACACAGTTACCGTTACTGTATCGGACACGGGTATAGGAATAGATAAAATTGACCTCCCGCACGTTTTTGATAGATTTTACCGTGCTGATAAATCACGTTCAAAAAAAGTAGAAGGATTTGGATTAGGCCTATCCATTGCGAAAAAAATTGCTGACGCGCATAACGGGTCAATAAGCGTTAGAAGTAAGGTAAATGAAGGAACAGTATTTGTCCTTCGACTGCCTCGATTATATACAAATTCTATATGAAATTATAGATAGTAACTTTAAGCAATTTTTAAGTTTCAGTTGCTACACTAACCTAAGATTCGCGCTATAATTTTTGCAATGACAGTATATGGAATAAGTAAGTGCGAATAGGAAGGGGGTGAGAAAATGATACAAAAAAAGATAGTAGTACCTGTTATCGGAATAGTAATTGCAGGAAGTACTCTGTTTGGGGCAAACCTGGCACGAGCGCAAGGGACGTTAACCACTGATCAATCAGTTGTACAAAAAAATTCTAATAAGGTTAATCTTAATCATGCTGATGCTCAAAAAGTCTCTGGTGAAAATAAGGCAGAGCACAAACAACAAAAGAAAGCAGAACTTGAAGCAAGATTAAACCAGGCAGTAAAAGACGGGAAAATAACTGGTGCGCAAAGACAGGCAATTTTGACTAAATTTGGAGGAACAAGCGCTATGCATAAAGATAAGGAACAAATGCACAGTGTGAATTCTGAAACAAGGCAGCAAGCGATGCAACAAAAGAAAGCAGAACTTGAGTCGTGGGCACAAAAAAATGGTCTTTCACTTCAGACATACCAAGAGTTAGTAGGTCATGGAGGTAAAGAGGGTGGCATAAAAGGATCTGGATGGCATAGTGGAGAAAAAACAACTACACCATCGCAATAGCTAACTTTTGCCTTTTAGCTATTTTAACAGCTCTCGGGTTTCCGAGAGCTGTTTGTTATTAATTGACCTATAGTGTCATTTTAAAACTTTCAGTTAATTTTCAGTTTTCTTTTCTAGACTAATTATCTACTGAAGAGTAAAATATGGAATACATAATTTTTTCACTCGTAGTAGGAATTGTACCTATAGTTAAGCTTAAATATAATGAAGAAAACTTTTATTCTGCTCTGTGTGGTTCTATTTGGAATACTTAGCACGTATTTACTCATTCAAAGTCGTATTCCGAAAGTAGGAATGGATCCCAATAATCCTCAAATGATTAGAAATAATTCCATCTCAAATACTGAATCTTCATCATTGATTGAAAATTCAGGTCAGAGAGAATTTAAAGGTGGAGAGATAAAAATTGAAGAAACACGGTCTAAAGAATCAAACTTTACCCCATATATAATTTCATACTTATCCGATGGTCTTAAAATTTATGCAGCCATGAATGTACCAAATGGAGATGGGCCTTTTCCCGTAATCCTTCTAAATCATGGCTACTACAATACGCAAACGTTTCAGAGTGGAGATGGGACAAGCCGTATGGCAACGATACTCGCAAACAATGGCTATTTAACGTTGGCGTCAGACTATCGAGGACATGGAAAATCTGAAGGACAAGGCGGAGGTCATCAACCAGAATATGCTATAGACGTACTCAATTTATTTGCTTCCGTTAAGAATATTGAAAAAGCAGATGCAAACCGTGTAGGCATGTGGGGGCATAGTATGGGAGGAGAAACTTCCTTACGAGCTATTGAGTCAGTGAATGCTATCAAAGCACTTGTTCTTTGGGCACCCACACTTGGTGGTGGCCGTTCTTCAGATAATTCGATTATGGAAAATCTTTCAAAGATTAATACACCTATTAGTCTTCATCAAGGCCTATCTGACACTGAAGTTGATCCTCAGACAAGTATTGTACTTGCAGATGCTTTAAAAAAAGCAGGTAAACAGCTTGAGTACTTTGAGTACGAAGGACAAGATCATAACTTTCAAAATTTAGGATGGGATCTTATTTCAAAAAGAACCCTAGATTTTTTTGATAAATTTTTGAAGAATTAAATTAATAAAAAAATTGTATGCTTGTTTTAGCGATTTATTCTAATGTTTAAGATAGTGTAAATGAAATTATCTTACATTCTTAATCATACTATAACTTGCAGTATGTTTCTGTTAATATGAGATTGTATACGGCACAAACGATCTTACATGAATGCATTTCATATAAAACTTATTGCAATCATCACCATGGTCATCGACCATATCGGGGTATTTTTGCTGCCCGATATCTTTGAACTTCGGATGATTGGAAGATTATCTTTTATTTTGTTTGCTTGGTTTATAGCTAATGGGGCAATTCATACCAAAAATAGCTTCTCTTACTTAAAGCGTTTGATTTTATTAGCTGTAATTTCTCAGATACCTTTTCTTTTAGTAAGACGTGAAATTTATCCAAACTCTTTAGAGCTAAATATTTTTGTTACACTTTCCCTTGGTCTGGTAGCAATATGTATTCTACAAAACTTTAAAAACATTTTCGTCAGAGTGGCTGGCTTAGTTGTGGTGATAGTGCTTGCCGAAAAATTTGCGAGTGGATTTAGTTATGGTGCATATGGAGTGTTTTTAATGTTAATTTTTTACAAATTTTACAAAAACCTAAAGATAGCCTTTTTACTTGTAGCAGCTGCTACGTTTTATTTTTACTTTAGACATATTTTTCAATCCGGTCAGAATTTAGAATATTTTTATAACCTCCATTCAATTTCTCTGATTCAACCATTAGCTTTACTTTCATTTATATTCATTGCATTATATAATGGCAAAGAAGGTCCCAGGGTTAAGCTAATGTCTTATCTATTTTATCCAGTTCATCTTCTTATTATTTATCTTTTGATGATATCTAATATCCTATAAATTCTTCTGTTATAATTTTGTTTTGTTCTACGTTAAGTTCAGTTAGAATCTGACTAAATTCAGGTACCATAAATGGAGGTCCGGCAATATAAAATACAGACCTACTTAAGTTTATTGTGCTGTTACTGAAAAAATTATGATCTAATCTACCATACTTTAAATGCAAGTCAAAATTAGGATTTTTTTTCTTCAGCGCTAGTAACTCATCTAAGTAAGCTGCCGTCAGTTCACTTCTGTTAACATAAATAAGCGTGATTTTATACTTCAACCCAGTCTCCGTTGCATAGTTAACCATGCTTAAAAAAGGAGTAATTCCCATCCCGCAGGCTATGAATACAAGAGGTAAGGATGTATTTTTTGGTAATGTAAAAAAACCAAAAGGTCCAGAAATCTCCACCTTTTCACCTATATTTAGCTTAAGCAGACTTTCTTTAAAACCGCTTCCAGAATTTCTGAACGCTATTGCTATGTGGGTTTTTATAGAAGGGGATGAAGCAAAAGAAAATAACCGAAAATTTCCCTTTGGATCAGAGTTAGGCTGTTTGGGTAATCTAATTTCCAGATATTGTCCAGCCTGATAATCCAGCTTTTTGTTAACTACATTGAAAGTTATTTCAAAAGTGTTTTTTGCAATCTCGCGCTTGTTGGAAATTGGTAGAAGTAAAGTCTGAATAGTTGTTTTGGGGGAAATAAATTTACTCAATTTTTACCACTCTTTCTGTTTATTATTTTTGATCGTTTTTATAAAAGCAAGAGCCTGAAGAACAATAAGGGTTAATGTCATAATTAAAAATGGGTATCTAAACCAGTCAGGTGGCGGAACTCCTTTATGGAAAGATGGGGTGTAATTAATAAAAAGAAAGTAGAGTATATGGAGTGAAACGAGGTAGAAAATAATGTACGCGGCTGACTGCAACCATTTCCAAGATGAAACGCCTAAAAAATTTACTGCTTTGTCAGATGAGGTAGCAGCTAAGATAACGGCCAACACAAGTGCTGTAAGACCTAGCAGGTTTGCTAAACCAAACCCAGGTTCAAGCCTTACCAATCTGCCAACTTGAGGTATATACTCATATCCTAAAAATCTCATCCAATCCCACATTGCCCAACCGCTGGCGATTAGAAACCCATGGTAAGCAGCCAGTAATGTAAACCAAATGCCTGTTTCTCTTCTAAAAGTTAACAAAAGTATAGTGTGAGGAATCACTTTAGTTAAAGGTCCTATTAGTAAAGTTAAAAACAGCAGCATATATGCTCCGTCCCCAACCGCCTTCCAATATCTCATCTCCCCCGACCACTGTGGTCTGGATAGCCAGAAAAGGTACGTAACTAAAATAGCTATTCCACCAACCGCTATATGTCTGATTAATTTATTGCGTGTACCCAATACCATAATTTTGAACTTTTTAAGGATATCACTTTTTTGCTTGATTGTTAAGTAGCTGGTAAGATACAATTACGCTATAAGAATATTCTATGGGAATTGTTAAGAAGTTTCCTACTAATGAGAGAAATTATATGAAAGTCGTGGGTATAATTTTAGTAATTATTTTGGTGGCTTTTATTTGGAAAGTTTTTATTGCAAATGAAAGCCCAGAATCCACAATTAAAAAATTTGATAAACAGTTTTTAAATCCTGTCACTCAAAAAGATGAAAGAGGTGAGATTATTGAAGCTACATTTTCTGAATCTTTTGATACGGATCGAATAAAAACTATAAATCCGCTTAGTGCCTCATCTTCAGGGGAATTAACACCTCAATATCCTATTGATGCCAGTAGTAGTGGAGCGCTTTTTATGGCTCAAAATCTTCCACCTAAATACTCGGTAGATAAATATACCGTTAGGTTTAAGAGTACAGATCAAAATAATGAAACAATTATTATATCTAGTCAAGTTTTTATCCCGAACGCTGCCGACCTAAAGAATGTGCCTGTATATGTTTTTGGTCAAGGAACAACAGGCCTAGGTGATAATTGTGCTCCATCAAAAGAACAGCCCGAGGTAGCTAATTGGGCAAACTATAGAGCTCATATGCTAGCTTTTTCTGCTCAAGGATACATTGTAGCCTTTCCAGATTACGAAGGTTTTAATGATCAAGAACGAATTCATCACTATTTTAACTCTGAATTAGAAAGTAGGGTTTTACTTGACGCAACCCGAGCCGTTTATAAACTATCAGAGCAAGAGGATTTAATCACAAAACCAGATGATGCAGTTTTTATTGCAGGTTTTTCTCAAGGCGGACATGCTGCTTTATCTGCCAAAGATTTTGCCACCAAATATGCACCTACATTGCCTATAAAGGGAATAATTGCGTATGCGCCTGCTACAGATATTACTGCGCTTTTAAAAGATGCTCCAGCACTGGCGCCCTATTTATTTTTTGCCTATTCAGATTTTTATGGTAAGGACACAATTGATCCTACAAAAGTACTCCAGCCCAAATGGTTGCCTACGCTGGAAAAAGATGTTACTTCAATTTGCGTAGACAAAATTTATAAATATTATGGCTATGATCCAAAGCAAATCTATACAACGGAGTTTTATGAGGCTCTTTTTAGCGATAATCTAGAAGATAGTTTTCCTAAATTCAAAGAAGCAATAGGAAAAAATACTACAGGGTTTGAAAGTAGTCAAATACCAGTGATTGTTTACCAAGGCGCAGCAGATGGTATAGTGACAGCTAAAACTGTTAAGAGTGTTGCAAAAAAACTATGTAATACAGGTAATAATGTAACGTATAAAGAGTATCCTTCTATAGATCACTTTAAAATTAGACAGATAAGTTACAGGGAAACTATAGCTTGGATGCAGAGTGTTTTAAGCAATAACCCTCCAAATTCAGATTGCGTTAATTTATAAAAAACGTAGTTGTTGTTAATTCAACCTGTTACAAAATTGGTACATAATCCAACTCATTTAATAATCAGAAGCAGCAGTAGATCTTTAGGATGAAATATATCACATGAAAAATTGCGAATTGTTACAAGTGCCGGTAGCGCCAATTGACCCCTCATTTTAACTTGATCCAAATTATTTCTGATTTTTTACATACTATCGAAAAGAGCGTGAAATTAATAGAGGTGAAAAGGAAATATAAGGATTCGAAAAAAAAGCACTAATTAGTGTGTTTTGGAAGATCTTAATCAGTCCCTCTGTTTTGATAGAACATAGATGCTATTGCCGATCAGGACACACTACAGCCGCGCATTCTTAAGCCAGTTAATGGGCCTATTACTAGATGTTTGAGATTAAACGTGTTCGTATTACTATTATTTTAATTTTCATAATCGGATGAATTGCATTTCCTCCTGTCTCAGCATTTTGGAAGTATATCTTCAGAGTGAGGTTGTTATGATGATTTATCCTCGCGGGAGTGTTTGTGTAAGTGCACGTGAGCAAAAGTTTTTAAAAGGGAAATGGATCATTGAGAAAACATTTTATAACCTCCAGTAAAAAATCTTGACATATTTTACATTTATTACTACACTATGTTGTAAATATAATAAGTCCAACGTATTTCCCCGGGCGTAAGCCCGGGGCAGTAGTGAAT
>CAYOTA010000010.1:0-6161 GCA_964406795.1 uncultured Gammaproteobacteria bacterium
AATTTCTGTGTTTTACGGATTATATATTTATCTTTTTGGAATACCTGAAATAGGATTTCAAATTAGAAGTATGTATTTTAAAAAAATAATTGATTCTAAACTTCAGGGAAAAAAAATACTTTCTATTTTTGATGCAGGAAGCGGAATTGGGATATATTCATTTTGGCTTTCAAAAAAATTCCCAAAGGCTCACGTTTTAGGTGGTGACATAGAGGAAGAGAAATTATTGTTTTGTAAAGAAAGGGCAGTTGAAAAATCTGTTTCAAATATTTCATTTGCTTACACAGATGTGACAAAAAAACCAACTAAAAAAAATCTATATGATTTGATTGTCAGCATAGATGTGTTGGAGCACATAGAAGATTATAAAAAGGTGTTAAAAAATTTCAGCGTGCTTCTGCCCCCTAAAGGATACCTATATCTTCATACTCCTCAACCAGAACAAAAAAGAATATTTAACAGTATGAAAAATTGGTCGCATGACGGACACGTTCACGAAGGATATACGCCTCAACAATTAGAATACGAACTAAAAAAATTGGGATTTAAAATTGTTGAAAAAAAGGAGACTTTTGGGTATTTTGGAAAATTTGCATGGGAAGCAAATCATGTGATTATGAAAAAAAGTTTACTTTTTGCTGGGTTAACATACCCTTTTTTGTATGTAATCTCAAGGCTTGATTGGCTCACTGTAAATAATCATGGATTAGGAACGGCAATTTTAGCCAAAAAAATATAATGAAAAATCTTATCGTTTCAATTATTATACCCACAGTTAATTCTGGATTATTTTTAGAAAATACCCTCAAAAGTATTAATGCCCAAACTTATAAGAATATTGAGACAATTATTGTTGATGGTCAGTCAACAGACAATACGCTTCCGCTTGCAAAAAAATATAAAGTGCAGGTTTTTCAACTTAAAACAAATCTTCCAAAAGGAACATTTGATGCGCCATATAGAAGAAATTATGGAGTTAAAAAATCAAAAGGTACATATGTGTACTATGTAGATGCTGACATGGAATTACCTAAATCACTCATTCATGAAGCGGTTGGACTGTGCGAAAAAAAATATGACGCATTAATTCTTCCTGAGGATTCTTTTGGGCAAGGGGTATGGGCACGTGCAAAAAATCTTGAAAGAAGATGTTATTGGGGAGATGAACTGATTGAGTCACCTCGTTTTTTTAATAAAAGTGTATGGGAAAGTGTTGGAGGACTTGATGAGAAATTGGCAGGTGGTCGAGATGATGGAGATTTATACGAAAAATTAAAAGAAAAAGGATATAAAGTTGGTAGGACAAAAAGTATAGTTATGCACAATGAAGGCAAATTAACTGTTAGCAAATTATTTCGCAAGAAATATATGTACGGTAAGGACGTTGTGAAGTATGTATCTAAAAGACCTGTTGTAGGAGTTGCGAGTTATTCGCCAATCCGTTTGTCATATTTTAAGAACTGGCGAATGTTTGTTGAAAGACCAGGGGATTCATGTGCATTTGTTGTTATGAAAAGCGTAGAGGTTGCAGGTGGCCTGGCTGGTGTTGTAAATTCTGTAATAAATAAAAAATGAACAAAAACTTCTGGAAAGGAAAAAAAGTTATTGTAACTGGAGCAGCCGGCTTTATTGGATCACATATGGTGGAAGCACTATGTGAAGAAGGTGCGGTTGTTACGGCTGTCGTTTCAAATAATACTCCAGATGGAAAAATTAATGAAATACTTAAAAACTCACTTAAAATAGTAAAAATAAAAAGAGCTGATTTGCTGGACTTTACTAGTTGCAAAAGGATACTTAAAAACCAAGATATTGTTTTTAATTTTGCAGCACTTGATGGAAGCAGAACTTATAAATCTGAACATTCAGCAGAAATATTTAGATCTAATATTCAGATAGTTTCCAATATTTTAGAGAGTGCACGAATAAATAATCTTGATCGAGTATTATTGATAAGCTCGATTGAAATATATCGAAAGGATGACAATGACGGATACATTCATTCGAAAAAATTTACAGAAATTGCGGGAAAACTCTTTCAGAATGAATATGGCATGAAAATTGCGATCGCAAGACTAGGTAATGTGTATGGGCCACGTGATTCTGCAAAAGAAAAAGGGCGCGTTGTTCCAACATTTATTGCTCGTACATTACAAAACGAGGATCTTACAATCTGGGGTAAAGAAAGTCAAAAAACTGGCTTTATTTTTGTTTCGGATTTAACACAAGCGTTAATGGACTTATCTGAAAATTATTCTGTGTGTGATCCTGTGGACATCGTAGGATCAAGCGCTATATCAATATTGGACTTAGCAAAAAAAGTGAGCAATTTAACTCATAGTTCAAGTAAAATAACATTTAAGGAAATTGAATCATCACAAAAAACTGGCAAAAAAATCACAAATTTAAAAGCAAAGAGGGTAATACACTTCAAAGAAAAATTTTCCTTAGAAGAAGGTCTTAAAAATACAATTATATATTATAAAGAAAACAATGCCTGATTCAATAACTCTAATAAGACACGCAGAATCGGAATATAACGACATGCAGAAGGTACGTAAAACAGACCCACTTTATAGGCAATTTCTCAAGGAATACAAGAAAGATCCGTTAAGTAACAAATCCAAAGATCTCGCATTACAGGTAAAAGAAAAATTTCCTATTCACCCTTTTGATCATGAGACTAGTTTGACAGATAGTGCTATAAAGCACACAGTCAAATTGGCTAAAAAGTTAAGAAAAAGAGTTCCTCTCCCAGATGTTATATATATATCATCATATGATAGAACAGACGAAACATTAAAAGCTATGATAATGGGTTGGGTAGAGCTAGACACAGTAAAAGTTATAAAAGATAAACGCATGAGAGAGCGAGACCAGGGAGATGCATATGCATATGGGGATTGGAGAATTTATAATGTATTGCATCCTCATGAAATTAAAAAAAGAAATACGAAGGGAGCGTATCATTATAAATTTCCTAAAGGAGAGAGTATTCACATGTTAACTCAGCGAGTATCAAGGTGGGTTGGTAGCATTAAGAAAAAACATACAAACAAAAACATATTGGTTATTTCACACAAAAAAACAATTATTTCGCTGAGAATGATTTTAGAGAACTTTTCTGAAGATGAATTTATGAAAATAAATTATGAGAATGGGCCTCACAACAACTCTGTCACTTTTTTTAAAAGACAAGGTGGGAAGCTTCGTTTAGTTGAGTATAATGTAAGACTATGCTAACGAGGCGCTAAAAGCGTTGTAAATAAGTATTTATTTTGTTAGTATTCTATATTAAAGTTCGTTAAAAATGAAAAATTCATCAATTCCTGTTGTGATTTTCTGTGGAGGCCAAGGGAGCCGTATGAAAGAAGAGACTGAGTTTAGGCCCAAACCAATGGTCTCATTAGGAGGAAAGCCTATACTTTGGCATATTTTAAAAATTTATTCCCATTTCGGATTCAATAATTTTATTATCGCGCTTGGATATAAAGGTGATTATATAAAAGATTATTTTATAAATCAGGAATATTTTGAAAGTGACTTTGAATTAAATACTTATACGGGGAAAAAGAAACTATATAAAAAAAGTAAGAAAAGCCGCGAGGACTTCAATATTACCTTCGTTGACACCGGTGTTGACACCCTCACAGGGGAAAGACTTAGAAAAGTAAAAAAATATATTAAATCAGATAGTTTTATGGTGACATATGGTGATGGGGTGGGTAACGTAGATGTACTTGAATTGATGAAATTTCATGAAAAACGCAAGGTAATTGGAACATTAACTGGTGTCCATCCAAAATCAAAGTGGGGTCTTATTGTCTCAGAGCCTAATGGTATCGTGAAAGAATTTAGGCAAAAGCCCAAATTAAATCAATACGTAAATGGTGGATTCATGGTGTTTAACAAGCACATATTTAAATACATTAAACCCAAAGAAATGATTGAAGTGTCATTAGAACGTCTTATAAAAGATAAGCAATTAGCAGTATATATTCATAATGATTATTGGTCTGCAATGGATACCTATCAAGATGTTGAGGAGATGAATAAACAGTGGAAAAAGGATCCAAAATGGAAGGTGTGGGTTTAGCTAACAATGATACATTTATTCAAGAAATATGCAAAATTTATATTTGAGAAAAAGTGGACGCAGGATGAGAATGAGGCATTCTTATCACTCATAAAACCAAAGGAAGGAAGCAGCCTTATTGACTTGGGGTGTGGCGACGGTAGGCTTACATTAAAGTTTGCGCAAAAGGCAAAAGCTGTACATGTTGTTGGAGTTGAGCCGGGCAAAGTCAGTCGTTTTATTGACAAAAAAAAGATAAAAATTATATCCGCTAACCTCAATCATCCTCTACCATTAAAGGATAGTTCATTTGATATTGTTGTAAGCCATTTTAGCCTAGAGCATTTATATAATACTGATTTATTTATTAAGGAAACAAAAAGAATACTCAAAAAAGGTGGATATGCAGTTATTGCAACAGATAATCTAGCAAGTTGGCCGAATATTTTATCACTTCTTATGGGGTGGCAGCCTTTTTCCTCCGCTTATGGGGTGGCAGCCAGGCCATTAGGTAACCCATTTGCTGGAGGAGGAGACTTTATAGTTGAAGAAGGAGATAGTTTGGGTGAACTAAGTCATAATAAGGTGCTTTCATATCAAACTTTGAAAGAGGTCTTTGTGGAATATGGTTTTAAAGTAAATAAAATAATAGGAATCGGATATTTCCCATTTTTTGGAAGCTGGTCCACATTTTTTTGCAATATAGACACAAGGCATGCACATCTTCTGGCAATAAAAGTAGTTAAGAGATAAATAAAGCAGCTCTTTACGGCGCGCAGTATTTCATTTTCTATCTTAAAAGAGTATGATGTGTAGAATCAGCACAAAATGAAAACATTGTTATTAGGCAAAAATGGACAACTAGGATCAGAGCTTGTGAAAGTTTATAAATCATCAAAAAATTCCTTCCTGGGATTAGGCCGGGAGGATGTAGATGTTACCGATTATAAAAAAATTCAAAAAATCGTTTTTGAATTCAAGCCGGATCTTATCATTAATACTACTGCCATTCATGCAACCGCGGAAAGCTATCCTGAAAAATTATTTTCTGTTAATGCATTTGCACTCCACAATTTAGCTGTGATTTGCGAGAAAGAGAAGATAAGGCTTGTGAATTACAGTACTGATTACGTTTTTGACGGTAAGAAGAGAAAGCCATATACTGAGCGTGATCGGGTAAATCCATTACAAATGTATGGGTTGTCAAAATCAATTGCGGAAACTATTTCCACAAACTACAATCCGGACACAATCATAATTAGAACATGCGGTGTTTATGGTGGGCTAAAAGGGAGTCGTACTAAGGGTAATTTTGTATTAAACATGTTAAAGGAGGCAAAGCAGTCATCTGTTATTGAGGTTTCTGGAGAGCAGATTGTAAGCCCAACTTACGCACTAGATCTAGCAGTAGCAACAAAATTACTTATTAAAAAAAATCCAAAGGGAGGAATTTATCATTTGGTTAATGAAGGATATTGTTCTTGGGCTGATTTCACAAAAAAAATCATGGAATATAAAAAACTTCCCGTTATAGTTAAGCCTGTTAATAGGGGCGGGCTTTCAGGCGGGATTAAGCGACCAAAATTCTCAGCTCTTGCAAATACACGTGCTTCACGTCTTGGTGTAGTTCTTCCTCATTGGGAAGATGCTCTAAAAAGATATGTCAAATTCATCCCCAATGAAAAGTAAAAATCCATTAGTCTCTATTATAATCTTGAATTGGAATGGAAAAAAATGGCTCCAAAAGTGTCTTCCAGCAATTGCAAAAGTTACGTATAAACCTTTAGAGGTAATCATTGTGAATAATGGATCCACAGATGACAGTGAAATATATATTGGGAAAAACTTTCCCCAATTTAAATTGTTAAATCTCAAGAAAAACAGAGGATATGCAGGCGCGAATAATTATGGTGTATTAAAAGCAAAAGGAAAATATGTTGCCATGCTCAATAATGACACAAGGGTTACCCCAAGTTTTCTCAATCAACTAGTACAAGTGATGGAAAATGATCCCAAAATTGGAGCAATACAGCCGCAAATACGCTCGCTTATTGACGAAAATCTTATAGATTCAGCAATTTCATAT
>CAYOTA010000010.1:6171-54761 GCA_964406795.1 uncultured Gammaproteobacteria bacterium
GGTTTTATGTACCATTTTGGATACATGAAACCATGGAAAAGAAAGATGTATGGCAAACCTTTGTATGGGTATTCAATAAAAGGGGCATGCATGATGATGTTAAGAACTGATTATATAAAATTGGGAGGACTTGATGAGGACTTTGTGTGTTATGTAGAGGAGTCTGATCTTTGCCACAGGGTTTGGCTTTCAGGAAAAAAAGTTCTGTACGAGCCTAAGAGTGTAATATATCATTACGGGGGTGGAGATATGCAGGTTATGACAAAAGATGAGTTGACCATGTTTCGTTCTTACAGAAATAGATTTGTATCTGCAATAAAAAATCTTAGCGTTCTTGAGCTTATTAAAACTTTGCCATTACTTCTTATTTTCTGCGAAGGCTTTATAGGTATGACACTGTTGAGAGGCAAGTTTAAAAGAGCTATTGGTGCTCAGTTGGGAATTCTATCTGTTTTATTTATGCTCGGTTCAGTTTTGAAAAAAAGAAATCATGTTCAAAAAAATATAAGAAAAGTTGATGATGCCTGGATTAACAGTTATGTTATGAAGAATCCACGTTTTTCCTACTATTACCACTTTTTTAATAACCCTGCCGGCTATAAAGATTAATGAGAAACCTACTTCGCAGGACTACATTTTTTGAGTATTTATTATTAACTTTACTTAGTTTTACCCCTCTTTTGTGGTTTAAAGATCGTCATATTGTTATAGGAATAGATTCGGGATATCCGGTAGATTATATTGGGTACTTCTGGCAGCGCACATTTACCTGGCTTGGATCTCAAAATTTTGGAATAGATATGTCAACAGAAGTTGGGATTGTTCCATACAATGGTCTTCCAGCTTTAATTCAAGCCTTTGGTGTATCGCAATACGATGTTCAAAAAGTAGTATTTGTTTTTTGGTTTTTTCTGATTTTATTTTCCATGTATTCTTTGGTGAGATATCTATTTCCTAAAAAAGATCAATGGCTTATTAGGCTGATTGCAGTTATTCTATACAGTTTTAACTTACACATTTATTCATTTTGGCTTCAAGGAGAGCAGCCTATATTAGCTTCATATGTATTGCTTCCAATTTTTTGTTTATTCCTTCTAAGATTTGTCAGGAACGAGAGTTCAGGATTTTACACCGCCATATATCTTAATATTGTTTTTGCACTTTTTAGTTCAGGGGGAATTAGGGGTGTACCTTTAGTTGCACCTGTTTTAATTTCTCTGCCTATTATTTGCTTATACTATTTTTTAATAAATTTTAAAACCGAGGGATTTGCATACTTTAAAAAATTTGTACCATTAGTTTTGTGGGGCATAGTGTTTTTCTGTTTATTAAACGCGTATTTTTTAATTCCCTTCATTTCTTCTTTTTCAGTTCAGTTTAGTAATCAGGTGGCCATAGCAGGAGGAATCAGTGGGGCAGTCGATTGGGCAAAATTTATAAGTACCCACACTAGCTTTTTAAACCTTTTTAGGCTGCATGGGGACAACAATTGGTACGATAAACCATATCTTTGGGCATGGTCGTATTTTACAAATCCATTTCTAATAATTGGTAGTTTCTTTTTTCCTGTACTTGCATTTATGGCTCCACTACTTGTAAGGGCAAAAAAAGATAAAGTAGTTATTGTGCTGTTTGTGTTGCTGGCACTAGTTGGGTTGTTTTTGGCCGAAGGTGCTCGTCCTCCTCTAGGATACATATATACGCTCATGATGGAATATATTCCCGGTTTTGCAGCATTTAGATCGGCTTACTACAAGTTTATTCCACTTGTGTATTTCTCTTATGCAATTCTTGTAGGATACTCGGTAAATCAATTATTGTTAAAACTTCCAAAGCAATTATTCTTTGTTTCTGGATCTGCTGTTATAATGCTTATTCTTCTTTATCACTATCCATACTTTACAAAAGATAACTTTGATTTTAATAAACCATTTTCAACAATGGTGGAAATTCCTGACTATGTACAAAATTTTGCAAAAATGCAAAATAAATTACCTGACATTCATCGTACACTGGTTGTTCCACCACCATCTGACACATACAATATTAAAACCTTTACATGGGGATATTGGGGTTCTTATCCACTTTTTCCATTGCTCACCAATAAAAACTTTGTTGTTAATGATGTATTTGTCTATAACGAAAATGAAAATAATTTTATAAATAATCTTTACGGAAATCTCAAAAGAAGAGAGTTTGGTGCATTTTTAGCAGGTGCTAAAACTGCGAATATTAAATATATATTAGTAACACATGATATAGCACGAAACTTTCATATGTCATTTACGCAAGATCCTCGTGTTTTCACATCAGTTCTAGAGGATAAAGAAAATTTTAGAAAAATTTGGACAGAAGGAAAGTGGGAATTATACGAAATAAATAGTATTCAACCACAAAAAATTACAGTTCATGGATCTGCGTATGTAAATAAGTCGGGTTCAAGTGCTATTCCTGCTATTTTACAGTCAGATGCTCTTCCGTTTATTGATCAAAATGTAGGGAATAATTTAAAATCTATTCCCATTTCCGGTTTACTGAAGGTATATCCCTGTATATCGTGTGTTTTAACAGAAAATAATACAAAACCAAGTGTTGTAACCTCGAGTATAACCCCAACGTCATTTCTATATGATCTAAAGTTGCAAACTGATAATAAATTGTTAGCTAGTAACAATACTGACAGTCAGAATAATGATGCATACTTAGGTCTGTCTCTGAAAAGAACTTCAGAAATTGATAACCTTAATTATGTAGATGTGAAAGATGAAGACTTGTGGTTAAAGTCATCCGGAGCGTTAAATTCATACTGGAAAAAAATACAGGATTATTATGAAAAAAATAATTTGAGACTTGATTATTTAACATTGGAGAAAATTTCAGACTATGTAAGAGTTCAGAGAATTACTTTAAAAAATGTTTCTACTCGCATTGCAAACACGCCAAGCAAGAAACTTTATTTTTCCCTATCTGAGACAGTAAGAATATTAGACGAGTTGGATCGCACTATTGGAAAAAGATTGAATGAGCATAATTGGTCGACCACCTTTATATACAATATAGATGAAGGAGCCCAAACTTTTATTTTAAATAAGAGCAGTATACCTTTAAGTAATGATACTCCATTGTTTCCGTATGAGTATGAACGTAATAATGGGGGTAGGCAGGCGCTATTTGTTGACGAAAGCGGTCAGTTTCGCCTTCCGGAAAAACTACAGGGTAATCTAACTTTATATTTTGATCCACCAAATTTGTTTAAAGGAGAGAGAAAAAATGTGAATTATGATGGTATAAGCCAAAAATGCATAGTATCACAGATAAAGAATTACACGGGTGTTGATAAATATTTAATAACAGTAAATACGCTAGATTCTTACAAAGGGAGAATTTATTTTAAAAGAACTTATGACACTTTCAAAACTCAGGACTCATATACACGCACTAGATCATCAGAGTATGATCTAGTGGTAGAATCAAACACGGGCGGCACGGGAGTATATAAGCATCTTTTCAAAGGTGAAGCAAACGACAAAAGTGCTGAAGTGCTTTTTTGTGCTAAGAGTGATGAAGATCCTTATAAAGTGTTTAAAAATATTACCATTATAAATTCATTTGTTCCAGAGATATATACGCATACTATTTTATCTTCAGACACAAATGTTGTCCCCAAGATTACTAGTAAAAAAATAAATCCAACGTTTTACGAAATACAAGTTAAAAATGCTAATGAAGCATACCTTTTATCATTTTCTGAAAGATACTCACCTCTTTGGGAAGCATATATAAATGGCCAAAAAATAGATAACCATTTCCAAATTAATGGTTTTACAAATGGATGGTATATTAATAAAACAGGTAACTATAAAATTGAAATTAGATTTAAGGCTCAAGAGCTAGTTATGGTTGGGACCATAATTACACTAGTGTCGTTAACAACTTTAATTGCCATATCTATAGTAAGGTTAATTAAATTAAAACATGGGAAAAAATAAAATTAAATACAGATACTACTTATTATTGGCGCTCTTGATTATTGTGTTAGGATTTATTATTTTTCCTAAAATTCCTTATTTAAACCTATTTATATACTATGCATTTGATTTTATTTTATTTTCTGTTTTGTGTTTGTTGTTGAAATTCAAAATGCGCCCAATGTATACCGTTTCCATAATTTTACTAACTTCGATGGGGCTATTAACTCTTATGGGTAAGACTAGTATGGCAGAACGAATGGGAACGCCTACATTTTTGCTGCTTTTTTTAGCATGCTTACTTTCAATAAAAGAACTTATTAAAAAATGAAACAAATAATTGAAAAAATTAAAAGATCTGGGCTTGTTGAATTTATATATATTTGTTGCCAAATAATCTTCCAAAAAACCTTATCTTTACTTAGGATATTTGTCTTACGATTACGAGGGTATGATATTAAATATTCTGTTTTTATTGGACAACAATCATCATTTTTTCAAGGGAAAAAAGGAGCAATAAGAATTGATGATAAGGCTTATATTGAAAATGGAGTGAGAATAAGAGCGGGGTTTAATGGGTCAATATCTATTGGGGAGCAGGTAAGAATTCACGATTACTGTTTTATATATGCCCATGATCACCTTGTTATTGGAGAAAATACTATGATTTCACCTCAAGTATTTATTACTGACTTTAATCATAAATTTTCCTCCTCTAAATATAGTCGTAAGTTGAAGAGTCTTGGAGGGTATGAAAGTAAGCGAGTAACAATTGGAAACAATGTATGGATTGGAGCGCAATCAGTTATTTTACCCGGTGTGACAATAGGGGATGATGTGATTATTGGTGCTGGTTCAGTTGTAACCAAAAGTATTGCTCCTAAATCATTGGCTGTTGGTAATCCTGCAAGGGTTATTAAGAAAATAAAATGAATCATTTTAAAAAAAAATACAAAAATTTACTGTTTTTTATTTTTTTATTGGTTATATGTATTTTTTATCAGTGGGGTTTTTGGAATACTTATTTTGCGCAAGATGAATGGAATGGATTTGGTGTAGCCATATTTCACGCACACCAACCTTTGTGGCAGTGGTTCAATATGTCAACGAGTCTTCATTTTTTCCCATTTAATATTTTATCTTGGCTTGGTATGTATAAGGCGTTTGGGTATCAAGTTGAGTATTACGTCCTTGTAGCAATACTTCTTCAGACAATTGCATCCTATTTAGTGTTCGTTCTCACCTCCAAGCTTAGTAAGTCAAATTTAGTAGCTGTTTTAACAGCGCTTCTTTTTTTGACTAACTCTAGATCAAGAACTGCCTTTCTACATCTAGGTGTATACCTTAATACAATTCCTTTTTTTATTTTTATAATTCTTTTTTTTATATACCTTGCAAAAATAATTAAAAAGCCACAGCTTGGTTTAAAAGACGCAGTTGTTTTGTTAAAGTTATTTTTTTGTTCAGCTTTTTTTAGAGAGGAAGGTGTTATATTAATTCCGTTGCTTCCAGTTTTTCTTTTTATCTATAATAAAAAAGCATTTGCAAAAGAGAATATTAAATTTTTTGTAGTCTTTTATACGTTTGCAATCAGTTTTTTAATTTATAGAGTATTTCTTCAATTGGCAAATCCGGGCGCAGACTCGATATCTTCCCGCACATTTTTTCAAACGTATCTTTATAATGTAACTACTTTTCCTTATAAGCTATTTGTTCAAAATATTATAGATGGATACTACACGGTTCAATTGTTTGTAATCAATTCTGTGTCATTTTTGTACCCCACAAAACTACCATTTGAAGCCGTAAATACAGCATTGTTGGATTTTGTGTTTTTAATAATTTTTAATATTTTTGCTGTTGCCTTTTTTATTATTACAAGAAATGTTAAGGATAAATTATTTTGGAAAAACATCATATTTTGCTGTATTCTTGTTGTTTTTAACGCAGGAATATTGGCAGCGATTGGTAGGTCAATGGTAAGAATTGAGGAAAGGTATTTGTATTTTTCAGGATTTGCAGTACTTTTTATTGTGTCATTATTACTAGTTCATATTTATAATAATAAAAGCAGAAATTACTTTTTAAGTTTGGCAAAAAAAGCGGGTGTACTAGTAATAATTATATATTTTCTTGTGTCTTCTTACTCAAGGATTCAGGAAGATATACGAGTTGCACAAGCTCAAGGACAAGTTAGAAAACAAATTGTTTCAGATATTAATAGACTCCATCCAACAATACCTAAAGACACAATAGTTTATGTAAAATGCAAAGAGCAATGTATTCGTAATTCTGAATTTGGATTATCAAATGAAATTGTATTACCATTTTCGTCTGGACCGGGATGGATTATCTTACTTCAGTATGCCAAAGATAATGAAGAAGTATATGAGCCATTTTTCAAAAGATACAATGGCGAAGGGGTAGTGTGGAGTTGGCAAACAGGAGAGTTTAAGAAAAGTCCGGTAAAAGAATTTTTATGGGACATGGGATCTCAAGGATATAGGAAGATAAACGGATACGGTTTTGGTTACTTTACGGATATAGACTTGTTAAGAAAGACATTACGAGAAAATAGTCTTAAAAAAGACATTGTTATTGGGTTGGAATATGATGAGAAAGCATTTATAATAAGAGAAGTTTCAGCAAAAGTACAAAAAGAACTATAACATGAATTTATTCGCAAAGCTTAAGGTAAAAAACGCTACGTGGAAAGAAAAAGAAATCAGCTTGTTACTTAAAAAAAATGAGAAGATTTTAGACTATGGTTGCGGTGATTTAATGTTCGCCCGAAAACTACGTGATACTAATAAAACGTTAAAAATAACCGGAGTAGATGTTGTAAGTGCTCCAAGTATTAAAGGAATTACGTTTGTTAAGTACGACGGAAAAAAACTTCCATTTAAGAACAATACCTTTGATACTGTTGTGTCTGTTTATGTTTTTCATCACTGTAAAGATGCAGAAAAAGCTTTTGAAGAATGTGTAAGGGTTGCAAAAAATCGAGTTATATTTATTGAAGCTATTGCAAAAAATAGATTTGAAATTTTACCCATGAAATTTATGGATTGGCTTTTTAATGTATGGAAGCCTGAACCAATTCCTCTTACATTTCAATTTAGAACGTTAGAAGAATGGAAGAAAACTTTCAAAAAATTAAAATTGAAGGTTAAGCTGGAAAAAGAAATTAAAAACCCAATTGCAATAATACCCGTAAGTGATGCTTATTTGTTTGAGGTGGTAAAAAAGAAAGGGAATGCATAATATGAAGAAAAAAAAGAAAGCATATATTGGCGGAACTTTTGATTTAATGCATCATGGGCATGTTGAATTGTTTAAAAAGGCAAAAGAGCTTGCGGATATTGTAATAGTTTCACTAAATACTGATGAATTTAACCAAGAGTATAAGGGGAGGCGACCGATTATGTCGCTTGAAGAGCGTATGAAGGTAATTTCTTCTTGTAAGTACGTTGATATTGTGGATGTTAATGAAGGAGGTCAGGATTCAAAACCCGCCATTTTAAGGCACAAACCAGACATTATTTTGCATGGGCAAGATTGGGTGGAGGGAAAGACATTTTTAAAGCAATTATCAGTTACTCAAGCGTTTCTTAAAAAGAATAATATTGAAATAATATATGTTCCAATAGTAGCCGGCATATCGACTACTGAGCTAAGAAAAAGAACACAGCAAAGAAAAGAAAGCGAAAAAGTACAGAGATTTAAACCTGGAAGCGATTTGACACCTGCCACTCAAAAACGTAAATAATGAAGCGTTTACCTCCAGTTAGTGTAGTTATTATAACAACAGACCAATTCTCTTTCGCTGGAGAATGTATCCGCAGTGTGTTGTTATCCAACTACGAAAACGTAAAAATCTATCTCATTGACAATAAATCAAATAAAAAAAAGTATGATGAATTTTTTAAACTTCACAAAAAATATTCTAAAATAAAGTTTGTGAGACTTAAAAAGCGTATTGGATTTGGGGGATGTTGTAATGTTGCAATCAAGAAAATAAAGCGGGGTTATATCGTTTTGCTAAATGACGATACAATCGTCACAAAAAATTGGCTCAAACCAATGATTTTTTTCATGGAGGAGAACCCTAACGTAGGTGCTGTGCAGCCTAAAATAAAAGACATGAGAAGGAAGCAGTATTTTGAATATGCTGGCGCGGCTGGTGGATATATGGATGTATATGGATATCCATTTTGCCGTGGTAGAGTTTTTTACACAACAGAAAAAGATAAGGGGCAATATAATAATCAGGTTGATGTAGCGTGGACATCAGGAAATTGCCTAGTAACCAGGGTAGACGTTATAAAAAAAGTTGGGCTGTTTGATGAGATATTTTATATTTACCAAGATGAAGCTGATCTTTGTTGGAGAATGCATTTTCATGGTTATAAAATGGTGTATATTCCAAAGTCTGTTGTGTACCATTATGGATCGGGCACATTTGGAAGAGTTACGCCATGGAAAATTTTCCTCCACCACAGGAATACTATTATCTTACTGCTAAAAAATTACACCCGTTATGAGTTGATTCGATATCTACCCTTTCGTATGTTTTTGGATTTTGTTGCCTTTTGGTATTACCTATTGGATAATAGATTGCCGTTGCACTCACTTGCAATTCTTAAATCATACGCGCATTTACTATATCTACTGCCAAATATAGTAGAAAGGAGAAAAAATGCGGCTTTTAAAATGGACAACGCAAATAAAGCTCCTTATTTATTGTATAGAAAGAGTGTAATAGTTGACTATTTTATAAAGAAAAAAACAAAATATAGTCAGCTTAAAATGAAACTATGAAAAATAGAAAAGATGCTATCAAAAGTTACACCGGAGATGATCATTATACGAAAATTTATAATGATAATTTTTATAATGAGCTTAGAATACAAGACGCGAAAAAATTAGTTTCTGAGATTTCTAAGATGCGTATATTTAAAAAGAAAGACGCAGTGTTGGATATAGGGTGTGGCACCGGAGAACTAGGAGCATTACTTTCACAAAAATATGAAGTAACAGTGTATGGGCTTGATATTAATAAAACAGCAGTTTTAAAAGCAAATAAAAACGGGGTTAAAGCAAAAATTGGAAATGTAGAAGAAAAATGGCCGTTTTCAAATAATTCAGTTGATAGCGTTTTATGTGTGCAAATGATAGAGCATTTAGTTAATCCTGACTTTTTCTTAACTGAGACAAAACGAGTATTGAAAAAAAACGGAGTTGTTATCATTACTACCCCCAATTTAGCAGCATGGTTTAATAGAATACTGTTGTTGCTTGGTTTTCAGCCGTTTTTTACAGAGGTGTCAACTATTGATAAAACTTTAGGGTTGTCATTTACGAGAAATTTAACCCCAAATAGAATGCCCATGGGTCATTTAAGATGTTTTACCTTAAAAGCATTGAGGGAAATATTAGAACTTCATAGTTTTGAAATCGTAAAAATTCAAGGATCATCAGTTAATTATTTACCAAAATATATGAAACTTTTTGACAAACCAATTAGCAGTATTTCAAGTTTTGCATCTGATCTTGTTATTATTGCAAGAAAGAAGTAAAAGTTAAATACTAAATGTAATGCAAAAATTTAAGCAATATTTTATTCCATTGTTGGTATTAGCAATTTTATTAATTGTATTTAATAAATGGTTTTTACCTCTTTCATTATCAACTGGCGATTGGTTGTATAGGCATCCACAAGCAATTCAAGAGTATTTTGAGTATCCGTATGCATGGGACACATCGTTTCAAAATGGATTAGGTGGAAACACGATCTTTCTTCTGGCTCTCAATACTTATTTTTATGCAGTTACCTCTTTTCTTTTTAATATTTTGCATATTCCATGGATTTTCATTGAAAGAATCGTGTGGTATTTTCCGTTTATCTTTGTGTCAACTGTAGGTGCATTTTTGCTTTTTAAAAAAATTATAGTTGATAATTTTTCCGTTGCCAGTATTGCATCCATTATTTTTTCAACAAATACATATGCACTGATGATCACTGGTGGAGGACAATTAGGGGTAGGGATGGGGTACGCAATGGTGCCTACTGTGCTGTGGTCTTTTATAAACATTTTGTCAGGGGTCAGCAATAAAAATAAAATAACATGGTCATTAATTTCGGGGTTAGTATTTTCAATACAGGTTATTTTTGATTTAAGGATAGCATATGTTAGCGCAATTTTAATTTGTGTCTATTATGTATACCAACTTTTATTTGCTCGTTCGTTTCTTTACATAAAAAATACATTTTTATATTTTTGTGTTATACCGTTACTTGTTGTAGTTTTAATTCATTCATTTTGGTTAGTTCCATTTGTGCTAGTAGGCCAAAACCCACTTCAAAATCTAGGGGAAGCGTTCTCAAACGAAGGAATAGTTAAGTTCTTAAGTTTTGCTTCATTTGAAAATACATTGTCTCTCTTGCATCCCCATTGGCCGGAAAATATTTTTGGAAAAGCATATTTCATGCGTCCTGAATTTTTAATTATTCCGTTTTTGGCATTTTTATCATTACTTTTTTTGAAAGATGAAAAAAAAGAAAAGACAATTATTATATTTGCTTGTATTGGATTGCTTGGCGCTTTTTTAGCAAAAGGAGCAGCTGAACCGTTTGGTAATGTGTACATTTGGTTATTTAATACGTTTCCAGGGTTTATGATGTTTCGGGATGCGACTAAATGGTATGCATTAATAGCTGTATCCTACAGTATTTTAATTCCTTACGTGCTGTATGTGTTAGGGCGAAAAGTAAAAAAAGAAAATGTTTTTTTTATTTTATTTTTGGTATTTTGGATTTTTACCATTCGCCAAAGCGTTACGGGAGAATTAAGGGGAACTTTTGCTCCTCGGGTAGAACCAAACGAATACATTGAATTATCAGCATTCTTAGGTAGTCAGAAAGAATTTTTCCGAACTTTATGGTTTCCGTCACTTCATCAATTTCATTATTCTACGCCTAATCATCCTGCTATTTCGGGTGGAGATTTTTTGTCTACTTATTCTAATTCGGCATTTCTTAAAAAATTAAAACAGAGAGATACAATTGCGTTATTAGATGATGCATCTGTTAAATACGTAATTGTGCCATCAGATACAGAAGGAAAAATTTTTATAGATGATAGAAAATATAATAATAAAAAATATGACGAATTAGTTTCTGGACTACACAAGGATAGCAATCTTACTTTTGTTAAAAAAATCGGCAATGTTGTTATCTTTGAAAATGACGGCTTTAAGGATCATTTCTGGGTTGAGGGAGGCGGGAAAATATCTTATGAATTTGTATCGCCTGTGGAATACAAGGTAAAAATGATACGTGCAACTGGGAGTGGGAATCTAATATTTTCTGAAAACTATGATCCCAACTGGGTAGCAAGTGCAAATGGAATAATTGTTTCTTCACAAAAATATAATAATTTAAATAGTTTTGACTTGCCTGATGGCTCAAATAATGTGAATATATACTACAAACCTCAAGATCTAATAAATAAGTTATTTCCCATAAGCGTTGGCTTTTTTACTTTGATAATTGGAATATTAATTTTTACAATGATAAAGCAAAGAAGGAAACATAAATGAAAATTCAAGACATCTTCTTCATAGTATTATTATTAATTTTAATCGCTTTGCACAGACCCAGATTATTTATTATTGTAGGCTTACTATGTCTTGTTGCTTCTATCCCTTTATTTTCCTTCTGGATATTTTTTACGGCTCAACGCTTAGTATATTATGCAGTTTGGTTTTTGATTATTGGCATAGCTTTCTACACTATTTTGTATATAAAAAAGAGTAAAAGTTAGTAATGTTTGTGTTACAATAGAAATCAATATGGGTAAAGTTTTGACAACAGGTGCCGCCGGTTTTTAACATCGTAGCGAAGCAAGATGCGCAAAACCGTTTACAGTGGTAGTTAGTTTTATTTTAGTTCAGAAAAAATATTATGAAAATTATAGTAACAGGTGCCGCCGGTTTTATGGGAAGTCATTTAGTTGATTCACTGGTTGATATGGGACTTGAGGTATATGGTGTAGATGACCTCTCGGGTGGGTACATGGAGAATGTAAATTCACTAAGTAAATTTACCCAGTTAGATCTTCAAGACAGAGAAAAAACAGAGCAGTATATAAATGAAGTTAAGCCTGAATTAGTTTTTCACCTCGCTGCAGATGCTACTGAAGGAAGAAGTCAGTTTACTCCAATTAATAGCACTATGAGAAATTATGTGGCATATCTTAACCTCCTTATTCCCTGTATTAATAATGGTATGAAGAAAATGGTGTTAACGTCTTCTATGAGTGTATACGGTGCGCAGGAAACCCCGTTTTCAGAAGATATGGAAAGAAAACCTGAGGATATTTATGCTATTTCAAAAGCAGCCATGGAGCATGCAACAGAAATATTATCAGATGTTCATAATTTTAAATACACAATAATTAGGCCTCATAATGTGTATGGTCCGCGTCAAAATTTAGCTGATCCCTATAGAAATGTTATTGCGATATTTATTAATAGAATGATTCAAGGGAAAAATTTCTTTATATACGGAACGGGTGAACAGACCAGGGCATTTTCATTTATAGATGACTTTACACCATATATTGTAAAAGCAGGGTTTGATGATGTAGCAAACTCTCAAATTTTTAATATTGGCCCAAAACAGGAATACTCCATAAATCAATTAGCGCAAGTTGTTTTAAATATATTTTATCCTGATGGGAATGTTCCAGAGGATATGAAGCCGGAGTATATGCCCCCGCGCCCTAAAGAAGTTAAGGATGCATTTTGTACTATGGAAAAGGCAGAAAAGCTACTTGGATACAAAACTACTGTTACATTTGAAGAGGGGGTAGCCAAAATGGTTGATTGGGCAAAAACGCATGGAGCCATGCAATTTAAGTATTTAGATAGTCTTGAATTAGTAAATGATGACACGCCTGCAACATGGAGTAAAAAACTTCTCTAAAACCACGAATTAGTATAGAATAATATCATGCGTATTGGAATTGATGTTTCACAGTTGGCTTATCCAAATACTGGTGTTGCAAATTACTTGCAAAGCCTTGTGTCAGAAATGATTAAAAATTCCTCCAACGAATATGTTTTGTTCTTTTCATCTTTACGTGGTCACATGCCTGAATCTTTAAGAAAGCTTGAGGAGTTGACAAATGTTCAGATAAAATCTTTTAAAATGCCGCCATCACTCCTTAATATTATGTGGAATAAAATGCACATTATACCTATAGAAAATTTTATAGGTAATGTAGATCTATTTTTGACGTCTGACTGGACTGAGCCACCTTCTAAAAAAGCAAAAAAGGCTACAATATTATATGATCTCATTGTGTATAAATATCCGGAAGAAACAGATTCAAAAATTATTTCCACACAAAAAATGAAGCTAAAATGGGTTAAAAAAGAGTCAGACGTTGTATTTTGTATCTCAGAATCAACTAAAAAAGATGCAGTTGAGTTATTAGGAATTGATTTGAGCAAGCTTTTAGTAATTTATCCTGGTTTGTAAAATGAAAAAGGAGATAACACATTGAAAATACCGTTAGCTCTTGGCTTCCAGCCAAAGACTCCCGGTGTTTCCAAAATAAGTTAAAATAAAATGGAGGAAATATTTTGAAAATTGGAATTAATGGTTTTGAAGCCGCTGTACCGAGATTTGGATTTGACCCTGTTAGTAAGCTTCCCATAAGAGTTGGTAGTGCCGAAGTCTGCTTTCAGTTACTCGTTGAGTTATCAAAGACAGATACCCAGAATGAGTATATTATCTATCTTCCCGTTGAGCCAACGGTGGATATGCCGCAAGCGCGGTCCAATTGGAAATACAAGGTAGTAAAAGGCAAAAGACTCTGGACTCTGACATCACTTACCAAGGCTGTGAATGCGGATCGACTCGATGTATTTTTTAACCCCACGCACTATGCGCCATTATTCTTAAATTGTTCGCTTGTTATATCAATTTTAGATGTGTCATACAAATATTTCCCTGAACTATTTAAAAAGAAAGATCTTTATAAGCTCTCATTGTGGGGAAAATATTCAGTAAAAAAAGCATCGTCTATTATTACAATAAGCACCTCCAGTAAAGATGATATAATGAGAGAATACGGTGTAAAAGAAGCTAAAATAAGCGTAATTCCAGTCGGAATTAAAGAAATTATTAAAGGTAACATGAGCAAAGCGTCATTCATTCAAAAATATTCTATTGAAAAGCCATATATCCTGTTTGTGGGTACCCTACAGCCTCGTAAAAATGTTGAAAGACTCATTGAAGCCCTAGCAAAATTAGACGAAAAAAAAATTGACCTCATTTTGGTAGGTAAAAAGGGATGGCAGTATGAAGGTATTCTGCAGGCGCCTGAAAAATTTGGTGTTTCTTCCAGGGTTCATTTTCTGCATGATGTGCCAAATTCAGACTTGCCCTTGTTCTATGAAAACGCAGTGTGTTTTGTATTGCCAAGTCTTTATGAAGGGTTTGGCTTGCCTGTTTTAGAGGCTATGAAATACGGATGCCCTGTTGCAACTAGTGAAGTGAGTAGTTTGCCTGAAGCTGGAGGGGATGCAGCGCTTTATTTTGACCCTGAAAATGTGGACAGCATTACTGCTACTATTTCAAAACTTGTGGAGGACAAAAGTCTGCGCGAAAAATTGGTTAAAAAAGGGCATGAGCATATCAAAAAATTCTCTTGGGAAAAATCAGCGCAGCAAGTGTTAAAAGTTTTAGAATCAGCATAATATGGATAGAGTTATAAGACGAATAAGTACAGTAATTTTGGAGATGGACAATATGATTTTGCGCTGCGTTGGGCATATTCCGTCTCATCATATAAGACGCTTCTTTTACAGAATTGAGGGTATGAAAATTGGAAAAGGTTCTAGTATTCACATGGGTGCTGTTTTTTACAATGCTAGGAACATTGAGCTTGGAAAAGATACAATTATTGGGGAAAATTCAGTGCTAGATGGGCGTGATACTTTAAAAATTGGTAGTCACGTAGATATTGCCTCTGAAGTTATGATCTATAATGCAGAGCATGATATTAATGATGAAAAATTTAAAGCTAGCCTTGCCCCTGTTATCATAGATGATTATGTGTTTATAGGACCACGCGCAATTATTCTTCCAGGAGTAACTGTGGGAAAAGGCGCAGTGGTGGGGGCTGGGGCAGTTGTTACAAAAGATGTTTCACCTTTCAAAATAGTTGGTGGAGTTCCAGCAAAAGAAATAAGAGACAGACAATTGAAAGACCCAAGGTATAAATTGGGACGTGCGGCATGGTTTAGATAATATGAAAAAAACACTGAAATGGGTACACACTAATGCATTGTTTTTGCTTACACTTTTTTTACTAGTATTTGTTCCACTATATCCTAAGCTCCCCCTTGTAGATGTTAAGAATACATGGGTATATATCAGAGCAGAAGATTTTATAGTATTTCTTGTTCTGCTTGTATATGGGTATTTTTTGATAAGAAAGAAGGTAACACTTAAAACTCCGTTAACAATTCCAATCTTGGCCTTCTGGATTTTAGGAGGTCTTGCCACTATCCACGGGGTCTTGTTCTTCTTTCCTACTATAGCCAACGTATTTCCAAATGTAGCATTGCTGTCATATATTCGTCATATAGAATACATGAGCGTGTTTTTTGTAGCCTTTGCTGGACTGAGACAAATTGAGTTTTTAAAATATTTTATTATAGTTTTATCAGTAGTATTTATTGCGGCATGTTTGTATGGGCTTGGTCAGAAGTATGCGTCATTACCTGCCTTTTTGACCATGAATGAGGAATTTGCAAAAGGTGTTCCTATTACGCTCTCTTCTTTGTCACGTGTTCCATCAACCTTTGCAGGCCATTATGATTTTGCAGCATATCTTGCTTTAGTCATTCCGTTATTTGCAGCTCTATTTTTTGGCGTTAGAAATATTTTTATAAAAGCATTTTTTGCGGGTTCCATTCTACTTGGACTACTACTTATGTTTATGACCGTTTCCCGAGTTTCATTTTTTGCTGTTCTTGTAGGAATTGCTGTTGTCCTTTTTATTCTCAAAAGAAAACTTATTCTTTTATCACTACCACTCATTCTTATCCTTGGAATATTAGTTACATTCACTCAGTCCAGTCTTTTTGCCAGATTTGGAAATACAGTACGTGAGGTTGACGTGTTAGTAAATGGCAAAACTGGGGCTGCCGTAGGAAATGTTGAATATGTACCAGTTTCATATTTGTATGAAAAGAATGTTAAGTTGCAACGAATAGATGATGATGAGAAGTTAAATCAAGCGCTTGAGGGAGAGGTTCAGGAAGCAAGCGTGTCAGCCATTGTAACCAGTCTTTTACTTCCTTATGAGCTGCTTCCAGCTGACACTCTAGTGCCTTTAGTAAAAGCCTCCAACATCTCCAATGGTGAAACGTTGCCTCAAGGAACAGGATATATAAATCTCTCGTTATCTCCTGTTAAAAATAGAGTAGGGGATTTTTATTATGAACTATCCCCAAATATATCTACTACTGACGTGATTAATTTTCATGGTAATTTTTTAGTGAAAACTGCCTCGGCATACGATCTTTCATTTACTACGCGATTTCAGGGGGAATGGCCTAATGCGCTCTATGCATTTATGAGGAATATCTTTTTTGGCTCAGGATATGGGTCAGTCAGCTTAGCAATTGATAATAACTTTTTAAGAATGTTAGCTGAGGTGGGGTTACTAGGGACCGGCGCATTCATTTTGTTACTTATTATTGTTGGAATCTATGCTTACAAAACATATAAATTTATTGATTCTAAGCTTACAAAAACATTTGTTGTAGGAATATGTGCAGGTATTATTGCACTATCCTTAAATGCAACACTAATTGATGTATTTGAGGCATCAAAAGTTGCGTTTTTACTTTGGGCATTAATTGGAATAACGCTAGCAATAATAACGCTTGAGAGTACGAAAAAGCTAAGTTTAAAATCAGAATTGGAAAGATTTGCAATCTCTCCATTTGCTATGGTTATGTACTTGGCTGCATTCAGTTTGTTTTTATACACCACTATTTTAAACCAATTTTTTACGCTTAGAGATTTTAATATCTTTTATCATTCTATTGCGTGCGGTAAATCATATGAATGTTTGTCAGCAAATTCAATGTTAGGTTATTTTATGGGAGCACCCAGTGTGGAGCCGCCGTTGGTTACACTTTATTTTTCACTTATGTATAAATTTTTCTGGCTCAATCAGGTCGTATATCACATTTCATCTATTTTACTTAATTTTGGAATGGCTCTGCTTGTATTTGTTTTTGCGCAAAAACTATTTAAAAAAACTATGTTGTCCGCGTCTGCTGGGTTTATATTTCTCATTTCCGCCTCTACCTTTCAGTCAACTACGTCAATAGCTGATGTGGGGGTGGTCGCAAGTAGTCTTTTTGCTATGCTCTCAATACTTTTGTATACACTATGGAGAGAGAAACAAAATGTTTACGCTATTATTTTTGCTGTCATTTCCGGTTTTGTTTCATTACTTTTTGGGCCACTAGGGATTGTAGTTCCCATTATTATTTTATTCTATGAATTACTAATTCAGAAAAATAAGCTAAAAGTTTTAAGTGCTCTTTCATTTTGGATACTTTCATTACCAACGTTAGTATTTAGTGTAATGCGTATTTTTGACTCATTTTCCCCAATAACATTCTTGACGGCTCCCTGGACGTTACTTATAAATGTAATTGGTAGCATACCAGGAGTTGTGTTGGGCGAAAATATGCATTCATTTGTACAAAGGATGTATAGCATGTCAAATGGTATGCAGGTAGTTCTTTCATTAGTTGTAATTGTTCTGGGAGCAGCATGTGTGTATTTGTATAACAAAAAGAAATTATATAGATTTACATACGCGCCGTTAGTTGCATTTCTTCTGGTAGTTTTCGTAATTGGGCAAGTTGCATTTGGTTTTAACAAAGATGTATTTAGTCAGTCTACGTACTTTTCAATTATTCCATGGAGCGTTTTACTTTCTCTCATTTTTTACTGGATATATGTGTACATAAGACAAAATGATAGGTATATTGCCGTTGGTTTTGTAACAGTAGGAATTATCACATACAGTCTTTTTCAGATTATTCAAATTCAAACATTTTATAAGAATAATCATACAGCCGGAGAATCTGTCAAGAAGTTTTTAACTTCAATTGACTCATATTATTCAAACCAATGGGCACAAGGAGAGATTAATTTTTATTTTATTAACACCCCATCTGACTTTTTACAGACAGCTAAATCTCAGAGCTCGCTCGAAAGCGTTTTGTGGTTTGTGTTTCAAAATCCTGAACTGAAAATTCATATTGCAAAAAATGCAGACACAGCAAGACAAGAAGCAAATCGAAATGCGAATAGTTATATATTTATGTTTAATGATGACGGGGAAGTTTCAGAAATTCCTAAGTTTATCCAAAATGAACAATGATAACAGTCATAATTTTGACATATAATTCCGAGAAATATATCAAGAAGTTACTTGATAGCCTCATTGAAAAGTATATAACACAAATAAAAGAAGAAAAAATAGAAATATTAGTTGCCGATAACGCGTCCCAAGATGAAACAATTCAGATGGTGAAAGCATACAAGGGTCTGGTTTCTGTTTTAGATAATGAGGCGAATTTAGGATTTGCCAAAGGAAATAATGCAGCATCAAAAAAAGCCAAAGGGGAATACCTATTGTTTATAAATCCCGATGCTGAATTTGATAAGGGAGACATAGAAAGTCTTATGCAAAACCTTGAACATGACCATGTTGGGGTTGTGGGTGGTAGGATTCTTACGTTTAACGGAAATAAAGAATTGTCTTGTGGAAAATTTTATACATTCTTTAACATATTTCTTTTATGTCTTGGCTTGGAAGAAAAGTTGGGAGTGCGTTTTTCGCCACATAAAAGTACAGATGTAGATTATGTAAGTGGTGGATTTATGGGTATTTCAAAAAAAGTATTTAGTGAAAACCGTGGGTTTGACGAACATTATTTTATGTATGTAGAAGATCAAGACTTGTGTTATAGGCTAAGAAAAAAGGGACTCATGACATATTTTTCAGATGCGGCCACAATAAAACACATAGGGCAGGGGAGCTCTAATAGGGCGTTTGCAATCATAAATATTTATAAAGGGTTGTCATACTTTCAAAAAAAACATATGTCGAAATTTTCATACACTACATCCATTTTTCTTCTCAGTTTTAAGGCACAGGCGTTGCGGATGCTTGGTATATTAACTCGAAACAAATACTTATCTGAAACATATGGTCAGGCATCTAAAGTTATTTAGTTCAAAATATTCACACGCATTAATTAGGATTTTTCAATCTGACCTTTTTTTGATGGTTGGTCTTCTTTTATTATTTTTTGTATTTTTTAAAAATAGTCTCTTGGATTTTTTTGTTGCAGATGACTTTTCTTGGATTAGGTGGGCGAGTGATTCATCGCCTGAGATGCTGCTCAATAATTTTGTAGATGCTCAGGGATTTTTCTTCAGACCAATTGACAAGGCAATTATATACACCCAATACCAACTATTTGGTCTTAACCCATTTCCCTATAAAGTCATTAATTTAATTTTTAACTTTTTTGTAAGTGTGGGTGCATACTTTATACTCAAAATAATATTCAAGAAAAAAAGTTTAGCTTTTTTGGGGGTTGCGATATTTTCTTTTCTTCCTTCCCACACACAGGACCTGTTTTGGTTTGCAACTATTTCTACAACTATTTCAACCGGCTTTATCTTTTTTGGTCTTTATAGCTTTTATGTTGCCCGTGTTAAGAAAAGTTTTTTTCTTTATACTGTTTCCCTTTTTTGCATGGCTTTAGCTGTTTTTTCATATGAAAATGCAGTTATATTTATTTTACTCATGGCATTGTTTGACATCTTTTTAATTTCAAGAAAGCAAAAGAAAAACCGTATCCAAGTTATTATTCCTTATATATTCTCAGCTTGTATTATTGCAACATATTTAATCCTTAGAATGCAGTCAAATGCAGCTGGATTTTCTGGGGATTATAATTATAATCTTGCAAAAGCGATCCCAAATTCTGCAGGCAACTACCTAGGTTACTCAATTATGGTTTTTTCGGGCGAAAACTTATTATATGTATATAGTTTTCTTCGTGAGACATTAAAGGCGTACTGGCTTATGTTATCAGTTGTGGCTTTTTTTATAGCGTCATTTATAGGAGGGTTTATTATTGAGCATAAGGAAAAGGTACGTATTCCCCAAGGTTTAAAGCTATTTATATTTGGGTTTTTGTTTTCTGTTTTTAGTTTACTTCCGTATCTTCCATTAGGCAATATTACGTTGCGTTATGCATATCTTGGGTCTTTTGGATTTATCGTAATGCTTGTGTGCATTACTCAGAAGCTTATTCTGCAAAGAGAAAAAAAACATTCTTCAGTTATTTATAGTGCACTTGCCATCTGTATAATTATTAGTGCATATATTTATATGCAGCAGGTAGGGAAAAATTGGAAGTTTGCATCAGGTATAACTTATAATTCATTTATAGTGATGCAAGGATTATCCGGTGAGAATATAAAAAACATCTATGTGTATAATGTCCCCATAAAATATGCAGAAGCTTATATATTCCCAGTAGGCTTTCACGATATGGTGTATCTAGCAGGGCTAGAAGAAGCATCTGTGTTTCAGTTAACAGATTTGGAAAAAATTCAGGGATTATCCAGTATAGATAAAGAAAAAAATGTAAATTATAGAAAATTCATGTATGATGAAGAATACAATTTGCGACCGTTAAAATGAAGAAAAAATTAGAAATACTATTATTCGTTGGGGTTATTATTCTTGCCATAGTTCTTAGACTTTATAGATTTGATAATCCTATTGGAGATTGGCATGCATTTAGACAGGCAGACACATCAGCTGTTTCAAAAGTATTTGCTGCACAAGGGCTAGATGTATTACATCCTAAATATTTTGATATTTCTAACATCCAATCCGGCAAGGATAACCCGCAAGGTTTTAGGTTTGTTGAATTTCCAATTTATAATTTAATTCAAGCAACAACCTACAAGACTATTGGTGTATTTTCACTTGAGGAATGGGGAAGAGTTGTAACAATAATTTCGTCTGTTTTAACCTTGTTATTCATATTCCTCTTGGTAAGAAAACATTTAGATTATATTTCAGCTATTTTTGCATCGTTCTTTTTTGCGGTACTTCCTTTTTCAGTTTTTTATGGACGCGTAATTTTACCGGATCCAAGTACATCTATGGCAATACTTGGGGGGATTTACTTTTTTGATAGATGGTTAGATAAAAAACTAACGTTTTTAAATTTAAATAGTGCGCTCATATTTGGTGCTGCGCTTTTATTTACAGCAAGTGCATTCCTTCTTAAACCTTTTGCCTTATTTTTTACATTACCTATGATATATCTTGTGTTTCAAAAATATGGAATTAAGACATTTATTAAATGGCAACTATACGTTTTTGCATTTTTGTCAGTTATGCCTTTGATTTTATGGAGAATGTGGATTACTCAGTATCCTGAAGGAATTCCTGTATCAAATTGGTTATTCAACGAAGGGAATATAAGATTTACTGGTGCATTTTTTAATTGGTTGCTGGCCGAGCGCTTAAGTAAATTAATTCTAGGCTACTTTGCTGTATCATTACTAATCCTGGGATTATTTAAGAGAAGTGAAAAGAGCTACGGGTTTTTTGTTTCTTTCTTAGCATCCTCAATAATTTATGTAACAGTAATTGCCAGGGGAAATGTGCAACATGATTATTATCAAATTTTAATATTACCTACAATATGTATCCTTTTAGGAAGAGGTGCATCTCTTCTTCTTAAAATACCTGTTATGCTTGGGAAAAATATAGCTACAAATACAATTCTCGCAAGTGTACTCTTAGGCTGTATTATTCTTTTTTCCTTCGTATTCTCATGGTTTCATGTACGTGATTACTTTAATATAAATAATCGTGGACTTGTTACGGCAGGACAAATTGCAGATTCAAAGCTTCCAAAAAACGCAAAAGTGATAGCTGCACTCAATGGAGATACGTCATTTTTGTATTACATAGGTAGGAAAGGCTGGCCTGCATATCAAAAGGGTCCACGAGAGTTAAAGGAAATGGGCGCAACACATATTGTTATTCCCAACCCAACACAGCAGGATTTTGAAGGATTAGGGAAAGAATTTAAAACATTTTATTCATCTTCTGAAGTTCTCATTTTAAGTTTATAAAAATGAAAAAGATATTATTTGTTACATATGATTTTCCATACCCTACAACAAGTGGGGGGAAAAGTAGAATCTATAATCTCATTAAATTCTCAAAATCTAAAGAAGTAGAATTTTATTTATATTCTTTTACTCGCCCATCCTTTGACAAGGAAAACATTCAAAAATTAGAGGACATTGGAGTCTCAAAAGTATATATAAAATTACGGAAAAAAGTGAAAGATGCAGGAGTGTTATTTAAAACAGCTATTGGAACACATTCTATATTTAAACATCTATATTATTCAAAGGAAGTAGAAAACGAAATACTAGAAATACTATCTAAGGAAAAAATAGATACAGTTCTTTTTGAAAGTTTTTATACGTCTTTTTATGTTTCCGACAAGTTAAAAAAATTGGGAATAGTGCAAATATTTGGGACAGAAAACATAGAGCATATGTTGTATTATGATTTTGCAAAAAAGAAGCCATCACTTATAAGAAAAGGATATTTGGTTCAAGTGAGCAGGCTTCAGCACGAAGAAGAAAGTGCTTATAAAAAAGCCGATGTAGTTCTGGCAGTAACTTCTGATGAAAAAAAATATATATCGCCATTCACTAAATCTCCAGTTGAAGTAATTTCAAACGGTGTTGACACGAATGAACTCCAGTATAAGATGCAAAAAACACCAGGTAAGAATTTATTATTTGTGGGGAATTTTTCATATTTTCCTAACGTGGATGCCATGAAGTTCTTTTATCATGAAGTATTTTTACAAATTCCGGATGCAACACTTACCATTGTAGGAAAAAATCAGGACCAACTGCCATTTCTCATGCAAGACGCCAGGGTTAAAAATGTGGAATTTATAGAGGATATTAAAGATGCCTATTATAATGCGAACATGTTTGTGTTTCCGGTGAGAATGGGAGGAGGAACAAACTTTAAAGTTCTAGAGGCAGCTTCATGTGGTACGCCTATTATTGCAATGCCTGATAGGATGCGGGGATTAGGGTTTGAAGCGGGTAGGGAATATATTTCGGCAGAAACAGCTCAGGATTTTATAACAAGTATTAATAGTCTTTCTGACAACGAAACGTTAAGGGTTAAGATTTCTAAAAATGCCAGACAACTTGTGGAAAAAGAGTATGATTGGAATGCGATTGGTAAAAAGTTACATACAGTATTAGTAAAATAACATGAAGAACATTGATATCTCCATTATTACAGTTGCATATAAATCACAAAACCAAATTAAAAAATGGGTTGAGAGTATTGTGGGGACTGTAAAAGATAATTCCTTTGAAATGATTATTTCTGATAATAGTCCTGATTCCGAAACCGAAAAGGTGGTAATAGACTTACAAAAAAAATATAAGAATTTACATTATATTTATAATGACGCGAATTTAGGATTTTCAAAAGGCAACAATGTAGGTATTAAGAAATCGTCAGGAGAGTTTCTTTTATTTCTTAATCCAGATATGGAGGTAGAGAAAGATTGTATAGATGGGATGATTGCGTATCTAAAGGTGCATCCTGAAATAGGAACCGCTACTCCGGCAGTGTATTTACCCAATGGAAAGCTGGATGACTCATGTCACAGGGGATTTCCTACTCCATGGAGAGCGTTTTGTCATTTCTCTGGTCTTTCAAAAAAATTTCCTAAAAATAAATTATTTTCTGGTTATAATATGACCTATCTTAATTTCCATAAATCTCATGAGATAGATGCACTTGCCGGTTCTTTTCTTCCAATCTCAAGAAAGCTTGGAGAAGAATTGTACTGGTGGGATGAGGATTATTTTTTCTACGGAGAGGACATAGATTTTTGTTACAGGATTAAGAAGAAAGGACTGGGAATTATGTATGTTCCCGAGTATAAAGCACTACACTATAAAGGCCTGTCATCAGGCATTAAAGACGTATCAAAAGAACAATCCCAAGCAACTTTAGAGACCAAAATTTGGGCAACAAATCAGCGATTTAAAGCAATGGAGATATTTTATAACAAGCATTATAAGAAAAAGTATCCAGGAATTTTAACATGGGCAGTTATGACTGCCATAAAATGGAAACGCAAAAACACCCTCAAATCTTTAAGTCATTAAGTTATAGTTTGACTATCATTCAAAACTTCTAATCTACATGAACATGCTATATATGTGATACAGTTTATATATGGTAGATAGCCGAGCTGAATTTAAAAGACCACACGCACTTCACCCAGACATTAAAACAACTTTCCTTGCGCAGGGTAGAAATAAGAATGTAGCCGTAATCGGACAACCAGCAGAGAAATATACTCTTAAAGTATTTGATACTTTAGCTAGCGAAATATTTGAAGGGGAAGATTTGGTTGATGTAAAAGCAGCTGCTTTAAAATATCGTAATCATGAACAAAGATTGCAGCAGATTTTTGGAAATATTGGGCTTCCAAACGTAATTGTTTCTCATGAATTATTTGTTGGGTACGATGAAGATGGTCAAAAAAAACTATTTGGATTTCAGCCTAAATTTGAAGACTATGTCACCTTAACACCAAATATAGATATGTTTGGTAAAAGATTTAATAGTAACCAGGATGATGAACCATTTGAGCCGTATTACTATTATAATCCCTTACCTCCAGGCGATTCCCGATATCAACAAGCTGAGGAAAGAGTCATCGCAACAGTTCAAAGATTTTCTGATAACCTAAGAGCTATAATACCGCCTGAAAATGTCGCGCATGTAGCAGATCAGTTGCCTAAGCTTCAAGTAGGTTTTGAGGCCGCATCACGAGCTATGGGTAGCTCTCTTGATATTTCCGGTTCTGGCCGGGGAAATATATTTCTTACCGCGGAAGGAGAATTAAAAATTATTGATACGGGATTAAAAACGCTTATGTTTGAGGAAGGAAAGGACGGAAATGCACAGTATGTATCACAAAGCGTAAAAGGATACTTTGATTTTCTGAGGCTAGTGGGAGTAGGGTTGCAACAGGGATTACAGAAAACAGACAAAACTGGCTAGGTTCAGGTTGTATTGATAAATACCATAAAATCAACGATAATTAACGTATAGATATGGATGCAAAAAAAATAGGGATTGATGTGAGGCTTTGGAATGAAACAGGAATCGGTAGGTACATAAGAAATTTAGTTGAAAATTTAATTCGAACTGACTCCGGTCACGAGTATATTCTTTTTGCTTGCTCAAAAGATTTTAATGACATTAAACGCCTTATATTAAAATCAGAGAATTTCCAAATAATTAAAGCTGATATACATTGGCATTCAGCATCTGAACAGATTGAGTTTCCTTCCTTACTAAATAAATATAATCTTGATCTCATGCATTTTCCTTATTTTTCCGTACCAGTTATGTATAAGAAACCGTTTGTTGTAACGGTGCATGATTTAATTATTAATAATTTTTCAACAGGACGCGCAACAACACTTCCACGTCCTATTTATTTTGTAAAAAAAATTGGTTACTCATACGTACTCAAAAGCGCAATTAAAAACTCAAGAAAAATATTAGCGCCTTCACTTGCAACCAAACAAGAAATTTTGAGTCATTATTCGGTTCCTGCTCAAAAAATTGAAGTAACACCGGAGGGAATAGATAAAACTATTTTAGATTTTAAGCCAAATATATTTTCTGAAAAGCATCCATATTTTTTATATGTAGGCAATGCGTATCCTCACAAGAATGTTGAGAGGCTTATTGAAGCCTTCTTGATCTTTTCCGAAAAGCACCCAGAATATAAATTGCGTTTAGTAGGAAAAAAAGATTTCTTTTATGAGCGGTTAATACACAAAATTCATAATTCAAAAATAGAATTTATGGGATATGTTACAGATATGGATTTGGCTAAATTATACAAAAATTCGGAAGCAACAATAGCACCGTCCCTTATGGAGGGGTTTGGTTTAACCGTACTTGAGGCGTTAAGTCTTGGGAGTATTGTTGCATGTTCGGCAATTCCATCCTTGCAGGAAGTTGCAGGAGAGTCAGCAATCTATTTTGATCCTGAAGACGTATTAACTTTAACATCAGCAATGGAGACAGTAGCTGGTATGAACAAAGGCACACGGGACGAGAGAATATCTGCAGGTTTGACGCGTGCAGGCAAGTTTTCATGGGAGAAGATGACAAAAGAGACAATTGACGTGTATGAATCCTGCCTGTAGAATGCTTTCACATGACAAAAAAGACCTCTAGAAAGCCCCGAGTCGCACTAGTTTATGACAGAATTAATAAATGGGGTGGTGCAGAACGCATCCTCTTACTGCTTCACGATATATTTCCCGAAGCCCCGGTATATACGTCAGTCTACGACCCCTCAACCGCTGTATGGGCACATGACTTACACATAAAAACATCATTTTTGGAAAAAATTCCTTTTGCGCGTCGCCATCATGAATTTTTTGCATTATTCATGCCGTTTGCCTTTGAGCAGTTTGATTTTAGAAGATTTGATTATGTTATTTCACTTACGTCGGAAGGAGCAAAGGGAATTGTGACGGGTTCTAAAACAAAACATATTTGTATCTGCTTGACGCCAACACGCTACCTGTGGAGCGGATATGATATGTATTTTAAAAATAAAATCTTTAGATATGTAACCTATCCGTTGGTTTGGTATTTGAGGCGTTGGGATGAGACAGCTGCAGCGCGCCCAGATGTTTTCATATCAATTTCTAAAACCGTACAAGAACGTGTGAATAAATATTATAAGAGGGACAGCGAGATAGTTTTTCCACCGCTTTTTTTACGCGTTCCTAAACTTAAAAAGAGAAGTGAAGGATACTTTCTGGTAGTTTCAAGACTATCACAATTTACACCACATAAAAGAGTAGAGCTGGCAATAAAAGCAGCGAATAAACTTAAATTTCAGTTAAAAGTTGTGGGTGAGGGTGACACATCTTATTTAAAAAGCATTGCGGGAGATACAGTCGAGATAGTAGGGAAAGTTGACGATACAACACTTTCTGACTATTATGCACGTTCAAAGGCACTTATATTTCCTGGGATAGAGGATTTTGGGTTAGTTATGGTAGAAGCTCAGGCATATGGAAAGCCGGTAATCGCGTATAGGGATGGGGGCGCAACAGAAATAATTATTGAGGGAAAAACCGGAGAGTTTTTTGATACACCTTCAGTCATATCACTTGTGAATGCATTGAAAAAGTTCAATAATAAGAGGTATAATACTAAAGATTGCATAGAAAATTCAAAAAGATTTAATAAAAATAAATTTATTTCAGCAATAAAAAAACACATATTATGAAAGCAGTCATCTTTGGAGGAGGAGTTGGTACAAGGCTTTGGCCATTGTCCAGAAAAAGTACTCCTAAACAATTTGAGAAAATAGTAGGGGACAAATCAACATTGCAATTAGCTGTTGATAGAATATCTCCTATCATTAGTCCGGAAGACATTTTTGTTTCGTCCGGTGAACGGTATGGTGAGATACTCAAAAAGCAGTTATCTCAGCTTCCTTCAAGTAACTTTATTCTAGAGCCTGAGATGCGGGATGTGGGTGCGGCTGTAGGATTGGTTGCAGCAATTCTTGAAAAAATTTCCCCAGATGAACCATTTACCATATTATGGAGCGACCATCTTGTAAAAAATGAAGAGTTGTTTAGAAATATACTTTTGGCCGGGGCACAAGTTTTATCCCAGGATAAAAATAAAATAATATTTATTGGCCAGAAGTCACGATTAGCAACTCAAAACTTGGGGTGGATTGAGTATGGAGAAAAAATAAAGGAAGTAAACGCGCTTCCTCTCTATGAATTTAAAAGTCTTCACTATAGACCTTCCTTAGAGTCTGCAAATGCGTTTCATGCAAGTGAGAGTCATGCTTGGAACCCAGGATATTTTGTGACAACACCTGCATTTTTAATGGGACTATACAAAAAATATGCAGGGGAGATGTATGAGGGATTGCTTCAAATTCAGGATGCATGGGGGACAGATAGGTATGAGGAAACCTTGGCTGAAATATTTCCGAACTTTGAAAAAATCTCTTTTGACAATCTCATTTTGGAGAAAATGGGAAGTGGGGATGGGTATGTGATTGGTGCTGATTTTGGATGGTCGGATATAGGAGCGTGGGAGCAATTAAAGGAAGCATTGTCTGAAACCGCTGACGAAAATGTGACAAAAGGAAAAACTATGCTTGAAGGATCCAGGGACAGTTTGGTGTTTAATTATACTAATCAGATGGTCGTTGGAATTGATCTGTCAGAATTCCTGGTTATAAATACAGAGGATGTAGTTTTAATTTGTCCCAAGAATTCAGTTCCAAAAATTAAAAAGCTTGTTGAAAGCCTGGCTGGGACAGAACATGAGCATCTAACCTAGTTTAATTATGTTTTATAATCTTCTCAAAAGGCTAATTGATATTTTTTCGTCAATTGTTCTGCTTATTTTTTTCTCTCCCATAATTTTACTTACGTCAATTGCTATTAAATTAGATTCACCAGGTCCAATATTTGCAGATACTCCAATGCGTGTTGGAAAGGACGGAAAGCTTTTTAGAATGTATAAGTTTAGATCTATGGTGCAAAATGCTTATGAAATCCTCTCAGGTGACCCAAAATATAAAACGTTATATGAGGAGTACAAAAAAAGTGGGTTTAAGTTAAAGCATGACCCAAGAGTAACACGAGTCGGGCATTTTATTCGTAAATATTCACTTGACGAAATTCCACAATTCTTAAATGTTCTTAAAGGTGATATGAGCTTAGTGGGTCCACGCGCATATTATCCTGATGAACTAAATTATCAACAGAAAAAGTATCCTCAAACAAAAGACTCAGTAAAAATTGTGTTATCTGTAAAGCCTGGAATTACAGGTCTTTGGCAGGTTTCCGGTCGTTCGGAAATTAACTTTGATAAGCGAATTAAAATGGACGCTGTGTATGCGAAACGCCGGTCATTATTTTACGATGTGTATATTATTGGAAAAACCCCTCAGGCAATGTTTTCTGCTAAAGGAGCCATGTAGTGCATATTGACGCTTGTCAACTTGATTTTTGATTTAAATTTGTGTTTTAATTAACTGTTACGTGTTTATATACTGTGGAAAATACTGGATTTCAAAAAATAGACGTTAGTAAAGTTTCAGATAAGCATATTCAAAAAGACACTAACGTATCCCATATGAAAAGAAAAAAAATATCACTTTTTAAATCAAGAAGAGCAAAAATAATTTGGGGAATTGTGGCAGTGCTTGTTTTAGTAACTGTTTATGTAGGATTTAATACATTTATTTTTCTCAAAGATGCTCAAAAAACATACGCACAGGCTAAAATTGCATATGATGCAGTGAAAGCTCAAAATGTAGTTTTGGCGAAAGATGAATTCGTTAAAACAAAGCAAAACGTTACCATTCTCCAAAAAGATCTGGCACCAATAGCTTTTGCTGGATACATTCCGTTTTTAGGAGGTTATTATAATGATGTTAAGAATTTAGTAGATGCCTCAGCTCACGGAGTAAATGCGGCTATTATAACCACAGATTCATTAATACCCTACGCAGATGTATTGGGATTGAAAGGTGAAAAGAGTTTTGCTGCCGGTTCAGCCGAAGAGCGTATAAGTTTGGCAATTCAGTCATTGGGTAAGGTAGTTCCGCAAATTGATACAATTGAAGCAGAACTTAAAGCGGCAGAAGACAAAGTAAACAAAGTAAATCCTAACAGATACCCATCAGTTTGGAAGTTAAAGAAAGTCCGAGACCAATTGGTGGAGCTTAAAGCCTTAACCCAGGGCGCAGTTGTTGCTGTAGAAGATGGAAAACCGCTTATAAAGCTTATTCCTGATTTGCTTGGTGAGAAAGAAGAAAAGAAGTATTTAGTTGTGTTCCAAAATGACAAAGAATTACGGCCTACGGGAGGATTTATTACATTCTATGCTATTTTTAGAATTGACAAGGGTGTTATAAAGGTTGACCGCGCAGGGGATATTTATTCATTAGATGACTCTCTTCCATCTCCAGCAAAAGCGCCTGAAATTATAGCTAAGTATCTTCCCAAAGTAACAACCTTTAACATCCGCGATAGTAATCTTTCCCCTGACTTTGTAGAGTCCATGAAGGTGTTTAATGACATGTATGAGACATCTTCTGAGAAAACTCCAATTGATGGGATTATAGGAATCGATACATATTTTCTGGTTTCTATTCTTGATATTTTAGGTGAAGTTGAGGCGGGAGGTTTAAAGTTTAATTCAAAAAATGATCCACGTTGTAATTGTCCTCAGGTTGTATATCAGCTAGAAAATGAAATCACACGTCCTGTAAATTATGTAAAATCCAACAGAAAAGGCCTACTTGCAGAATTGATCTTTGCAATTATGCAAAAAGCTCTTTCTTCTTCACCTAAGGAATATTGGGGACGCTTAACCCAAGCTGGAATTCAGGATGCTAATGAAAAGCACGTATTGTTCTACCTATTTAATAAAGATGCTCAACGCGGCATAGAGGCACTTAATTGGGGCGGCCGTGTACGGGCATTTGATGGAAACTATCTCTATATTAACGATGCTAACTTTGGAGGAGCAAAGTCAAACCTTTTTGTAAAACAGGCAGTACGGGTTGATCTCAATATTAAATCTTCAGGCGAAATTTCACAAACACTTACCATAGCCTATAAAAATCCTCAAGCATACTCAGATTGTAATTTGGAGACCGGCGGATTGTGCTTAAATGCTACATTGCGCAATTTCCAGCGTGTATATGTACCAAAAGGTACTAAACTCGAGACATCTAAAGGATCTCAGGTAAAAGTTGAAACAAAGGAAGAATTGGGCAAATCATATTTTGAGTCATTCTTAACTGTTAATCCGCTAGGAAAAGCAGAGATGACATATACCTACACTCTTCCGTTTAAAGTTACATCAAAAACACTTCCATTCTTAATTCAAAAACAGCCGGGAACTGACGGAGTGCCATATGAGGTATATGTAAACGGCAAGAAGTTTGAATTTTTTACTCTCACAACTGATAAAGAACTGTCCATCCCTGTCAAATAATGTATTTTATAAAAGATACGGGATATGTTATCAGACGTTTCAATACCCAAGAAGCGGATAAATATATCACGATTTTAACTCAAAACAACGGAAAGATTGATGTCTTGGCCAAGGGGATCCGCAAGCTCTCCTCTAAACGTGCGCCTCAACTAGAACTATTAAACAAGATTTCATTTCAAGCTGTTGGAAAAACTCAAAATAGCAGACTTGTTTTAACTGAAGTTCAGCTAATTAAAACCCACACATCACTTAAAAATACACTTGATCAGCTCAAGGTGTTGTTTGCGATATGTGAATTAGTTTCTGTATTGTGTCCGGCAAATCAAAAGCAAGAAGATATATTTAGACTTATTGAAATAACATTGGGTGACTTAACGTCTGAAAAATCTCAATTTGCCATGCAGTCTTTCCAGATTAAATTACTGTCGTCACTTGGTTATTGGGATGCACGTCACGCGTTTGTGGATGCAACAGACGTCCAACGGTTTACGGAAAGTGTTATGGAGAGAAAACTAAAGTCTTCAGAATATTTCAGAGCGTAATTCCTTTTTTCCATCTTCTTTGGTATACTTCCCCTATGGACCAAAAATTTGAAAAAGTTGTATCCCTTGCCAAGCGTCGCGGATTTATTTTCCCTGGATCTGAGCTGTACGGTGGCCTCGCCAACACATATGATTATGGTCCAATGGGTGTTGAGCTGATGCGAAACATAAGAAACCTTTGGTGGGATACGTTTGTTCACAAAAGACACGATATGGTAGGGTTGGATGCCAGCCTCATTTCACATCAGGATATTTGGAAGGCCTCAGGACATGTTGGCGGATTTGCCGATGCGTTAATTGACTGCAAAAACTGCAAGGCACGTATGAGGGCTGATCATCTTATTGAAGACGCTCTGGATCAGAAGGTAGAAGGACTGAGTGACGAAGAGCTTTCAAAAATAGTAGTTGAAAACTCAATAAAATGCCCTAAATGCGGCAAAACTTCCTGGACGCCAGTACGTAAGTTTAATCTTTTATTCCCAGTACACATGGGGATTGTAGAAGGGGATCAGGCATTAGCATATCTCAGAGGAGAAACTGCTCAGGGGATGTTTGTTAACTTTAAAAATGTTCTTGATTCATCTCGGGTCAAATTGCCTTTTGGAATTGCGCAAATAGGAAAGTCATTTAGAAATGAAATAACTCCTGGAAATTCTGTTTTTAGAACATTAGTTTTTGAACAGGCAGAAATAGAATATTTCTTTGATCCGGAAGATGCGGATTGGCAAAATCTTTTTGAAGACTGGAAGTCTCAAATGTTTTCTTTTGTGACAAATAAACTTGGAATTCAAAAAGAGAATTTGCGCTGGAGACCTCATACTGATGAAGAGCGATCATTTTATAGTAAAAGAACTGAAGATTTGGAGTATCAGTATCCCTTTGGATTCAAAGAGTTATGGGGGTTAGCGTACAGAACTGATTACGATTTGTCTCAACATGAGAAGCATTCAGGTAAGGAATTGCGTGTTGTGGATTCACAAAGCGGACGCAAAATTCTGCCTCATGTTATAGAGCCGGCGGTAGGAGTGGACAGACTTTTCTTGATGACTTTATGCGATGCATATACAGAGGAAGAAAATAGAACTGTTTTAAAAATTTCGCCCCGTTTAGCACCTATAAAAGCTGCAGTATTTCCGCTTCTCTCAAACAAGGAAGAATTAGTAAGTAAAGCAAGTGAGGTATATACAACCCTTAAAGAGCATATTTCCGGATTTGTGGTAATGGATTCTAGGGGAAATATAGGGAAGCGTTATTTGTCTCAAGATGAGGTGGGAACGCCATTTTGTATTACTGTAGATTTTCAAACATTAGAAGATAATACGGTGACTGTACGAGAGCGCGATACTGCATCTCAGGAAAGAGTTGTAATTGGCGAACTTATTAATTATGTATCAAGCAGATTAGCATGATGCATTTTGTATACTTGTAATTAAAATTAGAGATATAGTACTCTAATATCGCCTTTGAATTTATTAAATTATGCGTAGACCAGAAGGAGAGTTTCCTAATGCTAGTGGAATGCAGCACGATAATATGCGTGCAATCTCAGAGAGTGAAACATTTACTGAAAGGAAAAAAGCTTATTTAAAGAGACCTTCAATTCCAAGATACGGCGAGTTTAGGTCAGTTGGAAATGCAACTGGGAAGTGGGTAGACACAATTATTACATACAAAAAATCACGACCATGAAAAACCTACAAAAAAATAAAATAGTGTTAATTGGAATTATTGTAATCCTTGTGTTGGGTGTTAGTGGATTTATTTTCATGCAGTCAAGAAGTAGTGCAACTCCTGAAACTGTTATAGAAGAGGTCTCAAATGTAAAACCACTTAAGCCGGAAGATATTGGTCTAGAATTGTCTATCACACAAGACAATAAGATAATTCAATTAGTAGCCTCAAAAATTGATGGAATTTCCTCAATTGAGTATGACGTTTCTTATGATGCAGAGGTATCGGAAGACGGCCAGGATTTTGTGGCCACACGAGGAGTAACCGGTACTCTTGACACAAATGGCAAGTCAGAAGTTTCCAAAGATATTGATCTTGGAACATGTTCTAGAAATGTGTGTAAATACGATAAAGTTGTAAGTGAGATAACATTTAATATTCGTGTAAACTTTGCGAACGGTGAAGTAGGCGGAATTGAAACTACCGTTCCTCTTGAATAACTCCTCTCTTTTTTTAAATATTTTCACGGATTTCACCTTGCTATAGTTTGATCCCATACATTTAGTGTTTTGCGTCTCTTTGATCCATATTGTATGCATTGTGGTATTGACAGGCCGTGAAAAGTTCACTATAACTATATAGTACCTTAAAAATAGGAAGAAGTAGGAGATCTAATATATTTAGATATAGAATTTTATACACTGGTTTCATATAATGAGCACATGTATTTAGGTTTCCAGATTTCAATTTGTACAAAGAAAAATCAGATTAGTTTTCCAAGTAAATTTAGGCAACAGAGTGGCGAAAAATATACAATAACGACTTGGTTTGAGAGATCTTTAGTACTTCTTCCGCATGATACGGCTCAAACAGTGCTTGACGAGATTATAAAAGACACATCAAGTTTGCTTCCGGAGGTGCGTGACCTAGAAAGATTTCTTTACGGAAATGCGCAGGAAGTTACGCTTGATTTAAAGAACAGGTTTGTATTGACACAGGAATTAAGAGATTTTGCAAATATTAAGAGTAAAGCAGTGTTTGTGGGTGTTTCCGAAAGAATTGAGTTATGGGATTTTGATACATACCAGAACTACGGGAAGATGCGCGAATTACAAATAAGAGAAACCGCACTGAAACACTATACACGTATCACACAAAATTTACATAGAAATGAGTGAGTTTAGACACATACCAGCACTTTTACAACAAGTTATTGAATTACTCCATATAAAGCCTTTGGCTTTGTATGTTGATGGAACATTGGGTGGTGCAGGACACACGCAGGAAATAATAAAAAAAGGTGGACGAGTATTAGGAATTGATCAAGACCAAGATGCTTTGGAATTTGTTACGTCAAAAATGGAAGAAGAGATAGCCGATGGAAGGTTGCAGCTAGCACACGGTAACTTTCGGAACATAGAAGAACTGTCAAAAACAAATGGATTTGAAAGTGTTTCCGGTGTTCTGTTTGACTTAGGCGTTTCATCTTACCAGTTGGACACACTAGAACGGGGATTTAGTATAAAAGGGAATGAAAGACTGGATATGAGAATGGATCAACATACTAATCTTTCGGCATGGGAAGTGGTAAATGGCTATTCCGCAGAAGAGTTGACTAATATTTTTACTAGATACGGGGAAGATGAGAACGCTGTAGTAGTTGCCGAAGAAATTGTAGTTTCACGCGGAAAACAAAAGATTAACACAACAAAGGAATTGGTAGATGTTATTGAGCAGGTAATAAAAAAATCTGGACAATATCATCCGGCTACAAAAATTTTTCAGGCAATAAGAATAGAGGTAAATACAGAACTGGACAGCATAAAAGAGGGATTAAGAGGAGCATTCAATATACTGGATCACAAGGGAAGGATATGTGTTATTTCATTTCATTCGCTCGAGGATCGGATCGTAAAACAACAATTTAGTAATTGGGAAATAGAAAATCTAGGTAGCACAATAACCAAAAAACCTGTTACTGCAGATACTGGTGAGATATCACAAAATCCTCGAGCACGGAGCGCGAAGTTACGGGTATTTGAGAAAAAATAGGAAAAATATGTTCAACTCCGATTAAATCGGAGCCCTGTCTGCCGACAGGCAGGCTCAACATATTTTTTCTAAAACAGACATAGAAGGACAGGAAGCTTATAAGAAATGAAAAAAACTATAAAATTCGTAATTTTTTGCTTACTAATTACAACACTTATTTTGGAGGGTGTGAATATTTATCTTTCAAATAAAGTTGCTGAAACAAGCATAGAGGTAGCAATTATCAGACAGGAAATTCAAGAATTAGATGAAAAAACAACCAGTCTTAAGACCGAGCTTCTTAGATATTCTTCATTTGAGTATATATCGTCTAGGGCAGCTGAGTTAGGGTTTAACGACACTCGCGACAATGCAATCATGATTAAGACTCCCGTAAAAGTTGCGCGTGTTGAGTAAGAAATGATAGCTAATTCCACAAGTTCAACTAGATTTCGGCTTCTTATAGCTTTGATTTTTTTTGTGGTTTTATACCTGCTTATCGTTGGTCGCCTATTTTATTGGCAGGTAGCACGCGCCCAAGATCTGCGAGAGATTGGGATTAAACAAAGTTCAGATAGGCTTCCCATTCAAGCAATTAGAGGTGAGATTTTGTCCCAAGATGGCTTTCCTTTAGCAACCAACAAGATAACATATTTACTTTATGCAAACCCCAAAGTTATTGATAATAAAAGTTCCTATACAAAGCTACTAGCTCCTATTTTGGAAATGGATGAGGCATCTGTCAGCGCGCGACTTGACTACGACCTATTTTGGGTAAATGTTGCCTCCAGATTATCAGATACAAAAAAGCGAGAAATTGAAAAACTTAAGTTAGAAGGCTTAGGTTTTCAAGAGCAAAGTGATAGATATTATCCAGAAGCCTCTATGGCGGCCCACTTGGTTGGATTTTTGGGTAAAGATCAAGGAGGCAGTAATCAAGGTTTCTTTGGATTGGAAGGATATTACAATTTTCAAATGCAGGGGAGGAATGGGAGTCTGTATGTAGTAAAAGACGCGCTTGGAAATCCGGTTGTTAATGACATTAGAGAAGAAAAAAAGATTGATGGACGCTCTATAACCCTATCTATTGATAGGACTATTCAATACATTTTGGATAAACGATTAAAAGAAGGTGTCGTAAAATACGAGGCTGACGGTGGAAGTCTCATAGCTCTGGATACCAAAACCGGAAAAATACTGGGTATGAGTTCTGTTCCAAATTTTAATCCGCAGATTTATTATGAGTTTCCCCAAACCTCTTTAAAAAATCCTGCTATCTCTGACTTGTATGAACCCGGCTCGACTTTTAAGCCGTTAGTTATGGCAGCTGCTATAGATATGGGTCTTGTAAAGCCAAATACAATATGTACTATTTGTGCAGGACCAGTACCTATAGGGGAGTACAATATAAAAACGTGGAATAGTAAATATTATCCAAACGCTACAATGACCGAAGTCATTCAACGCTCTGATAATACAGGCATGGTTTTTACAGGAAAAAAGTTGGGTGAGAAGAATTTATTGTCATATATGCGGCGATTTGGAATAGGGGACGTAACGGGGGTAGACTTGCAAGGTGAGGTGAGCGGAGAGCTGCGGGATACATGGAGTGAAATAGATTTGGCAACCGCAACGTTTGGCCAGGGAATTTCAATAACTCCATTACAATTGGTTAGCGCGATTAATGCAATTGCGAACGATGGTAAGTTGATGAAGCCCTATATTGTTGAGAAAATTACCCAGACTGATGGAAAAGTAATTCCCATAAAGCCTCAGGAAGTAAGAAAGGTTATTAAAGATTCAACTGCCAGTGTTATGACATGGATGATGGTAAACGCAGTTGAAAAAGGTGAGGCACAATGGGTGAAGATGCCCGGTTATTCAATTGCCGGAAAAACAGGAACTGCACAAATTCCTGTAGCTGGTAATTATAATCCTAATGAAACTATTACGTCCTTTGTGGGATTTTTCCCTGCAGAAGATCCGAAGATAACCATGTTAGCGGTAGTGCACAAGCCTAAAACCTCTATTTACGGAGCAGAAACAGCAGCTCCTATATTTTTTGCAGCCGCACGCGATATCATAAATTACTACGGAATCCCCCCCACAAAGTAACAAAAGCTCGAACAGAATTGAAAGTCTAAATGATACAATTATGCTATGAATCCTCAAGTAAGCGTTGTTATTCCTACCCATAATCGTAAAAATATTGTAAATGATGCAATTGACAGTGTCTTAAAGCAAGAGCCTATAAATTATGAAGTGATAGTGGTAGATGATGGATCAACAGATGGGACAAAAGAATACCTGGAGTCATTAGACTTACCTATAAGAATTGTTCAAAAAGAAAATGCTGGTGTAGCATCTGCTAGAAATGAGGGTATTAGAACAGCCACGGGGAAGTATATAGCATTTCTTGACTCGGATGATTTATGGCTTCCTGGCATTCTTGAGGCACAGATTGAATATTTAGATACTCATTCAGATGTCCCACTCGTTTATGTTGACCAATACATTGAATCTCATGGAACGATGTTAGATAATACCCGCTTTGATGCATCCAATACAAGCTTCGAGCAAAAAGAAAAATTTGATCTTCCTGGGTTTATAACTAATCAGGCCCCTATTCATGCTTCGGCTGTTATGGTTAGAAAATCAGTTTTTGATGAAGTTGGGTTGTTTGATGAGAGTCTCAAAATACATGAAGATACAGATATGTGGAATAGGATCAGCGAAAAGTACAAAATGGGTTTTATTGAAAAGCCACTCTCAATATTTAGATGGGAAAAAGAGCCTGAGCATTTATTAAAACCAGAGCTTCGCGAGTTATTTATATCAGAAGGAAGGAAATACATGAACCTATATGAATCTAGAAGAAAAGGTCTTGGAGTTACGCCACGAGAGGAGAATGCAATTGCCGAAAGCTATAGATTAATTGATGAATCAGAAAAACTAATAAAATTACTGCAAGAAGGTTTAATTAATGAAGAAGAGTTTGAAAGAAGAAAGAATTTACTATTCTAACAGCAGGTGTTTCCTTAGGCTCCCCAATAAGAGATTGTAGTGTCTGATTCAAGACTGCTGTTATTTGAACTTGTCTGGGTAAAGCTCTCGGAGTGATTTGGATTGTAAGTCACGGTCTGAAATTATCATGTTTTCTTGCGAAATTGGCCATTCAATTTGCAAATCTGCATCAAACAAAGAAATAGCTTGATCTCCACTTTTATCACGTTCTCGGTACAGTGAGTCAACAGCATAGAAATATTCTGACGGTCCTTCCACGGTTAAAAATGAGTTTCCAATACCCTGTGTTACAAATATTGCACCGGGAAGTGGGTTTTGTGAGCCGTAGCCCAACAGGAAGTATTCTTTTTCAAGAAATGTTGGAGACTCCGGACGAATATCAACTAAAACACAAAGACATACACCATGCGTAATTGTAATTAATTTATTCCAATGTTCTGCATGAATTCCTCTGATAACATTTTGTTTGGAGTTGGAGTGATTTAGCTGTTTGACCTGAAATACCTCGCCTCTCACTGTATCCAAATCAGGCACTATAGCAATCTCACGGTAAAAACCTCTGTTATCTTCAAATACTTGCGTAGAAATATAAAAAAGTCCGTCTATTTTGGTTTTATATATTCTGTCTCCAACTTTATTTTGCTCGTTAACTGAATACAGGGGTAATTTTGAAAGATCCATTGCAAGAATTATATCACACTGATTGAGAACTCATATGCGTAAAGGGTATAATATTCAGTATGAATGACATCAATTTACCAAACTCGCAGAATATTAAAAAGATATATTTTGTAGGAATTAAAGGGGTTGGAATGGTAGGTTTGGCTCTTATTGCAAAACAAGCGGGATTTAGTGTGGTAGGATCTGATGTGTCTGAAGAATTCCTCACTGATTCAGTTCTCCAAAAATTTGGGATACATATTGATAATGGGTTTGACGAATCGTATCTTGACGTTTTTTCACAGGGCAACTTTGGTGACATGTTGGTTATAACTACAGCAGCTCACAATGGCCTTTCAAATCCTCAATGTGTGTATGCCGCACGCCGAAACGTTTCTATTTTAACTCATGGTCAAGCAGTTGGATATTTTATGAAAGGTGACCTTTTCCAGCGTAAATTTGATGGGATTTCTGTGTTAGGTTGTCACGGAAAGACCACCATTTCGGCCTTCGCTTCTTATGCACTTGCACATGTAAGTCTGGACCCCACGTATACAGTTGGTACAAGTGAAATATTTCCAGCTATGTACGCGGGACACTTTGGTAACGGTGACTATTTTGTAGCAGAAGCAGACGAATTTGTTTCAGATGTCAAAATAGATAATACTGTCAAATTTTTATACCAATTTCCAAAAATAGCCATAGTAAATAATATAGACTTTGACCATCCAGATGTATACAAAGATTTGTCTGAAGTGATCCGCACATTCAAAAAATTTTGCTTAGAAAACATCTTGGAAAACGGAGTGCTTATAGCTAATGGGGATGACAAAAATGTTTTGGAAATTCTTAGTTTGATACATACAGAAAGAAAAGATGTTGAGGTGATTACATATGGAGAAGGGGAAGCATGTATCTTTACTATCAAAAATTTTAAAGAAGAAGGTTTGGGTAGTGTATTTGAAGTATATAAAAAGGGCGAGTTATTTGGAGAATTTAAACTCTCAATACCGGGCTTTTATAACGCAAAAAACGTACTATCAGTAATATCATTACTTGATTATCTTGGAATAAGCAGTGGTGAAATCATTGAGGCGATTAAGGATTTTAAAGGCACAAAAAGAAGACAAGAAGAGGTAGGCACAACAAAATCAGGGATGATTGTTCTGGATGACTACGCTCATCATCCTGATGAAATAGAAAAAACGTTAATGGCCATAAAGCGCGCATTTCCAAACAAAAAAATTATTGCTATGTTTCAACCGCATACCATAACACGCACCGAAAGCCTAAAAAATGAATTTGTAAATGCTTTTTCATCTGCAGATGAGGTTATTTTTCTTCCTATTTTTACATCAAAGCGCGAAGGGGAGTTGGATTATTCACAGCTCTATAAACATATTGAAGATGGGTTTAGAAAGCTTGGCGTTAGCGCAGTATTTTTACCTGACAGGAGAACAGAGACAGAAAATTCTCCCTATTTTTCCTCTCAAGATAGGCAACCTGTGATAGAATACATACAGTCACATTTTGGCTCAGAGGAGTATGTGCTCGTAACATTGGGCGCAGGAGATATATACAAACTTTCTTATGACCTGGTAGAAAAATAATTCATGAAAAAATACATTATTAACGGGGGAAAAGAGCTGTCTGGAGAAATTGTAATTTCGGGCTCTAAAAATGTGGTCAGTAAGGCTATTGTTGCCGCTTCATTAACAGAGGACGAAGTAATAATTAAAAATGTTCCTCATATTTCCGACGTCACCGTAGCACTCGATGTCGCTGTAGAGTTGGGTGCGCAAATGTCATATAAAAACCAAACACTCACTATTCAGTTTAAGAATTTTAAGACATCAGAAATCCCATTGTCAGCTGGTGCAAAAAGTAGAACATCTACTATGTTTCTTGGACCTTTATTGGCCCGAATGGGACGTGCAACTGTTCCTAATCCAGGTGGTTGCAGGCTAGGCGCGCGTCCAATAGAACGCCACGTTGAGGGGCTTGAGAGAATGGGCGCACATATCAATTACAAGAGCGAAGATGGATATTTTCATGCAGCCGTCACAAATAAACTTGTCGGAACAGAATATACATTTGAAAAAAATACCCATACAGGTACAGAAACGCTTATTCTAGCTGCAGTGTTAGCAAAAGGAAAAACTGTTTTACGAAACGCAGCAGAAGAATTGGAAATTGATGACCTCATAAATCTCTTAAATAAAATGGGTGCTAAAATAAGTCGTCTTGATGGACGAGTTATTGAGATTGAAGGAGTTGAAAAGCTTCATGGGACTACATATGAGATTATGCCTGACAGAAATGAAGTGGTTACGTTTGCAATTTTGTCAGCCTTAACTGGAGGAAATATAATTCTCAAAAACGTACAAATTGATACTATTCAAGCATTCCTGGATGCATATAAAAGTGCAAACGGACTATGGGAGGAAACAGATAAAGGAATACGATTTTTTGTTAATGGTAAGATTGCGCCAGTTGATGTGGTAACACGTCCGCATCCCGGCTTTATGACGGATTGGCAAGGGCCATGGTCTGTTTTGATGACTCAAGCAGATGGTGAGAGCATTATTCATGAAACCATTTATGAAAATAGATTTTCATATGTTTCAGAACTTGAAAAAATGGGTGCAAAGTTAAGCTTTTTTAATCCGGGTGTCGCGCAGCCTACGGAGTTTTATAATTTCAATTTTGATGAATCCAATACGAATCACAACAAGCAGGGTCTTAAAATTTGGGGACCCTCTCTACTCCACAATGCAGTACTAGATATTGCCGATCTACGTGCTGGGGCAACGTTGGTTATTGCGTCCTTAATAGCACCGGGAGATAGTGTTGTGTACGGCATTGAACATTTAGAAAGGGGTTATGAAAATTTTGATGATAGATTGCGTAAGGTTGGCGCTCAGATAAAAGTAGAAGAAGATCTTGTATGAAAAAAGTAAATCAAGTTATCTTGCTTGCAGGAGGTGGGTCTTCCCGCTTTTACCCATATAATTCATTTGGACACAAAAGTCTTCTGATCTTATGCGGAAAACCTCTTATTGTCCACACACTTGAAGCACTTGAAAAGCACGGTATAAAAGAAGTGGTAATAGTTGAAGGGAGCTCGAATGATGTATCTCAAATTGTTCAAAACTATAAATTTAAAAATTTATTAATCCAGTTTGTGGTTCAGAAAAAGCCGCTCGGAATGGGAGACGCTTTATTAACATGCGAAAAAATACTCAATTCACACTTTTTTCTTTTGAATGCATATCACTTTGAAGCAATAGAATTATTATCTGTCTTGCAAGCATCAGTTGAAAAAGAGTCAGGCATAGCAGTTTTAACACGAGAAGAGGAAAATATGTCTGAATTTGGTTCTATAGTTAAAAAGAACGGCAAGATTAAAATCAGTGAAAAAAGTGAAAAAGGGAAGGGAAGTAGGGTAGTAGGTATTTATCTTTTAAATCAATCATTTTTCAAAACTCTTCAAAATACGGCAAAACATGAATATGCCTTTGAGGATGCACTCTCTGTTTATTCAAAAGATCACACGCTGGTTTTAGTAGATGCAAAAAATCCTACATTGTCGCTCAAATTCCCGTGGAATGTATTAGACGCAAAGGATATTTTACTTAATATCTTAAAGCCCTCCATATCCAAAAATGCAAAAATTTCCAAAGGGGTACAATTATTAGGAGATGTGACACTAGAAGACGGGGTAGAAATAATGGAAGGTGTTGTGATCCGGGGGCCGGCATTTATCGGGAAAAACGTACTAGTGGGAAATAATGCTATTCTACGGAAAGGTGTTAGCCTAGAAGAAGGGGTTGTTATTGGAGCAAATATGGAAGTAAAAAATGCAGTAATCATGGACAGGTCAACTACACATTCAGGGTTTATAGGAGATAGTGTTATAGGTCAAAATACTAAAATTGCGGCTGGTTTTAATACTGCCAATGTACGTCTTGACCGACGCGAGATCTCATCACTAGTAAAAAACAAAAAAACGGGAACCGGCAAAACGTCATTAGGCGCTATGATAGGTAGCAATAATTCTATTGGTATAAAAGTTGGGACAATGCCAGGTATTATTATAGGCAATAATACAATAATTGGGCCAGGAACAACAGTTATGGAAAATATTCCGGATGATATTTCTTACTACACAGAATTTAAAAAAATTGTAAAAAAGTAAATTTGCTTGATTGTTTCAGTCATTACGCATATAATTCATCATAGATCTTTCCAAAAATGTTTGAAGAAAAAGTATGGAGCAAATATTTGGTTTTTCTATTCTCTCCTTCGTTTTAACGGCAATTTTGCTGGTACCTTTTATTGACTTCTTGTACAGAATTAAACTGCAGCGGTTTCATACAAAAACATTAGACATGTTTCACAAAAATACACCTATTTTTGATAAACATAGCGCGTGGAAGGTGGGTACTCCCTTTGGAGGTGGACTACTTATAATAGGTGTCACTACAATTCTCACTTTGTGGACGTGGGGACTGTTTAGTGTAGAGGTTAAATTTTGGGAGTTATTTGTACTCCTCTTTGCGTTTGTGGGTTATGGAGCCTTAGGGTTTTATGATGATTTAAAGAAGATCTTAAATAAGAGAACTGAAGGGTTTTTTGGGTTGTCTTTTAAATATAAGTTTATTGTTCAGTGGATCTTGGCTTTAATAATAGGTGCTGTATTTTATTATCAGCTAGGCTACTCATTTGTATACATTCATTTTATAGGTCAAATTCCTCTTGGTATATTTTTCATATTCTTTGCGGCATTTGTTATAGTGTCATTTGTAAACGCGTTTAATATAACAGACGGTTTGGATGGGCTATCTTCAGGAGTCTTTCTTATTGCCTTGATGGCATTTTTAGTTATATCCAGTTCAATTCTTGATACATTTTTAGCACTATTTATTGCAATTTTAATAGGAAGTGTAGCAGCGTTTTTGTATTTTAATATTTTTCCTGCACGTATATGGTTAGGTGATGTGGGGTCTTTATCTTTAGGTGCAGTATTAGGTGTCATAGGGTTGTTAACGGGTAAGCCTGCAGCAATGGCAATTATAGGTGGGGTTTTTGTAGTAGAGGTATTATCATCATTAATTCAAATTTTAGGAAAAAAGTATTTGGGGCACAAAATTTTGCCGGTTGCGCCTCTTCATCTTTACTTTCTTCAAAAAGGATGGGGAGAGCCTAAAACTGTTATGAGAGGTTGGCTGTTTGGGCTGATATTTGCGGTTATTGGATTATACATAGCATTTCTTTAATTTACGTACTTCTATGCGAAAACTTGGAGCTGCCCTATTTTTGACTACCTGTGCACTTGCCGGAATTGGTATTTTTATACTATACGAAAGCTCCTCTTATACTGCATTTTTAAATATTGGAGATAAATATTATTTCGTAAAAAATCAAAGTATGTGGTTTGGGATTGGAGTTGTATTATCTCTACTAGTGTGGAGAATTCCGTACAAGATTTACGCTAAGTTTGCGCTTCCTATGCTCATTGGAACCCTAGCTCTTTTGATTGCAGTGTTTTTACCCGGAATTGGATTATCCTTAAAAGGTGCAAATAGATGGATAGACTTGGGTTTTATAGTTATGCAGCCATCTGAGCTTTTGAAAATTACGTTTACCATTTATTTAGCCGCATGGTTTAGTATTAAGGAAAAGGGAAGACTCATGGCTTTTCTGTTACTGCTCGGTCTCTGTATGTTTTTAGTTGTTATTGAGCCTGATTTGGGAACCACAACGGTTATTGCTGCAACAGCAATTTTGGTTTATTTTTTTCAGGGTGCCAAGATATCAGAAATGGTTATAATTTTTGCCCTTTTTGCGGTTGCACTTGTAACGCTTATTGGTGTGGCTCCATATAGAGCTGCACGTTTTGCAGAGTTTGCTAATTTTAATAGTTCTGATTTATCTACCACCTCGTATCACGTAAAGCAGATGTTAATTGCAGTTGGATCGGGTGGTTTAACTGGGGTAGGATTTGGAAATTCCGTCCAAAAGTATGCATATCTTCCCGAAAATACAACTGACTCAATATTTGCTATTTTCGCAGAAGAAGCAGGGTTTGTAGGGTCTGTTCTTCTCATCTCTATTTTTTTCCTACAAATACTCTTAGGATATGGAATTGCGTCTCACGCGCAGGATTCATTCGGGAAAATTCTAGCATTTGGAATATCAACATTCATAGGAGTTCAGGCAACAATTAATCTTGCTACGCAGGTCGTACTTTTTCCGTTAACGGGTGTGCCTTTGCCCTTTATATCGTATGGAGGGTCGTCAATGATCATAAATTTTGTATCTATTGGAATTTTGCTCAGTATTGCATGGTATAGTTCAAAAACACATGAAAAAAGAAGGCATGCATAAAATTACTTTAACCGGTGGTCATCTATCTCCTCTTTTGGCTGTTATGCCAGAATTGCAAAAAAAAGCAGAAATTGTAATAATCGGAAGGAAATATACGTTTGAAGCAGATAAGGCTGAAAGTTTAGAATATAAAACGTTTCAGGAAAGACATATTTCTTTTTATGATATTCCCCCCGCACGTCTTCAGCGCAAAGTAACACGTCACACAATTCCTTCCCTTGCGAGATTTCCCTATGCACTAAAGAGAGCACTTTCCATTTTGAAAAAAGAAAAACCTGACGCAGTATTAACATTTGGCGGATACGTGGGGTTACCGGTTGCATTGGCGGCTTCCATGCTCAAAATTCCTATTGTTTTGCACGAGCAAACACAAAAAGCTGGTTTATCAAATAGGATTATTGGCAGACTTGCACAAAAAATTTGTATATCATATGCGTCTTCTGAAAAATATTTTAATTCTGAAAAAACGGTGTTAACAGGAAATCCATTGCGTCCTGAAATTTTTTCAGTCGACGAAACACTAGAGATAAAAACAAGTAAACCAATTTTGACGATTATGGGAGGTAGTGCTGGTTCACATAGATTAAATGTATATATGAAAAATATCATGGAGTCTTTACTTTCCCAATTTCATATAATTCACCAAACCGGAGATGCTCAAGAATTTCAGGATTATGATGAGTTGTTGGAATTTAAAAACTCTTTAGGTCAAAATCTTTCCAAAAATTATACAGTCTTGAAGTTTATTAACTCAAAACAGATAGGGTGGGTATATAAGAATACAGACATTTTTGTAGCACGTAGTGGAATTAATACTGTTCAGGAATTGATTACACTTTCAAAAAAAGCTGTGTTAATTCCCTTGTATTATGCTCAGGGAGGAGAGCAGTTGGAAAACGCAAAGCTCTACGCTGATTCAAAACTTGGGACGTACATTGAGGAGAAAGACATAACTTCTGAAAAACTGTATAATGAGATTCTTGCAGTATTTGAAAGAAAGACAGCACAGATACCTCATGAAAAAGAAGTATCAGCTGCTCAAAAAATCTGCACAATAATATTAATTGCCGCACATGAAAAAAAGGTTATTTAGTCTTTCACATACGCATTCTTCCAAACGTAATGTAGGAAATTTTCATCACAAAAAAATTGGATCCGGAACAAAGTTTTCTATAAGAAAGCCGGGAAGGCAATTGTTAATTTTCATGGTTTCTTGTATTTTTCTTTTAGTTTGTATCGCGTTAGCAGCTTTTCCAAGCATACTTCCTACGTTTGGGTCTAGTAACGAAAAAATATTAGCACCAAATGCTAGTATTCAAAGTCTTTCAGTATTTAATACTCAGCTTAAATCTAAAAATATACAGTTTGATACGATGAGTGTTGCAACAGAAAGTCCTACAGTTGTGGTGTACCTATCTAACGGTGCCTACGCATATTTAGATCTGCATACTAATGCAAAGGCTCAAGCGGATCTTCTCTCACTTATTTTATCCCGAATCGCATCTGATAATCAACCCAAAAAATTGAAGTATGTAGATCTTCGGTATGATAAGCCGGTTGTAAAGTATTAACTCAATCAGTGCTTGTAAAATCTTTGCAATTGTACTATAAATTGAAGAGAGGCCAAATTTATTTGGTTTAGCTTTTGTAATTAAAGATATTATGCGTGATGCTCAAATTGTTGTTGGTGTAGATATAGGCTCCTCAAAAGTAGCTACTCTTATAGGAAAAGTAGAAGAAGAAACGATTAACGTTCTGGGTGTTTCAGAAATCCCCTCAAAAGGTATTCGTAAAGGTCAAATTGTGGACATAGAAGAGGCTGCATCTGCCATAAATACATCACTTGATGCGGCCGAGCGCATGGCCGGTTATTCAATTGGCCGTGTGTTTGTGTCTGTTTCGGGGGTGCACATTGAAAGTCAAAATTCCAAAGGAATTGTGGCAATTTCCCAGCCCCAGGGTGAGATAGGTGAAGAAGATGTCGCACGTGTTCTGGAGGCCGCAGGAGCCGTGTCTCTTCCATCCACTGCTACTATCATTCATGTGTTACCTAAAACTTTCACGGTGGACGGTGAGGGTGGTATAAAAGACCCAATTGGTATGACAGGGGTGAGGCTTGAAGTTGATACCCACATCATTACAGCCAATACTACGAGTGTTAGAAATATTGACCGTGTTTTTGAACAGGAAGCCGGGACAGGAATTAATGCATTAATATTCTCAGGGTTTGCCTCTGCGTTGTCAGTACTCACTGAAACAGAAAAAGAGCTAGGAGTTGTAGTAGTTGATATTGGAGCCGGAATAACAAATATTTGCGTATTTGTAGATGGTGCACTTTCATACTCGTCAGTCATTCCAATTGGAGCCAGGCATATAACAAATGATTTAGCAATAGGACTAAGGATTTCACTTGAGTCAGCTGAGAAAATTAAATTATATCTGTCCCAAAAATACGGCAAAAAGGGCGGACCGGAAGAAGACAGTGGGGATGAGATAGATCTAACAGAACTTAAAATTCCGGAAGAAACCAAAAAAGTTTCCAAAAAAACATTGGTTGACGGTATTATAAGACCTCGATTAAATGAGTTGTTTACTATGATTGGGATTGAGCTTAAAAAATCCGGTTTTGCAACCCAAACACCCGCAGGGCTTGTGGTAACGGGCGGCGGAGCACGCACAATAGGTGTGTCTGAAGCGGCCAAAAGAATGCTATCCATGCCGGTGCGCGTTGGAAGCCCTATGTATTTAACAGGCCTGATAGATGACGTAGAAAATCCATCATTTGCAACTGCAGTAGGATTGCTTGCGTTTGGCCGTAATTTCAGTGTAAAAGAGCAAGGTGGTATGTTTGACGGGGTACTTTCTATGATTCCAGGAGGGAAAGGTGGAGGAAGTGTGGGAAACAAAGTTAAAAAACTCATAAAGAGTTTCATCCCCTAAATAAAACTGAAGCAACTTCTGCAGAAGATGAGATACATCGGTTACACATTGAAGTAAAATAGGTACTTCAA
>CAYOTA010000011.1:0-52896 GCA_964406795.1 uncultured Gammaproteobacteria bacterium
CTTTGAAGTACCTATTTTACTTCAATGTGTAACCGATGTATCTCATCTTCTGCAGGGGAAATATGAGCGAGGTACGAGAATTGAACTCGCTTCTCTACCTTGGGAAGGTAGCATACTACCGGTGTACTAACCTCGCGGAGTTTCCTTATTCTACCCTTTTATACATATACTTTCAATTGAATTAGAAGTATCTGACGGGAGCTTTTGTTTCATTTGTCGATACAAAAGAAGATTGAGTTAATTATCTCGGAAGTTTCAGAGTATTCTCAGGGTGAATGATATCAGGATTTTCTATGCTGTTAGCTGTAGCAATTTCTGTCCATTTATATCCGTCTCCATACGCGCGAATTGCTATATCCCATAGGTCATCACCATCTTTAATAACATACGTTGCGCCTGAAATTTTATCAGACGCCTCATTTGGCGCATTCATTTCTGCTCCCGGAGTCGGTGTAGATTTTTCTATAACCTGTACCGGTTCGTCATTCACAGACGTAGTTGGCTGCTCAGATGCTTTTTGTGTATCCTCAGGAATAACAAGCGCTGTTCCTTTCTCAAGATTAGTTACATCAGTAATTTTATTTGCCTCAGCAATTCTATACCACTCAAACCCTGATCCATATGCATCTTCCGCAATACTCCACAAGGTTTCTCCTTCTTTCACTGTGTAGTCTTTCTGAGAAGTGTTATTAAGCGCTTCTTGAATCTGTTCTGTACTCACGGCTCCATCATCCACGGACCCTTTAGGTCCTCCGGTAAATAGACGCACCATAGAAAATCCCACAACAAATAAAACTATAACTGTGAGTATTCCGTATATAAGGCTTTTATATGAGTCTGGAGAATTAAAAATTTCACGCCTGTTTGAAAAGTCTGTCTGAGGCGTTTTGGATGCAACTTGTTTTTTTTGTGTTTTTGTTTTGCGTGCCATATGAATAATAAATAAATAATTTCGAGAAAAAACTAGGCAGAGTAATGGCAGTTACAGGCAGTATATTTAATATACTTTATTTTTCTGAAAAATCAAGCAGGAATCAGGCAGAACTATAAGAAAACGTACCAATGCGGGATTGACGGAACACGCTCTCTTACAAACGGAGCGCGCTTTTTGCACCTTTCAATTAATATTTGTAGCTGCGGGATTGACGGGACTCGAACCCGCGACCTCCTCCGTGACAGGGAGGCGCTCTAACCAACTGAGCTACAACCCCATACCGCAGAAACAAAAATCAAAAAGTGCAAAAAGAGCGCAGCCGCGACCTCCTCCTATGAACAGGGAAGCGCTCTGCCTCTGTGAAGCAGAGTTGACCACCAACTGACCCCGTCAAACGGGGCAGGGCTACAACCCCAATTCAAAAACTGAACCTGTTTAAAGGTTCAGAATTAATTGATCTCTCGTATTGTAACAAATATTTGCGCACCCAGCAACAAGTCTGCTATTATAAACCGGTATCATGACAAATCAGGAGATAGTACATTTACTACGAAATATTGCAGCCTCATATTCAATTAAGGACGAGAAAAAATATAAATTTCAAATTATTGCCTACCAAAAAGCAGCAGACAGCATTGAACATGCAAGTACAGAACTAAAAACTCTTTATGACCATGATGCGCTTGAAAAAGTGCCTGGAATTGGACCCACTATTAAAGGGAGACTTGAGGAATTATTTAAAACCGGACATGTAGAACATTTTAGCGAGGTCATGAAAGATATTTCGCCTGCCGTGTTTCCACTGCTTGACATACCCTCCTTTGGCCCTAAGAAAGCGTACAAATTAGTGACTCACTTTAAATTAACTGAGCCTAAAACAGTTATAGAAGATATAAAAAAACTAGCGGTAGATAACAGAATTGCGGAATTAGAAGGATTTGGGAAAAAATCACAAGCAGATATCCTACAGGCAATAACTGAATATAAAGCTGGTACAACCAAAACCGGACGCATGGTGCTTCCAAAGGCATTTATTTTGTCACAAGAAGTCTTGGCATATTTAAAAAAATCTAAGCATGTTATTGAAGCTCAGCCGTTGGGAAGCTTGAGACGCATGGTGTCCACTGTTGGAGATATAGATATTGCCGTAACCACAAAAGACGCACCAGCCATTATAGAACATTTTGTAAATTTTCCAGCGAAAGAACGAGTTATCGAAAAAGGGCCCACCACAGCCTCGCTTCTTATAGGCGGAGGCAAACATGTAGATCTTTTAGTACTTCCTCCGGAACAGTTTGGATCATTATTGCAACACTTTACAGGCAGCAAACATCATAATGTTGCGCTACGTGAATATTCACTCAAAAAACACTTTTCGCTATCTGAACGGGGTATAAAACTGCAAAAAGAACAAGACAAACTGGTTGAGTTCAAAACTGAAGAAAAATTCTACAATTATTTGGGCATGGATTGGATTCCGCCTGAACTACGCGAAAATACAGGAGAAATCGAGGCTGCCATAAACCACAAACTGCCAAAACTTATTGAACTCAAAGATATGAAAGGGGATTTACACATTCATTCAAATTATCCACTTGATTCAAGTCATGATTATGGAAATGCTGATATGTCAGAGATGCTTGACGTTGCCGTCTCTAAAAAATATGAGTACTTAGCTTTTTCAGAACATAATCCAAGTATTTCAAATCACACTCAAGCCGAAGTATATGAAATTCTCAAAAAAAGAAAAGATAAAATTGAACAACTTAAAGATACGTACAAAAAAAGTATTCGAATAATTAATTTACTTGAAGTTGATATTTTAGCCTCAGGAAATCTGGCACTAGATGATAAGTCACTTGAACTTGTAGATGCCGCTATAGTTTCCATACATTCTTCCTTTAATACACCAATGGACAAAATGACAGAGCGCATTTTAAAAGGGCTTGCTCATCCTAAGGCAAAAATTTTAGCCCACCCCACAGGAAGACTACTTAATTCACGTACTGGGTATGACGTAGATTGGAAAAAACTATTTGAGTTTTGTAAAAGCCACAGTAAAGCTTTAGAAATAAATGCTTGGCCGGAGCGGCTAGATTTACCGGATACACTAGTTAAAGAAGCGCGTGACCAAGGAATTAAATTTGTAATTGACACAGACAGCCATGCCATACCCCATATGGATAATATGTTTTACGGTGTTGCAGTAGCTAGACGTGGATGGTGTACACAGGGAGATATTGTAAATTCTTGGCCTTATGAAAAATTCTATAAATGGCTCACCACGCAAGCGGACTAAAAGTATTTGACTTCTTTTATAATATGTGACACAATCAAACATACCATGACAGTTTATCTAATTGTATTCTTAGTAGTAATAGCCGCAATTGCTCTCTACCTCTGGTTAACTTACAATAACCTTGTTGTTTTGCGTGAGCGCATCAAAGATGCACTTTCCAATATTGAGGTTCAATTGAAGCGCAGAACCGACTTAATTCCAAATCTGGTTGAAACGGTGAAAGGTTATGCAAAACATGAAAAAGAAGTTTTTGAAAATGTAACAAAAGCACGCACAGCCGTCATGAATGCAACAGATATTCACCAAAAAGCAGCAGCTGAAAACATGCTCACTGACACATTGAAGTCATTATTTGCTGTTGCGGAAGCTTACCCAGATCTCAAAGCAACTGATAATTTCAAACAACTTCAAGAAGAATTAACTGACACAGAAAACAAAATTTCTTATTCCAGACAATTCTACAATTCAAACGTTTTGGAGTATAACCAAAAAATTCAAATGTTTCCAGCTAATATGATTGCCGGAAAGTTTGGATTTACTCAAAAAGAATTCTTTGAAGCTGATGAAGCTGACAAAAAGGAAGTGAAAGTGACATTTTAACAATGTCATCCTGAGCGCGGAAGCGAAGGATCTCCACTAAGATTCAAACTAGTTCGGAATGACAAACCACCAATTACTATGACAATCTACAGCTCAATCGGTGCTAACAAACAAAAAACCTGGCTCAAGGACCGCAGTTTTTTATGTAATGTAAAACGAGGACCGCAAGACAGGGTGAAAAAGTAAGGAAAATAAAATATGACTATATACAGCTCAATCGGTGCTAACAAACAAAAAACCTGGCTTATCATGATCGGGTTTATTCTCTTTTTCTTTATGGTGTCTTATGTGATTGGACGCGCCATGGGATACGGACTTTCATTTGCGGGCATCATGTTAGTCATTTCTGGAGTTATCACCTATATCTCTTACTACTATTCTGACAAGATGGTGCTATACATGAGTAATGCAAAGCCAGCATCCAAAGAAGACTACCGCGAACTATATACTATTGTTGAGAACTTAAGCATTGCATCCGGCCTTCCCATGCCAAAAGTCTACGTAATTGAAGATCCAGCTCCCAATGCATTTGCCACAGGACGAGACCCAAAACACGCAGTAGTTGCGGCCACTACCGGAATACTCTCACTTCTGAAAAAATCAGAGTTAGAGGGAGTTATAGGACATGAATTATCCCATGTTAAAAATTATGACACCAGACTCATGAGTATCGTAGCAATACTTGTGGGAAGTCTAGCAATTTTGTCTGACGTGTTTTTCAGAAGCATGTTTTTTGGAGGTGGAGATGATAACAAAAAAGGAAACGGAATTTTTATTTTAGTAGCCTTAGTACTGGCAATACTGGCTCCAATTGTGGCCACTGTTATTCAGTTGGCAGTTTCCAGGCGCCGTGAGTTTTTAGCTGACGCTGATGGAGCACTTTTAACTCGCTATCCAGATGGACTCGCTGACGCACTGCTTAAAATAGCTGAGGATAGAAACGTATTGAAACATGCAAATACAGCTACAGCAAGTCTTTATTTTGAAAACCCATTTAAGGCTGACACGAGCCGCAAAACTTCATGGCTTGTAAATATGTTTTCAACCCATCCTCCAGTTGAATCCCGCGTCAAAGCCCTCAGGGACATGTAAGAAGGTCTCGTTTGTACTATAATTAACTACATGCGCAAAGAAATCTTCCTCGGGAAGTCCGTGTCAAAAGCTTCAAATATCCTTAAACGCTCTGGTTCTACCTGGCCGGGACACATGGCACTTAAAATTGATGCAAATTTAATCTCTAATATTTTAAAACTCAATCCTGATCTTTCAATTGTATTAGTTGCGGGAACAAATGGGAAAACAACCACCACAAAACTTATCCAAGATGTGTTAGAAACTCAAGGTAAAAAAGTTTTTAGAAATGAAACGGGCGCCAATTTGATTAATGGAATCACCTCAACGTTTATAAAACATTCATCTCTCAGTGGAATAATTAATTATGACACATCTGTTTTTGAAATAGATGAAAGCTCTCTCCCACTCCTTCTTTCAGAATTTTCCAAAACAAAAAATAAGCTTTCCATACTACTATTAAATCTCTTCCGTGATCAATTAGACCGATATGGCGAGGTCAATGGTATTGCTAAAAAGTGGCTTACGTCCCTTCAAAAACTTCCTCCAAACACAGTTCTGGTTACCAACGGTGATGATCCTATGCTGCGTTTTATAGGAGAGAATTCCAATCTCCACGCTTTTTACTTTGGACTGTCTGAGAAATACATGAAAAAAATGAACACACCACACGACGTAGACTTTTTATTCTGTCCTCACTGCGGAACAGAACTTGATTACGCAAAGCGCTCTTATTCCCATATGGGAATTTACAAATGTCCGAAGTGCAAATTTGAACATAAGAAAACAGCAACTTTTGAAGATTTACCAAATCCAATGTTTGGAATATATAACAAATACAATATTAATGCCGCTACTCTTTTACTTCAAAAAACATACGGAATAGATGAAAAACAAGTTCTAAAAACACTAGAAGCATTTGCTCCTGCATTTGGAAGACAAGAAATCACACAATATAAAAATAAAAAAGTATTCATGCTGCTTTCCAAAAATCCTACCGGATTTAACCAGAGTATTCAGGCGATTTTAGAGCAGAATAAAAACCCAAACATATTACTACTTTTAAATGACAGAATTCCTGACGGTCGCGACATTTCTTGGATTTGGGATGTAGAATTTGAAGAATTTAAAAATGCCAAGCACATAACTATTTCAGGTGACCGTGCGTATGACATGGGGCTTAGAATTCAGTATGCAGAAATAAAGAAATTTGAAGTTATAGAAAATCTTACAGAAGCCATAAATACTGCCGTATCCCGAATAGACACAGAAACACTGTATGTTTTAACTACGTATTCAGCCATGCTTGAAGCACGAAAAATAATTACAGGGAAAAGCATATTATGAGCACATTTGATTATAAAAAATTTGTTGAAGAAAAACATGCAAGGTTTCGTACCCCGCAACACATTCTTGATGGAACTATAAAAAAAGTTACAAATAGCGCCATTTCATCATCAGATAGATTATTAAAAGGCGAGGCAAATGAAGTATATGATGTCAAGCTTGAAAACGATAATCATTTAATCCTCAGGATATCCCGAGAGGCTGAAAATCCTTTCTTAAAGGAACAATGGGCAATGGAAAAAAGCGCAGAAGTTGGTGTACCAGTTGCCGATGTTCTCCATATTGGTCAAGAAGAAACTGAAAACTCAAAAATATTTTTATGCGTTCTCTCTAAAATACCAGGTATACCTTTAAATGAAACCGGGAAAGAAAATGACTCTGCATATATGAAATCTGTTCTTTCTCAAACGGGGCACTACCTATCTGCAATACATAGTATTAATACCCAAGGTTTTCTTCACGTTGTTGATGGGAGTGGAAATGCAAAATATGCAACTTTAGGAGAATACGTCGATTCAATAATCCTAAATCCTGAGAAATACGTAGGAACTGCGGTCAAAAATGATCTTAAACCTGAATATATCTATCAGTCAATTGACGTAGCAACTCAATATTTACCTATATTTGACACCAAGCATGCTTCTCTTATGCACGGAGACGTGGGCACTAAACACATCATGGTTGATGGAGATACTGTTACGGGAATTCTCGATTTTGGAAATATTCGAGGAAGCCTTCCGGTCCATGACTTTGCGTGGTGGGACTTTTGGGGAGAAAATCCCGAGCAACTTGCGTGGTTACAGGGAGGGTATGATAATAAAGACCTATTTGATAATGCATATGAAGCTAAATTCAATTTTATAAAACTTCTTCTCAGCCTAGAGCTTTTAGATTGGGCTGGAAGTGAGGGTCACATGAGTGGAGTAAGAAGAGCAAAAGATAGTATAAAAAATGGCTTGGAATATTTTAAATAATTATGAAAAATTACAAATTATCTTTAACAATTGGTTGGCTATATCCTACACTCATGTCCACGTATGGAGACAGGGGAAACATCATAGTGCTTCAAAAAAGATGCGAATGGAGAGGAATTGATGTAAAAATCGAGCATATTTCTATTGCTACCAATGAGTCTCGCCTTGCGTCGTGTGATTTACTATTTATGGGTGGAGCGCAGGACACACAACAGGAAATTGTAAATAAAGATTTGTTTGAGAAAAAAGGTGAAGCCTTAAGGAAACTTATTGAAGCTGAAATTCCCGGACTTTATATTTGCGGTGCATACCAATTTTTGGGGGAATTTTATAAAACAGCCGATGGAAAAGAGCTTCCAGGACTTAATATTTTTCCTATGTATACACAAAATCCCGGAGAAAGCACACAACGCCTTATTGGAAATATACTTGTTAGAAGTCAGTTCTCAGGAGTTAGCAGTCAACTTGTTGGCTTTGAAAACCATGGTGGTAGAACATACCTAAAAGACAAATCTATGGCATTTGGAAATATATTAAAAGGTTCTGGTAACAACGGAGACCAGCCTCGACTGGATGGAGGCCAGGCGGGAGATAAAACAGAGGGAATACTTTATAAAAATTCTATTGGTTCATATATGCACGGACCTATACTTCCTAAAAATCCAGAACTTGCAGATTGGTTAATCCAAAAAGCTTTAGAAAAAAAGTTTGGAGAAAAAATAAAGTTAAAAGGCCTAGACGACTCACTTTCCCTAAAGGCAAAAGCATCTATCTTAAGCCGACTCTAACTGGCGCGCTCTTTCATATATTGGTGTTACGTTTACTTCTCCACCCATTGGATTTAATAAGCTAGTCCTTTCAATAGTCCCAGCTACAATCGTAAGCAGTCCTGCCTTTGTCATAATACTTTCTTTTAATCTTTTATCGCGTTTACCTCCAGGTAACTCCTCTTCTCCCCTTCTTTGACGATGCTGTCTGCAATAGGACACATATGGTTTTCCTTCCTCAATTCCAACAGTAATACTAATACTGGAACTTACTTCTATTCCGTTATTAGCACCAAGATCTGCCCACGCTGTCCAAGGTCCCTGAAGCATAACGCATGGTAGATTTTCTTCTGGAAACATCAATTGTGTACCAGTATATCGATCCTGTACCCATTGAAAAAAATCAGACGCCTTAGTATCTCTAAGCATCTCAAGTGCCTCCTCTCTTTTTCTTATTGCGTCTGGGGTCAAAACTCTTTCGTTTCTCATAGGTGGAGATTATAGCAGATTTTTACATTAATCCTCTTGCTAGATACAGCTCGCACGCATATAATAAGCCTATGAAGATTGATATTAAAAAAGTGGCAAAATTGGCAAATCTAACCATCACCCCAGAGGAAGAAGAAAAACTAGATACCCAGCTAAGCGGCATTTTAGAATATGTTGAAAAGATTGAGTCACTAGATGTAAAAGATATTACTCCCACGTCTCAAGTAACTGGACTTGAAAACGTCACTTTTAATGACAACTTTTCAGATGATTCCCTCACGCAAGATGAAGCTCTTTCAGGAGGCACAACTACTCACAATGGAATGTTTAAAGTGACTGCGGTTCTTTCCGAGAATAAGCAGTCATCCTGATACGCAAGTGAAGGATCTCATTTGAATAAGATTGCTTCGCTTCGCTCGCAATGACAGAAATATTATGGATATAACAAATTTAACAATTACAGACATACTTGAAGGATATAGATCCAAGAAATTTTCCGTGTCTGAAGTGGTTTCATCCTATCTTTCAAGAATTGAAAAACATGACCCTACCCTTAATTCCTTTATCACAATCACAAAAGATGAAGCCCTTAAAAAAGCCAGTGAGCTCGACAACATTCTAACAATAGAACAATTAAACAAATTTCCCTTATTTGGAATTCCAGTAGGTCTTAAAGACATGTTTATGACGCGCGGCATAAGAACTACCGCGGCCTCAAATGTATTACGTGATTATGTTCCCCCTGTAGACGCGCAGGTCGTTACAAAATACAAGGAGGCTGGTGCTATTATTTTAGGAAAATTAAATCATGATGCATGGGCACATGGCTCATCCGGTGAGAATTCAGACTATGGCGTAACGCTTAATCCTTGGAATAAAGAATATGTACCCGGAGGATCAAGTAGTGGATCTGGAGTATCTGTAGCCGCTGGATTTACACCAGTAGCAACTGGAACTGATACGGGAGGGTCCATACGCCAACCAGCTTCATTCACTAATACAGTGGGTCTTAAGCCTACGTATGGACGTGTTTCACGGTCAGGAATTATTGCAATGGCGTCAAGCCTGGACTCAATAGGTCATTTTACAAAAACTGTAGCTGACAGCGCTCAAGTATTGCAAATTACAGCAGGAAAAGATTCCATGGACGCAACACTCACTCCAAAAGATATACCAAATTATTTAGAAAACTTAAGACAAGGCATTAAAGGAATGAAAATTGGAGTTCCTAAGGAATTTGTTGAAAAAGGCCTACAACCAGAAGTAAAAGAAGTCTTTGAAAAAGCTGTGAAAGATTTTGAAGCATTAGGTGCTGAAATTGTAGAAGTATCTCTTCCGCACACGGAATACGGAATTGCAATCTATTATATTATCCAGACAGCTGAGGTGTCTTCTAATCTTGCAAGGTATGACGGGATCAGATATGGAAATGACAGGAATACATTTGGTCAGGAGGCCAAAAGACGCATTATGCTTGGAACGTATGTTCTATCAGCTGGGTACTATGACGCATATTACAAAAAAGCTATGCAGGTTAGAACTCTTGTTAAACAGGACTTTGAAAAAGCATTTGAAGGCGTTGACGCATTGATCACTCCAGTCTCTCCTACTCTTCCTTGGAAACTAGGTGAGCGGGTAAATGACCCACTATCTATGTACTTAGCTGACGCGCTAACCGTTACCGTTAACATGGCAGGTGTTCCCGCGCTATCTGTTCCTGCAGGGTTCAGCAACGGCCTTCCAGTAGGCCTACAGATAATTGGCCCGCACTTTTCAGAAAACAAATTATTTCAAATAGGACAAGCATATGAAGAGAAAACTAATTACTGGAAGGAGACACCATCACTGTAATTGTCATCCTGAACGCAAGTGAAGGATCTCGTCCATAACAAGATTCTTCGTTACACTCAGAATGACATTAGTTGTTCTCGCTATGCTCGAACATTATGAATAATAAATACACACCAGTCATCGGACTAGAAGTACACGTAGAACTCAAAACAAAAAGCAAAATGTTTTGCCGGTGTGCTGCGTTTTATTTTGGAGAAAAACCAAATACTCATACCTGCCCTGTGTGTCTAGGACTACCGGGCGCACTTCCCTATCCCAATAAGCAGGCCATAGAATGGTGCATAAAAATAGCATTAGCGCTTAATTGTCTTATAAGCCAATTTTCCAAATTTGACCGTAAAAATTATTTCTATCCTGATTTGCCCAAAGGTTATCAGATCTCACAATATGATTTACCATTTGGCCATCAAGGTTTTATAGAAGTACAAAAAGATAAGGATTCCAAAGAGCTTAAGAAAATTAGAATTAGGCGCGTTCATATGGAGGAAGACACTGGTAAATTAACACATAGCAATGTGAATGGAGAAAACGTGTCACTAGTGGATTTTAATAGGTCATCAGTTCCGCTAGTTGAAATAGTTACAGAAGCTGACTTTGATAATGAATTCCAGGTGGTCCAATATCTTCAGAAATTACAAAAAATAGTGCGCTACCTAGATGTTTCCAATGCAGATATGGAAAAGGGAGAGATGAGACTTGAGCCTAATATTTCTCTCAGAGATGCAACAATTGCTACAAACGAACACGGACACCTGAATGATTCAGATTTGCCAAATTATAAAGTGGAGGTAAAAAATATTAATTCATTTAGATTTGTAAACCACGCCATTAAATTTGAGATAAAACGACAGGAAGAGCTGCTTCTAAAAAATGAGACCCCTGCTCAAGAAACTAGAGGTTGGAATGAGGCTAAAAATCAAACTGTTTCGCAAAGGTCCAAGGAGGACGCAATGGATTATAGATATTTTCCAGAACCGGATATTCCGCCTATCACAACCAGCATTGATAGGATTGCAGAACTGCTCCACTCAATTGGTGAACTGCCAGATGAAAAACAAGCAAGGTTTGAAAAACGCTATGGACTTCCTACTGCTGATGCTGAAATTTTAACACGGGAAAAAACAACGGCTGATTTCTTTGATAAGGCTGTAGAAGATGGGAAGACTCACGAAGTACATGCACGTGAATTGGCAAATATTATCATCAACAAAAAACTTGATATTAGTAAATTTGAACCTGCAGAAATAGTTAAAATGGTTGTGGAGGGAAAGAAGAAGGATGAACTAAGCCCTGATATTCTTGCAAGTTTAATTCAAGACGTGCTCTCAGAAAACACAAAAGCAGTTGAGGAATTTAAGTCAGGAAAAGAAAATGTCATAATGTTTTTGCTTGGCCAAGTCATGAAAAAGGCCGGTAAAAAACTTGACTCTGAGGTAGTCAAAAATAGTATACTGGAGCTACTCAAATGAGTGAAGGTCAAACCCCCGAACAACAGCCTAAACGCTTTGGAAAAATAAAAGATATATTTCGTAGAAAAGAAAAAGCTGCACCCCCAGAACAAAAGCAAAGTCAGGAGATAAAACTTGAGGATGCACTCGCAAAACTCTCCCCCACCGATGCACAAGCATTAACAGAAATAGGAAGTCAATTTACAGATATTTTAAAAACTGATCATATGTCTGGGGGAATCGCACTTGATGCTAGCAGTCCAAGTACTAATGGTCAGCAGGAAATAAGTCTAGGAGTCTTTATTAACCCAACACATCAAATTAGCGAGTTTTTACCAGAGCGAAAACAAGCAGAATGGGGAATGGTTCCTTTGAGAAGTGTGGCTGAGGATTTGAGAGATAGACTTGGATATGAGATTCAAGAAGAAACACTACCCGCACTTGACACAAATGACCCTAGACAAAAATTATTAGCACAAAATGGTTCCATAAAAATAGGACGCGAAAATGAAACTCCTATCCTACTTAGAAACGAATATAAAGGCGACATGATAGGAGCATTAAAAGACTCACAAAAACCCTTCGCAATACTTGTGGATCAACCAAATCAAACCCAATAAATGCTATAATAAAAACGTATCTTGGTTTATCCAGGATTAATACAAAAAATGTCTAAGTTTGTTCACCTTCATAATCATTCAGAATATTCCCTTCTTGATGGGCTACAGAAATTTCCCACAATGCTAACTCGCACCAAAGAACTCGGCATGGATACAATTGCGGTGACAGATCACGGCAACATGTATGGAACAATTAAATTCTATAAAGAAGCACTCGACCAGGGAGTTAAACCTATCATAGGATGTGAAATCTATGTGGCAAAACGAGGCATGAGAGATAAGGAAGCAGGAATAGATAATGAATATAACCACTTAATACTGTTGGCTGAAAACAACATAGGATATAAAAACCTAATGAAGATTGTGTCCATTTCAAATTTGGATGGATATTATTACAAGCCTCGCTCTGATATCCAATTACTTGAAGAGTACTCTAAAGGGCTAATCTGCTTAACCGCTTGTGTAAACGGATATATAGGTGACCCGCTTTTAAATAATAAAGAGGATGAGGCTGAAAAAAGACTCAAAACACTGCTGAGAGTATTTGGTGAAAAAAATGTATTCTTAGAGCTTCAAAAACATCTTCATGTGCCTCCCCAAGAGCCGTTAAATGAAAAGCTTTTGGAAATGTCCAGGAAATTTGGAGTACCGGTTGTAGCCACAAATGATAACCACTATACGCATCCTAATGACGCAGAGGCTCAGGAAATATTACTGGCCATCCAAACCCAAACTACCTTACTTGACACAAGCAGAAAATTAACCATGATTGACTCTCCTGATTTCTACATTAAGTCACCTGCTGAGATGGAGGCGTTATTTATACAAACTCCTGATGCTATAAAAAATGCAGTAGAGATTGGGGAACGCTGTAACGTAGAGATCACGCTTGGAAAATGGATACTTCCTAAATTTAATACCCCAGATGAACTAACACCTGCAGACTATTTGCGAAAAATTGTCCACGAACGCATGCCAAACAGATATGAAACAATAACTCCCGAAATTCAGGAACGCGTGGATTATGAACTGGATATTATTACAAATAAAGGTTATGAAACATACTTTTTAACCGTAGCTGATTTTGTTAATTGGGCCAAAGACAACCGAATTAGCGTAGGTCCAGGACGCGGATCTGCTGCCGGGTCAGTTGTTTCATATATATTAAACATCACAGACGTTGACCCATTTTATTTTACACTCCCATTTGAGCGTTTCTTAAATCCGTTGCGACCGTCGGCCCCTGATATTGATCTTGATTTTGCTGACACAAGACGTGATGAGGTCATAACGTATGTCACACAAAAATATGGTGAAGATAAGGTGGCGCAAATTATAACATTTGGAACTATGGAAGCTCGAGGAGCCGTAAGAGACGCTGGACGCGCCCTAGGTATGCCATATGCAGCACCTGATCGAATTTCCAAAATGATTCCACCAGGTTGGCAAGGACATGCAATGACGCTTGAAAAAGCCTTAGAGCAAAGTTCAGATCTAAGACACGCTTACACAACTGAGAATGAAACAAAAAGACTTCTTGATGTAGCGCAAAAACTGGAAGGGGTATCACGTCATGCATCAGTTCATGCGGCTGGAGTTGTCATTGCAGATAAACCGCTTACTGACTACACCCCGCTCCAACGGGAAACGAATGGAGACAAAGTTGTAACACAATATGATATGTATACGGTAGGTGAAGATGGTGTTGGACTACTCAAAATGGACTTTTTAGGACTTCGCAATTTAACCATTATTGAAGAGGCTCTTAAATTTATCAAACAAAATAAAGGAATTGATGTAAATTTAACAAAAGCACCATTAGATGACAAAAAAACTTATGATCTTTTATCCAGTGCTGAAACAACAGGTATTTTTCAGCTTGAGTCACCAGGCATGCGACGATACATTAAAGAACTAAAACCTACAACTATTTTTGACCTCATGGCTATGGTTGCACTCTACAGACCTGGGCCTATGCAAAATATTCCTGATTTTATAAGTCGAAAACATAATCCAGCGCTCATTTCATATCCTGATGAACGTCTTAAGGATATTCTTAAAAATTCGTATGGCATTCTTACCTTCCAAGATGACGTGTTGCTTACCACTATGGCCTTAGCCGGGTATTCATGGCTAGACGCGGATAAGTTTCGCAAGGCAATGGGTAAGAAAATTCCAGCAGAAATGAAAAAACAAAAAGACATCTTTTTAGAAGGCGCTGTTAAAAATGGATTAACTCAAAGAAAAGCTGAGGAGATATTTGAGCTTATTGCACCCTTTGCGGGTTACGGATTTAACAAAGCACATGCTGCGTGCTATGCGACAATTGCATTTAGAACCGCGTATCTTAAGGCTCACTACCCGGTAGAGTTTATGACAGCTCTTCTGTCAGCTGAATCCAGAGGCACTACTGGGCCTGCAAAAAACGAGAAAATAGCTATGGCAGTTGCCGAATGTAGACGATTGGATGTAACGATTCTGCCTCCATCCGTAAATTATTCGAACCTGGATTTTAGCATAGAAGAGAATAAAGTGCGCTTTGGTCTAACCGCCATTAAAAATGTAGGTAGTGCAGCTATCACAAGCATTTTGGAGGCTCGAGAAAAAAAGAAATTTACTTCCCTTTCTGACTTTTTACTACGAGTGGATCTCTCAAAAGTAAACAAAAAGACCATGGAAAGTCTTATAAAAGCTGGAGCAATGGACGAATATGGAAAACGAGCCGCACTTCTTTCAACATATCCTGACCTGGTTGATAAAATTGGGCGAGAACAGAAAGATATTGCACGCAACCAGGCAAGTCTCTTTGGTGAAGAGACAGTGGTTACACAAATCTCAGATAGTCTTGTGGATATGGAAGAATTTTCAGAAAAAGAAAAATTACTGTTTGAAAAAGAACTGTTAGGATTCTTTTTAACAAGTCACCCTTTAACTGAGGAGATGGATAATCTAGCAAGATTCACAACACATGTATTATCAAGTCTGGAGGAAGAAAAAGAAGGAACGATTCTCAAAATTGGCGGACTTATTGCAAACGTCAAAAAAATTATAACCAAAAAGAATGCTCAAGAAATGGCATTTATGGCAATTGAGGATCATGCAGGGGTAACAATTGAATGCGTAATTTTCCCCAAAACGTATGAAGTCATAAAACAGTCATTAATCAAAGATGCGATTGTTATAGTTGAAGGAAAATTACAGTTCAAAGATGACCATCCAGTTATAATTGTAGATACTATTAAACGCCTCACAAGCTAATTAACCTGTTGACTAACTGGCGTCAATTTTTTATAATGTATTTGATCTCAAGATTTTCCTTCGCTACCTTTTAAGGCAGTTCAGGATCAATTGAGAGTTTTTTGTTGAAACACATACATGGCTTCACTAAAACCTGAAATTATATTTGGATCAGAAGGACTTGGGCTTACCAACACGGTTTTGGCTACCTTAGTTACTGATGCAATCCTACTTCTTATAGTTTTCTTGATTGTTAAAAACATAAAGGCAATTCCTGGCACGCTTCAAAGCTTGGCAGAATTAGGATTAGGATATTTAGATGATTTGACTACTCAAATTTCAGGAAAGAATGCTGCCAGAATCTTTCCCTGGTTTGCATCATTCTTTATTTTTATCTTTTTCTCAAACGTAATTGGACTCTTACCGGGGTTTGGAACCATAGGAATCTACCATTTAGAACCAACTACCGGTGAAAAAGAGCTTATTCCAGCACTACGCGCGGCCACAAGTGACTTCAACGTCACATTGGCACTTGCTACTGTTTCTCTGGTTGCAACTCATGTAATTGCCATACAGGTTGTTGGGTTTAGGGAGTATATAGGCCGATTTTTATCATTCCACCCTATATATTTATTTGTAGGAATTTTGGAGATTGTGTCAGAGCTTTCAAAACTGTTCTCCCTTTCTTTCCGACTTTTTGGTAATATATACGCGGGAGAAGTTGTTTTGATGACTATCTCGGAACTCTCTGCCTTTATCGCTCCAATTCCATTTATACTGCTTGAAGGAATTGTAGCTTTGGTGCAGGCATTAGTTTTTGCAATGTTAACGATGGTGTTTATGTCAATTCTCGCAACACCGCATCACGAAGGAGATCATTAAATTATGAAAACTATACACAAAAAATCGGAAGGGGGTGATTTATAGATGTCATTTGAAATTACAGGAGGTTTAATAGTAGTACTCGGAGGTATGTTCCCAGCAATTGCAATCGCAGTTATTGGTTACAAGGCAATGGAAGCAATAGGACGCAATCCAGAAGCGGCCAGCAAGGTTTTACCACCGATGCTTTTGGGTATGGCTTTCGCTGAGGCTATCGCTATTTACTCACTTATTTTGGCCTTTATTAAATAAAGAAAGAAACAAAAACATTTTCTTTAATTCGACAGAAAAGAGAAGAAAGAAAAAAGTAATAAATGTTTTTTCTTTAATTCGACGGAAAAGAGAAGAAAGAAAAAAGTAATAAATGTTTTTTCTTTATATTCGAGTAATTAGAGTAAACGAAGTATGGTTATATAAAAATATACTTTCGGATTACTCGAATAAGTAGAGACAATATTTTTAATGTTTAGTAAATTATAATAATGGAAATTTTAAACCAATTTGGTTTCAACCCTATTCTGTTTGCAGGACAGATAGTAAATTTTTTAATCTTGGCAATCATTTTTAAAAAGTTTTTATATAAACCTATTTTAAAAACACTTAGTGAAAGGCAGAAAAAAATAGCAAAAGGACTCAAAGATGCAGAGGAAGCTGCAAAGGCACTAACTGACGCAGATTCTGAAAAAGAGGCTATCTTAAATAAGGCATCAAAAGAGGCTGAGAAAATTTTGGATGACACCAAAAAGGCTGCAGAGACTCTAAGAGATGAAATACTTACTGGTGCCAGAACTGATGCAGATAAAATAATCCAAAGCGCCAAGGCTCAGGTTGACGCGCAGATGGATGAAATGGAAAAACGTGCCAAAAAAGCGTCCTTAGATAATTCAGTGGCAATACTTGAAAAAGTTTTGGACGGAATATTTACTAAGGATGAAAAACGCAAAATTATGGATAAAAATATGAAGGTTTTATCAGAACATAACAAGAGTTAATAGATATGGATACAACAAAATTACGTGAATTTGCAAAACAAGTGGTAAGTAATGGAATCACAAAAGAAAAGGCTAAAAAAGTAATATCTTTATTAAGTATTCGTGACTTACAAATTTTTAAAAAATTATTGGCACAAGAATTAGAAAAACAAACTGTGCACATCACAACAAGTGAAGACTTGAACCGGGATACAAACAAGAAATTAGAAGATATATTTAAGAATAAACGGATTATAAGAAATGTAGATTCTAAAATTGGGGGGGGAATTAATGCTCGAGTTTATGATATGATATATGATCTTTCAGTGAGATCGAGTATTGAGAGGGTCGTTGCAAAAGCGCAAGAAGAAATATAATATGGCAAAACAAACTGACACAAACATGTTCACAACAGATGACTTTATCTCAGAAATAGAGAAAAAATTGTCATTTGTCTCAACTGACAAAACCGTTGAGAATATTGGGGTAATTACTTTTGTAGGAGATGGAATTGTAAGAGCTAATGGACTTACTCATGCAGGATTTGGTGAAGAAGTAGAATTTGAAGATAAATCACGAGGACTCGTTCTCAATCTTAATGAAGATGAAGTATCTATTATTCTTCTATCCAACAATTACACAATTAAAGAAGGTGAGCAGGTAAAAACGACCGGAAAAGTTCTAGGAATAAATGTTTCAGAAGATTTAATGGGACGTGTGGTTGACCCACTGGGAAATCCGCTTGACGGAAAAGCACTGAAAGTAAGGACCGGAAAAGAATATTTACTGGAACGCATTGCAGCAGGAGTTGTCGAAAGACATCCGGTAGACACCCCTCTTAAAACAGGAATTAAATCAATTGATGCTATGACACCAGTTGGACGCGGCCAAAGACAATTAATTATTGGTGACCGCAACACGGGAAAAACCGCAATTGCAATTGATACTATTATCAACCAGAAGAAAAAAGATTTGGGACTTAAACAAGTAATTTGTATTTACTGCGCAATTGGACAAAAACGCGGAAATATTGCAAAAACAGTAGCATTACTCGATAAAGAAGGCTCTATGAACTACACCATTGTAGTTGCGTCATCTGCCTCAGACCCTGCATCACTCCAATACCTTGCGCCATTCACAGCAACTGCTATTGCAGAGTACTTTATGGAAAAAGGTGAAGATGTATTGATTGTATATGATGACCTTTCAAAGCACGCAACAGCGTATCGCCAGTTATCCCTTATTTTGAGACGTCCAGCAGGCCGTGAAGCATACCCAGGGGACATTTTCTATCTTCACAGTAGACTGCTTGAAAGATCTGTCAGAATGTCCAAAGAAAATGGCGGCGGATCTATTACGTCTTTCCCTATTATTGAAACGCAGGCAAATGATATTTCAGCATATATTCCAACAAACGTTATCTCCATTACTGATGGACAGATCTTCTTAGAAGCAGATCTCTTTAACTCCGGAACAAGACCAGCAGTTAACGTAGGTATTTCTGTTTCCCGTGTGGGAGGTGCCGCTCAGACCAAGCCAATGAGACAGGTTGCTGGACCGGTTAAACTGGAATTGGCTCAATTTAGATCTTTGGCTGCTTTTGCACAGTTTGGATCAGACTTGGATGAAGCAACTCAGAAAGCAATTGACAGAGGAAGACGTGTTTCTGAAATTTTAAACCAGCCACAATACCAGCCGCTTGACGAAACATCCGAAATAATAAATCTGTATGCAGCCACTTCAGGTGCGCTTGATGATTTCCCGGTTGACAAGATTCGGGAATTTGAGTCAAAAGTATCTGGATTTGTAAAAGCAAAAGCAAAGAAAGTTGTAACTGCAATTGAAAAAGGTGAAAAAATGGATGACAAGATGTTAGCTGAACTAAAAGATGCAGTTATTGCATTTAAAAAGACAATGATATAACTTTATAAACTTATGGCACAAAATCTACAACTACTTAAAAGAAGAATTAAAACAGCAAAAAACGTTTCTCAAATTGCAAAAGCAATGGAGATGATGTCAGCTTCCAAAATAAAACGCGCGCAAACAACTGTGGAAAACAATAAGCCTTACGCAAAACGTATTGAAAGTCTTACTGGAAGTCTTATTCAAAACACGAAAAGATCTAAGTTTAAACATCCATATATAGATGCGAATAAATCTCCTAAAAAGCTTTTGATTGCAATTTCACCAGATCGGGGACTTTGTGGATCACTGAACACTAATCTTTTTAAGGCATTAATGGCACAAGAAGATAAAAACACCATTCTTATTACTATTGGAAACAAATTTGAAAGATTTGCGTCGCGCCTGGATTATGAATTTTTAGCTTCATTTCCTATGGGTACAACACTTCCAAGATATTCTATAGTGTATGAGTTGGTTAAACTAATTGATGAGCAATATAAAGCAGGAAATGTTTCATCAGTGGAAATTTTATACGCTGAATTCGTTTCATTTTTTGAACAAAAACCAAAAACTCACAAAATTTTACCAATAAACACTGAGGTAGTTGCAAATAATGAAGAGCTTTACCATCTTTTTGAGCCAGGACCGGTAAAACTACTTGAAACATTACTACCACAATATTTAGAAGTTGCCCTATATAGTGCGCTGCTTGAAGCATATACTTCTGAGCAAGCGGCTCGCATGGTTGCTATGCAAAATGCAAAAACAAACGCACAGGATATAGCATCTTTCTTAACTCTCACGTATAATAAGTTCCGTCAGGAGAAAATTACAAACGAAATTTTGGATCTCGGAAATAATATATAAAAAAACATATGAAAGACAAAAATACATTTGGAACAGTTTCTAGAATTCAAGGAGCAATTATTGACGTTAAGTTCGATTTATCAAACATGCCTGGAATCTATGAGGCTTTGGAAATAGATCTTAATGGACGTACACTAACACTTGAAACTGAATTAGAGCTGGGAAATGGTGAAATTCGCGCTATTGCCATGGGTCCTACAGAGGGGCTCAGAAGAGGAACCCCTGTTAAACGCACTAATAGCCCTATTCAGGTACCTATAGGACCAGATACTCTTGGAAGAATCTTTAATGTTCTCGGTGAAACAATTGACGGTGGCAAAAAAATCCCTGCAACTGTTAAACGGGATTCAATTCACAAAGAAGCACCTCTACTTTCAGAGCAAACAACTACTCCTGAAATGCTTGAAACCGGAATTAAAGTTGTTGACCTTATTGCCCCTTTTGCTAAAGGTGGAAAGGTTGGAATTTTTGGAGGAGCGGGAGTTGGAAAAACAGTTATTATCCAAGAGTTGATCCGTAATATTGCCATAGTTCACAAAGGACACTCTGTTTTTGCTGGAGTTGGAGAGCGCACGCGCGAAGGAACTGACCTCTGGAATGAAATGAAGGACAGTGGAACAATTGACAAAACGGTTTTGGTATTTGGACAGATGAATGAACCGGCAGGAAACAGACTTCGTGTTGGATTGACTGCTTTAACCATGGCAGAATATTTTAGAGACCAAAAAAATGAAGATGTACTTTTGTTTATTGATAATGTTTTCCGTTTTGCCCAAGCTGGATCTGAAGTTTCAGCGCAACTTGGTCGCATGCCATCAGCCGTAGGATACCAGCCTACTCTGGCCTCTGATGTAGGATCACTTCAGGAACGCATTACATCCACTAAAAGCGGTTCTATTACGTCTGTTCAGGCTGTGTATGTTCCGGCAGATGATTATACTGACCCAGCACCAGCTGCTATCTTTAATCATTTAGAAGCAACCATTACACTTGAAAGATCCATTGCAGAACAGGGACTATATCCAGCTGTTGACCCGCTCACATCATCGTCTCGCTTGCTTGACCCAAATATTGTAGGTGCGGACCATTACCAAGTTGCCAGTGAAGTTAAAAGAATTTTACAACGATACAAGGATCTTCAAGATATTATTGCAATTCTCGGAATTGATGAATTATCAGATGAAGATAAATTAACGGTTACAAGAGCTCGCAAAATCCAAAGATTCTTAACACAACCTATGTTTGTAGCTGAAATATTTACTGGCGCTCCAGGAAAATACGTTAAGATTGAGGACACGGTTAAAGGATTTAAAGAGATTATTGAAGGAAAGCATGATTCACTTCCCGAATCTGCGTTTTACATGGCTGGAACCATTGATGAAGTGGTTAAGAACGCTAAAAAGTAATAACTCCATCAACACAGGTTCTACAAGTATTCTCGTATGAGCAATTTATCTTTTACACTTGAAATAATTACCCCTGACGGAATCATTTATAATGAAGAAGTAGCTGAAGTGATGCTACCTACTCCAAAAGGCCAAATTACAGTACTTCCACACCACGTAGCCCTATTTGCAAAACTTGTTGAAGGTGAAATAGTAATTAAGAAAAACGGAAAAGAAACACTTCTGGCTGTTTTAGGTGGAGTTACTGAAATTGGAAATAATGAAGTTAAAATCTTATCAGACTATGCTGTAAAAGCTGATACTATCGTTATGGCACGAGCACAGGAAGCAAAAAAGCGCGCCGAAGAGGCATTGGAAAATAAACAAAGTAATGAGGACTTTGCGATGGCTGACCGTGATCTAAAAAAGTCTATATTGGAATTAAAAGTCGCTGAAAAAATGAAGAGACGGTCAGTGTAGAATGTATGCAAAACTCATCCCGCCTTACCAGAACCTCCAAAGACAAACTAAAAAAGCAAAGCATATTTTTTGGAATTGCAATTCTTGTTCTTCTCGGAATTTTGTTTCAGTTAGGACCCTTCCTTCTTGATTCCGCAGGACGTCTCGTCTCAGGTGGACAAAAAGAAGAAGTTGTAGTTGATGACGAAAACACTCTAGAGGCTCCATTTATTGTATCTATTCCTGAGGCAACAAATAGTGCCAGAATTCATATACTGGGAAATTCAGTCTATGCTGATGCACAAATTGAACTGTATCTCAACGGTAATGAATATGATGTAACACCACTCTCCTCTGATCAGAAATTTATTTTTGATGAAGTAATGCTCAAGGAAGGAACAAACCTAATCAAAGCACGTGTAAAAAAAGATGGTGCGCTGGGTGAATTTACAAGAAACTATTCTGTCACATATAACTCAGGTGACACAAAGTTAGAAGTAACAAGCCCAGCCGAAAATGCTGAATTTAAAAGAGGAGATGAAACAATTCAGGTAACTGGTAAGACTGACCCTGACAGTACTATAACAGTTAATGGTTCTATTGCCATTGTGGATTCTGAAGGTAACTTTTCATACTTTTTAAAACTTTCAGATGGGGAAAATACAATCTCAATTGACGCTGTAAGTGCAGGAGGCAAAAATATAAACAAATCTATAAAAGTTACGTATAAGCCTTAGGCCTTAGAGTGCATAGGCTGTAATTTAAATTTTTCTACTTCCAAACAATATTCCCATAAGTAATACCATCCAAATAATAATATGACCGTAAAACAATGTGTTTTCAAAAAACGCATTCAAAAGTACTCCAATAAATGAAACAATAACCGAAATAGAAAATATTCTAAGATTTTTTTCACTCACTTTAGACAAGATTTTAAAGATATTCCAAATAATAAAAAGGGCAACAGCAAATCCAAGAATACCCATGGTCGCTAAAAGCACAATATAACTATTAGGAAAACCGGCAGCAGCATGAGATACCAAGGCATTTTGAGGGCTCACAATTCCATAGTCTACTTGTACAAATCTCAAAGTATTATACCCAACTCCTATAAAAGGGTTTTGCACAAATATGAGAAGTCCTTGCATATTTGCGTCAAATCTGGCAAAAATGGACGAAACACGCAAAAGATTTACCCCTTCTCCGCCCAAATTTTGCGGCAGAAAAAAAATACCAACTCCAAACACTAATAATAAAACTCCTATTAATTTTCTATATCCCATCAAAAATAAGAATAATATAATTGAAAAGATAGAAACTATATACGACCCTCTTGAATAGGTTAATAATATAGCAATCTGCAAAAATAACAAGCCAAAAACATAAAACATTTTAGTCATAAAAAAAGATTTTTTAAAGTTCTCAGATACGTATGAAAAAAATAATAGAAGAATAAGTAGTATGTATGTACCTGAAAAGTTTGGGTCAAGTAAAGTTCCAAATAATCTATATAAATGCTCATCCCATCCTAGATAGTATAGGTTACGCAAGTTTGGATAAAAAATGTACTGCACATACCCAAGTGCAACGTATGCAAATCCCGATATTATCATAAAAAACTTAAGACGCTGCAATGAGTTAAAAGACAATAATAACAAAGGAATTAAAAGAAGTATGTAGGCATAAAGCCTAATCAAATATAGAAAAGATGGAATAAATTCTGTCATGCTGTTAACATGAGTTACAATACCAATGATTGATATACCAAAAAGCACAACAAAAGCATACAAAAATACATTTTTATTTTGCACCAAATACAAAATGACTTTCTTAATAGATACAGCAAGAATTAAAAAAATAATTATGTCCTGAATATATATGTGTACCGATGGGGTTAATGAAAAACGCGTTAAAACACCTAAAGGAAATGAGGAAATAAGTAGTGTATAGAGAGAAAATATCATGAATGCTTAGATAGTAAAAATAATTTACTTCGTGTTAAAAACGTGTAAAGCGACATTATTATTGAAATAACTAACCCTGCAACACCATCCATAAATCCTAACTTAACTATGTACAAATACATAAACTTTAACACAGGCAAAAAAAGTATAGAAATAAAAGATGATTTAATGTTAGCAGTATACAACTCTTGTGCCCGAAGAGTAGCATACCCGTCAATCTCTGATATAAATTCCTGTATAGATTGATGAGGCTTGTGAATTAGTGGATTTGAAAGAGTTTTAACTACCCCCTTAATTTCCCAAACTTCATGAACTGCCCCCTTCCAAGCTCCTGCTTTTACTCGACCTAACCTGATAAATTTTTTGCTCATCAATTCACCGTATTTTATTTTTTTACCAAATAGTTCATCTTTTCTTTTAATATAAAAACCATTATATTTTGTATCACTAGTAATAGCTACTATTTCAGTTTGTAACTTTTTTGAAATAGTTTCGTCGGCATCTAGAAATAGTGCCCACTCTGTTTTAACTTGAGATAATGCAAAATTTCGCTGATCAGAAAAGCTGCCGGCAAGCCTTCGAGTAAATATATCAGTATTATATTTTTTAGCCTTTTCAATTGTTGTATCTATAGACGCATCATCAATAATAATTACTTTGTCACAAAATTGCACTGACATTAAAGATGCCTCAATATTTTTTTCTTCATTTTTTGTAAGTACAACTGCTGTTATCATTTTATTTTTGTAACGATGATAGTATTATCTTTCTCCCACACTTCAATCAAACTATTTTTAGTTTTTTTATCTATTGGACTTCCTTTCCACCAAAGCAGATATTCATAGGGCATAAGGAATACAGGAAAATCACTTAACTCTCCTTTACCTATTAAGTTGTAAGGCTGGGACTCAGCAAACTGAATGATTTTATCTACAGCTGCCTCCCGCTCGCTAAATGAAATTCTTTTATTTTCTACATTTTTAATAAAATAATTTGTTTGAATAAGAAAATAAATATTACATAAAGATATAAATAATATAATTGGTAGAGCTATATAAAACCTTTTTCCACAAAGCCATAGGATGGAAATAGCAGACAAAAGGATAATAAATGGAGAAATTAGTAAGATGTCAGCCTCAATCGGCATTCTATGTATAAATAGCCCCACTGATCCAATAAATAGGAATGTACCTAATAATACGAGAGGTATTTTAAACATCGAATAGTTAAATTTAATTTCTAATTTTTTTTTCTTATTATGATACGAAAAATATGTAATAAGTTTTAATATAAAAATTATAGAAATGCCTAGCACCACGGTGGCAACGATGTTATTTGATGTGAATATCTGGGTATAATACACAAAAAATTCACTGAATTTTGATGGATTTGAACCTGGTGATGCAATTTGTGGAATAAAAAGCACAAGAGGTGCTTTTATAATTCTGTATACCATCCAAATTAGAAACCATACGGTTTGACGCCCGTTATAAAATATGTCCTGCAAAATAAAAGGAAGCATTGGGATAATAAATCCAATTATTGATAAAATAATTATTTTCTTATTCCATAAACGCATGGCCCATGATTTTTTAGTGAATATCCCGAATAAAATAATTGCTAGTATTGTAATTCCATATACAGATGTCGTTATTTCGTGATTATACATTACTCCCAGCAAAAACATTATAAATGGAAATATCCATACAGTTCCTTTTGTCCATTTATACACACAGTAAAATAATATAATTACGAAAAATGGGAGAGGACTTGTATGATACGCTAGTCTCGAATTCATTACTATAAAAGGAGATGTTGCAAAAAGTATTCCTGACAATATAGAGATAGATTTCCCAAACATTTCTTTCGTAAAAATATAAAAAAGTAGAACAGTCACAACACCTAGCACAGCCATAAAATATGCAGGAATAACTGGATTATAGTTAAATAAGTAAAATAGTAAGCCTAGCATATACGTCCAATGAGCACCATGATGAATCCATGGATGCGATGTTTGTGGGCCTACAAGTGGAATCTGACCAGTTAATAGCATGTCTCTTGCGGACAAATAAAACCAGCCCTGGTCAGGTATAAACTGCATAACAAACGAGAGGTTATAAATCCGCAAAAATAAAGCTACTCCAAGAAGTAGAGCGATGTATATATATTCTTTAGTTGGCTTCATGATTTATTCTTCAAACATATCTGGTCTAAGCAATTGCAATACCTTTTTTTCCATATGAAGCTCTAAAAAAAGCAATGTTCCAAAAAACGCGTACCCATTTTTTCTATAATAAGTAAGAAGATCTTTGTAGTATAAATCAAGTTTTTTCCATTTCAATTTATTTGCTGACACTGACACTTTGTGGTATACATAAGCTTTACCAAAATGCCTAACTTTATACCCTCTTTCAATTATTCTTTTGCATAAATCGTTTTCCGTATAGTAAAGTAAAAGCTTTTCATCATAACCACCTATCATTTTTAACAAATCAGTTCTCACCACAAGAAATGCATCACAACCCACCTCTATAGTAAACGTAGCTCTTCTGCTCCTAGTAGAAAGTCTAAATTTATTAATTTTTTCAATATTTTTAAAACGTTTGCCTATAAAAGAAAGCTCATAAAAATCTAATAACGGATTAACATTCATAGATCCATTTGGAACGAGTTGATTATTTTCATATATTTCAAGACCTTCTATGGCTCCTACCTCTTTATTCTGATCAAGGTATTTTACAGTTTTCATTATAGAATTATCTGTAAAATAAGTATCTGCATTAAGAATTAAAAAATATCTTCCTCTGGCCACCTTCAATGCTTGATTATTTGCACCGCCATAATAGTTATTTTTTTTATTTTGTATAACTTTTATATTTTTAAATCTTTTACGTAAAAAAGATGAAGTGTTATCTGTGGATGCGTTATCTACCACAATAATTTCATAACTTATGTTTTTTGTGTGTTTTAAAATAGAATCAATACAGCGGATCGTATACTCTCTTGTGTTATATGAAACTATAGAAATTGTTACATCGATATTTTTCATACCTTAGCCTTTATAACCATTTGATAAGCAAAAAGGTTTGGGAATATTTTTGATCCTATTGTACTTAATTTTGGATATCCTCCTCCCACCGGATCAATTCCTATATATTCTATTGAAAATCCGCATTCTTTCACTAAGTCTTGAAATGTGTTGAATGTAAAAAACCTTAAATGTGTATTGTCTAAGATTCCATACTCATGGTATACAAATTGCCCTTGCATAATTTTTAATCGCATTGACCAGTGTGCAATATTTGACGTACTAATTACGATATGCCCACCTTTTTTTAAAAATTTATTCCATGTTCTTAATGCCTTCCACGGATCCTTCAAATGCTCAATAAGCGCAGATGCAAAAACCACATCAAAGTTACCAAGAGAATTTATCTGATATATAACTGAGTCATTCTCTATATCACCAACTAGTATCTTTGTTAACTTCTTTTTGGCTATACTAGCTTCATCTTTCCCTAACTCTACACCAATTACCTCGCAATTTTTATATTTTATTAAATACTCTCCCATAAACCCCGTAGCACACCCTATCTCCAACACACGTGATCCCTCATCTATCTGCGCTATAGATTGTCTGTCTACATTAAGTTTATGAAGCTTTTCTGGCTTAAATAATGGTATATTATTTCCGTATTTCAACATATATTAAATCTAACCCTAACTTTTTACTGCTTTTATATTCTACTATATTTATTTTTTTTTGTTGAAAAAGTTTCTTATAATTATGGATAAACGTATATTCATTGCCATCATAATTTTGTTCTACTAATACTATCCCTTTTTTGGATACTCTTACTATTTCATTTATTGCGGTATCCACATTACTTGGCTGCACATGCATCAAAACACCATGAGATAACGTCATATCAAATTGTGAGTCTTTAAAGGGGATATTTAAAACACTGGCGGTCTTAAATTCTACCTCTTTTGTTTTAACATACTTCTTTGCTTTTATTATCATGTTAGAACTTATATCTATTCCCGTTATTTGTTTTGGGGGATATCCACTATCCATAAGAAATTTGATGTTTCTTCCAAACCCGCACCCCACTTCTAAGATAGATTTAGGCTTGTGAATATCAATTATGTGTTTAATCCACACATGCTGCGGATGAATTTCTCTTTGCCAAGGATCATCCATGAAAGTTTCTGACCATCTGTCCCAAAACTCTTGTGCCTTATAACCACCACGAATTTTCCATAAAAAAAAATTTATAACAGTTTTAATTTTACCCATTACTTTTTTTTGCATATGCATATAAAATATTCCCTTTCTTGAAATTTCCACCAATGTCAGTATATTCTAAAAAGAGTTTGGGGAAAAAAGTAAGCCAACCTATTAACGGTCGCCTTGGCGGTAAAGAAAGCGTGGAATAATGCCGGCTTGTTAATTTAAGTATTGTAAAGCCATTGGTTTCAAGCAATAGTTTAAAGCTATATGGTGTGTAATAAAATATATGCTCCCTGATAAAACCTGGAAAATTCTTATAAAGCAACTTATATATATAATATTCTACTGAGTCCACACTTGGAACGCTCACTACATAAATTCCGTTTTTTTTCAGTTTTCTATGCACTTGAGCGACATATTCGTGCGGATTTGGTATATGTTCCAGAACTGAATGCATAGTGATCACATCATAAAAATTGTTCTTAATGAGTGGGCTTGATATGTCACCATGCATAACTGAGACACCATTTTCCTTTGCCTTCTCCACAGCAGCAAGTGAATATTCAACCCCATTGAGCTTCCACTTTTTGTCACCTTTTATATTTTTGAGAAAAAATCCCGACGATGCCCCAACATCCAGAAGCGTTCCGCCCTTTTTATATTTTTTGATTGCTTTTAATCTTCCAATCTCTTGTTTAGGATCAAAACTTTCAAAGGCTTTTTCTGTTGAATAAGCAATACCTTCTTTTTTGTAAATTGAATTGTAAAAAACTTTTAAATCTTTTACTGACGGTATAGGATTTTGAAATATAGTTTTACATGCTACACATTGAACAAGATTAATTCCCTCTCTTTCTCCTAAAAATATGACTTTTTTATTGAAACAAATTTTACAAGCTTTACTTTCCATTTTTTATTAACTTAAACAATATCTCTAAGTGTTTTTTATACGTATGGTTTTTTAACATATATTTTTGCAGCTTCTTTGCGTGATCTATTCTTTCCTTATCATTATCTAGATAATAATCAATTTTCTTTTTTGCATCTGAAATTGAACTAAAGATTACAGGCTTTATTTCTTTAAACCAATTTTCATCAATTTTGTCGGTAAGCATGAATGATCCAGTTGCGGGAATTTCAAATGTTCTCATGTTTCCCCCAGATTTCATATCTTTCGGTTGTAAGTTTACTACAATTTTGGATGCATTGAAAATTTTAATCATTTTTTCAGAATTTGCTAAACCCTTGTAATAGGGCGCAAGTTCAGTTGGGATTGATACCCCAGGCTTTATGTCTCCCCAAAATTTAAAATTATACTTGGTAAAAGATTTCAGTTTTTGCACCCTATCGTGTGTTATGCTGCCCACAAATGAGACATCGCAACTATATAGATTTCTTTCTCTACTTGAAAGAGTTACATTTTTATGTAAATCTGGATCTACGGATGAAATAGGCAAAACAAAAGAATTTACTCCTTTTTTTTTCCAACTTAATGCATATCCTTTATCATTTTCTATCACATAATCTATAACTGAACTCTTAACAAGAGTACGTTCTACAGGTGTAATTGAATAAGCAGGATTAACTCCTGAAAACATTAAGACTTTTGCGTGATGCTTATCTTTCACTCTTTTTATGCTCGCTGGGAGAATAGATGTAAGCCCACCAGATATACATATTACATCTGGCTTAAATATATTGGCTTTTTTTTCAAAAATAATGCTTCTTATTATTACATCAGGATTGCATTGATAAAACATTTCGATCCTTCTCCTTACTCTTCCGGTGTAAATTGGGAGATACTTTTCAAAATAATACATCAATCTCATGTGAATTTTAATTGGGATAATAATACTTGAAGAATATATAAATACATCAATATCATGTCCTAAGGCTAGAAATGCCTTAACCCACGAAGCTTGCCCCTGAGTAATTGGTATGCCATGTACTTTTTTTGTGTCTCTTACAACATACGCACTATGCACGGGTGTAAGCAGTAGTACCTTCATTTTGAATGAGGATTAAATGATTTTATAGTGTTTATTATATAGGTCACATTTTCATCTGTAAGATCTGAAAAAAATGGAAGTAATAATATCTCTTTCCAAACTTTTTCAGTGACTGGAATATTACTTCTAAATTTTTTATACATTTTATAGTGATTATTGGGAATATAGTGAACACTTGTCCCAATTCCTTTTTCTTTAAGATATGCAGCGAGCTTATCACGCTTTTTTAGTTTGATAGTAAAATTATGAAGTGCATTAACTCCATAGTCTTTTTCTACAGGCAAAGAAAGCCATGCAACATTTGAAAGCCCATTACAGTACGTATCGTATATCTCTCTCTTTCTTTTGAGTACTTTAGGAAATTTTTTTAATTGAGCAACTCCAATTGCTGATAGCACGTCACATGGATGGTATTTATACCCAAGATCACCAACATCATAATACCAGGAATATTTTTTATTTCCGCTTCTCTGCCATGTATCTTTATTAATACCCATCCATCTTAATTCTTTAATTCTTTTCGTTTGTTTAATGCTTTTTGTAAATAGTGCTCCTCCATCAGCCATAGCTATGTTTTTGACTGCATGAAATGAAAAACATCCGTAATCTCCTATTGTCCCAAGCATTTTCCCTTTATACTTTCCTCCAAACGCATGAGCTGCATCCTCAATTACAATAATATTCTTTTTCTTTGCAACTTTCATAATTGGATCAATTTCAACTGCGTGACCACCATAATGAACCACAATTATTGCCTTTGTCTTGGGTGTTATTTTTTTGATAATGTCATTGGGGTCGGCACATAATGTTTCAGAATCAATATCACAAAAAACCGGAGTTGCCTTTTGATAAAGTATTACGTGATTGGTTGAAACAAAAGTAAACGCTGGTGAAATAACCTCGTCACCTTCTGTAACTCTTGCCAAAATTAATGCAAGGTGAAGTGCAGCTGTTGCTGAATTTGTTGCAGTAACATATGAAGATCCTAAGTACTTTTGAAGATTCTCTTCAAATTCCTGGGTTTTAGGTCCTAAGCCAATCCAACCGGATCTTATAACCTTTGATACCTCCTCTATTTCCTCATTGCCCAATGATGGGCGATAAAATGGGATCATGACAAGTATTTTACCATATTAAATTTTCTATTTCCTTATTACTCTAAACACATCAAGACTATAAATTACAAAAAGCAGTACTTGAGTTATAACAGCTGACCATGCAGCACCAAGCAATCCATAATAAGGAATCAACAAAAAATTTAGGCCAATATTTAAAAGTGCGCCAATAACACTAATTATTAAATAGTCTTTTTGCCTACCTAAAATAATCAAAATTTTATATAAAAAAGCGGATAGGCTTAAAAAAGGTACAAACATTATAAGCACACGTAAAACAGGTATACCTGTATCATATTTATTTCCAAATATAAGAGGGATAAGCAAGTTTGAAAAAATAGAAATAATAATTGCAGCTGGAATACTCCACATAGCTATCACCCCCAAAGATTTGACTATTCCGCGCTCAAAACGAGCAGGGTTTTCTTTTTGTAATCGCGATAGTGCTGGATACACTGATACCACAAACGGGACGTTTAAGAGCTGTACTAATGCAAACGCGAAAGGCGTAGCCGAACTATATACACCTACCGCTTCTCCACCGAGTAAAAATCCAAGTATAAGTATGTCTACCCTCATAAATATAAGTGATGCAAGAGACGCAATGGCCAGGGGTGCACCCGCTAGTAGGTAAAACTTTATAATTTTTGAATCAAATACAAAGTCTGGCGTTATGAAACGCAGTAAGACACTCCAAGATACAACAAGACTTATAAGAGTCCCAAAAAACATACCACTAAATACACCTATTAAACCAAATCCAAGTAAAACTCCTATGGTAGCAAACACTATTAACAAAATGCTATTTAGTGTATTGAGAAATGCTGAATACTGCATCTTCTCTCGTCCATCAAAGTAAAAGATCGCAACGGAGCGTAAGGTGGAAAGAATAAGAGTTGCTGCAGCAATTATAATCAACCCAGAAACATCACTGGTAATTGAGACTCCATATGCAATACAAATAATTATGAGAAATGTGAGAAGAGACAAAAACCCATTTATAAAAAAAGCATTTCCTAAATACACAGATGAATTTCTATTGTTCTTAGCAATTTCACGAATCGCAATAAGACCTATACCAAAGTCAGGGAAAAAAGAAAAAATAGCTATAAACGATGTCACTAAATTGTATTTTCCGTACTCTGAAACGGAAAACGAGTGTGCCAAAAATACTACCCAAGCTATTCCTAATAGCTTTAGCATTATCTCTGAAATAGTTAGATAGGTTGTATTTCTTGCAACTTGGCCAGTATTGTTTCTAGAATGAAGTATAGCAAGCGCGTGGTGAATAAATCTATTCATACAGTACTTTCCTTAAGAAATAAATGGCAACAGGGTATGACAGAAGGGTTCCAAAAATTGCAGAATACACTGCACCGTTTATACCCCAGAATGACACAAATGGAATAACGGTAAGTGCTAGTCCTATAAGCCCAATTGCTCCAATTATGGTAACGTGCATTTGCTTTTGTCTGGCATAAAAGGGATGTGAAAGAGATAATAAAATTGCTCTTAAAAATCCAAAAACTGCAAGCAGCTGCAATATCTGTACAGCCGACATCCACTGATCTCCTAATAAGATTTGTATTATTTGTGAAGGAAAAAGCAAAATCACAAGTGTAATTAATAGTGAAACTGTAAATATGAACAATAATGATTTGTAATATGCGTGCCTCAATCTATTAACATCGTCATTTATTTTCACCATCACAGGAAATGATGTTCTACCCACGACGTCAGCAACTTCAGTAAGCGGTAACAATGAAATCTTATATGCTACGTCATATATACCTAAAGTTGCGGCCCCTAACATTTTTCCAATAACAATATTGTCCAAGTTTTGATACAAATAATTTATAACTCCATTTGCAGTAAGCCACTTACCATTCGAGAATATTTCAAAAACATGGCTTTTATTAGTTTTAAAACGTGGACGTGGATGAATAAATAAGAACGAAATAATAACCTCAAAAACGGCACCGGCCACAAGCCCGTATACTAGACTTATGGGAGATTTTAATATGAATGCAAATATAATAGAAATTACAGACTCAACTAAAAATATAGATGATTTGTAATAAAATTCTTTTTTAAAATGTAAATCTTTAAGCAACTTTACAACAGATGGATTTATAAAACCTCTTATAACTGGTACAACAGCTATCCACAATAAAAGACTATATGCTTGAGGCATTGAAAAAAATGAAGCTACAAATGGCGCTAAAAGTAAAATTGCAAAACCAATAACAACTCCTCTTATAATTGAGACTACCCACGCTGTATCTATATATTTATCTATTGCTTCTTTTTTCTGAATAAGAATAATGTTAATTCCTGTTTCAGTAATTAGCTCAGACAATGCAAGAACTAATGACGCAATACTGAAGAATCCAAAATCTGCAGGAACGAGAAGTCTTGCCAGAATTGCAGTTCTGAGAAAGGAAATCAGACGTGATACTATTCTAAAACTGCCTGCCCATGAAATTCCTTTTATTGTTTGCTTTGTATATCCCATATGCTCTCTCCCACTCCTATTATTGTACCACTAATAACGCATATGTCAGATACAAATTGAAGCAAAGGTAAGCAGAAAAAAGCTTTCCAATGATTAACATATCTATAGTTTTTTTGAATAGACCACAAGATATAAAGGAGGAATATGGAATATAGAATATAGAATATAAAATAATTTTTTGAAAAAATAATAAATCCAAGTAATGCAAATCCGAATATATATCTTCCAAAAAGTAATGGTGTTGTGTTTCTAAAATATCTTGCCTTCCCGTCCCCTCTGGCGTATATAAAGAATTGTTTTGCCGCCTGAAGTATGTTTTTTCTTTGTGGCCACCAAACGAATGCTGATTTTTGCGTATAAAATTTAAACCCCTCTGCTTGAAGTTTTTTATCAAACATTAAATCTTCACAAGTATCTAAATTTTCCGGATATCCCTTAACTTCCTTCCATGCAGATTTTCTAAATGCAACTGACCGAGATGACGGAAGAAAGTTATCTATGTCAAGCCTATCTTCCATAACACATGTATACGTAGAAAGGCATTTTTCAAACACACCTTTTGTAAGAGGTTTATAAAATCCGCTTACTACACTCACTTGCTCATTCTCAAAAGGCTTTACAATTTTTTCAAGCCAATGTTTGTCTAAAACACATCCTGCATCAGTCACTGCAATTATTTCATGTATGGAATTTTTTATGGCCGTATTCCTTCCAACAGATCTGTTTCCACTTTTGATAATTACTCTTAAATTTTTTATTTTATATTTGTAAGAATCTAGGATACGAGGTGTATTATCTCCACTTCCCCCATCCACCACCACAATTTCATCCGGTTTTTTTGTTTGTTTTATTACTGAGTCAAGAAATAGTGCTAAAGACTTTTCTTCATTTTTAACTGTTAGGATTACTGTTACTTTTTGTTCCATAATTCAAAATACGTACCAACAACCTTCCCCCATGTTTGGGAGTTAGCCCACCTTTGTGCTTTTTCCTGTTTATCTTTGTTTCCACCTCTAATAATTGTTCGTGCTAAATCACGTGGGTTATTTGAAATAGTTATAAATTCATCAAATGGTGAATTATGGAGATAGTCATGTTTTAGCGGATTTGAATATGCACTAAAAACTTGCTTTCCCTGTTGTAATGATTCAAGAATTAAAAGATACGACGAAGAAAATATAATATCTGAATTTTTTATATATTTTTTTATATCTCTTCTAAATCCTAGCACTGCCCCATATGTCTCAAGTAATTTTCTGTATGTCCCGTCCCCAATCACAGTTAAATTATAATCAAATTTTTTCTGAGTTAACTTTTTTAGAGTATCAGCATACGTCTGAATACTAAGATCTTTTTCCAGTCTGCCTACTATCAAAATTTTTCTTTTCTTATGCATACTGTGTATGTCTTTTTTTATCTTTTTTATCTCAGTAATTCCTCCATAAGTCACGTAATCAGATTTTGTACCATACCACTTTTCTATAAATGCACCTACGTTAATAGACCCGTATGAAAGTGACTTGCTGAACTTTCTAATTCTTATAGCTTTTTTATCTGGAGGAAATTTTCCTTCATATCCATGGAATGTTGTAAAAACTTTCTTCTGAAATAAAATAAATCTGAGTGGTAGATACCAAATAAAAACATCATGTGCATGTACGATATCTGCACTTCTAAATAGATTCAGACTGGAAAGCAGCAACATCCATATTTTGAATTTCTTATAAAATGATGGTTGACCGAATTTGAAATAGAAAATATCAATTTGATCTAGTTTTTTGTGTTCAAAATAGCTTGATTTATCAATGCTTTTTAATTTGATAGCCTCGTTATCACTTGTACCCTTAGACTGCCAATTTGATGCTACGTCCTCTGTCACTACAGTTACTGAGTGTCCTTGCCTCACAAGTTCCTTTGAAATTTCTAAAACATGTGCCTCAACCCCGCCAATTGAGGGATAAAAGGCAGGAGAAATAAATACAATCTTCATATAAATACACCCTATGCGTATTATACCCTAGATCGCGTCATGCATCAAAGTTAATATATGTGACAACTAGTAATCGCTGTTCATCTGTTAATAATTAATTATTCTTACCATATTCATAATTGACTTTAGTGCGTAAATTCGGGACAATATATTCCTATGGAAATAGCACGTAAAGCTTGGCATTGGTTAATTGATTTAGCGGAAACACTCGTTATTGCGGGTGCAATATTTGTAGTAATCTATGCGTTTTTAGTGAGACCCTTTCAGGTAAATGGAAACTCTATGGACCCTACGTTTACAAATGGTGAATATGTGTTCACGAATCTTTTGTCCCAACGCTTTGGACCACTTGACCGCGGTGATGTAATAGTATTTAAAGCGCCAAATGACAAAGATAGAGATTATATAAAAAGAATTATTGGACTTCCAGGAGACAAGATAATAATACAAAACGGGCTTGTATATCTAAACGGAAAAAGACTACCTGAAGAATATTTACCACCAGGACTTAGAACTGAAGCGCGCGGATTTGCTGCAGAAGGACAAGAAGTAACAGTCAAACCACAAACATATTATGTATTGGGGGATAATAGGCCATTCTCATCCGACTCCAGAGAATGGGGGCTAGTCACATTTGACAAAGTTATAGGTAAATCTTCACTGGTATACTGGCCAGTTAATAAAATTAGATTTGTGGAACACGCAGAGTATAAATAAAAGATAAAGAAGTTTTTAAAAATTAAACAGTAGATTCATCAGCCATTTCGAGTAACAGTTTAAGGAATGGTGTGGTCTCAGATGGATCTCCTTTTTTAATAATTACAATTCTTGCCTGTTTACCTGTCTGATCAACTTTAACTGAATCCAAACTCTTTTTTGTTTTATAACTTTCTGCCATTTCATCCAGCTCTTTATTATAAAGAATATTTAATTTTCTAACCGGCTCTTTTTCTTGAATTTCTGCTTTTACTTGACGAGCAACTTCTTCCGCTCCTCTAACTGAAATTCCCTCAACTAAAATTCTTTTAAATGCTGCCAACATTAGCTTGTGGTCTCCAATTGACACCAATGGTCTTACATGTCCTTCTGTTATAACACCTGCGGCCAGTGCGTCTTTAATAGCATCTGGAAGAGTTAATAGTCTTATTGTGTTAGAAATATATGGGAGACTTTTTCCAACGCGCTTTGCAACCTCAGTAACTGACAGTCCAAATTCATCAATAAGTCTTTTATAAGCCTGTGCCCGCTCGATTGGGTTCAAATCTTCACGCTGAACGTTTTCAACGATAGACATTTCAAGCATAACTTGTGGATTAACATTTTTAATTACTACAGGAACCATTTGAAGACCTAAAATCTTAGCACTTCTCCAGCGCCTCTCACCTGCAATAATTTGGAACCCTGCTGGTGTATTTGCAACCACAATAGGCTCAAGAATGCCTTGTTCGCGAATGGAATTTACTAAATCAGTAAGACTCTCTGGAGAAATAAGACCTCTAGGCTGAAGGGGGTTGGGCTGAAGCAGTGTTGTTTCTAATTCTACAATTACTTTGCCGTCTTCCATATGTTATATACCTACAACTTCTATTATTTTTTTACCTAACTTCTTTTTAAAAGACACAAGTCCAGTGGAGAGTGAGTAAATTGTAAAGTCGCGGCCCATAGATGTTCCGTTTCCGGCAGAAAATAGTGTCCCTTTTTGACGGACTATTATATTTCCTGGAATTACTTGTTGTCCTCCATAAACTTTAACTCCACGCCTTTTTGAGATGGAATCTTTGTTTGCTTTAACGGATCCTTGTGATTTTGTATGAGCCATATATTTTTTTGCGAATACGAAATATCTTGGGTCCCTTTAGGGTTAAAGATATTTTGTATGTGCCATATGTAAAGTTCAATAAAATACTAGTTATGTGAAAACTTTGAATTATAGTACAAAATGTTTTCACACTTGTCAAGTATATCAAACTAGATCTTTTTCTCAACAGCTTTCTTTGATGTACTTGCACCACCTATAGATGTAATTTCAATTGAGGTTAATTGGGCTCTAAAACCAATAGATTTTCTGTACCTTGCCTTACTTTTGAATTTTGAAACACGGATTTTTTCTCCTTTTTTAGGTCCTAAAACCTTTCCAGTTATAGATAATCCTTCTATAAAAGGCATTCCAAATGTAACGTCTGCTCCATTCACATGAAGCAAAACGTTTTCAAATACAAAAGACCCTTCAGTCTTTTGAAGATTATCAACGTCTATAATAGTTCCCTCAGAAACTTTATATTGTTTTCCACCAGATTCAATAATTGCGTATTCCATAAATTCTACCTGCATATCTATGCAAGATTAGTATTGTACCAAATTATGCCTCATTTTGGCAAGGATTAATACAAACTCTAAGTATTTCCTGCGTTTATCTAATTTCAAAGATTTTAGAGCGTTTTTCCTCAGATCTTATAACTGAAATGATACTTAATATAATAAAGTTTGTGACCAGCGAGCTTCCACCATAAGAGACTAACGGAAGCGTAATCCCTACTATTGGGAGTATTCCAAGATTCATACCTATATTAAAAAATGCGTGAGTTAATACAACATAAAAAAGACCAGTTGCCACCAGATAGGAAAAAGTATCTGTAGTAGATATAGAAATTTTGTACATTCTAAAAAGTAAAAATAGAAACAAACTCATAACAATAATTCCACCCACAAATCCAAAATTTTCAGACATTGTTGCAAATATAAAGTCTGTATGTCTTTCAGGCAGAAAACGCAAGTTTGATTGAGTTGCTTGGCCAAATCCTTTTCCCAAAAATTCTCCGCTTCCTACTGCAATGAGTGCTTGAATAGCATTATATGACGACCCAAACGGATCCGAAGTGGAATTTAGAAAAGAAAAAATTCGCTGTCTTTGATAGTCATGAAGTAAATTAAAGAAAATTGGCATTGGTAGAGCAATAAGAACGCCAAGCCCTAAAAAATACCTAAATGGAAATCCAAAAGACAACATAATACAAAATGCTGTCACAAAATATATAATGGCATTTCCTAGATCCGGCTGTCTCAAAACCAGAAAGAAAACGGGAAACAGTATAAGGAGTGATTTTAAAAACGTAGAAATAGTATGTGACCTTTTGGACAGAAAATCTGCAAAAACAATAATAAAAAATGGTTTTAAAAGTTCCGAAAACTGAAACGATACTCCAAATATTTCAATCCACCTTACAGCTCCTTTTGCTTCAAACCCAATAATAAATATGAGACCGAGTAAAAGTAAGATTCCTATATATAACTGTTTAGAATATGCACCTAATATTCTGTAATCAAAATTTAAAAAAACAAAATATAAAAAAAGTCCTGCTAACCCATATAAAAATTGCTGTCTTAACAGAGTTGGACTGATAGATGAGAGAGTCAGCAAGCTTATTCCCCAGAGTGCAAGTGCAGGGAGCAAAAGAAACACATCAATCCTATGGATAGAAAAGGATCTGAGTAATTGCATAAACTAAACCTTGGATACGGTAAATGGACCTATGCTTAAATTTCTAATAAGAGTTTTGCGTTTTATTTCATTCTCAAATTCTTGAGGCCAGGATTCCAATACTACGTCTACTTCTTCGTCTAAAGACGTGCCCAGATTTTTTCGCGCTGCCTGAATTTTTCGAATTAAATCTCGTGCCTCACCAGCAACTAAATCTTGATTGGACTCATCGGTTTGACCAAAGACCTCAAGCTCACCTCTTTTGGGAACAAATTGAAGGTTATATACATTTGTCTCCTCCCGAACAATTTGTAAAATATTTTCCTCAATATGATTTCCATCAAACTCTAACTGCTTTAAAGGGATTTTTACTGATACTTGAAGTGTTTTTCTAAAGGCGTTAATAACAGATGCTAGCTCTATTCCTTTTTGCATTTCTGATTCAAGTGTGTCATTAATTGCTGCCTCTTTAACATCTGGCCAATCTTCTAAATGAACAGATTCTTTATCTGTTAAATTCCTGAATATTGCTTCAGACATAAACGGTGCTATTGGTGCTAGAATTTTTGTAAATGTGGTGAGTGCTTCATAGCATGTGGAATAAAATGCACTTCTATCTTTTGTATCAGTTACTCCCGGACCTACTCTATCTCTACTTCGTCTGATATACCAGGTAGAAAATGACGTTACAAATTGTTCTAATCTTGCAATTGCTGAAACGGTGTCATACCCATCCAGATTTTGAGTAATACTTTTAATTACGTTATTTAGTAAAGACAAAATCCATAAGTCCAAAACATTCTCACTTGCTGTTTTTTGTGATGAGTCCCATTTATCAATCAACGCGTAAGACACAAAAAAGTTATATGAATTCCAAAGTATCAAAAGCATTCCGCGCACTTGTAGTTTATAATTATCTTCAGAAATATTTATGTCTTCACCATTCATAACCGGACTTCCCATAAGATATAACCTGAGTGCATCCCCGCCATATTTTTCAAGCATCTCTTTGGGGTCCGGATAATTTTTAAAGTTTTTACTCATCTTGCGTCCATCAGTTCCTTGTATAACTCCCGTTACATTTACATTTTTAAATGCCGGAGAATCATAGAGAGCTGTCCCAATTACATGTAACACGTAAAACCATGCGCGTATTTGACCAGTATATTCTGCAATATAATCAGGAGGGAAAAAGTCTTCTAATTTTTCTGAATTATTAAACGGATAATGCCTCTCTGCAAAAGAAGCACTCCCCGCTTCAATCCATGAGTCTAAAACTTCAGGAACACGTCTTACTTTTTTGCTGCAGTTTTTACAAGTTATTTCAACTTCATCAATTTCCGGCTTATGCAAGTCTGTTATTTTTTGTCCAGCAGCTTCTTCTAGCTCAGCTATAGAGCTCGGAACAAACATTTCTCCGCATGCACACTCCCATACAGGAACAGGGCTACCCCAATACCTATTTCTGCTTATATTCCAGTCCGGAGCATTTTCCAGCGACTTTAAAAATCTTTTGTGTTTGAAATGTTTTGGGTACCAGTTAACCGATTCATTTTTTTCTTTTAGTTTTTCTTTAATGTTTTGCACATTTACAAACCATGCATCCAGAGGCGCATAATAAAGTCTCGTGTGACATCTCCAACATAACGGCACGCTATGTTTATAAGGGTTGTTGGCATAAATTAAATTACGTGCCGACAAATCTTCATTAACTGCTTTATTTGCTTTTGCATAATACATACCACCAAAAAGCGGAACGTCTTTTTTTACATGCCCTTCTTCATCCAGATGAATTTCAATATGCACCTGCTGCTCGCGCATGACTTTCAAATCTTCTTCTCCATATGCTGCAATTGTCACAACACCTGTTCCTTCATCTGCAGTAACAAAATCACCGCCAATTATTTCAAATAGCTTATCACCAGATTTTGCATCATTTTTATAGTAATCATAATGAGGTACATATTTTTTACCAATTAAATCCCTCCCCTTTATTTCTTCAAGAATTTTATAAGACGTGCTGTCTCCTAATATTTTAATAGTTGTTTTAGCCAGAATATATTTTTCATTATTCTGCTCTACTTTTACATAATCTAACTCTGTGTTAACAGCTAGAGCTGGGGTTACAATTTTATTCCAAGGGGTTGTAGACCATGCAAGAATAAACGTGTTTGGATCTTCCTGCAATTGATATTTATAGGTAGTTGCCGGATCTTCCATCTCTTTATAGTTATCTGCATCCATTGCAACTTCGAAGTTTGAAATTGGAGTTGAGCAATGCGGACAATACAATCCAACGCGCAAACCTTTATAAATATGCCCCTTTTTAAACATTTCTGAAAACACCCACATAACGGATTCCATGTATGGCGTGTCCCATGTTTTATATGCATGTTTAAAATCAACCCAACGGCCTATGTGGTCCACGTACCATTCCCACTCGGCTGATATATGATCTACATATTTTTTACACTCTTCAATAAATACTTTTACTCCAACCTTATCTTCAATGTCTTTTTTTGATTCAATTTTAAGTTCATTCTCTACTTTATTTTCAATTGGCAGTCCGTGGCCATCCCATCCCCATACGCGTCTAACCCTATAACCCTTCATGGTCCAGTATCTGCCGAATAAATCTTTTGGAAGACTGGACAATAAAGAGCCATAATGAGGCATACCGGTTACAAAAGGAGGACCATCTAAAAACGTCCAGCGTTTATCAGCTGGTCTAAATTCAACCGATTTTTCAAATGTATTGTTCTCTTTCCAATAGGTTATTATTTCCTGCTCCAGCTCGGGTAGTTTTACCTGGGACGAAACTTGTTTCATACGCCCTCAATTGTACCGCAAATAGCTTGCTCCTGCAACGATAGTCAAGCTATAATATGACTATGGCGCAAAACGAATACAGAGGACTTATATTTACTAATCATGTTTTGACTCGTATGAAGGAGCGAGGAATAACTGATGACCAGATATGGCAAACGTTTACAAGCCCCGACAAACAAGATCAAATAAAAGACGCCGACAGAAGAATTAAAAGATTTGGAAATAATAGTGTAACAATTGTTTTTCAGCACAATGAAAAAAGGGAAACTATAATTATTTCGGCATGGATGGATCCGCCGCTTACGGGATCTCGTGACGCAAAAGAAAAAGAATGGTGGGAAAAATATAAAAAAGCAGGATTTATGGGAAAAATTTGGCTTACTCTTATAAAACAGGTGAATGGGTATTAAGTGAAAGAGATGAAATATTTTTGGAATTAACAGGGCTTGATAAAAATCTTTGCAAGATTTTATAAGAATCTAAATCAAATAAATATTCAAAAGATAAATCAGAAACAGTATTAACTTCGTCAATTTTTCCTAACACACACCATTTATCTACCACGTACCCTTCCGCTCCATCTTTAATTATGATAGGCCCATCAAATTTCCAAGGCCTAATTTTTTTCTTATAAAAAGCTTCTTCAAATCTTACATTGTAGAAGATTGGCAATTCTTTATTAACACACCCACCTTTACACTTTCCTAGGTGATATGAAAAACACGCGTTTTTGCCTTTTTGAATTCCCAGAAGTTTTGGACATAAGCCATGCTCACTTGCAATTTTATACAAATAGTCAGATACTTCTTTCCTGCTTTTAAATATTCCCAGTGTGTTTTCCGTGTCCGCTAACTCAAGACTTAAAACCTCCCGAGTTTTGACACCCAAATAAGAATTTTCCGATGGTAGTCTTTCTAAAATAGTTAATTTTCTTGCATACCGAAGCATCCTGTTATATATGGGCTGCATTTTTTTAATAAGCGTTGATTCCAGCAGAAGCGCCCCAAGCTCTCCCGAGGTTTGAATATGTTCAACAGAAGTAGCCTCTTTGGATAACATCATGTCAGTTGATGACGCATAATCATTAGCAAAATGAGACAACACCCGATCTCTAATATTTATACTTTTTCCAACATATAACACGGCATTATCCTTATTTTTAAATATATACACACCGGGATTTTCCGGAAGACTGTCCAACACTTCTTCCGACATTTGAATAGGCAGCGCAGGGCGTTTAAGACCTTCATGTATTGCCTTACTTACTCTATTTTCCCCTAACTCTTCGTTTACAATTTTCATAAATTCCCACAAAACTTGTGCATCATCAAACGCCCTATGCCTACTCTCACAAGGAATATTATGGCGTGAGATAATACTGTCTAAATTGTAAGAAGTGAATCCGGGGAAAAGATTGCGAGCCAACTTTACCGTGCACAATTGTTTTAAAGAAAATATAATATCTTCCCTCTTAAATTCTTGACGCAAAAAAGAATAATCAAACCTGACATTGTGAGCCACAAAAATAGAATCTACTAATAATTCGAGGATATCATTTTTAACAGTTGCAAATGTAGGAGCCTGTTCTAGTTCTAACGTTGTTATGCCTGTAAGCTTAGTTATAAATGGATCAACATGTCCTTCAGGATTAATAAGGGTTTTATAAGTGGCTACTACTTGAGAATTTTCAACACGAATAATCCCTATCTCAATAATACGATTTCTTAATGGACTACCACCTGTCGTTTCTATGTCAACAAAGCAAAAGGAGGAATTTTGCATAGGACATACTACCTTACCAAAATTTACCTTATTTCACAAGCGGGCTTATTCTTCCATGACAGCCGATACAACTATCCGATCAGTATAGTTTTTTTGCCCTTTGTCCCATTCTCCTGCGCAAGTAATCAAGTGTACCCATTTTTGAGAACTTGGGGCAATGAGTGAACCCATAGGAACTTTGTCAAATGTATACGTGTTCACTTCTTGAACGGTAAACACAAGCGGTTTATCAAATTCATCGTATACTGTTATTTTTTCACCCTTTTTCATTGTATGTAGCTTATTGAAAACGCTTGGGTTACCCTGTGGATCATCATAATGTCCATCAATAAGCGCACCACCTGGCTCACCCGGCTTGACACCTAATTTATACCATCCAGTGTTGTAAACATTTTTTGGTACGTCCATTCTGTTTTTTGAGTCCAATCCAACCTCCTCAATAGGAGCATCTACCCCCAATGTCCTTATCTCTAGACGCTTGGGTATACCAACTTCTTCACGAATTGTTTCCACCCTCTGATTCTGTGAAATTTCGGTGACTAGTTGAGCTTGAGCCGGAATAGTATCTTTTTTCCACAAAAAACCAAACCATGAACCAACGGCAATACTGACAAGAAGACTTATGACAAAGAAAAATTTTTTCATAGTACATACGAGTGTAGTGCGGCATGCCGCACTACACCTTTAATTTTCTTAAGTTACTCTACATTCCAAACCCAGTACTTGGAGCACTCGGTGTTGTAGTCATTGTTGGAGTAGGAGTTGTTGTTTGAGCTTCTACTACGCCTGCAACTACCATAAATGACATAACAAGCGCGAAAACTCCTACTAATAATGTTTTAACCATATAATAATTCACCTCCTTCCTCATACTCCTATATTAAGAGCGCTATACTAGAATGGCGGAAGAATGTTTTAAGAAACCTGTAAGAATAATTAAATTCGTGATATAATTACTTCATGAATAAAGACTTCAATAAAGAAGATATAAAAACAGGTACTGGTCGCGAGGTAAAAGCCGGCGACACAGTTGTGGTTCATTATACCGGATGGTTAACTGATGGCACTAAATTTGATTCATCTGTAGACAGGAACGACCCATTTGAAACAAAAATTGGTGTAGGGTACGTAATCAGAGGATGGGATATGGGAATTCCCGGCATGAAAATAGGAGGTACGCGGAAACTTACCATTCCCTATGAATATGGCTATGGTGAAGTGGGCGCGGGTCCACTCATTCCAGGATTTTCCACCCTTATCTTCGAAGTTGAATTAATAGATATCAAGTAACCTCCTCTGTGCTTGACACAGCCTTTATATTTTTATAAGGTAGATATAGTAATGAAACTTTTTAACTCGAGAGGATTCGTGTGGTCACCTGAACTAGGAGCAACCATTATTACTGTGCTCGTGTTAGTCGCAATTCCTACCACCCTCTTTCTAACCCAGTCACGTCAGGATACACGCCAACAGGCCTCTGGAGATGCCCAAAGAGCCACTATATCGGTAGATCCTTCAACAGGTATCTATAGCGTAGGTCAAAAATTTGCTGCGGCGGTTATAGTTTCCGGTGGGATGCAGGAATTTAGTGCTGCTAAGGCTACCGTAGGAGTTTCATCTGAGCTTGTAATTAATTCGCTTACCGTAAACTCTGGACCACAGGAATGTGGCTTTTCGTTCACTGACCCAAGCCTCACTCCAAACGCATCCAATCCCTCTTTTTATGGAATTCTACCAAATGGAAACAAAACAGAATGTACTGTGTACACGCTAACGCTTACTGCAGTAAAACCAGGACAGGGTGTTGTGTTTATAAATGATGCGTCTGTGATGTCAGGAACTAGTGCAGCCAACATACTTAGCAAAACCAACTCCGCAACTTATACTATTACCCCTTGAGGGATGTAATTTGTCCTTGCAAAAATTCAAAATTTTGCTGGTGTAAAGAACCACAATAATATTTTTCTATTGCTTCATACCCGGATTTTCTGCAAGCAATCCACGATTCCATATATTCGTTATCAAATACTTCAACTCGCGTCCCATCTACCTCAACCGTTTTCAAGATACATCCCTCGAATTTTTGTGCTACCTCCTGCAATAATCTTGTATCCTGCGAATCGAGATTACCATGTAATTCTTGAGATGTTTGGAATCGCTGCCCATCCGGATGTTTCTCAATCAATTTTGATAAATTCCCGTTTACTGAGATCCAGTACAAAATACACACTACAGCAAATGCTGCAGAATCTGTTTTAAAAAAATCTTTTATATAAAAATGTCCCACACTCTCCAGACCAAAATCTATCTTTGAGTCAAAAACCATACCTCGTACTATAGAACGTCCTACGGGAATTGGTTGGATCACGATAGGTTGCCTATTAGTTTTATTTAAATCAACCACCGTATTGTAGATAGATGGACCGCACTCCACAGCGTATCCCACATGATCGCATGTTATTCCCACCATACTAAATGTTTGAATGAGGGCAGATCCCAGCACTGAACCATTTAGATAATGTAAGTTTTCATCTAATGCTAATACCCTGTCACCATCTGAATCAAAGACAAACCCAGCATCATATTTTTTTTGTTTCATTTCGCTTTTTATATGCTCCATATTTTTCTCTTCTGATGGATCTGCAGTGTGAAGGGAATCAGTATCATATTTTTGCCTATCACAAATTCTTGTGAATTTTACTTGGGGTAGCAGATTTTCAAGAATGGTAAGTGATTTAGATCCAGAACCGTCCCCTATATCTACAATTATTTCTTGTGGTTTTATCTCAGCCAATGGTATTAAAGATTTTATTTTGTCCGTAAAAATTTTAGAAATTTCTGATTCATAATTATGAAATTCCAGAAGATTAACTTCTTCCTGCACATATTTTTCACTTTCTTGGGCTTTGTAATATTCCGCAACTACTTCTGATACCAAATCTCCTTGTAAAGACTTTCCACCTTTTACATGGATCAAAAACCCGGTCCACTCCCATGTGTTATGCGACCCGGTAAACATAATGCTCATATCAAAATCTGATACAAAGGATGCAGCCGTTACAAAGTCTATAGGAACGGTATCCAGATAATATATCTCTACATTAGAGTTTTTAAATACCTGTAATACTTGAAACGCTAATGATTTGCTAGATACTCTGGAGTCCCAACCCAGTAATATTTTTTGAGGGTTTAAAACTTTTTGAAGCGCAAGACCTACGTAAAATGCGTCTTCATCAAAAATATCTTTTTGGTATACTCCCCTAAAATCAAATTTTTTAACAAACGGAGGATTTTGCATAACTCTTAAGGATATATATTAAATAACGGATAGATATCCCACATACTTATTGAGTAGATCAGATTAAATAATACACCCACTACAATAAGTGAAATCGCAAGCTTAGAAAGTTTTGGCTGTAAACACGGGATTACTATCAATAAAAGAAATGGCAGGAAATCCAATGCATATCTGTACCCAAACTGTGCGTACCCTATACTGTACCACAAAAAGACCGGTAAAGACAAAATAAACGCAGTAAAACCTGCTGACACAAAATACTTATTTTTTTTAAAGTTAAAAATGAAAAGTAAAAATAAAGGCGATGTGAACCAAATTGCAATACCCCATGGGTTTGCTTTCAGGTAGGGGAACTTAAGTGTAAATTCTTTTCCATGTTCTTTTAATACAGGCTGAGGAGCCATAACTAAAAAACTGTACAGATTGGCTGAAATATGTATAGGACTCACTTCACCATATGCATAATTAAGTGTTAAATTATCAGATGCTTTTGTAATGTTGTAATAATATCCACTTTCAAATACCGAACGAAATCGTCTTTCGTTGTATGCTCCCAATAAGCCTAATGCCAAAATTACTGGAATTAGTAGTATGACAAATTGCCTAACACTAAACCGCTTGTAGAAAATTTCGAAAAAGAAAAATGCTACAACCCCTACTAATGTTATTCTTGTTAAGAGTGCTACTGCAATAAAAAGTCCTATAAAAAATGCGTTACGTTTATAAAAATATGCACAGAGCGCTAACAAAACAAACGGTACACCAAGTGCTTCAACCTGATATGCAGTAACGTTTATAACGCTGGATGAAAACATTACGGTTGAAAACACAAAAAATACAGATATCCACAATGAATCAATTTGAGAAAATTTAAACTTTAGTGCTAGTAAATACACCGCCGCAAATGACATAATCATAGAAAATACACCTATAACTACTTGAGGTGTTTGCTCACCAAAAAGGAGTACAAGAGGTATGAGCATGATTGACGCTAACGGCCCAAAGTAAACATAGTAATTACCGTAATAATTGGAAATATCGCGCTCAGGAATTCTATACACTGACATGGAAATTTTGCCTTCAGTAAAACGTGTTGCAAGATTTGTTAAAACTGTATCATAGCCTCTTTGACCAACAGTAAGATACAGTACTGTTGTATATAAACACAAAAGAAGTATGATTACTAAAAGAACTACTCGTACATTCTTTCTCAAGAATAAAAATAACTTCATCTCTTCTATTCTATAGAAGAGTATTTAAATTATGCAACCCTTTAAAGTCTTAATTGTATATACTTCTGGAGATTGTTTTATGAGTAGAATTCTTTGTTAGTTGTCATCCAAAATTCAATTCTGTTTTCGGGTAAACGTAATACACGGTTAGGAGTTAACCCTTCCACAAACTCTTGCGTATGAGAAACAAACAGCATTGCTCCTTTATAAGCTTTTAGTGCTTCCAGTATTATTTTTTGTGATTGGATGTCTAGATATGTAGTAGGCTCATCTAGAATGAGCAGGTTGTAATTTTGAAGCATAAGAAGCGCAATTGATAATCTGGTTTTTTCCCCTCCTGATAAAGAGCCAACGGTTTGATAAATCCGCGCACCTAGAAAATTGAATTTAGATAGAATTGGTCTTATTTGATGCATGGGCAATTTACATACCGTTTCAACAGTTTCTATAATGGTTTTTTCAAAATCAAATGTTTCAAATTCCTGCGAATAATATCCTATGTGAAGCGCCGGATCTTTTTCAACACTTCCCGTGTCAGAAGGTAGGCGCCCCATAAGTATTTTTATGAATGTAGATTTTCCGGCACCGTTTGGCCCGTAGAGCACTATGCGCTCACCACGCTTAACTGATAATGAAACATCTGATAAAACCGTTGTGTCGCCATAGCTTTTTGAAATATTTTTAGCAATTAATGGCACTTCATTTGTGTGAATTGGGAGGGGAAGTGTGAATTTTATACTCCTAATTTCGGGGGGTAGTTCAGGTAGTGCTTCTTTTATGCGGTCAATTCTTGTCTGGACATTATCCCGAGCCCGTGCACCTTTTTGCGAACTCATACGTGCCATAACGAGCAAGCTTTTTTTCATTCTGTTAATTTTTTTTACATCATTTTCCACCTTTTTCCGCAGCGCTTCCTCTGCATTCCCTTTTAGTTTTACGTACTTAGTATAGTTTCCTTTATATTCCTCTATCTTTTTTGTATACGGATTTATTGCCAGCACTTTGTCTATGTGGTTATCTAGTAAATTAATGTCATGAGAAATAATAATAAGTGTATTTGCGTATTCACTTAAAAACTCCATAATCCAACGCTTACCTTCTGTATCCAAAAAGTTAGTGGGCTCATCAAGTAACAAAATATCCGGCTCATCTAATATGGCACGCAGTAATGCAAGCTTTGTCCTTTGCCCTCCAGAAAGCGTAGAAGGTTTTAATTCTAAATCTGCACTTACTTCCAGGGAATGCAGCATAACCATCAATTCCCAGTCTTCCTTTTTTGTATCAGGGTCTATGTAGTCTCTAATATCTTGTGCAGCTTCTAAAATAGGGTCATGTTTTATTTCCTGAGGAACGTAGCCTATTTTTCCTTTTATTTGCAGGGTTCCGTCAGTGGGAGCATCTTCTCCCATAAGCAGCTTAAATAATGTAGATTTTCCGGCACCGTTTGGCCCAACCAGTGCAATAGTTTCTCCTTTTTGGATTGAGAAATTAGATTCCTCATATACGGTTAAACGCGAATAACCATAAGATATATTTTTGGCCGTAATCATAATGTGACAGTAAACAATAAGTGGAATGTAAGTAAGTTTAACTACCTAAGAGGACCTTCCTGTTTTACTCTCCTTATTATACCAGATTTCAAGCTTCCGGATTGAAAAGTAAGCATTAAGAAATAATTATCACATTAGTATTCTAAGCGGATTTTGAGGAGTGTTTTTCAAGCCATGCAGCTATATTTTCAATTTCAGGTTTTTTATTTTCTATCCATAATGCCGTATCTACGATTTCGTTTTGTTCTGCTACAAATTCATATCCGTTTAGCTCTAAAAATGTCATAACTGAATACATTGCAGTTCTTTTGTTACCATCAACAAACTGATGGTTTAATAGCAGGGAATGAACCAATGCTGCACCCTTTAAAAAAACGCTTGGATATAAATCCTCTCCTCCATACGTTGACTGAGGTCTTCCAACTGCCGATTCTAAAAGCCCCATGTCACGAAGTCCATGAGAACCACCATAGTGTTCTATTTGCAGCTCATGCAGTAAAAGGATATCCTTTACAGTCAAGTATTTCATTCAAGTGGATTATTATTTTTTAGCAAGTTCAGAAAACGCCTTTGAATAGCGCTTAAGGAGATTTTTTGCAACAGTATATACTTCCGGATCCACTACAGAATCTACAACCTCTTGAGGGTCAAAATCCACTATTAAACGTTTTTTAGAGGGGGAAAAACTCACTTTTGCTTCGTTTACATCGCCTACTTGATTCAAAATATCTTTTGAAATGGTAAGTGCTTTGGAGTTACCAACGGTAATTAATTTCTGCATCATGTTATAACTATATTATAACAAAAAAGATTATATGTCAAGTATTTTATACCCCTGTAAAAGGTCATAGATCAAGACAAAATATACAAGCTTTAATCAATTAAATCCACGCTCCCACCCATATCTAAAGATTATTTGGAAAAAATATATTTACAAAAACTATAATTAGATTCTAGGCAGCTTCTTGAATCTCGGTTGGTTTCAGAATTTTTTCTCTAGACTAAAATTAATATCTGAAACACCCGGAATATTAAACAGCTTAACTCCTCCTTTAATAGTAAGACCATTAAAAATTTTTCTTAACCATACTCTAATATCAGCTTCATTCTTCTGCGGCTCTTTTAATAAATCAAGCAATTGTAATTTTTCATCTTTGGTTAGATCATTTAAAGTCTCAATTACTTTATTGTCAACTAATTTATTTGAATTTCCTTTGATTATGAAATAGTTTGATTCATTCCCATGTAGGGAATTATCGTCTCCAACTGCAACTATTCCTGAGTCTGACTTATTATTTATTAAAGTATTTCCTCCTCCCTCTATATATATTCCTACAGGTCGTGTTGTAGTAGCATTTATTAACCATTCTCTCAGTTGAACAAAATCAATTTTTGTTTCCATGCTATTATTAAAAACTTTTTCTAGTACAAGGTGAATTGCTAATTCCTCTGCCGTAGGAATGCGGGGATGTCAAAGAAGTCCTCTTCTTCCTCTTTCTTTTCCTGTGGGGTTTCTGGCTTAGATACCGGTTGGGAAACGTTTTGATTATTCATAGGAGTGTTAGCGATAGTTGGGCGTTCTTCAAAATTAGATCCTGCATATGCTGGTGACTGGGATACAAATTCTTTCAGTCTTCTCCTAGACTCATCGAATCCAGTGGCAACCACTGTAATCTTTATTTGATCATGCATAGATTCATCTATGGTAGCACCAAAAATAATATTGGCATCCGGATCTGCAGCCGCTGTAATAATCTTAGATGCTTCATCTACTTCTGACATGGTGATGTCCAGTCCCCCAATGATATTAAATAAGACTCCACGCGCGCCTTCCATAGACACTTCAAGAAGCGGTGATGATGTAGCTTGTCTGGCTGCATGCTGCGCCCTGTTTTCACCAACTCCTACGCCAATTCCCATAAGAGCAGAGCCAGCATCACTCATAATAGACTTAACGTCTGCAAAATCTACGTTTACTAACCCGGGAATAGTTATAAGATCTGAAATTCCCTGAACACCGTGATTCAGCACAGAATCTGCAATCTTAAATGCTTCAAGAAGAGATAGCTTCTTATCCACTACTTCCAATATTCTTTGATTTGGAATTACAATAAGTGTGTCAACTTTATCTTTTAAGTTTTCAATTCCTTCTTCAGCTGCCACCATACGTCTAGTACCCTCAAACGTAAATGGCTTGGTTACAACTGCAATCGTCAATGCTCCTACTTCTTTGGCAACCTCTGCCACAATAGGTGCTGCCCCGGTTCCTGTTCCTCCACCCATTCCGGCTGTTAAGAAAACCATATCTGTTCCTTCCAGTAATTCTTTAATTTTTTCACGGGATTCTTCTGCTGATCTTTGTCCAATTTCAGGATTTCCCCCGGATCCAAGACCCTTTGTTAGATTTTCACCAATTTGGATTTTGGCACTGGCCTGAGAATTTAAGAGTGCTTGTCCGTCCGTATTAATGGCTATAAAATCCACGCCTTTTATCATGGATTCACGAATCATGGAGTTGACAACATTTCCTCCACCGCCACCTATTCCAATTACTCGGATCTTGGCAAATGAAGCTGTCTGAGGTCTTATAAGCATAGCTTTTTTTTTTAATATTAATTCCAAGGTAGCTATGCTTTCTTCCGGAATTCTCTGTGTTCATTCCTTCAGATAAGCATATTATCTAACTTTTAGAGAAGTATTAAGATACTAGCATAGGGAGGCAGGCATTGCAAGAAGTTGTACTGGATGAGTACCTCGGTAACACTTGGGGGTAGTAAGAATCAAGATACTC
>CAYOTA010000012.1:0-49809 GCA_964406795.1 uncultured Gammaproteobacteria bacterium
TTCCTTTCACAGCAGTTGAAGGACCATCTCCATAGTTGGAATAACACCAAATCGCCAGTGGTTGACCCGGAAGCGCACCGGCCAAGGGTGTATTCGGCCAACATCCGGAAATTGCAGTTGCGGCGTTTGTCTTAGTATTAAGACTTTGATTTTGAAGCGCATTAAGTCCGAAATAAATTCCGAAACCTGCAACACCAAGAACAAATACTGAAATATATTTCCATTTTCTGGCTACTGAAGATATATATGCAGATAAACTCTTTTTAGAAACAACTTCTACACTCATTTTATCTTTAAAAGTGGTAAATATACTATAACCTATATATTTGTTACATATTTTACTAATAGTTGTCAACCACTTAAAAAGGCATATATGTACTTTAAACACGTAACTCCAAATAATATGGCAAATATCTAAAACAGAAGCTGAAGTCTAAAAGAAATTTGAGGAGGCTATTTTCCGCAGTTCCAGTAGCAAAAACTTGTGGTACTTACTATGTTTTCCTGAGGCACAAATCCCCATTCACGAGAATCTTCGCTGTATGGTCTGTTGTCACCCATTACAAAATACTGCCCTCCAGGGACTGTAACTGACTGGCTCTCTTGAAGGAATGTTCCTGGAAGGGTCTCAATACCAGATGCTACATATTTACTTTCGTCAAGTTTCTGATTGTTAACATACACATCTCCACCCTGAATCATAACTGTCTCACCAGGAAGAGCAATAACTCTCTTAATTAGGTCTCTCTGAGGGTTTTTTAATGATTTGAATATAACAACATCGCCTTTGTTGACAACCGTTTTCTTCGGATTGTAGACACTTGTCATGAGATATGCCCCATTCTTATATGAAGGTGTCATGGATTGACCATTCATTTGGAATGGTCTAAAGATAAAAGCGTATCCGTATACAAAAGCGCCACTAAGAACCACTACTATGAAGAATAATGCGAACGGAACAGTGATAAGAATTTTGACCCACTTTTTCCATGAAGTCAAAAACCACATGGCTATTACCCCTACAAGACCAATAATAGGTGACACGACTGTTAAAACGAGCAAGATTATGGTAATTACATTGCGAACTCGAGGGGACATTCCAGCTTTAGTCTGTGTATTGGCCATAAGTATAGTATTGGGTTAGCAAATATGAAAGTCAATAGTTAACTGATCTTTTTCTTTTTGTTGTTTTGGCTTTTAAGATTGGTAAATGAGAGATAGTTGGTAGCAAAGATTCCAATAATGACAATTATTTGCACCCATGTATCAAATTTTCCATTTCTTGTACGTGAATAGAAAAGAAATACCATCGCAATGGACGACCCTACCCATGCGTATGAGGATGCCTGAACAGCCTGCCATCCCTTATCAACACCCACTTTGATAAGATAAGCTACGATCAATATCGTTAAAAATATTGGTGAATAAAATAGCGCCACTTGTAGCTCAGTTGGTAGAGATTCGAACATCTTTCAATTGTAAGCTTCAGGTTCTACTTTTTCAATTAGATTATGATTGTCTGATATAATGAACTTGTGAAAAAAACTAAACTAGATATAAAGCGAAAAGAAGTAAAGAAGCAGATAAAGGAAAATCCTGGTGTAAATAAAAAGGAGTTTAACGAGTTGTTGAAGAGGGCTTCAAGACCTTTAAAGAAGCGTGGTTGAGAAGCGCTTCAAACATACCTTCTCCTAAGTGTCTGTTGTTGTATCTCCACGAGTATTCATTAATGTAATCTTGTAGATATTCTGCGGATACATGCCTGTAGACTCCATAAATACCTCGTTTTACAAGAGACCAAACACCTTCAATGTTATTTGTGTGAACATCTAGGCGCACATATTCAGATTTTCCATGGTTCACAGATTCATGAACAAAGCCTAGCTTAGAAAGCCCCGTATACCCTGCATATTCATCAGTCAGTACTTTAGCAGTTGGGTCAACGTATTTAGCTACGTTTCCTAAAAGTGTGTACTTGCCAGTGTTTGGAATGTGTTTAAGAATTGCTGTTCCTTTTCGTTCAAGAAGACCCATTACAATCTCTTTTGGCTTATCTCCCCTCCATTGGTAAGCTCTATTTTTACCCTTACCTCCCATAAAAGTTTCGTCTACTTCAACGGTTCCTTCAAGAAGTGATGGTTCTTCTTCCATGAGAAACCTAATTTGTTTAAACATTCTATGAGCGGTTTTATAACACACTCCAAGCTCTCGTTCTAACTGTTTAGCTGATATTCCTGATCGAGTCTTGGTCATTAAAAACATAGCATAGAACCATAATCGTAGAGATACAGAGGATTTTTCAAAGATAGTTCCGACAAGTGGAAATATCTGAGTCCTACAGAACTCGCAGGAGTATGCAGTGCGTCCTGCAAGCTTGTAATACTTTGTAATTTTATCGCACTTTACACAGTGGACTCCATCGGGAAAACGCTTGTTAAATATCTCATTCAAACATGCATCATCATTGGGGTATTTACGCAGAAAAGTCTTGAGGCTAAACTTTTTATTCATAGCCTCAGTATGACACATTATTTACGTGTTGTCAATACACATATCCCCTTAAAAAGTGTAAGCTCTTTTGCGGATCCCGATAAAACTGTATTTGATATAAACTGTAGCATACTAGTTCAAACTATAATCCTGGGAGCATATCAAATTCAATACTATTTGTAAATGCTGTCTATTCTTGTATACCTTTTTGCACATCTATATAATACAAGCATGCAGGAAAGAATTGAAAACATAAGAAAAATTTTAAAAGCAGAGGATATAGATGCCCTGCTTGTCTGCACGGCGCACAATATTTCTTACCTTACAGGATTTGTAGGATTTAGTACCCATGAACGGGAAGGATATCTTTTTATAACGCAAAATGGTGCGTATATACTAACAGATCCCCGTTTGTCAGAAGGGGCAAGAACAGCCACTTCCCCCAGCATTATAGAAGTGATAGAACTTTCAGCTTCAAAAAAACTCACAACAGCACTTCAAGAAATTGTAGGCAATGAGCAAATTAGCACAATTGGTTTTGAAGAGCATTTAACATTTTATGAACACAGCAAGTTTAAGAAAATCAAAAATGTAAAACTACAACTTGCCTCAGAGTTGGTTGAAACAGTGCGTGAAATAAAAACTCCAGATGAACTTGAAAAAATCAAAAAAGCATGCGCACTAACTGATAAAACATTTACCCACATTCTGCCACTTATAAAAGAAGGCATGAGTGAGGAGGATCTTGCTTGGGAGATGGAAAAATACATACGAGAACACAAAGGAAGACTGGCTTTTCCGACAATTGTTGCATTTGGGAAAAATTCAGCAGTACCACATCATCACACATCAGATGAGAAGCTTAAGCCCAATTCTATTGTATTGCTGGATTTTGGAGCACAAGTAGAAGAGTATTGCGCAGATATGACACGTACTATCTTTTTTGGAACTCCCGACGCAAAATTTAAAGAACTATATGAAACAGTTAGAGTTGCTCAGGAAAAAGGATTTATTGATACCTCAAAGCCTTTTTCAGGGCAAGATGTAGATGAGGCGTCAAGAGACTATATAAAGAAAAAGGGGTATCCTACTGTCCCGCATTCTGTGGGACACGGAATAGGACTACAAGTTCATGAACTACCTCACATATCAACCGGATTTAATACAGAAATAGTACCTAATACACCATTTACCATAGAGCCCGGAATTTATATAAATGGGTATGGAGGTGTGCGGATAGAGGACACTGTTTATTTTGATGGGCAAAAAATCTTACAGCTTACAAAATCTCCCAAAACTCTTACGCAAATTTAGGTTGTAGTACTCAAATTTTTAGTGTATATTTTAAGCATGAATAAAATGGTAGTTGGATTTATAGCTTTTGTAATTGTGGGACTCTCCGTTGTAATTTATGCCACCGGTAGAAACCAGCCAAAAGATACTTCAAGTCCTGATATGTTTGCGCTATCCACTCCTGAACCCACTATTATTATTCCAACCGCAGGAACCCCTACCCCCACATTTGCACCAGTCACGGCTACAAAAGCAACTATCAACACAGTAAAAGGAACAATAGAGCTTGATTTATATCCGCAAGATGCACCAAAAACTGTCACAAATTTTTCAACACTGGCAAAAAACAAATTTTATGACGGTGTGACATTTCATAGAGTTGAGCCAGGATTTGTAATCCAAGGAGGAGATCCACTGTCCCGAGATGACAACCCTGCAAATGACGGAACGGGTGGCGCGTCTATTTATGGTGGTAAATTTGCAGATGAGTTAAATCCTAATGCAAAAAGTTATCAAGAAGGGTACACAGAAGGCACACTTGCCATGGCAAACAGCGGACCCAACACAAATGGCTCACAATTTTTTATTATGTGGGAAGACAAAACAGATTTGCCTAAAAATTACACCATTTTTGGAAAAGTTACCTCTGGAATGGAAGTAGTAAGAAGCATGGTCGCCGGCGACAAGATTAATAGCATTACCGTAGAATAAACTGTTACGCTGCTTTTACAAAATAAAAATATGCAAAATTAGGCATCTGCGCTGGCACTGTTGAACTGTTTACCTCCACGCGTACACCCCAATCGGTTTCTCCACCATCAATAAGGTGCGAATTTACGTGTGTCCCAAAAGAATTCAATGATCCCCTACCTTGCAGATTGGGCGAAACAGCGGAGTGAAGTATACCATTAATTTCATGCGCAAGTGTCATCCTAACGGTCTCACCAATCCATAATTTTACTTGCGGTGTTTGAGGAACTGAAACCAATTTTTGGTCTATTTCGTCTCTATACTTATCTCCCTTATCAGAAATTTGCATGGGCTTTGGACTTCTAGATTTATCGGGTGGGATCCACCGCCTATCTTCCAATATTTTTACATACATTCCTACAGGCTTCTTTTTTGAATCATATGCAATTTCCCAAGTCTCACCCGGGTTACCTTCAATAGCAACCTTCCTTGACTCCATAAGATTTAGCAAGTCATTCCCTACATACCTATGCTTTTCGGTTTCATAAAATGACCGAAAAACTTTTGCCCCTAATGGAATCAAAATGTCTCTTTGCGAATGATTATTTACTTGCACTGATATATTTAACCCATTCGGATTTTCAAGACCACTGGAAGAACTTGTCAAGGCTTCTTGAAGTTGTGTTCCATTGTCTTCTATCTCTAATCCCAACTGTGCCCATCTGCTTCTCGTTGAAGCTCGAATTTTTGACGCTAACTCCGAATGCTGCCTCAAGAAGCTCGGAAGACCTCCATGAGGAATATTCATACCTACCGCAGAATAACCTAATTTTGGCACAATAACATTCTGCGTAGTTGCAATATCGGCTCCCTTCCAAAAAGGAAATTCCGGAGTAGGACTTAAGCGCTCATTCATAAGGAATGTATTATATAGTACCTACTCCATATTAACAAGTATTATGGGATATATTAGACAACCGCATCAACTCCATTACGGTTGAATAACTTTTGTTAAGTTATAAGGTGTATCACAGCACATATCAATTTCTTCAGGTTTTCGAGGACACGTTTTGCAAAACTCCCACACCTCAGCAGATAATTCGTCTGTCTTCATCTCTACCGCCCCCATTTTTGCAAACATAACACTACTCATGTCATTTCCTAGTGCAAAAAGAGTACTATCTGGATTCTTTTCATGCTGGTCTTCCAACACTGCATTTGTCACCATAGTGGCCAAACCTTTTCCTCTTTGGTTTTCATCTGTATAAATTGATCCTATCTCAACTGCCCCATCTGAATATGTTGCTGTTGCCGCAGCATGAGCAGCAAGGCCACCTGTCTCATTTTTTACAACTATAGAATTCCCGTCTTCAAACATTCCCAAAACTTCTGATGGGCTTTTAGGAAGCATTGTACCAGCCCCCTTAGTCCATCTTGAGACCTTAATTGCCGCGAGGGCATCATATTCCCCTGGTCTGCAGATTTTGTAATCACCTATAGATTTTAAATATTCCATTTTTACAAATAAAAAACCCTTGTAAAAATCCCAAGAATTACTTGAGAGTCTTACAAGGGCCTACAAGTTTTAGAGGCGGTACCACCTTGTTTTGTTCTTTTGCGCTCCGATTGCCGACACGCATTTCTTATTCTTTTCCGGTTAAGATTCCGGCGCAGTTGTGTTTTTTAGACTTTTTCCACGAAGGCTTGTCTACTGCGGTAGACTCAAACGCCTGAAAAAACATTATAACAAATGTGAACTGAATTGCAAACTAAAGCCATATTGAAAAAAAGTAAACTGAAGCAATGATTGATAGTACGGTTACACACTGCCAGAAAATTTGATAATGGATATATACAGCATCTCCAGGAAACATCTTGTGGCCTTTGAGTGTCTCAGGTTTATTTCTATGTTTATCTACAAACTGTTCTAAGAACCAATAAATACTTTCCCCAGCACTTCTTATAACCCAGAAAACAGAGTAGATGAGGCAGAACAAAATAAAGTCTTGAAGTAAAAATGAAAGAAGTGCAGAGAGTGCAAAAAAAGCGCCAAATGTAACTGCATCAATCCATACAAATGCTCCTAAAATGGTGAACCCCCGTGACAACCCAAATGGATTTTTGCGAATTTTACAATTTCTCCAACCGAGCAAAAAGCACAAAGTGGAGTAGAGGAATACAAGAATTAATACACTACCCTGCCAAATTTCCATGCTGAAAGTATAACACAACAACTTTATGAACTTATAGAGGGCTTTATTAAATGTTGTCCTATAAATTTAACCGTTCTTTTAAATTCCTCAAACTCTTCCTGTGTTCTCAGCTCGATACTTCTTGCTCGAACAACTCCCGGAGTCACAACATATAAACCTACCTGTGAATCTATGCTCTTACCATCAAACCCACCAATTTGATAAGTTGAAAATTCAGTTCCTGCAATATTTCGAAGGTTTTCTTGCACCGCAAACATCCATGTGTCACCCTCTATACTTACTGGGCCTGAAAATGCATATCTGTTCTTTTCAAAAACTACTCCCCATCTGTCTGTTCGCACTTGGTCTATCCAGTCACCCATAAACGGATCTATAACTTCACCAACAAAATTATAAGCATCAGAGATGCGATTGTGTTCTTTACCATCTAAAGCTCGGTCATGAGAATAGCCACCTTCGTCCATTAAAAATCTTTTAAGTGATTGTGGTGGAAGTTCTATAGATGACATGGTACAAACTAACTTGGGCAATATGGAGAATTTAAAATCTGAAGTGGGCGAAAGCTTTAAGGAGCGCAGCCCGATTCAATCGGGCGAGCACCGCAAGGCATTTACTTCTAAAACCTAAAATGCGCAAATGCCTTATTGGCTTCTGCCATTTTGTGGGCTACATCTCTTTTTCTCACTGCTTCTCCTGTGTTTTTATTAACGTCCATGATTTCAGCGCCTAATTTTTCTGAAAACTTTCTGTGTTCTGCGTTAGATCTCTTTCTTGCTGCTTCTAAAATCCAACGAATTGCAAGAGATACACGTCTCGGTCCTCTAACCTCAGTTGGAACTTGGTAAGCTGCTCCTCCTATGCGTCTTGCTTTAACTTCTGTTTTTGGAGCTACGGAGTCAATTGCGCGTTCAAATGATGCAACCGGGTCTGCGTCACCTTGGGCCTTCATAAACTCAAATGCACCGTATACAACTCCCTGAGCGGTTGTTTTTTTACCATGTTTCATGAGTCTGTTAATAAACTTTGCAACCAGTAAATTATCATATACTGGGTCATTGTCCACTTTCATTCTTTTTGTTACGTGTTTGCCTCTGGCCATATTATTTAAAAAAGCTTACGCTTTTGGTCCTCCTCCACCCTTTGCTCCATATTTAGAGCGTGATGATTTTCTATTTTCAACTCCTGCTAAATCAAATTTACCACGTACTAAATGGTACTTAACACCTGGTAAATCCTTAACGCGTCCGCCGCGTACCAACACAATTCCGTGTTCAGCTAGATTGTGTCCAATTCCCTGAATGTATGCGGTAACCTCTTCACGGTTAGATAATTTTACACGAGCTACTTTACGCAAAGCTGAATTAGGCTTTTTTGGAGTCATGGTTTTAACAAGAGTAACTACTCCACGTTTCTGAGGTGAGGACAATTTTCCGTAGGTTCTGGTTCTTGCATTAAAAGTAGAACGCAATCCTGTTGCTTTTACTTTTTTGCCTTTTTTCTGGCGACCGTTTTTAACTAACTGATTTAATGTTGGCATGTGTTTGCTATTTTACAATATTTACCCTCAAAAAGCTACTCATAATGTCATCCTGAATATAATGAAGGATCTATATTACCATAACCGGATTCTTCGCTACTCTCAGAATGACAGGCTCATAACTTAAGCTTGAGGAGCTTCCATTTGAGGCTCTGCATCATTTGCTACTACTACATTTCCATTCATGAAGTCTTGGTGCACAGGAATCAATCTTCCAACAATAACATTTTCTTTAAGTCCAACAAGATTATCTTCTTTACCTTCAAGTGCTGCGTCAGTTAATACCTGAGTTGTTTCTTGGAATGAAGCGGCGGACAACCATGAATCAGTTACCAATGCTGCTTTTGTGATACCCAGTATGACTTCTCTTGCAGATGCTGGTTCTCCACCCTCTGCAATAACATTTGCATTTTCTTCTTCAAATCTGAGCTTAGAAACCAAGTCTCCTGGAAGAATTGAAGTGTCTCCTGGTGTTTCAACCATAACCTTGTCTGACATACGTCTGACAATTGTTTCAAAATGCTTGTAGTGAATTGCAATTCCCTGAGATTCGTACACGTTTTGAACTTCAGCAATCAAGTATTCTTGAGCCTGCATAAGTCCACTTACCTTTAACACGTCACGTGGATCCAAATATCCTTCACAAAGTCTTGTTCCTGCAACTACTTCGTCTCCCTCTTCAACCAAAAGACTTGCGGTTAATGGAACAAAGTATTCGCGCTCTTCTGCCGGCTTAACCTTTGTGTTTCTAATGCGGATTATAAATCCGTCATCTACCTTAGATACTTCTACTTTTCCGGTAATTTCAGCAACTGGTGCCAAATTCTTAGGACGTCTTACTTCAAACAATTCTTCGACTCTTGGGAGACCTTGCGTCACGTCACTCATAACAACTCCTCCAAAGTGTTTAACACGCATGGTGAGCTGTGTTCCAGGTTCTCCAATGGATTGCGCCGCAATAACTCCAACTGGTGTTCCCATATCAGCTCTCTTGTATGAACTCATATCCCATCCGTAACATGCTGCACAAAGTCCACTCTTTAATTTACAATAGATTGCTGATCTTACAATAATCTTTTCAATTCCGGAGTCGTCCAGGATTTGCGCTAACTTGTCATGATCTATGTCGTCTCCCTTGGCCACTAATACCTTTTTGTTCTTTGCAACATCATGAGCGACCACACGACCCAAAAGCATATTTGAAAGATATCCCGTGTTGTCTTTCATTTTAGCTACCTCTACGGTAAGTCCTTCTTCGGTTCCACAGTCATCTTCACGGATGATAACATCATGGGCTACGTCAACCAAACGGCGAGTTAAGTATCCTGCGTCAGCAGTTTTCAACGCTGAGTCAGTAAGTCCTTTACGTGAACCTCTTGCTGAGTTTACGTATTCAAAAATTGACAAACCTTCACGGAAGTTAGATTTAATAGGAAGCTCAACAATGCGTCCGAGTGGGTCATAAATAAGTCCTCTCATAGCAGCCAGCTGTTTAATCTGATCTTTTCCTGCACGTGCTCCTCCTGAGTCAGCAATAACACGTACCATATCGTTTTTCTCAAAAAGATCCCATGTGAGTTTTGCAATTTTTTCAGTTGTTTCCAGCCACACATTATTCATAAGTCTCTTTTGCTCGACTAATGTTATTAAACCTTGCTGATATTCGTCTTCAATTTCTTTAATTTTGTCTTCTGCTTCATCAATAAGCTTGTTTTTGTTAGGTAACATTTTAAGGTCAAAGGTAGAAACTGAAATTCCGGAAATAGTTGCAGCATAGAATCCAACCTCTTTAATACTGTCAATTAACTTTCCTACTTCACCTTCAGGCAAGGTTACCATGGCTCGTGTTACTAATTCTTTAATAGTAGATGCTTTGATTTCTTTGTTAACGTAACGAATTGATTCAGGAAGCTTTTCGTTAAATAGAACACGACCTATACTTGTTTCAATAAGTTTTCCTGAAATTCTTACAACAATTTGTTCTCTCAGTGCAATCTTTTTAAGTGTAAATGCAAGATATGCTTCTTTTTCGTCACTAAAGTGAGGAAGTGTTTCACGTCTTAGACGCTCATCAATAGATGTAAAGTAAAATACTCCAAGCGCCATTTCTTTGTTAGGAAGTGTGATGGGTGATCCATCAGCTGGTTTCAAAAGGTTGTGCTCAGGCATCATGAGCCTGATAGCTTCTTCTTGTGCACGAGATGACAAAGGCACGTGAATTGCCATTTGGTCACCGTCAAAATCAGCGTTATATCCTGCACAAACACATGGGTGAATTCTGATAGCTGATCCTTCTACCAATACTGGGTAGAACGCTTGAATTCCGAGCTTGTGGAGGGTTGGAGCGCGGTTCAACAAAACCGGGTGATTTCTTGTAATCTCTTCAAGAATATCAAATACTTCAGGCGGTCTCTTTTCAATAAATCTCTTGGCTGCCTTTGCATTTGGAGTAGTTAATCCTCTTGTGATAACCTCACGAATAACAAACGGCTTAAAGAGTTCCAGCGCCATTTCCTTAGGAATTCCACACTGGTTAAGTGTGAGTTCTGGTCCAACAATGATAACTGAACGTCCGGAGTAATCAACGCGCTTACCCAAAAGGTTCTTTCTGAAGCGACCCTGTTTTCCGCGCAAAATATCTGAAAGTGACTTGAATTGTCTTTGGGTTGTTGAAGTTCTAATGGACGTATCAATTAGGTAGTCAACAGCTTCCTGAAGCATTCTTTTTTCATTTCTTAAAATAATTTCAGGCGCACCTAAAGAAATAAGATGCTTTAAGCGGTTATTTCTGTTGATAACACGTCTGTATAAATCATTCAAATCTGAAGTAGCAAATCTTCCTCCATTTAGCTGAACCATAGGTCTCAAATCAGGTGGAAGTACGGGAAGTGTCTTTAAGATAAGAGATGAAGGTTTAAACCCAGCCTTATTTATAGATTCAATAAGATGAAGTCTCTTAAGTAATTTAAGCTGTTTTTGGCCAGTTGACTTTTTTGTCTCTTCACGGAGCTCACCAACAAGACTCTGAGTATCTACTGAATCAATTGCTTTAAGAATAGCTTGTGCTCCAGTTTCAACTTCAAAAAACATAGGAATGTCATATTCAATAAGGCGCACGTATTCTTCTTCTGACAAAACGTTCCAAAGTTTGAGACCCTTTACAATATCTGAAACACGAGTAAAGATTTCTTCAGTTCTTTGAGTTTCAGCCTCAAGTCTTTTATCTAATGCAATGTTTTTCTGTCTGTAAAGAACGCGAGTTTCTTCAAGTACTAAGTTTTTCTGCTCAGCATGAAGTGTTTTTTCAATTTCTTCTAATTTTTCTTTTTCTTCTGTTTCAAGCACGCCTTTTTCTTCAGAAATCTGCTCTTTAATTTTGTCAACTCTTGCGGTCTTTAACTCTGCTAATACTTTCTGAGCATCTTTTCTTTTTTCTTCGTCTATCTCAACAACTAAGTAAGATGCAAAATATACAACTGATTCTAATTCTTTCTGAGAAATATCAAGGAGCGTTGATAATTTAGATGGAGTTCCTTTAGAAAACCACACATGAACTACGGGAGTTGCAAGAGCAATATGACCCATTCTTTCACGTCTAACTCTAGAATATGTAACCTCTACTCCGCATCTATCACAAACAATTCCCTTATATCTAATTCTCTTGTATTTTCCACAATAACATTCAAAATCTTTCGTAGGACCAAAGATTCTTTCATCAAATAGTCCATCCTTTTCAGGTCTGTAAGTTCTATAGTTGATTGTTTCTGGTTTTACAACTTCACCGTATGACAAATCTCTTATAGTGTCTGAGTCAGCAATTAATATTTTAAGACCCTTAAAGTCTGATATATTAATTGCGTCAAATTTTCTATTTTGTCTTTTTTTAACTGCGTTATCCATAATATTTAGTTAACTTCTTTTTCTACAACTTCTGCTGCTTCAAGATTTTCTTCTGATTCACTTGTTGTGACATCTTTTTCAATTGCGTTTTCAGCCGATGCAACGTCAACTTCAAGACTTTCTGTAGCTTCAGCTAGTTCAGATGCGTCTTTTTTAACTTGCTCTTCTGCAATAAGCTCTGATTCTGTTTCTTCCTCTTCTTCAACAACTGTTGCTTCAGTTGGCTGAATCATCAAACCAAGTGATTCAAGTTCTCTTATCAAAACCTTGAATGATTCAGGAACTTTAGGTGTTGGAATATCTACACCCTTAATAATTGCCTCAAATGCCTTAGCGCGTCCTGCCACATCGTCAGATTTAGTTGTTAACATTTCCTGAAGTGTGTAGGCCGCTCTGTGTGCTTCAAGTGCCCAAACTTCCATTTCTCCAAGACGTTGTCCTCCCATTTGTGCTTTTCCTCCAAGAGGCTGTTGAGTTACCAAAGAGTATGGTCCGGTAGAACGTGCATGTGCTTTATCTTCTACCATGTGGATCAATTTCATGATGTACCCGATTCCAACTACTACATCATTTTCATATTGGTCCCCTGTACGTGCGTCAAACAATTTTACTTTACCAGAGAGCGGAAGTCCAGCCTGTTTCAAAAGATCAAACAATCTGTCTTCCGGCTGCTTTTCAAAAGCTGGAAGTGCCAATTTCATATCAAGTCTTTTAGCTGCCCATCCAATATGAGCTTCCAAAAGCTGTCCAAGATTCATACGTGAAAGTACTGAGATTGGAGAAATGATAATGTCCACTGGTGTTCCATCTTCTAGATAAGGCATGTCAGATTCAGGAACAATCTTTGAAATAACACCTTTGTTTCCATGCCTACCAGCCAACTTATCTCCAACAACTACGTGTCTCATCTGAGCTACTTCAATGTGTAGCTTTCTAATAGTTCCAGGCTCTAATTCATCGCCCTTTTCACGATCCAATATCTGCACAGAAATTACTATTCCGTGCTCACCATGTGGCATACGAAGACTGGTATCTCTTACTTCACGTGCCTTTTCACCAAAAATTGCTCGAAGCAGTCTTTCCTCGGCTGTTAGCTCTGTTTCTCCTTTTGGAGCAATCTTACCAACTAAAATATCTCCAGGGGATACCTCTGAGCCTACAACTACAATGCCTTCGTCGTCTAGGTATGCTAAATCTTCTTCAGCAACATTTGGGATATCACGAGTTGTTTCTTCAGGGCCAAGCTTTGTGTCAACCACTGTTGCTTCATATTTTTCAATGTGAATTGAAGTTAAAGCATCATTTTTTACTAATTTGTCAGAAATAACAATACCGTCTTCGTATCCAAGTCCGTCAAATGAAGCATATGCAATAACTAAATTCTTTCCAAGCGCCAACTCTCCCATATCAGAAGCCGGTCCGTCAATTAAAACGTCACCCTTTTTAACACTCACACCTGCTTCTACAATTGGGCGTTGTGAGAAAAATGTATTCTGAGCAGTTCTCTTAAATTTGTCAATTTCATATGTTATCTCTTCATTTTTTCCATTTCCTTTGAGTGTTAATTTAGTTGCATCTACAAATGCTACAACTCCGTCAAATGGAGCTTTTACAACACGGCTCATAGCGGCGGATACATCCCCCTCCATACCTGTTCCAACAACTGGACTCTCGGTTTTAACTAAAGGAACCGCTTGACACTGCATATGAGTTCCCATGAGTGCGCGGTTTGCTTCATCATGATCAATAAACGGAATAAGAGACGCTGAAGTTCCAACAACCTGACGTGGAATAACATCAATTAATCCTACTTTTTCAGCTTCAACTTCAAGATATTCACCGTTAATTCTCCCAGGAATAATGTCTTCTATTATGTATCCGTTTTCATCAATGGCGATATCAGCATGTGTTATGTAATATTCTGATTCTTCGTCAGCGTCAAGATATATAACCTCGTCAGTTACCTTTACTCTTGTTTTTGAACCTTTTTTCTCGAGTGCTAATTTCTTATATGGAGCTTCTAAGAATCCGTATCCATTAACTCTTGTGTAAAGCGCAAGATAAGTAACAAGTCCAATATTAGGACCTTCAGGAGATCTTACCGGACAAATTCTAGAATACTGAGATGCATTAATATCACGAATTGAGAAGGATGCGCGCTCACGTGAAATTCCTCCGCTTCCCATAACGGTTAAACGGCGAAGATTATCAATTTCGGCTAGTGGATTTGTTTGGTCAAGAATTGCTGACAGCTGAGATGTTCTAAAGAATTCGTTGATTGCTGCAATAATAGGATGCGCGTTAATAAAGTGTGACGGTGAAAACTGCTCTTCAGTGGAGGCAAGACTCATTTTTTCCTTCACTATTCTTTCAAGTCTTAATGCTCCAACTCTAAAAGCTGTTGTTTGAACTAATTCTCCAACTGATCTAATGCGTCTGTTTGCCAAATGATCTATATCGTCAACTTTTCCTTTACCTTCAGCCAACTCCATAAGATAGGAAATAATACCTAAAATATCGTCCATAGCTAAGGTATTTGTCTCTTGTGGTGTGAAATTTGGAAGATGAGTTAACTTTTTATTAATCTTGTAGCGTCCTACTTTAGACAAATCATAACGTCTCTTATCAAAGAATAAATCTTTGAAGTTTTGTCTGATTGTGTCAATAACAACAGGCTCACCTGGGTTCATTTTCTTAAAGATTTCAACCAAGGCGTCAACTTCCCCTTTGGTTTCATCTTTTTCTAAAGTGTTTTTAATATATTTTTCAGCTGAAGGAATATCTTTAAATTTGTTGTAGATTACATCAGTTCCCTCAAGTCCCAATGCTTTTAAGAAAACGGAAGCCAAGAATTTTTTACGTCTGTCAATTCTAACCACTACCATGTCATTTCTTGTAGTGGAGAATTCAAGCCATGAACCATGAACTGGTCTTAATTCTGCGGTATAAAGAGTGCGGCCGGTGATTGGATCTTCAGTTGCTGTAAAAAATACTCCAGGGGATCTTACAATCTGGTTAACTATGACACGCTCAATTCCGTTAACAATAAATGTTCCGCGGTCAGTCATCTTAGGCACTTCACCTAAAAATACATCCTGCTTAACGCGCTTTCCTGTTTTCTTATTAATTAAAATTGCTTCAACAACTAATGGTGAAAAGTAAGTAAGTCCTTTTTTAAGACCCATCTCTTCAGTAATTTTTGTGTCACCTAGTTTGTAATCACCAAGATGCAGTTCCCAGTTTTTACCGGTAAAATCTTCAATGGGGGAAATTTCTGAAATAACTTCTGAGATACCTTCTTTAATAAACCATTCGTAGGATTCTTTTTGGATGGAGATAAGATCTAGCTCTGGAAGATTGGAGAATTCTTTACCCCAATAAGTTCTTTTTTTGTTCTTAACGCCTGCCGGTTGTGTGTTTTTTAATTTTTTAGCCATTTTTAACTTGTTAAAAATATGTTGAGGCTCCGATTTGATCAGAGTTAAACATATTGGTAATGCAATGAAGAACCTTTTTAAACGCAAAAAACAACAGGAGGTAGCATTACCCCTATTGACTGCTTACGTTTTCTATTTATACAACCTATATTAAAGGATGTCAAGAGGTAAATTATCGTATTTCTTAACTCCACCTAATATAGCCTATAAATATTTATTAATATTCTGTTGGTGTTCTTCAAGTGTTTTTGCAAAATGAACGTTTCCATCAGTATCATGAATATAAAAGAAATATGTAGAGGTTGATGGATTTGCAGCAGCTTTAATAGCCTCTATGCCAGGATTTCCAATAGGGCCAGGAGGTAAGCCAGGATTTTGGTATGTGTTGTAAGGTGAGTCTATATTTTTATCAGCCGGCACGGGCACAGTCCACCACTTATTTCCCACCTTACCTTTTGCGTACTGAAGAGTAGCGTCAATATCCAATGCCATTCCCTGACGCAACCTATTTGCAATAACGGATGCAATCATAGGCTTTTCCTCGTCCGTTATAGCTTCTCGTTCTATAAGTGATGCTTTTGTTACTATGTCTGCCAATTGAGGATTGTCTGAAAGCCCGGCTTCATCAATTTTTTTATCAAAATTTGCTTTAAAAATAGATACCACTGTTTCTACATCTGTTTCTTTTGGAATAAGATAAGTGTCAGGAAAAAGATACCCTTCATTTTCTATAAGTATTGGTCTCCAGGACTCTTCATAGGAAGGAATTTCACGAGCTAAAATATCAGCGACTTCTTCAGAGCGCATCCCCTCAGGAATTGTAACCCATACATCAATTGTTCCAAGGGTTAATTCATCCAAAATTTGAGAGAGGTTCATAGATGGGGAAAGCTTGTAGTCTCCGGCCTGGATTTTTGTATCACTGCCTTCTTTTTTAGTAAGTATGAAAAAAGCAATTGGATCACGAATAAGGCCTTGCTCTTTTAGGTTGTTTGCTATAGCGCGCACACCTGACCCCCTCTCTACCACAAATACCTTTTTAGATTCATCACGAGTGTTTACTGGTGCATTCCCATTCCTCCACCAGAAATACACGATAACAAACAAGAATACAACTAATCCTAGTAAAACTATCTTACGCATATATCCTATTGTAGCAAAAAATACGAAAAGAAGAAATTATGTACTTATTTACAAGGAGTGAGGCGCTTACTACATTCATTTTGAGCAACAGCAGTCCAAGATGAAACGCTGGTGCAGGTTGTTGACGTTCTGGTTCCTACATATCCATCAGAACATCCAAAATCCATAGCCATAGTGCTTCCTGACTTAAAAGGCCTACAAGCGGTTTTAGTGCGTAGATACGACATTTTTGCTTTACACATAGCCACCTTGGTTGGGGTAGGTGTAGTCACTTGTGGGGTAGGTGTCTTGGTAGGATACGCTGAAGGGCTCATGTATGTTGGAGTAGGTGACGCAAATTGAGGAGTTGGATTCTTTGTGGGCAATACAGACTTGGTGGGTGAAGGTGTAGGGGTTGATGCTAGCGTAGATGGTACAAAAGAAACTTTTCCAACCGGAGTTAAAAGACCTACTGTTCCTTTATTGTTAAAAGTGCCATCGAGAGACCATTGTCCAATTTTTGAAATTGATACAATAACTGTAGATGGTGTAGGATTTGTAGATGTTGACAAATTACCTTTGTAAATCGCGATTTCATCAAACATAATATTAGATGTATTTAGTTGAGAATTCCCTAAATTTTTATCCTGAGCAGTTCTATTAAATCCAAAGTAAACAGGAAGATTATTATAATTTACAAGGTAATTAGATGAATCTTTTACCGTACCAAGAGATTTTCCATCTATAAAAAGAGTGCTTCCAACACCTTTCTGATAACTGACTCTCACATTGTGCCACTTATTATCCAGTAAAACGTTTGGTGCTCGAACAATCCCTACCCCTCCGCCTCCAATTGAGGAAAAAATAAGCTCTTTTGAATTGAATCCAGTAAAATAGAGACCGAGCAAGTCTCCTCCATCAGAATTATTTGCATACAATGGTTTTCTAAAAATATAATTAATGTCAGCCTTTTGACTTGGATCTACTTTTGTGAAAAATTGTAGAGAAAATTGGTCATAATTCAAAGGCATGTCTGAAATTGAAAGTCCATTTGCTTCCCCCACTTTTGCTCCTCCTGTGGTTACCGCCTGACCAAATCTATTAGTGTCCGATGCCACTTGGCTAGAGAGTACTGAAGTTTTTGGAAGAATTACAAATGACAAAATAGCAGCCACACCTATAAGAATTAAAAATGGAGCAAATAATTTCTTAAAACTAAATGAAGATTTTCTTTTAACTACTTTACGTTTTACAACTTTCTTTTTAACTACTTTTTTGCGGACAGGCATAGTATTAATATTTTCACAACGAACAATTCAAGTCAAGAGGTAACCCGCTATCCTTCTATTTCGTAAATAGGAAATAAGTCTAGGGTTTCTTTTGCTTCTTTTATTTTATAGTCAGAATCAGAATATAAAACTGCCAACTCTTCGCCCTTTTTAACCGTTTCCCCTAATCCCTTTTTTAAATCCATCCCTACGTTTTTTTTATCTGGTGCGCCAAGTAATTTTGCGACAAGCGAAATGTTTTTATTGTGAACTAGTGAAATTTTTCCATTTTTTGATGCCCTTACAAAACCTTTATTTTTAGCAGGTTTTAAATCTTCTGAAGTTATAAATGGATCCCCTCCTTGAGCTTCTATAATCTCTCGCATTTTTTCATACGCTTGTCCTGAGCTTAAAATATTTTCCGCCCACTCACGTCCGTCTTTAAATGGCTCAGGTGGCTTTTTCCCTTCTAAACACAGGTCCAAAAGCATAGCACACAATGTTAAAGCACGTTTTTCAAGCTCCATAGGTCTATTGCGCCTTTGCTCGAGCACCATAAGTGCATCCCGGGTTTCAAGTAGTGGTCCTATACCGCTTGCTGCCGGCTCATCAACCTTGTGGATAAAAACCTCAAGTTTAATTCCGAATTTTTTTGCCAAAAACTTAAACTTGCGCTCAAGAACTTCACAATCCTCTTTCTTGTGCACTTTAACCGTTTTCCCATAAGGCAAGTCTATTACAACGTGGGTGGATCCAAAGGCAATTTTTTTAGCCATTACAGACACCAACACTTTGTCAAAACTTTCAAACCCTAACGGCTCTTCCACCTCTATTAAAACGTCGTCAGCAGGAGCTATCTTAAAGCTTCCACCCCACACAATACATCCGTTTGTTTTTTTAACAATTCTCTCAATCTGGGCTTTTGTAAAAGTAACTTTAGCAATCGCTTCCATACAGTCAGCTGTCCCAGCTGGTGTTGTGATGGCCCGAGAACTGCTTTTTGGAATAGTAAACCCAGCTGAAGCTATAACGGGAACAACCACCATGGTCGCGCGAGTTCCTGGAGTTCCTCCTATAGAATGCTTATCTGCAACAATTCCCGGAAAAGAGAGTTTTTCCCCAGTCTCCACCATCGCCTTGGTTAAGAAATACAACTCTTCATCTGAAAACCCATTTGAATATCCTGAGGCTGCAAAATATGTTGTTAGAACATCACCCAGCTTTTCTTTGGCAATCTGATCCATGATTGCATAAATTTCTTTATAATTTAATTTTTTTCCAACTAATTTCTTTTGGATTGCGGCAAGCGCCAAGCTTTTTTCTTCCATATTTAATTTTTCATGAGGCCTATTTGGGATAAGGCAATTCTTACAATCGCTTTGAGAACTTTAATAATTTCATAAACAACAAAATTAATCAACCTATTAACCCACGGCCAAACTTGACGCGCATAATAATAGATTTTATCCCACCACTTTTTCAGCTTTATTTTAAACGTGGTACTAAATCCGTTTTTTCCGCTTTCCCCAAAATAATTCCCTGTGGGCTGTGGGGTCAATTGAGGAAATGAATTATTTTGAATCTCATTCATATTTAATAATTTATTACTTGAGTTAGCGCGTTTTTCTCATATGCAGATTTCGTACCCATCTCTTGAAGACTCGCACGAACAACTAAGCGTTTCCACAATGTCCCAGGAGGGGTACAGGTTATGAGAGTAATATAAGACGTATCAAATGACTGCTCAAACATACTTGTGTCTTCTGGGGATGTAATAGAGATAGAAAATACTTTATATATATACTTCACCCCGTTTACTTCTGCAGATATGGTATCCCCATTTTTAATCGTGTGAAGAGTTGCAAAAATAGTTTTGTAATTTTTTGGGTCAAACAATTGCGGGAGAGTAGAATGCCCAAAAATAACACTTGTTCCATTTTCACCTGGAAGAGACGTTCCTGCATATTGAACAAGATGTTTTTCTAAATCATAGTCTACAGTTGATACTTCAGCGTCAAATATTTTAAGTCTAGGAATTGAAAGTAAATACTTTGAGGCAGGTGCATTATTTTTCACCTTTATTTGAGGGTACCAATTACGGGCGTCTGAAAAATCTGTAGTTAAACCAGAAATTCCCTGGGAGATAAGTCCTGTAAATGATTCTTCACGTCCCACCATGGCATATTTTGGAATCGGTGCATCAATGGAGCTATTTGAAAATCCAAAAACTATTTGATATAAAATAAGCGGGAAAAAAACATACAATAGAACTGATAGTCCAGAAAGAAGAATTATAAAACCCGAAATCCGCTTAATAGGCTTTGAAATTTTTGTCTTTTTTTTTACAAAATAATATGCCATAGATTAATCTGCGCGCACTGAGATAGCAATATTGTTTTTATTAAATGGCAAAAGTTTTGGCATAAACGGCAGACTTCTTAAAAAGATTACTTCACTGTTAGAAATACCTTCCCCACTTACTATTTCTGAAACTTTCCCCTCAGACTTTCCTGTTAATTTTTTGAGGAATTCTGAAGTAGACACTTGAGGTAAAAATACAGAAGACATAACAATTTTACCGGTAATGTCTCCATCTTCATTTTCCTCAATATCTTCTATGCTCACTTTTGAATCCTTGTCTGAATATATGTAAGACGCAGGAATTTCTGAACTTCCCGCACCCTTTGCAAAATTACTTATTTCATCTTTTTCTATGTATCCTAATTTTAAGGCGAGTGCCGCTGTTAAACTGACCGCACTCGCCTCCTGTCCTTCCTCTTTGGAGAAATTTTTCTCATCAAATGAATAGGAAAGAGCATTTGGTAACAATTGGCCGTCAGATCCGCCTACGGCTGACTCCTGCTCCAGCGCTTTTTTGGTAAGTGTAGTGACTAATTTTGTGGCGAGGTCATTCATGTCAGATTCTGAAACAACCTTAATCTCTTTTTTAGATCCACCGGAAAAGGATGAATCATTTTTTGCAAAAAAGTTAGCTGTGGATTGGCCTTCAAACGAAAAATTTGTTCCTGAGGGAATATTGTATTCTTTTCCAAATTTAGAAGCTTCCACTTTTCCTTTTGCATTACTAAACGTAGTGGAAAATGAACTAGTGGACGCGACACTTACTTCATCCAAAAGTGTAAACAGTAAATTATTTGGACCTACTATAACACTCCCTTTCGGAAAGACCTTTTTATTCTCTGTTTTGTTGTAAATTGTAACCTCACCTTTTGATTTTTCTCCCGTTTCTTTTTTTCCAGTCGTAGCCATTTCCTCAGAACCCTCTACGGTAACCTCTTTTTCTGAAATTTTTATAGTAGATTCCTCAACAGACGTAGGACTATCAAGTGCAAATACTACATCCTCTTCTTTTGTGACCTCTCGCTGGTCAAGTATCACCACTACTTCAGCTTTCTCATACAGAAAATAGTACCCAATTACTGCCGCAATAATAATTACAACTGCAACTAGTGGATACAATAATGGAGCTTTACCTTTAATACTCATGTTTTTAAATTTTGGCAGTTTTAATTTTGGCATAGCTAGCACCGGTAGCGCAAATTTGGGCTTTGATAACGTATGCGTCTCCTTTGTAGCTACTTTTCTTACAAGCGGGACAGATACAGCATCATGCTCTTCTTCAAAATTATCTAAATTATCAGAAGTAGTCTCCTTTTCAGCTACTTTTTCGGAAAGTACGTCAACATCTTTAAAAAACCCAAACTCTTCTGATGACACCTGAACGTCACTTTCTACGCCCACTACTGCTTCTGTCGGTTTTAGCTCTTCATCTTTTTGAATTTCATTTGCAGCCTCCCCTGCAATTTCAACTTCAGAGGCAATTTCAACAGGCACATGTGTCTTTTCAATAGTTTTCATGTGCACATCAGGAATATCAGAAAATCCCATTTGAGATGAAACTCCAGCTATAACGGCTTGAGATTCTATTTCCTGATCCAGCACTATCACTTGCGGGATATGCAAAAATGAAAGAGTCTTACTCCATGAATGTGACAATACTGATTGCTGAATTTTTTTACCATGCTCAAAGTTCAAGAGTATGATTTTAGGAGGAAGCACTTCTGTTACATTTTGTGACAACAACAAACTATCTATTGTTTTGGCGGCATCATGCTCTAATGGTGACTCAAAAACTCCAAGGATTATTCCACTTTTAACTATAGAGACAGTTACGTGATTTTCGCCTGCTTCAGCAAAAATGGCCGTGACAGGTGCTCCTTCCTTCCTATGCAGATAAGCAATAACTGCCTCAATGGACACAACAAATCCGACAGGAGTGAGTCTCAGCTCATCGCAAAGTGTTTTAAGACTAGCCAATTTTTCTTTTACGATCTTTCCCTCAAATACCCAATTATGAGGGATCGCAAAAATAGTTTTGGAAAAACTTTCTTCTCCTGGTAACTTTTCCTCAACGCCTGTTATAACAACATCCGATAATTCTAGTAACTTTTGGGGTGGAAGTGAATCCAGTGATCCTTCGTAGTCTTTTGAACTGGCTCCTAAGATTAGCAGCTTATTCCCTGTTTTTTCAAACAATATGCTACTAATTTTGCCTGACGACAAAATGAGCGTTAAAAAGAATTCTTTTTCTTCTTTCTTTTTTGCAAGGAAGGGCAGCTTCATAATATAGTTAAAAATTAAAGATTAAAAGTCAAAAATACAAGTTAAAATTCAAAACTTTTAAATTTTGAGTTGCACTTTTGAACTTTGCATTTTTACTTTTAAATTATCCTATTCTTGAATAAATACGTTGAAATCCTTTACCTAATGATTCTTGTTTCATAATTGTAAACTTTTTTACCTCACCTGTAAATTGCACATGTGGACCGCCGCAAAATTCGGCCGAGTACCAGTCTTTTGTACGAGTGCCCCCTGAGGAGGATGTATCCGACATAGGGTTACTATAATTTACTCCACCTATAAAATAGATCTTGGAAGTTTTGGCATATGTGTCTCCAAATAAGCCAATTGCTCCCATGATTTTTGCTTTCTCAGTGTCAATCATTTCAAAATGAACTGGCAAATTATCTGTAATTTTTTGGTTTACCGTTTCTTCAAGTTGCTTCAACTCATCAGGTGTTAATTTCCTGTCAAAATTAAAATCAAACCGCACACGTTCTGACGTAATATTGGACCCTGATTGATGAAGTTGTACTCCAAACATATCTCGTAATGCCTGATGCATTAAGTGTGTTGCAGTATGCCCCATGATAGTCTTTTCAGAATTGTCCGCTAGCCCCCCGGCAAATTTCTGCTTTGAACCTGCACGTGACAAATCCTGATGGGATTTTATTTTTTCAGCTAATTCTTGTTCATTAAATGAATATCCCAAGCTACGCAACTGTGTTGGCCCAAGTCCAAATGACGTAATTGCCTTAAATGCCAATTCTCCCGAAATCTCTTTACTTCCCATTAATTCATCGCCAATTTTTTTACCCCTGGAAAGTTCTTTTTCTATCATCCGCTGACCCCCCTCAAGTGCTTTTTTGTATGAACCAATTTCCTCTAAAATAGTATTTTTAATACTTTCAAATTTTTCAACCAAAACATTATCTGTATCTTTATAGCTTTCAACAATTGCCTCAATAATTTTATCTGGCACTTGCAAACCTAATGCATGCATGTGATCTGTTGCACGTCTTATAAGGCGTCTTAGAACATATCCTTGTTCTTTATTTGAAGGCATTATACCATTTGAGATAATAAACGAGCTGGCAACTAAATGATCTGAAATAATTCTCATTTCTTTTTTATGATCTTTATAATTTTTATCACATGATTCCTCCACGGCTTTAATAATGGGTGCAAATAGTGATGTTTCAAAAATATCAGTCTTTCCTTCCGTGACGGCTACCATGCGCTCAAGGCCACCACCAAAATCCACATTCATTTGTGGTAATTCTTCAAATCCTTTCTCAACCTTCTTGTATTGCATAAATACGGAATTGCCAATCTCCAAATATCTTCCACAGTCACAATTTACATGACACTCTTTTCCAAACTCTGGATTGTGTTTTGTTCCATAGTCATAAAAAACTTCAGTATCGGGTCCACCAGGTTCACCTGCGGGCATATTATCTGGTACACCTGCTCTACTCCACCAATTTTTAGTAACACCATATTTAAAAATTCTCTCCCCAACTTCAGCTTGTATTCCTACTTTTGCAAATTCTTTTTTCCAAATTTCTATTGCCTCATTGTCTTCCGGAATTGCCTCATACCCTTCAAAAACTGTGATATATAATTTTTCAGGATCAATTTTTAATTCTCCTGTTAAAAATTCAAAAACCCACGGGATTTGTTCTTTTTTAAAGTAATCACCCAGTGACCAATTTCCTAGCATTCTAAAAAATGTAGTGTGCCTGTTATCTCCTATTTCATCTATATCCTGAGCTCTGAAAGAATTTTGGGCATTTACAAGTCTTTTTCCAGAAGGGTGAACTTCGCCTAGCAAATAAGGAACCAATGGCTGCATGCCGGAAGATGTAAATAGCGTTGTAGGATCATTTAACGGAACTAGCGAGGAATTTTCAATACGCGTGTGTCCTCTTTTTTCAAAAAATTCTATGTAGGATTTGAGTATCTGACCAGCTTTCATTCTGTATCAGATTGTACCACAAATTATATTTTTCTATCGCGCTTAAACTACCGCTGCAGAGCGCAAAATGCTGTTGGGAACAAAATGAAGTTTTTGATCGTTTTCTACAAAATCCCCGGTTGTCGCACCATATTCCTGAAAATAACCTTCTTTTCCATTAAGTGCTGCTTTATAAACACTTTGAGCATCTTTTTTTGTTGCACTATTATTTTGCGCTCTCTTAAGACTCAATTTAACACCGGTAAATTTTTCAGCAATATTTGTGACTACAGCTTGTAGATTTCGCAATTTGTCAACCTTACCTATTTTGGCAACTTCATTTCTGAAATTATCAAGTGTTCCGTCAATGGAGCCTTTCCTTACAACCTCACTTCTGAGACGTCCCTCATCTTTAATCAATTTTGCCACATCTTTTCCTATAATTTCTTTGTGCTGCTCTTTTTTGTCCCTTAAAAGCTTTGCCGCTGTAGACAAAACTACCTGCACTCTGTTTTTATTAGCAGTTTTATCTTGATGAAAATAAAACTCAAGCGCTTTGCCTTTTGCATTTTGATTATTTAGTATGTTTGGCTGCGACTTTTTACTTTGCTCAGGTTTTCCATGTGTTTGAATAACCGGAGCATTTTGAATGCTTGACTCAAGTGCAGGCTTTGACTCTGTTTTTTGCAAGGGCAACGTGCTTATTTTTACTTTTCCTTCATGCTTTTTGGCAAGTACCTGCACTGCTTCTTGGAGTGCTGTTTCATAAGACACCTGGCGTGCTTTCATAATAGCTGGAACGGCAACTTTCTGTGCCTCACGAATATTTGCATAAATAAGCTTCTGAGTATCAGGCTGCGTTTCAGGCAATACTCTTACCATGTTTCCGACTCTTTGTCTTTTTAATTTACGCACTCTCTCTTTCTTTAGCTTTATCTTTGCTTCTTGTCTTGCCTTAAATACTTTATAAACCGCCTCACGTTGCTGCTTTTGAATTGGCGTAGTCTCTTTGTTTAAAGAAGGTTTTATAATCTGTTCTACAACTTTTTGTGTGTCTTTCTCAACTAACGGTGTAGACCTTGGTAGCATCTCACGTTTAATGCGAGGAGAAGCGTCTTTTCTCTGCCACAATATAATAGTGTCTTTAAACGGAGAGATACTTTTTACCCTCTCTGCCCTTACTTTTGGATTAAGTCCTACTTCCAGTGTCCTTCTGGCAACGGTTTGATGTGCATCAGGTGTTCGCTTAACAATATCAATTCTACCAAATGGCTTCTCTCCAAATCTTGGCATCCTTACCTGTTCAGCTCTTGCAGGTGTTATTCTTTTTCCATACTCAAAAGTTCTTTGGGCTGGTTTTGAAACCCGATTTTCAGCTTGAAAGGTGTGTACCGGACGCTTTATGTCAAATATACTTTTTGGAGCAAGATTAACACTACGTGCAATTTTAGAAGCACGTTCTGAACCATTTTTTATGTTTAACCTTACGCTAAACTCACTAGGTCGTGAGATTGGATTTGAGCGTACTATTCGCGAAGTGTCAAATAAGGATGGTCTTGGAGCAAGACCCTTTGTTCTGGCAAAAGAAGACTTAGACTCTTTTCCAAAATTTGGATTAACTATGGATCTGGACGGCTTTGAGATTGCCTCTCTATTAAACATAGAAAGACCTCTGGATGAAAATGTGGGAGTTCCGCTACTAAAACGGGCCTCAGGAGAAGAAATTGATGCCCCGAGGGATTTAACTCCCAAGGTGGCTCCTGAAGCCCGCGCTCCTGTCATACTTCCTGATCTTCCAATTGATGTTGTGCCTACACTGCCTTTCATAGTAGGCACAGTATACGCGCTGAGGCACATTTGAGCTTGACGTAAAGCTAACAACAACCTAACAAAACGTGCCTAGGTTGAGCCTAGATCATGCCCATCAGCCGTAGCACTAAGAAAATAACTAAAACAATTACAATTGCTCCTCCAATTCCTCTTGGAATTGGAATAAAGGCTAAAATGAGATTAACCAAGAAGATAAATATTATGATACCGATTATTAACTCTAAAATTCCCATATAACAAAATCACCTCCATTCAAATTTTCGTCATCCGAAAATATAGTAAAAAAATTTGATTGACCCTGAAGGCCGAGGCCTGAAGGGCAACTTTATTCCTTAACTCTTCAATTATCACGAATAGATATCTGGAGTCCATAAAAGATGAGTTATAAATATGTAAGAGCTTAAGCAGTATGTCTCTTGGGGGGCTTATTCTAAATCTGATCTTGAGGATATAATTCCACCTGTGCTCCTATCAGATCCATCATAGACTTGCCTTGAAGGGCATTTTCCAACTGTTGATCAGATTCAAATCCAGTCTGTGCAGGATTATCCATCAAGGCTTGGGGAATCAAATCTTTTAAAGCATTAAGGTCAATTTGCTTTGGAAAACTTACTTTTTTAATATTTCCAGCAAATCCTCCCTCGTATTCTACTGAAACATTGTCTCCTGTTTTGTAATATGTAGCTTTCCAGTTGTCAGGAATATCTCTTGGCACCACCCTATCATTTTCATTTGAGAATTCATATTCACCATTTATTAACCCGAAACGTTGATAGTAACCATTATTGCTACCTCGCACTCCAACTCCATTTAAAGTTCCATCAGAACCGTAGCTACAAGTAACTCTTTCCTGTGTTGCTTGATCTGAATATACAACTATACCGCTAGCACTAATTTCAAACACATTTGCATCAGCAAGACTATAACCAGCAACGGGTACACCCCAGGAAATTAAAGCGTCATCTGCTTTTGGATTCTCTAAATCCGATGATATTCCCCGTAAATCAGCTGAGAAAGCCTCTTCAAAAGGACGCTTACCATCACCTTCTGCAAAACGCACCCTACGCACATCCTTACCATCAGCCACTGCAGCCCGAAGACTATCTGAATTTACCGCATAAACAGATTTAAACTCTTTTTTTATGAATTGCTCAAACTTACCACTTTTAGGATCTTCTGGAGGTGGTTTAAAACCATCTGTTGCTTCTGTCATAATCACATTATATCAAATTATTTAGGGGGCAATCAATGTGCTTACAGCGTGCAGGACAATACGTTCTTCCATAGTAGATTAACCCAAGGCCAAATTCGCGCCAGTCTTTTTGCGGAACTATCTCCATTAAGTCTTTCTCAATTTTGACAGGATCTTGATTTTTGGAAAGACCAAGCAGATTACTCAAGCGTCTCACATGAGTATCCACCACTATTCCCTCAGACTTCCCAAATACTTCCTGCAATATTACATTTGCTGTTTTGCGTCCTATAAAAGGGAGTTCTAATAGCTCGTCCATTGTGTCGGGAAGTGTTCCCTTATGCTTGTCAGTAACTATTTGTGCGGCTGATAAAATAGCTTTTGCCTTTCCTTTATGGAAATTAATACTTTTTATGTCAAGATCAAATTCTTCAAATGTGGCATTTTTATAATCCGCAAGTGATTTGTATTTCTTAAATAATGTTTCAGTAACTTTATTGACGCCTACGTCAGTTTGTTGAGCTGAAAGAGCAACGGCTACATATAACTCCCATGGATTTGAGTGATTAAGTGGGGTTTTTGGATTAGGAAATAACTTCTTGAGTTTTTGTGTAATTTCTTGTACTTTTTTCTCAGTAGTCATAGGCTTAAGATTCAATAATTGCAGACAGCGCCTTTGCTAACTTTTGTGGGTTATGCCGAAGATACGTTCCGTTTCTCAAAAAGTCACCGGTTACAACTTTTATTTTTTTACTAAATTTATTCTCATCAAACACTACTGGTTCCTCTTTATCATGCTCGTAGCGAGTTAAGATTGCGCCAGTTGGTACCTCCGTATTAATAACACAGTAATCAATTACCCCTTTACCTAAATGATCTTCCATAACAGATATAAAATCAGACGCCTTAAATCCGTATGTTTCACCAAATTTAGTCATGATATTAACAATATATACAACTTTTGCCGAAGTATCATTTATGGCTTTTACCATATCCTTGGTTATGATGTTTGGAAGAATTGAAGTGTAAAGGTCACCTGGGCCTAAAATTACAACATCTGCAGATTTTATAGCTGCCAGCGCTTCTTTATTTGCGGGAACTGAAGGCTTTAAGAATACACGTTTTATCTTAACTTCTCCGTCATGCTTTGGAATATCTATATTTGTCTCTCCTTTGATTACTCGTCCGTCTTCTAACTCAGCATGAAGAAATGTGGGCTTAAGCGTTACCGGAATAACTTGTCCCTCGACATTCAGTATTTTAACTGCCTCTTTTACTGCTTGGTCAAAACTTCCGGTGATTTTTTCAAGGGCTGTTAAAAGCAAGTTTCCAAGACTATGCCCTGACAAACTTCCTTTACTTTTAAAACGGTAATTAAAAAGCTCGGAGACAATTTTGTTGTCTGTCGCAGAAAGAGCTACGAGTGCACGCCTAATATCTCCTGGCGGAAGCGTTCCAAATTCTTCCCGTAAAACTCCTGTTGACCCACCATCATCAGACATAGACACAACAGCTGAAAGAGAATAGGGATATTTTTTAAGACCGGTAAGCACACTAAAAACGCCTGTTCCGCCACCAATTACAACAACTTTTTTATGCATATACAAAAACAGCTTCTCATAGAAGCTGATAGGTGTGATTATAATACAAATAAGGTCTAAGAACAAATATAGCAGTAAGGTTTACTTTTTCGCTGCTTTCTTAAAAAATCTTTTTGTTGGATCTGCTTTTTCGGCAGGCTCAGGTGAAGCTGGAATGGGTTCCTTTTTTATAACTTCTTCTTCAACGTCTAGAACGGGACTTACCATTTCTTCTACCTTTGCTACTTTAGATGCTACCGCGTCCTCAAGCATATCAATCCCCTGAGAAATAAGTTCTTTAACAGTATCTCGACCTTTTTTGGTTGATAAAACGTAAGCTGCGCCTCCACCCAAGGCTGCTCCCCAAAAAAATCCATTAAAAAATTTGCCTCCCTTTTTTTCTTGCATGTGAATATTTTTATTGTCGAGTACTTTCATCGTGGGCGCGTTTAGCCTGATTAAAGAATTTTGCGATAGTAGTAAGTGTTTTAGAGGAAAACAGTAAGCCTGAAATAAAAGAAAGGGGCTCTGAAACACTAGTTGTTAACGAGTCCACATCATCAAGGATTTTGTTGGTCTTTTGAAGGGTAACGCGCAACTCACGAAGGATTAAAAATACCTGAATTCCGAGTATCACAAAAAGAATTGCGAGTAATAAAATTACAAAAAGAAGAACCGCTTGGACAGGATCTATCATACGTAATTTAGCCTACCATGTGAAAATTTTAAAAGCAATAGATTAAAAGATGTCAACCTAAAATTGCTCTATTTGAACGGTAACACTCTTTTTCGTTTCTTTTCCTGAACGGTTTTTAGCTACAATCTCAACTATTTTATCTTCCTCAACGTACAATGTTTTTCTGAAGCTACCCGACAAGTCTACATATACAGTGTCACCATCTATAGAGACGTTTGCTGCCGGATCTGTTTTTCCTGATACAACTACTACATTTGATCTCACAACACTATTATCTTTGGGAGATTGAATCTCAAGCCTCGGTCCTATAAATAGGAAGCTAAACTGGTAGACAAGATAAGAAATAACAATAAATCCAACTACCAGCGCTACTATACCCCTCGCAGAATTTAGGAAAAAGGTATTCTTTGAACGAACCATTGCCTTTCTGAATTTTGGCGCACTCTCCTGCTGAGCTGCCTCATATTCACGCCTAAAAAGCGCTGTCGCCTTGGATTCTGATATCCCTAAAAAACTTGCGTAGTTTTTAACAAACCCTAGCGCATATGCTTCGGATGGTAGCGTACTTAAATTCCCTTCCTCAATAGCCGTAATGAAGCTTTTTCGTATCTTTATAGATGCCACTACATCTTCAATGGAAAGACCTTTTTTAATCCTTTCTTCTCGTAGTACGTCTGATATGTGCTTCATAATAATTCTCGCGGCAGGCGTTGGAGCTATTGCTGCATGTTGGCTAAAAATGTATCTGGATCCGAAACTAAAACTTCGCGAGGCTTACTCCCATCCCCCGGTCCTACAGCTCCAGCTTCCTCTAGCTGCTCAAGAATGCGAGCGGCTCTATTAAATCCAACTTGAAGCCGTCTTTGAAGCATTGATGAAGATGCTCTATTATATTGGCACACAAGACGAAGTGATTGCTCAAAGAATTCGTCACGCCCCTGTCCACCCTCATCTACTGTTCCCCCACCGCCGCTTGAACCTCTTCCTTTCAGATTTACCTGCTGCTCTACAACTTCAGTTGTGTATTCCACCGGAACTCCGCGTGACTTAATAAAGTTTGTAAGTCTCTTTACATCCTGCTCTGATATAAAAGCGCCCTGAATACGAGTCGGCTTTGATTGATCCGGTGGAACATATAACATATCCCCGCGACCTAGCAATTTCTCAGCTCCAGGAGTGTCTATAATAACTTTGGAATCAACCATTGACGAAACGCTAAATGAAATACGGGATGGAACGTTTGCCTTAATAAGACCCGTCAAAACATCAACTGAAGGACGTTGAGTAGCCAATATCAAATGTATTCCCGTAGCGCGAGCCATTTGTGCCAAACGCGCAATACTGTCTTCTACCTCTACGGGTGCCAACGCCATTAAGTCCGCCAACTCATCAATCATAATAACAATATAGGGAATTGCCTGAAAACCAGCCAATTCATTATATGAATCAATATTTTTGACCCCACTTTCTGCAAATTTAATGTAACGTCTGTCCATTTCTTTAACGGCCCATTTAAGCGCAGATACTGATTGGGCAGCCTCTACTACAACAGGTACTAATAGATGAGGGATATTATTGTAAGGGGTTAACTCAACGCGCTTAGGATCAATCATAATAAACTTAACTTCTGAGGGAGATGCTCTAAATAGTAAGGAAGATACAACTGCATTCATTAAAACAGATTTTCCTGAACCTGTAGTTCCGGCTATAAGCACATGAGGCATTTTTGAAATATCTGCAACAACCGGAGTACCTGAAACGTCTAGTCCTAACGGAACTGCCAACTTTGATTTTGCCTTCTGTAATTGTTGTGAAGACAACATGGCCTTCAATCCTACCAACTCCAGTGATCTGTTGGGAATTTCAATTCCAACCAAATTGCGTCCTGGAATCGGGGCTTCAATTCTTACCTGACCGGTTGGGGCTTCAGTTGCTAAAGCCAAATCATTTGCTAGACCAGTAATTTTAGAAAGCTTTGTACCAAGCGCGATTTCAATTGCATACTGTGTTACGGAAGGGCCTACATTTATCTCTGAAACTCTGGACTGAACTCCAAAACTCTGCAGCGTTTTTTCAATGGTTCCAGCAATTTTTTTAACATCTCCGCGCTCAGCCTTACTATGATGCTCAGAAAGCAAAGACAATGGCGGATATTCCCATACCCCTAATTCCAGAGGCTTATTTAATACCAACTCTTCAGACATATTTTCACCCTTTTTATCCAATGGTTTTTGAGTAGAAGCACTCACAACTGGTACCGGTACCGCTTGAGATGGCTGATCCTTCATACCCTTTATCGTAATTGCCTTCATATCAGACAGACTCTTATCAGTCTTAGTTTTTAAAAGAGGCAAAATATTTTCTGACACCACGTGTGCGACCCCACTTGAAACGGCTGAAACAACTTGAAATAACTGAGAGAGGGAAAGATTAAAGAGAACAATTACACCAACTAAAAACCCTAAAACAAAAATAATATAGGTAAATCCGCTTCCTAAAAGAAGCGCCAGCTGCAAATAAATTTCTTGGCCTATTAACCCTGACTGGAGAATTCCCAAAAGACACAATGTTACAACAAAAAACCCAATTGTTAAGTTGAAGCGGGACAAAATCTGAATCCGACTAAATAAAAGTGCAAATAAAAGAAGGTTTATAGGAATCAGCACTGAAAGTGCTCCAAAGTATCCCAATAAATATCGATTAATTTCGGTGAGTGTTTCACCATTTTGCGTAAAGGAGAAAAATAAAAGTCCGGATGCTGCTGCAAAAGAAAGAGTAAATAAACCAAAAATAGTATTTTTGTTAAGACTTAAAAGAGATCCTGATTTTTTCCTTTTAGAATATTTCCTTCTTCTTCTTTTCATAGTAGACAGTATACAGTCTTAAGATATCACAATTCAAACAATACCAATGTATCACAAAAAAATACACTTGTCAATACTATGGGATTACTTATTTTTTTCGTTGTTTGCGTCGCTGTGTCGTTTTACATACTTGGATACGTGCTCCCAGAACTGCGCAACACCATCAGGCGAAATTTCATTATTATTATGCGGAGCAGCCTGCTCTGGCTTCTCGTGTTTAGTCATTTTATAGAAGATGTCATGTTCCAGACACCAAGATATAAACTCAGTTGCCTCATTGGGATTTTCAGGAAGCAAAATGCCTCTCCAATTTTTGCATGTACCCATAATGGCTTTATACATTGCTGAAGATTCATCTACGTCTTTTTGTTTTGAAATTTCCCATAACGCTGTCTGCTCACTTAGTGAAGGTATCAACTTATGTCTTTGCAAAAAGTCCAAATTGTCATACTCTTGCCTTCCCACCGGGGATGCAAAAAGCAATATAGATCCACCACGCTGCTTTGTGTAATACAGTGCTTTGAAAGCCTGCTCTGAAGGTTTTGTTAACTCAAGAGACACAACCTCTCTCATGTATATATCTTCATACATATTTACCACTTCTTTATCATTTTTTGATAAATACAGTTTTACATATGCTTTGTATTTTTTGAGGTTTTCAACAAATCGCATTGTGTATGGTGCGTCTTTTACAACTACATGAAATAAAAATCTATTGTTCTTTCTTTTTAATAACTTTATCAAGCTTTCAACATTTTTTGTTCCTACTGCTGCACCTGACATGGGTATTATCATTTGAATCTCGCGCTCTTTGGAAGGTGTTAATTGTCCTAATCTTTTTTCATATTCTTCAGAGTTTAATGACCTTCCCAAAAATGGGCTGATAGGATACGGGGACACTACTAAATGAGGCCTGTATTCTTTTTTTCTTGTGTCATATTTTTCAAATACGTCCTTAGTTTTATCACTTGGTACAAAAATCATATCTGCATGGTGCACATACCATATAAGTTGCGGGCTATCATCTGTTACTTGTACTACCAGAATTATCTTTATTCCAAGCATTTGTTCTAGTTCTCGTTTAATAAATGAAACCTGGTGTGCAATACCATAATGCGTTGCCACAATCACAATTGTTTCCACAGGGTCTATACGTAAATTAATGGTCTCAATTAGTTGTTTTTTGATATTTTTGGCGGTTGAATGCAGATATCTTCTGTAAAATATGGTAAAAAATTTCTCTCTCCATGAATTTTGACTCCACACAAATAGATTTCTTAATAATGGGTGTACTGAAGTCAGCCTGTGAGCAAAAACAACAGATGTGTCAGAAGTGCCCAGAAGAATCGGGGTTACGTATTCAGGAAGACCATGATACAAAGCATCTGCTACGCGCAGGTGGCCAAACCCAGCGGGAGCATATGACAAATAAACCACTAGAGAGCGGTCTTTGAAAATTGTTGACTCAATCATGAAAATTAAACTTCAATAATTACAGGAACTACCAATGGGGAACGTCCTTCTCTATAGAGTATTTCTTCGGCGGCTTTTTCAATTGTTTTTTTGTAGTATCCGAGGGAAGTTACCGGATCCTGCTTAGTTGAGAAGCGCTTTGCAAGAGTAGCACCTAGGTTTTTTTCAAATTCTTCTTTTTTCTCATGTATAAATCCTTTTGTTAAAATAAACGGATCTGAGTCTAGCTGGCCATTTGCTGCTTGCAGCTCAACCATAACTATTAATACGCCTTCTTTGGCTATTCTTACGCGGTCAACCACTAAATAATTGTCTATCTCTTCACGTGTTACTTGGTCCAAAAACACACTTGCCTGTGGAATTTTCTTTCCTAGCCTGACACCAGTCTTTGAAAAATGTAACTCTTGTCCAGATTCTAATAAAAATACTTTGTCTTCTGGATAACCCATGGACTTTACAATTTCTCTATACGTTACCATTTGCCGGTATGTTGCGCCAATTGGAACAACGTATTGAGGAAGGGTTAAGGATATGAGCAGTTTTAGATCATTTTCTGATCCATGTCCTGAAACATGGAATTCATCTGTAATGTCAGAATACACTACTTTAGCTCCCCTTCTCGTTATTTCATCTATAAGAGCGTAAATATTCTCCTCATTTCCCGGAATTGGATCAGCCGAGAAAATAACCGTGTCACCTTTTTGCAGTCTAATATCGCGGTCATCATTATTTGCAATTCTTGTCAAAGCTGAGGATTCTTGCGCCTGACTTCCTGCAACAAGCAGTAAAACCTCACTTGGTTTATATTTTCCTATTTCATGCGGTCTTATCTCATATTTTTTGGGGAATTTCATATAATTTAGTGTCCTTCCAACGTCTCTGGATTTAAGTAGTGAACGCCCCATAAAGCAAATCTTGCGCCCTGCCTTGATACCCTCTTCTATAGCCTGATTTAATCTGGAGATGTTTGATGAGTATGTGGTAACAATTATTTTTCCGGTAGTTTTTCTAAATTCTTCCTCAAACGAGCTGCTGATATGTGCTTCTGATCTAGAATGCCCATGACGCTCTGCTCCTAGACAGTCTGACATAAGACACAAAATTCCCTCAGACCCGGCTTTTGCAATTTTCTGGAGATCTGACCTGCTCCCATCCACTGGTGTGAAATCAAATTTAAAGTCTGATCCGTGGTAAAAATTGCCAACTGGGGTTTTGATTACAATATTTGCTGTATCGAGTATTGAGTGAGTCATATGAACAAATGAAACCCCAAAATTTCCAAGTTTAATATCTTCCCCCGTAAAACTTGCAACCTGAACATCCGCTGCAAGTCCAAACTCTGAAAGTTTTTCATTTGAAAGTGCTGCTGTAAGCGTAGATCCATACACGGGAAATTTAGGAAGGTTTGGGAGAATAAATGGAAGTGCTCCTATGTGATCTTCATGGCCGTGGGACAACAACATTCCTACAATTTTTTTACCTTTAGCTACTTCATTTTTAAGATGGGTTACGTCAGGAATTAGAAGATCAACACCGGGCAAAGAGCTGTCTGCAAACCCAATACCGCAGTCAACGATTAAAATTTCGTTACCTAAAATGTAGGCGTACATGTTTTTTGTAACATCGCCTATCCCTCCAATTGAAATAAATGTTAGTTCATCCATAGTTACCATTGAGGTACAAATTGACGCAAGTTTTGGGCATTAAGTGTTACAACTTGTCCTCGAGGCAGTTTTCCGTCTAATTGATAGAGTGCTACTTTGCGTACAAAGTCCTGGACCGTGCGTTGTAAACTTCTAATTCCCGGATCATACCCTAACGGACGCACAATCTCAGCCCACATATCATCAGGAACTAGTATATCACCATTTTTGAATCCTGAATCAACCAAAATTTTTGGAAGCAAGTATGTTTTGGCAATAGTTATTTTCTCCCCGTCAGAATAAGACGGCATTTGAATGACCTCTAAACGGTCTAAAACGGCCGTTGAGATATCCTTTGTGTTGTTACTTGTAGCCACAAATAGCACGTTTTGAAGATTAATTGGATAGTCTACAAAATGGTCTACAAATGCTCTGTTTTGCTCAGGATCCAATAGCTCAACGAGCACTCCCATAATATCCCCGCGCGCCTCAGTTGAAACACGATCTATTTCATCAAGCAAAATAACCGGATTGTTGGTTCCGGCTCGTCTCAACGCCTTCACAACCGCCCCTGGCTCAGCATCCGGCGAAAAACGAGATTCACCACGCAATACTGATGCCTTTCCCATGCCTCCAAACGGAATGCGCTCTACGCGTCTTCCCAGCGCTTCTGCAATAGAATAAGCAATGGTGGTTTTTCCGACCCCCGCAAGACCTACAAGTGAAATTATAGGAGCTCTGGAAAAATGATGAGACTCACCGTCTTGGGATGCTTTCATGATCATGACTGACAAGTACTGTAAAATCTGCTCTTTTACCTGGGTTAAGCCATAATGATGCTGATCTAAAACTTGTCTTGCGTGAGCTAAGTCCAATATGTCTTTCGTTTCCGTGTTCCAGGGAAGATTACAAATCCACTCAATGTAACGCCCAATGTGATCCAATTCCATAAAAAAGCTACTCTCGCGGGAAATAAGCTTCAACCGCTCTATCATAAGCATGGCTTTTTCATGTAAATCCGGTGGGAGAGTTGCTTTTGCAACCATTTGCTCAAGTCTTGCTATCTGAGGAGATACAATCGATGAACCTTGAGAATTAGGCAGTTGAGAATCCATGTATCCAGTATAGCTTTTCTGCAGATTTTTTACTAGAAAGACTTACTTTCTGAAAGAAGAGGCAAGAAAACTTATTAGAAGATATAAAAGGAGGAGCTGCCACATGAGAATGGACAAGAGAGTTGCTGAAAGAAACAAACCAATTAATTCCCGATCACGACCATATACGGCAATCAATAATGACCCTATTTTTCCGGCAATAAGTAAAATCGCCACACCAATGAGTGGACTAAAAATAACGGGAAGTAAAACCGGATGGGCAACCGTTTCCTTAACTGATTTGTATGGTGAGAACGTTAGACCCAATAGAGTCTTTGTCCAGACATATGCGCAATAAACAAAAAAAGTACTTTTGTGTGTCATATCAATCACCTAAATCCATCTAAATAATGCAAGTATCATATTTGTGTAACTTGGTCCAATAATAAAACGGAATAAAATGGTTAGAACAATTGCGAGCGGAATTAAAAGGCGCCACGGATGAAATGATAGCCACCTAACTATGAACCCGAAGAACGAAGGAAATGGAACAGTGCTTACTAACTGTTCCTGCTGCTTTGCTCGGTTCTGCAATTCTTCAATAAATTTACGCTCGTTCATAAGCTACAATAAAACTCTGCCGCGCGCGGTATAAAAGTGACTCGGCGGCCTTCGGGGTCAAATTAAACAATGGCGCAATTTCAGATATTGGCCTCTGTTCTTCATAAAAAAGAACCAAAATTCTTCTATATTTACTAGAAATGTGATGCAGGGTTTTTTCAATTTTTTCCTTTATAGCATTCTTTTCTGCCTGAAATTCGGGCTCATGAATTTCTGACGCTAAAATTTCCAAAAATGGTACCTGGGATAAAAGCACAGTTTTTAGTTTTTTCTTCCTGTAGTAGTCGACAGATTTATTATGTGCAATTTTGTAAAGCCAGGCACGAACATTTGTATCTTTATTGAGCGTAGGTAATGCATCAATCGCATCTAAAAATACGTCACTTACCATCTCTTCTGCTAAGTCTTTTGGAACTCTGTTTTGAAGATAAAAAAGAATTTCGCGCGCGTACAAATGATAAAATTCAGCAACGGCAGCTTTATCTCCGTGAAGTAAACGCTGTATTAAATTAGCCATAAACGTATTATACAAGGAAAACCCTCCAAAAACGAATGATTTTGGCAAAATTTACGACTCATATATACTAAGGAAGTTAGCTTGTATGTCATTCTGACACTGAGTACTCGAAGGGGAAGAATCTAGTCCATGGATGAGATCCTTCACTTCGCACTAAATAATGTTACGTTCAGGATGACATTATTATTTTTATGAATCTAAGAACTTATAAATCAGTCACAGAAAGACGTGCTGCTATCGAAGATAATCTCAAAGTACAATTGCCTCATATTGGAAATTTTTCACTCAGTGAAGATGTTGCATCAACTAAAAACTGCGAAAATATGATAGGTGCAATTCAGGTACCCGTTGGAGTTGCAGGACCACTTTTAATTAAAGTAGAAGGAGGGGAAATTGAATCCTATATTCCATTGGCAACTACCGAAGGGGCACTGATTGCGTCAGTTAATAGAGGCTCAAAAGCAATTTTGGAGAGTGGTGGCGCAAACGTTTTAGTTGAAAAAATTGGGGTTACACGATCACCTGTTTTCAAGACAAAAAATCTGGCACATTCAAAAGAATTTACCGAATGGGTAAAAAATCACTTTACAGATCTTAAGGAAAAAACGGAAAGCACGTCTTCACATCTCCACTTGCTTGAAGTGAGGCCGTGGATTCAGGGAAGAAATGTGTTTTTGCGTTTCCGATTTGATACTGAGGATGCAATGGGAATGAATATGGCAACAATAGCTGTTTCAAGTATAGTGTCCTATATAGAGCAGGAAACGAACTCTACATGCGTCGCACTTTCCGGAAACATGTGCGTTGACAAAAAGCCAAATTATCTAAATTTTATTGAAGGCCGAGGCTATAAAGTTCAGGCAGAGGTACAAATACCAGCGAGTGTTTTAAAAGACATTCTCAAAACTGATGCCACTTCCATTCTTGAAGTGTATAATCGTAAGATAGTTGCAGGGTCACAACTTTCCGGAAGTATTGGCGCAAATGCCCATTTTTCAAATATCTTGGCAGCGCTATTTTTGGCTACCGGCCAAGATATTGCGCATGTTGCAGAAAGCTCTATGGGAATTACCACCGTGGAAAAGGATGAGCAAGACTTGTATATTTCAGTACTACTCCCAGACCTTCTGGTTGGTACAGTAGGCGGAGGAACACAACTAGAAACACAAAAGGAATCAATCAGTATTATGAATTTAGGAAATAAAAAAACACAAAATTTTGCAGCACTAATTGCAGGCACAGTACTTGCTGGTGAACTATCCCTCATTGCCTCTTTGGCTGCCAACTCACTTGCATGTGCACATGAAACTCTTGGAAGGGGAAAAACTACATGAGTGGAATTGTAGGATACGGAACATATATACCTAAATACAGAGTTAAAACTGCTGATATTGCTGCTGTTTGGAAAAAAGATGCAAGTGAAATAACAAACGCTCTTAAAATTACTGAAAAGTCAGTCCCCGCACTAGATGAGGACTCAGTTACACTCGCGATTGAAGCATCACTTCGTGCTATTAAAACAGCCCAAATTACTCCATCTAGCATAGAAAGCGTTTACTTTGGGTCTGAAAGTCACCCATACACCGTTAACCCTTCATCTACAATAGTTGCAGAGTATCTGGGAGTTGGAAATAACTATTTTGCAGCAGATCTGGAATTTGCCTGCAAGGCAGCAACTGCTGGAATGCAGGCAACAACTGCTATGCTTGATTCAGACAAAATAAAGTATGGATTAGTTTTAGGAAGTGATACGGCGCAAGGAAAACCTCATGACATTTTGGAGTATACCGCGGCAGCCGCATCAACTGCATATATATTAGGATCAAATCCGAGTGAAGTTATTGCCAATATAGTTGAAATGTCATCATTTACCTCAGATACACCTGATTTTTGGAGACGTGAAGGAGCGAAGTATCCATCTCACTTTGGAAGATTTACCGGAGAACCTGCATACTTTAATCATGTGATTTCTGAGGGTAAAAAATTATTTGAGAAAACAAAAGCTTCCCCAGCCGAATTTGATTACTGTGTATTTCATATGCCCAATGGAAAATTTCCAAGAATAGCTGCTAAAAAGTTAGGATTTACGGATGCACAGTTAGCACCTTCTTTAACGGTTGATAAAATAGGAAACCCCTACTCCGCGTCTGCACTTTTGGGACTTGCGGCAGTTCTGGATATAGCAAAACCAAATCAAAAAATATTTTTTGTGTCATATGGGTCCGGTGCCGGATCTGATGGATTTATTTTTAAAACTACAAATAACATTTCTAAAAAACATCAAGCAATTCCTGTCTCAAAACAGATGGAAAACAAATCATACATATCTTACGCAGAATATTTAAAACAAACACATCTTATTTAATATGAAAATTAGTATTTTAGGAGGAGCTACTACAAAATTTGGAGAGTTATGGGAAGTATCCCCTAGAGCGCTTGCACGTGAAGTAATTACCAATGCGCTTTTAGATGCGTCTAAAAACGCTTCCGATATTGATGCAATTTTTGTAGGAAATATGTTAGCGGGTATTTTAGGGTATCAAGCAAATGTAGGATCATTTTTTGGTGAAGAGTTAGGACGTTTTGTACCGGCGTTTCATATAGAAGGAGCGTGTGCTTCTGGTGGACTTGCACTACATAATGCAATCAATAGTATTACATCAGGAAAATATAAAACAGTGCTTGTTTTGGGAGTTGAGAAAATGACAGATGTCTCACAAGACGACGTAATGGCCGGCCTTATGGCAGCCGGTTCAGACGAAGAAAGACAAGCAGGTGCAACTTTTCCGGGCATCTATGCATTAATGGCTCAATCATACTTGCAACGATATAATGTGACGGAAGAACAACTTGCAGGAGTTGCCGTCAAAAATCATTATCATGGGTCACTGAACAAAAAAGCCCAATTTAAAAACCCAGTTACTATAGCTGATGTTGTTAATAGTACAAAGATTGCAGATCCTCTAAAATTACTTGACTGCTCTCCGGTATCCGATGGGGCCGCAGCAATTATTATCACAGGAGACACCAGGGTAAAAAATAAAGTTGTAATTACTGCAAGCGAAATAGGAACAGACACACTGGCACTTCTGGACAGAAAGACATTCACATCTCTAAATGCTGTCAAAACATCTTCTAAAAATGCCTATCTACAGGCTGGAATAACACCGCAAGACATAGATGTTGCCGAGATACATGATTGTTTTTCAATTGCTGAGGTAATTGCTATGGAGGATTTAGGATTTTCCAAAGAAGGTGAGGGTGCCATAGACATCTATAAAGGAAAATACACATTAGGTACAAAGGGAATCGTAACAAATCCTTCAGGAGGACTAAAAGCGTGCGGGCATCCAGTAGGAGCTACAGGAATTAAGCAAATAGTTGAAATAACAGAACAATTAAAAGGTACAGCTGACACCCGTCAAGTAAAGAGAGCCAAAATTGGGTTAACTCACAATGTAGGAGGAAGCGGAACGGTTGCGGCCATTCACATTTTACAAATATGATAATAACACACAAAATATGTCATTCTGAACACAGTGAAGAATCTTGTTTTTATACGAAATCCTTCGACTTTCAGTCTCAGGATGACATACAAAACTAACAAATGATAATAACACCTGTAAAACAATGGAGGAGACAAAAAAATGTCGGCCTACAAATAGGCCAGGAAGGAACTATTTTAAGCTATACGTTAATTCGTGTGGCCGCCAAAGGATTTGGGAAAGAAAGCCCATATCCGGTAGTTATTGTAAAAATGGAAAATGGAAAAAAGCTAATTGGCCAGTTAGTTGATTGGAATGAAGATAATCTTAGAAAAGGACAAAAAGTCAGGGCAGTTCTAAGAAAATTAACCCCTGATCATACAGAAAATATTATTGCGTACACCATAAAATTCACACCTCTTCACTCATGAATACTATTTCTTATTCAGCTCCTGCCAAAATTCATCTGATGGGTGAGCATTCTGTAGTGCATGGAAGACCAGCAGTATTGGCCGCAATTGATAAGCATGTGACAGTTACACTTCAAGAAAGCAAAAACAATGAAGGATTTATTTTTGAAAACAATGACAAATCACTTTCTGATTTTAGACACATAATTGAAACCTCCATAAAAACTTATTTTAAAGATATTTCAATTCCGTCATATTCTGCTACCATTACTTCAACTATTCCAATTGGAACAGGACTTGGATCATCTGCCGCTTTAAGTGCAATCAGTACGGCTACACTATTAGAGTTCTTAGAAATTCCATTTGATAATGCTTTGGTTTTTAAAATTGCGTATGAGGGAGAAAAGTTTTTTCATGGAAACCCATCCGGTGGAGATCTTGCTGTGGTAATAGAAGGTGGCCTACTCTACTTTAGAAAAGAATTTGAATTTTTAAAAAGTTTTTCTAAACTTGATTTTAATATTTCAAATTCCGTAAATAATTTTTATATTATTAATTCAGGAAGACCTGAAGAAAGCACACTCACCATGGTAAAACATGTTGGAGAATTAAAAGAAAAGAATACAGAAAAAATTGAAAAGATTTTTTGGAATCAGGAAAAAATTACGAAAGATTTAGTAACTGCTTTAAAAGATGGAAATGAAGATCTAATTATTAAATGTATAAGACAGGGTGAAAAAAACTTAGAGACACTGGAAGTAGTAGGTGAAAAAGCAAAAACTATTATTTCAGATATTGAAAGTATAGGAGGAGCTGCAAAAATATCAGGGGGTGGAGGAGTTAAAAATGGATCCGGCATGCTACTTACTTATTGTACTGACAATGCAAAAATTGAAAAATTATGCGGTGAAAAAAACTTAGAATTAGAACCAATCAAAATAGTTGAGCAAGGTATAACAAAAATATGAAAACGATAACAACATCTGCGCCGGGAAAATTAATGCTTTTTGGAGAACATGCTGTTGTATATAACCGTCCATGTATTGTCACTGCAGTCAACGAACGAATGTACGCAACTATAGAATTACTGGATTCTTCCGGATTTGAATTGCAAGCACCAGACGTTAACGTAGTAGATTATAAAAAACAAATCAGAGAATTAGGAAATGGAGACATTCCTAAAGGTGCAAAATTTGTAGAAATTGCAGTCAAAAACTTTTTTGAAAACTATCATGTTACTCAAGGGGTTAAAATAACTACCAAGTCTGATTTTTCGTCAAGATTTGGATTTGGATCATCTTCAGCATCTACCGTTTGCGTTATAAAAGCACTATCTGAAGTATTTGAATTAAATCTATCCAACAAAGATATTTTTGATATCTCATATAAAACTGTTTTAGACATTCAAGGAAAAGGGTCAGGGTTTGATATGGCCGCTGCAGTATATGGTGGAACACTTTACTTTGTAACCGGTGGAAAAGTAATTGAGACTTTAAACATTTCAAGCCTTCCATTAATTGTAGGTTACTCAGGAGTTAAAGCAGACACTGTAACGCTTATCAATTCTGTAAAAGAACTTTCAGTGGCAAATCCCCAAGTAGTTGAAGGAATTTATAACAGCATTGAAATACTAGTTAACAAAGCAAAAGAAGAAGTCTTAAAAGAAAATTGGGAACAAGTAGGATCTCTGATGCAGGAAAATCAAAAACTTTTACATGCATTAGGAGTAAGTATCCAAAAATTAGATGATATGATTTCCTCAACTAGTAATGCGGGCGGTTACGGAGCAAAACTTTCTGGCGCCGGCGGCGGAGATTGTATGATTGCGCTCGCACCAACAGATAAAACAACTGAAGTAAATAAAGGTATTGCAGATGCAGGAGGAGTAGTTCTTACTGTCACAACAAATGCAAAAGGAGTCAAAATAGAATCATGAAAAAAACAGCTATAGCCCCATCAAATATAGCGTTTATAAAATACTGGGGACGAAAAAACGAAGAGTTAAGGCTTCCGGAGAATGGCAGCATTTCCATGAATTTATCCAACCTGCTTACGACCACTACTGTAGAATTTAATGAAACACTACATAACGATGATATTACGATTGATGGAAAAAATGATGAGAAAGAATCTGCACGAGTCTCAAAACATTTAGATAGAGTACGTAAAATTGCGGGTGTTAATGTATTTGCAAAGGTTGTATCTCAAAACAATTTCCCAAGCGGCACCGGATTATCATCGTCTGCATCCGGGTTTGCAGCCTTAACAGTAGCAGCTGCGGCAGCAGCAAGTCTTAATCTGTCCGAGGCAGAACTTTCAATTTTGGCCCGCTTAGGCTCAGGATCATCATGCAGGTCTATTCCTGACGGATTTGTTGAATGGCTGGATGGAGATACAAATGAAACTTCTTATGCCGTCTCCCTATACCCTGCTTCTTATTGGGATATTGCAGATGTTGTAGTAGTTGCGAGCAATGAAAAGAAAAAAATATCGACATCTGAAGGTCAAAAATTATTCAAGACAAGTCCATTCTTTGAAACGAGACTACAAAATATACATTCTAAAAGCGATAATCTTAAAAAATACCTAGAAGAAAAAAACTTTACAAAATTTGGAGAACTTATAGAGCAAGAGGCACTAGAATTACACAGCATTATGTTAACCTCTACCCCATCGCTTATCTATCTTTTACCCAATACGATTCGCATAATGCATGAAGTGAAAAATATGAGAGATAGAGGAATTGAAGTCTACTTCACGCTTAATACCGGTCAAGACGTTCACTTACTATGTGAGTCAAAAAACTCCCAAATTGTTGCAGAGGAGCTAAAAAAAATTGAAGGAGTAAAAGAAACCATCGTAAATATTCCTGCAAATGGTACCCAACTTTCCGACAGTCACCTTTTTTAAATTATGGATACTGATCATCAAATGCTCATTCTAGTTGACGAAAAAGACACTCTTTTAGGGTACGAAAAGAGAATTATTTGCCACACAGGTAACGGAGTCCATCACAGGGCGTTTGTAGTTTTACTAGAAAACTCTAAAGGAGAAGTGCTTTTACAAAAACGAAAACACAAGTTGTGGGATAACTTTTGGGATACAACAGCAATATCACACCCACTTCATCTAAATACAGGGGACGAAACATATGAAGAAGCGGGAATGCGAGCTCTTAAAATAGAGATGGGAATTGACCCCGTTAGTCTAACAAATATTGGAGGGTTTAATTATTTTGTTACAGAAGGTAAGTACTGTGAAAATGAATATTGTGCGATTCTTACAGGAAATTATGAAGGAAATGTAGAAATTAATCCCGGCGCAGTATATGAGTTTAAGTGGATTCCTAAATCCGAATTTATAAGCAAAGCAAAAAATGATGATAGTACATATACCCCCTGGGCAATTTTGACAGGAAAATTCCTAGATGAACATGAAAAATAATATCCCAAAACACATAGCTTTCATTATGGATGGAAATAGACGCTGGGCGCAAAAAAATAAAATGGCTTTATTTTTTGGTCATAAAAACGGGGTAAAGCTTATTGAGTCCATTGCCGAACATGCAGGAAATAAAGGTGTTGAAATCGTAACGTACTGGGCATTTTCAACTGAAAACTGGAATAGGCCTCAAAATGAAGTCACAGACCTTATGAAAGTTTTTAGAGAAGCATTATCTGACCCCATGGTAAAAAGACTTTATGAAAATGGGGTAAAGATTCAAATTCTTGGAAATCTTTCTTACTTTCCAGAAGATATTCAAGACGGTGTTAAGACAATAATGGAAAAGTCTAAAGATAATAAAAAACTCATACTAAATATAGCACTAGGATATGGCGGCCGTAATGAAATTATTGAAGCAATTAATAAAATTATTTTGGATAATAAAAAATCCATAACTGAGGAGGAGTTTTCCTCATATCTTTATACCTCAAACCTTCCTGACCCGGATTTAATCATAAGAACCGGGGGAGAAAAAAGACTTTCAGGGTACTTTCCCTGGCAAAGCGTTTACTCAGAGCTTTATTTTACCGACACATTGTGGCCCGATTTTAATACAAAAGAATTTGATCAAGCATTAGAGGATTTTGCACACAGACAAAGAAAATTTGGCACATGAAAACTCTTATTTTTTCAGACACACATCTAACAACTGTATTTAAAAAGCACAAATACCAATTCCTAGAAAAGATTATTTCAAATTCTGATAGGGTTATTATTGCGGGAGATTTCTGGGAAGGTAAATTAATTTCATTTGATGAATTTGTAAATTCTGATTGGAATAAATTATTTCCTCTCCTCAAAAAAAAACACACAGTATATATATTTGGAAATCATGATAAAAAGATGTATTCAGACCAACGGTCAACATTATTTTCTGATACACAAACTGAAGAATACACATTTGAAGATGGGAATAGGGTATTTTTAGTAAAACACGGTGATTCAAAAAAAAAGAAATATTCATTTATTAAGAAAACAATGAAGGCTACCCGAATGTCAGAAAAATTCTTCATGAAGTATTGTCATGAAAAGCTAGAACATATTTTAGTTAAGTTTTTTGGCCCCCCTATTCTTCAATTACTTTTTAAAAAATATAATAAAATAATAAAAGATGAAGCATCAAAGACTCAGTTAGATAATGAATTTCTCATATGTGGACACACTCACGCAGCGGAAGTTGATTTACAAAATCATTATGCAAATACGGGAATTGTAAGACACGGAATAGGACAGTATCTTGTTGTGGAAAACGGAAATATAGAAAGCTTTAATAAGAGGTATTAAACTTATCTTCTTGGACGCTTTGAGGATGCATAAGAACTTCCAAATTCATTTCTGATTCCACCTTGCGCATCGTCACGTCTTGGGCCACTTTGTGCACTGCTACTTCTTCCACCACTAGAGCGTCCACCATGTCCAAAACTTCTTCTCTCCCGGCTTTCATATCTTGGCTTATCCGAAGGAAAGCTATGCTTATCTCCTCCTTGAGCGCCGCGATCCCCTCCGTGATCTCCACCATTTTGTGGTCCACCTTCTTTTTTCTTTTCAGCGTCCTCTCCAAACAGCATAGAAAGATTTACGCGTCCTTGATCGTCAATTTCCTTTACACGGACTTTTACTGCTTGACCTAAAGACAACACGTCAGCTGGGTCTTTAACATATTCTGTTGACATTTCTGATACATGAACCATTCCTTCTTTACCAGGAAGTATCTCAACAAATGCTCCAAAATTAAGCATTCTCTTAACAGTTCCTTCATAAATTTCTCCAGTGGATACTTCATGAGTTAATCCTTGAATCCATTCAACTGCTTTCTTAACTGCTTCCTCATCTACAGCTGAAATACTTACGCTTCCATCATCTTCTACGTCAACCTGTGCGCCAGTAGTTGCAATAATACTTTTTATCATCTTGCCTCCTGGTCCAATAAGCCCACCAATCTTTTCTGGATCAATTTTTACCATGGTGATCTTTGGAGCATATTGTGAAACTTCTTTGTTAGACTCTGGAAGTACAGCTAACATTTCTTTTAATACATCTAATCTTGCATTTTTTGCGTCAATTAAAGTTTCTTCTACTACTGCGTCTGTTAATCCGGCAATTTTTGTGTCCATTTGAATTGCTGTAATTCCCGCGGCTGTTCCAGCAACTTTAAAGTCCATATCTCCTGCAAAATCCTCAAGCCCTATGATGTCTGTTAAAACAATACTCTTGTCGTCCAGTGTCATAAGACCTATTGCAATTCCTGCAACCGGAGCTGAAATAGGTACCCCAGCATCCATAAGTGCCAGTGTAGAACCACAAACTGACGCTTGGGATGTAGAACCGTTAGAACTCATGGTTTCTGAAACTACTCTGATTGCATAAGGGAAGTCTTCAGAACTAGGAATAACTGCTTCCAGTGCACGTTCTGCAAGTGCTCCGTGTCCAATTTCGCGTCTATTTGGAGACATCATACGTCCTGTTTCACCTACAGAATAAGGTGGGAAAGAATAATGATGCATGTATCTCTTTTTTTCTTCACCTTCAGGAGATTCTATGATCTGCTCCATAGATACAGGTCCAAGAGTTGCAATTGACAGCACTTGAGTCTCTCCTCTTGCAAACAATGCTGAACCGTGTACGCGTGGGATAAGTCCAACTTGAGCTGAGATAGATCTGATTTGCTTAAGTTTTCGTCCGTCAGGTCGCTTTCCTTCATTTACTATCATTTCACGAACAGTGCGCTTAAATACGTAGTCAACACCTGCTGAAATCTTTTTCTTATCCAATGTCATTGGTGTTCCGGCTGCGTCCATTTTTGCTTTTTCCGCTTCATAAATCTCGTCAGCAATAGTACCTAATTCGCGTCCAACTTCTTTGTTAACCCCTGCTGCAATAAGTGCATGCATTTTGTCTTTGTAATTTTCAGAAACTAGCTTCTTTACGTCTTCTAATTGTTCATCTTTTGAAACTTCAATCTTTTCAATTCCTACTTCTTTTACCAAATCGTTAATCATCTCAATAATCTTTGCGTTTGTTTCTTTTGCCATTTTTATTCCGTCAGAAACAAATTTTTCCTCAACTTCCTTAGCTCCTGCCTCTATCATAATAGAGCGGTCATTTAATGAGGATACAACCAAATCAAGGCTAGAATCTGCGTATTGAGTTTCAAGTGGATTTACAACTAATTCATTATTAACAAGTCCAACTCTTGTAAACCCAATAGGACCTGCCCATGGAATTTTAGAAATTGCTAGCGCTGCTGAAACAGCATTTACAGCAACAACATCTGGATCATTTTCTAGATCAACTGACAAAATATGTGCTACAACCTGAACGTCTTTTTTGAGTTCTTTAGGGAAAAGAGGTCTTATGGTACGATCAATTACGCGTGCTGTTAAAACAGAGTCGTCAGTAGGTCTTCCTTCACGTTTTACCCAACGACTTCCTTTTATTCTTCCTCCAGCATATAATCTTTCAACGTATTCAACTGAAAGAGGGAAATAATCAAGAGTGGTGTCATTTGAGCCCATGGTAACGGTTGCCAAAACTGTGGTGTCTCCCATACGTGCAATTACAGCTGCTGATGCCTGTTCGGCAACCAGACCTGTCTCAAAACTGAGCGTACGACCGTTAATATCTAGAGTTGTTTTAAATTTTTTCATTTTTTGTGAGCTTGTCGAGCAAAAAATATGTTGAGGCTCGTTCCGGTTTACCGGAATGAGTTGAACATATTTATAGTATTATTTTTCATTTTTGTGGTCAATTTCCGTGGTTTAGTTTATTTATTATTTAATATACGAGGATATTAAGCAAGACCAAATTTTTGACCGATTCCTTCTGCTCTTTTTTTATCCATTTTGAAAAGGAAGTTAAAGAGTCTGCGTCTTTTAGACAACATGTTAAGTAATCCGCGTCTACTGTGTGAATCTTTTTGATGAATTTTTAAGTGACTTGCAAGCTTTTCAATCTTATGTGTTAAAAGAGCAATCTGAACTTCTGGAGATCCTGTGTCGCCCTCTGCTGTTGCATGCTGTTTTATGATATCTTGTTTTTCGTCAGTTGAAAGTGCCATTTTTTGTGTGTATCGAGTGTATTTCTGGAGAGCCCGATTTATTTATTTCTTTTTAATCTACTTTGTATTATACCAGACCCCTCTTACATTTGCAATCCTGAAGGAAGTAATTATTTTAGCCATCCCATGCATGTATCTGAGTATGATTAGAACCACCAATGGTTTTCAATAACTCTGTTTTTTCTTTTTCCGTCATGTTTGTAAGATCAACAAGCATATAACCAACTCCCTGCTTGTTTAATATTAAACTTCCACGGGCTTACGCCACGTGGAATTAGCTGAGTTCAAGCGTTG
>CAYOTA010000013.1:0-41033 GCA_964406795.1 uncultured Gammaproteobacteria bacterium
TTGCAATCAATCCAAAAGATGCCAATGGCAATTTACTTCCACCATCAACCGCTCCTGGATTTTGTCTTCCTTTTCCATCTTGTCTAGGACTTCCTGCTACTCCAACGCCTACTCCATGCGTAGGATCCGGATGTCCAACACCAACACCGACACCTACAGCCACACCTTCTCCAACACCTACATCAACTCCAACTCCAATTCCTGCTGGCAGCATAAATGTAACGTTTGATGATGCACAAAATGTAACCGCACAATATCCAACGGGCGTACTCAATTGGTCCGGGCAACCATGGGTAATATCTGGCCAATTCGGGCAGTTTACAACTAAAAGTATTTCCTTTACTCAGGGTCCGGTGCAGGCGTCTTTTAGCGTCCTCCAATCAAGAACAATGATAAGCCTACAAGCATACAATGGTGATGACACAGCGAGCACGGTCACAATTAACTGTGCTGGGAACACTACAAAAACTCAAAGCATTGCTGCAAAAACTCTTGCAACTATCCAAACAGGGTTTACAACACCATGCTCCACCATTACCCTAGGTTCCACAAACGGATGGGACACAAATTTTGACAATATTGTTTTATCTAGCACTGGAACCACTATTCCTACTGTGACATCTACATCCACCCCAACACCTACGAGAACTCCTACTCCAACTTTTTCACCCACCAGGACTCCAACTCCTACCCCAAGTCTTTCACCTACCCCCACAACTTCTCCATCTAGGGTTGGTGACATAAATAACGACAATAAGGTAGACATCCAGGATCTTTCCTATATGCTAAGTAAATGGAACACTTCAGACACGCTTGCTGATCTCAACAAAGATGGAAGGGTTAACACCCTAGATCTTTCTCTACTACTTGGAAACTGGCGATAAAGTATAATAATAAAAATGAATACAGCACGTTTTATTTTAATTACTGTAATTGCCCTTTTATTTATCTCAGGTACAACCACTGCTTATGCCATAGATACCGCCCGAATACTATTTAACTCCTCCACTCCCACAACAAAACCAGGGCAAATAATGATTGTGAATGTCGTTGTTGACTCAAATACCCCAGTTAATGCAGTTCAAGTAAAGATACTGTACCCTACCGAAGTCTTTAACCTGCTATCTATAAATTACACTAATTCACAGTTTAGTATCCAGGCTGACCAAACAACAACTCCAGGAAGTATCACTCTTGCAAGAGGAAATATTGAACCTAGAAATGGAAAAAATCTATTTGCTACGCTGGTATTTAAAACAAAAACTAACGGAAATATGTCTTATTTCTCATACTCCCTTGCCGATTCACTTGCGATGAGTAGTACAAAAAATGAAAACATACTGGTTAACTCTCAGGTCGCAACGGTTAAACCAAATACAAATCGGGGATCAGGCGTCGCAGTACAAACAACTCCCTTTCCAAATTCCAAAAGTAAAGCTCCCCCAGCATTTTATGATTACTTTCTTCAGGAAGTAAAGAAATCTTTCCAGCAATTATTTAAGTAGTCGGAGGTTGTGGAGTATCCATATTAATGGAAGAGTTACCTTGGCGAGACTTAAACCACCTGAATCCAAAGAACCCTGCAACTCCAACAACTATTAATAGTAACCCGGCTACCGCAAACCATAAAATAGGTAATGTAGTCTTTTGCGGAGTACTTCCAAACGAAAGATTTTTATTCTCACCATCCAGGTACACCACTTCTTCGGAAAGCGTTTTATCTCCTGAGGCAACAGAAAGGGTGTGTGCGCCTTCTGGCACATTTTCAAATGTTGCAACTAGTAAGTCCTCTGCTTCAGATGAATCAGCAATTTTTACCTGGGATGGAGTGATTCCTGAATCAAGCATAACTTTGATTGTATTTAACGGTGTATTTTTTGGAACTGGGATAGAATATGAGACGGAATAAAGTTTACTTCCATTTGAACTTGTAGAAGGTGACACAACGGGGCTTCCTACAATAGGAGTAACCCCTGCGGCTGATTGAACTATTGAAAAGTTTCCATCTCTTACAGATTGTAATTCTTCTTGAGCTCCATTATAGGATTTTATAGATGCATTTGAGATATTTACAAGCTGTGTGCCGGGAATTGCGGCCTGAAATCGCATAGTATATGCTGTACATGACTGTGAGAAGCCGCCTAAAATAACTCCTACAAATGACGGATTAGAAGTTGTAGGTGTTTCAATAAATGCAAATCCGCAATTCCCAAACTGAATACTTTGAATAGTAGCGTTCGGGACTAACGCAACATTTGCCTTGGCGGCATTAAAAGGTACTCCGCCCCCATCTACTTTAATATCTACATTTAGGAGCGATCCTGCAACAAATGAACCGGAATTTGGTTCTGCAGTAATGCTACCACTAGCGGCCCACGCATGATTTCTTATCGTGAGTGCTGCAATGAACAGAAGAATAGTAAGTGTGAAGAGCTTGAAACTCTGCTTAGTTTCCATACGCCTTAGCAATTACGGAGAAGTCTGTTAAGTTAACTACCCCATCTCCATTCATGTCTGAAAGGAAATGAGTGAAGTTACCTGTTTTTCTCCAGTCTGTTCCAAACATAGAAACATCAACCAGATCTATAACATTATCCCCATTAATATCACCGATTCGTCGCAATGCAACTGTCAATGTACCTGGAGTGCTTGTGTTTCCTGAGGCATCACGAGCAACTATTGAGAAGTTGTTATTTCCGTTTGTAAGTGTGCCTGTATATCTCCATGTTGTAGCTGTTGGGAAGGTAACATTTTGTGCAGAATTATTTATTAATATTGTTGAGATATTTGCCAACTTAGTTCCGGTGAGTGTAACTGCTGAATTGTAAGTCGCAGCAGGTACAACATCTATTGTTGGTGGCTGAATTGAAATTGCTGATGTAGGTGTTGGACTAGATACTCCAGTTGGTGCAGCAGTAAGAGTAGGTGCAAGCGTTACTGTTGGAGTGAGTGTTGCTGTGGGTCCGGCTGAAGAAATGGTGTAATCTCCTGATGTAAATGACTTCAAAACATCTGTATTCGTGATACTAGATGCTACAATTGGATTGACGTATCGTACTTGTGCAAGACCTGATGATTTTGCTCTAAATGTGATTGTATTGAGAAGCAAATTGCCTGTTTTTGGTGTAATGGTTCCTGATGCCAAACTTATAGTCCCACTTCCTGGAACCGACGTATTAACTGCTTGAATTTCATATGCAGAGCCTGTGTTGTCTACACTAACCACATCCAGTAATGCTGCTGGATAAGTAATGTCAGTTTGGAAAGCATTTGTCATTTGACCGTTTGTATTAACACGTAGCTGAACTGTAAATGTATTGCCGGAATTTACAGTAGAGCTAGCAGGAGACATACTAAGGTCAGAATTAGGAGCAATTGGTGTAGGAGTTGTAGGAATGGTTGGAGCAGGAGTTATAGCACTTACTGTGTATGAACCATTTCCAGCAGAGGCTAAAATCTCACTACTATCAGAGTATGCTTTTACTGAACTGTTATTAAATGTTATTCCCCCAGAACCTAATGCGTTTGCCGTAAGTGTAAGTGTATACAGCGTACAGACCTCAGAAGAACCATTAAGTATTGCCCCAGAAAAAGAAGGATTTGAAGCTGTAGGAGTACTTGCCCCAGTTGCAAATGTGAAATTACATCCACCAGAAGAAGGTGAAACGAGCGCAAGTGAATTTACAGTAAGATTACTTGAGACTGAAATATCTGATTCAGCTGCATTGAATGCTTGTCCATTTCCATTTATAACAACGTTTACACTAAATTGTTGCCCCACAGCAAAAGTACCATTCGCAGGTGTGGCTGCAATTGTGGCGGTAGGAGTTCCAGCAGCACGTGAGCGCAAATCATGATTTAAGGTGTTGTAGTAATACACAGAAGGAATTGCAACTGCTGCAACCAATAAGATTAATGCGACCGGTAAAAATGGGGAGCGCATAGCTCTTTTGAGCTTTTCCCACGGGGCTTGACGTCTTACGACTTTTACCATATACAATCTACGCTATAAGATAACTGAGCAGTTGTCAACAGGCAATTCTATATCACATCCATTTGAAGACTGTTTTAAATTTTGTTACCATATAGTGTGCCTAAAAAATCTTTCAAAGAAACCTATGTTACCAGGGCAAATCTAACTTTTTTCATTCTGGGAATTGTTTTTCTTATGGCGTTTTTTGGATTTACCGTATGGGTCAGGGCTGATCACTTAAGATCTTTTGATTTTGATACCACAGTACGCATTCAAAACATAACACCTATTCGCGTTGATGACTTCTTTTCATTTTTATCAGTCATTGGACGTTTTGAGTACACAGTTCCTGCTCTCCTTATAGTTCTTTTAATCTGGTCAAAATTAAAACCTAAGCGTCTTATAGCTGTGTTTTTTGTAATGGGATTTTTAGCATTCGCCCATGTTTTAGAAATTATTGGAAAAACTATTTTAGAACAACCAGGCCCACCCAACATGTTCTTGCGCTCACATTATTCAAATTTTCCAGGGCTCCATGTGTATACACAGGCCTCATACCCATCAGGACACGCACTACGCATTATTTTTCTAGGAATTGTGTATTCCTTTCTCATTTTTAAATCTAAACTACATATACTTATAAAGTCCGGGATATATCTCTTCCTTCTGGGAACAACTATCGCCATGCTATACTCCCGGGTGTCTTTAGGAGAGCACTGGACAACAGATGTTGTAGGGGGTGTGCTCTTGGGAATTGGAATGGCACTATTGTCCCTCCTTTTACTTGTGTGATAAACTGTTAATATGGAACCAGTAACCACTCCCACACCTACCATAGATTCAACAATATCTACTCCGCCAATTCAACCTACGCCACAATATGCACCGCAAAACCCCAACTTTTTTAAAACAAAAAAAGGGTTACTTATAGTTATAAGCGTTCTTTTAATCCTAGGAATAATTGGGTGTGTAGCGTGGATTCTTTCGATGCCTAAAAAATTAGCCCCAACACCCACAACTACACCAAATCAGTCACAAAATGAAAAATCCCAGGATATAAAAACCTACCCTAAATTCCAATTTACTTATGACACTCCCACTACATTTCCTCAACCAAAAGCTGCCTTACTGACTTACCAGATAAAAAACTCATTCTCTGACTCAGATATTAGCTCATTTGGTGCGCAATTTGGCTTTAGTGCTCCAGAAAGTATATCTTCAGGTGCTGCATATTTCTCAGACTACAATAACACTACTATACCTGGCTACTTAATGTTGAATACAGATACTGGCGTATTTGATTATGAAAATTTTAGTCAATCAACAAAAATAAATGGGTCTGACATCAAAACAGGTACCAAAAACTTCTTAGCATCACTTGGACTTGCAGATAAAGCAATTGAATGCAATATAACATACAAAAATTCAATTGCTCCTGAACTTACTTTTGTGGAATGCCATAGATCATGGAGCTTAATCGGTGCGCCAATAGTTAATTTACCGGGCGTACTCAATATCCCGATGACTCAAAAGATTACCGAAATGCAAGTTGGATACAATTATGCACCTCTAGAGGATCCCAATATAATAGATGTGAGTACGGGCCAGAATGGAATTGATAGACCGAATGATTTTAATACGGCCACTTTTGCAATTGATAAAGATGGAATAATTATGTCTATTAAATCAAGTCTCCGATGGATTGAATCTGAAAAAACTAGCCAGATCATAACTCCAGATTCAGCATATGGACTACTTAAAAACAATAAAGCGGAAAATACTATAGCTATTCCTTCAGGCATAGGTGAATTTGATTGGAACACTGTATTTCCAAAAGGAGGAGTGGGCGGAAATAACGCAAAAATTGATGGATTTGAGCTTGTGTATATTGATAACGGAGCAAGTGCACTGCAAAAAACTTATGCTCCTGTATATTTATTCAGAGGGAATGTAACATTAAACAATGGCTATAATGTTAATTTCATTCAAACCATCCCTGCTTCTAAAAATCTTTATTCAGGTGTACAGATAGCGAGTAACAGTTTACAGCTTCAAACATTTACACCAGCTCCAACATCCATTAATCCGACACAGGAGATAATTTCTCCAACACCTGCCACCAATACTACCCCTACCCTAGCTCCGGATGCAAAAGCTCCTCCTGTGATTCCCTCTCAACCATATGACTGCAGCGATACATCCCAAATAGGTTCACCCGATATTCAAACCTTTACGGTTATAGTTAATGGAGAAAGTGTAAAAATTGCAAATCCGGCAAGCGCTCGAAGCACATTTTACGTAGCCGAAAAAACTACTGATGCAACTGAGATTACAAAATATAGAGATCTGTTCTATAAAGCACTCGCACAGCAATATGTGTGGAACTATAGAAATGGCCAAGGCGCAACAGTACCAACAAAACCACTGAATAGTAATTTACAATCTAGCGCTAATAGTGATTACGTCTACAACATTGTCATGAAGGAATACAATACATTATTAAGAAGTCAATCTGCTGGCCAAAACCATGGAGTTCGAGTAGGATCCGGCGCATTAACACGCACCATCTATGCATACAGTCCATGCTATTTAACTGGCATGTCTCCTACTGTTTTCCTCTACTCAGATACTCCTCAGAATTTTAGTGTAAAACCGTCATTTGCAGTTTATACTGAACCCCTTACAAGTAACGCTTGGAATATAATCGCAAATAAAACAGGAATATTAAAATTTGATGACGCAATCTCTGATTACTTATATTATGAATTCAATCCAAAAAAAGTAACATTTGAGAAACAGGAAAAGGGATTTATTCTCTTGCGTGATGATATAAAATCATTTGCTCCTAAGCTATCGCAAGAAATGAAACTAAATTCTAAAGAATCTGAAAGATTATTGTTTGAGTTGGAACTAGCTGCAAAAGATTTACCTGTAAATACAGAGTTTATTAAAATTTCATTAGTACCAAACTCAGAACTCAATTCAAAACTCCCACTTTCTGTTTCCCCAGAACCTGAACAGACAAACAGATATCATTTTGTATTGTCTAAGGCTAGCAAGAGTGATAAGTCTGATAGACCCTCTATTCCTACTGTTAAACGTGGATCCTCCACTCTTGTTGAATTAGGCGCCTCTACCCTTTAAATTATTCAGTATCTTCCTATTTAGTGCTTCATCTTGTAAAATATACAAATCGCTGCGGTGCCAGAGTGGTCAATTGGAACAGACTGTAAATCTGTCGCCCGTTTGGGCTACGTAGGTTCGTATCCTACCCGCAGCACAACGCTAGTTGTGGTGTGGGCAAGGTTTCCTTACCCGCAGCACACACTTTGGCTTTTTTAAAACTTGAAAAAATAAGATACCTCATTCTATAATAGTCTTAACTATGGAGAGTAATACTCCCTCACTTAAAGACTTAAAAATACGTTATGAAGCAGGAAAATCAATGTGGGAAATTTCCCAGGAGATGCAATGCTCTGTACACAAAATTGCATACTGGATGACTAAGTATAAGATAGTCCGAAGATCACATAGCGATGCAACCTACATGAAACGAAATCCTTTTGGAAATCCCTTTTTAGTCAAAGATGATCTTTCTTGCGAAGAGCAATTTCTACATGGTCTAGGACTAGGAATATATTGGGGGGAAGGAGAAAAAGTTTCTAAGTCTGCAATTAGAGTTGCCAATACTAATCCCGACCTCATTAAATCCTTTATAAGGTTTCTAAGGATTGTATGTCAAATACAAACCCAAAAGCTTAGTTATAGTATTGTATGTTTTAATGACTCCAATATTATAGATGTTAAGATGTATTGGGCAAAAGAACTCGGGATTCTACCTGAGAAATTTGGTAAAATAGTTCAGATTGCACCTCAAGGTAAAGGAAGCTACAAAAGAAAATCTCTTTACGGGGTATGTACTGTCACTTTTAGCAATATTAAACTCAAAAAGTGGCTTGTAGGTGAGTTAGACAAATTTTCTAATGCCCCCATGGCTCAGTGGTAGAGCGAGAAATTGGTAATTTCTAGGCCGTGAGTTCGATTCTCACTGGGGGCTCAGGCAGATGAAGTGTTACTAGTAATTTGAGCGTGGTTTAGGTATAATACATAACATGGCAAAGAAAAAAACAGGCGCAGTTATTAAAATTGGACTTACTTGTACCGTGTGTAAAACACGCAATTACATCACAAGCAGAAATAAGCTCAATACTCCTGACAAGTTGAAATTAACTAAATATTGCAGAAAATGCCGAAAAGCAGTTGAACACAAAGAGGTAGATAAACTCAAATAAGTTGAGCTTGCACTCTTCACTTCGTTCACAATTTAAAGCTCAATACTCCTGACAAGTTGAAATTAACTAAATATTGCAGAAAATGCCGAAAAGCAGTCAAACATAAAGAGGTAGATAAATTAAAGTAAATTTTAATTTTCCGCGGGAAAAGTTGAAATAAATTTCAACTTTCTTTCGTTCACCTTATTCGCTCCAGATAAGCTTAAATAAATTTTCGATAATTCTCTACGTTTCATCCACAATCACCCTTGTTTTAAGTCGTGATTTTCTGATTAACTATATATATGAAGTACTTGTTGGGTATTATTTTTTTCGTGCTATCTATAGCTTTATTTCCCCAACCTATCCATGCGGCAGATTTATCTACTGCAATGCTGCGCCTCAACAAATTAACCGCAAACACTGCTGTTTCAGGGCTCGCATGTGCTACTCCTGCCAGCACAGCAACTGAAGCAAGATTGCAAATTATCTTTCCGTCTGATTTTTCTATATCAAATTCGGGATGGTCAGTAAACACCTCTAATATACCATCGGGAAGTACCGCATGGCCTGGAATTTCCTATAATTCAGCAAGTAGCACAACAGTCACGTTTAACTCGAGTGATTTAACTGCTGGCACAAGATACTGCTTTAACTTTACAGCGTCAGGTTCAACAACGGGAACAACAGGACAAAAAACCACAACCATTAGAACGCTAACCTCAGGAAATAGTCCTATTGATACAAAAGAAATTGGACTAACAATAAGAACATCTGACACGGTAACTGTTAATGCCGAGGTTGCAGCATCTGCATCTGATTTTACATCAACACTCGCTAAAATCTCACCAAGTACAAATATATTCCCCCCAAATCAGACCATTGCGTACTCTCTTGAATACGAGTCTCTTTTACCCTACACCACAACGGTAGAAGTTGTAGCCTCCTGGACACAGGGGACCATTGCGGGATCTGGAACACCATCGCTTGATATTGCAGATTATGTTTTAGGCTCAGCATCTACAGGATATGGAGGGGCAACGCCTGTTGTTGATACCATTAATAGAACTATTACCTGGACTGTTCCATCAATGCCCGGAAACACTCCATCAACTGTGACTTTTGAACTTGAAACAACGGAAGCATATACTGGATCGGAGGCTGTAAACTTTACTGTAAATGGAGTACTAGAAGGACCTGGTACACAAAGCACAACTTCCAACATCACAAGCCAATACCAGTATGATGGCTCTTCTACCCCAACTCCTACAAACATACCAGGATCCACGTCCACTCCAGCACCAGGCCGATCCCCCACACTAACCCCAACTCCAGGCTCTACGTCTCCACTCTATCAGTCCATTGACATTACAAGGCTTACTGCAAATAGTGCCACAATTGAGGTATTCTTATCACAACTATCTCAGTCTACTATTTCCTATGGTGCATCAGTATCAAAGCTCAACCAATCAATAAAATCAGCAGTTAACTCAACATCGCACACGTTTATTCTTTCTGAACTTATTTCAGATACAACCTATTATTTTAGGGTTGTATCAGGTTCATCCACCTCAGATCTCTTTACATTTACTACAGCCGTTACCTCAGATGCGCCATCTGTGGAGCTAAGCTCACTTGTTATTGAAAGTAATAACGTATTGCTTATTGATCCGCTCACCGCTGAAGAAAAAAATCGTACTGCAGTTGTCCCATCGTCTTCAAATTTTCAGATCAAATTTAAAGTAAATAAGAAGTATGAAGTTAAACGAGTACAGACATTTATTCAGGCAAAAAACGTGCTTGGAATTAACACATTTGCTCAAACAGCCCAAGCTGCCGGCTTTAACACAAATATGACACCTGTTGGAAATAATGAGTATTCAGGCCGCTTATTTGCGAGTTCAACTCCTGGAATATATCAGCTCTTTGCAAAAATTTATGACACAAATGGAAATATTATTGAAGAAAAAATTCTTGATATAAAAATTTCAGACCGAATGAAAGTTCTAAATCCTAGCGGACAACCAATTGAAGGCGCAGAGCTACTATTGTACTATCTTGATCCTGTTGAAAAAAGATATTTGATAGTTTCTAGCCAAGCCATCTCAATTCAGAACCCTTCATTTTCAAACTACGAGGGATATTTTAATATTACTCTCCCCCAAGGAAGCTATAAAGCGCGTATAACAGCCATAGGATATGCTGAAAAAGAAGTGAATTTTACTCTCGGTGTAAAAACAGGGCAAGACTATCCAAGCGTCACATTAACTCCCACACCTTTTACATTTCTTTCCTTCTTTCAATATTACCTTTACACTTTTACAGATTTTGCTAGTGCTTTTATCTTAACTGTTATCCCATTATCTCGCTCTTATAGATTTGTTGATCTCACTGCTTTTTTCATATGCACATCGTTCATACTTCTTACATTTGTTTCATTTATATTTAGAACCAAATTCCATCTTGGAACCATTCACCATTTTGTTTTGATGAATCTTCCGTTTATTAAAAACAGAATTAAATCACCCTTGCAAGTGAAGATATTACATGCTGAAACGAAAAACTCACTATCTGATGTTATGGTATATATAGAAAATGATAAAAAACAAATTATATTAAGTTCAAAGTCGCAAAAAAATGGAACAGTTTACCTCATGCTCCCACCTAATACAGCATTAATTACATTCGTAAAGCAGGGATATGAACCGGTAAGCTTAAGCTTCCTTGATGCAATTGAGACAAAAACGATTGAACTTAAAACACAGGAAGATTCTATGGGTAATATCACATCAAAAGTGTCTGCTATTTTCCGTTCATTTTTTGCCTTGCTCTTTGAAGTCTGCCTCATGCTCTCATTCTTGCTTGAGCTCTTCTTCTTTTTCACATGGAGTCCATTTAAGATTCTGCCGTTTTTTATTTTATCCATTTTAAACTTATGGATTTGGATAACCATAAAACGATCTACTCATCAATTTATCTAAGTTTGTATATTATAATAAAGTTATGAAACAACCTGTTAAAAATAAACGAAAGAAAAAAGTAATTAAGCTTTTATTAATTTTTGTAATTCTTTTTGCGTCCATTATCTTAGGAAGAATTATTTATTTTGAGTCTGTTGAGTATCATCCTCATGTGGTGGGAAGAGTTTTTGGAGTAGACAGCGTAAAAGTTGGGCTTAAATGGACACATAACGCCCAGTTTGCAGGCCTATATACAGGGATTGATAGCGGTTACTTTAGAAATAGGGATCTAAGTCTTACGCTTATTGAGCGGGATTTAAATTCAACAAGCGACATCTCGGGAGATGTAAATTCAGAAAAAACAGATTTTGGAATTACTAATTCAATTGATTTGGTTCAAGGAATAGAACGTGGAGATAAAATAAAAGCAATAGCCGCAATATACCAAAGAACTCCTTCTGCAATCATCTCTTTAACAGAATCAGACATTATCTCTCCAGCTGACTTTCGTGGGAAAAAGCTAGGAATATCTTCAGCAGATTCTGATTCCATGAAGTTATTTAAAGCACTGCTTAAAAAGTACAATGTGCCTGAAAATGAGGTTGAATTTATTGTGGTAGGATCCAACCCTCTAAAACCACTGATAAAAAAAGAGGTAGATGCTGTATCCGCATACAGAACGGAGGTTGGTCGTGCACGCATAGATAATAACACTTCAAATTCTTTTAGGATAATGCTACCCGGTGAACACGGCATAGATATATACGGCGATGTTATTATAACCTCTGAAAAAATGATTAAAGAAAAACCAGAAGTTGTTCAAAAATTTATTAATGGACTTATTGATGGGTGGGAAAAAGCATATGAAGATCCTGAATTTGCAATAGCTTCCACGCTAAAACGCTCAAGAGGTATACATGGAAACGAATGGATGGAAAAATATATTCTTACTAGCCTCGAATCTCTAGTTAAGGTTGATGAAAACACTCCTATAGGAAGCATGACAAAAGAAAAATGGGAAGAAACAATTAATACTTTTTATGAATTTGGAGTAATTGGTACTCAATTGAATGCACGAGACGTTTATACTGATCAATTCATTCAATAATTGTATTAACTCTTTTCTTCTGCTATAGTTTTGAAGAAAATGAAACCTAAGCTTCCTATAGCCGATTTAAGAATTTCCAAGAAGGCAAAAGAGTACGTGCGCCAAGTACTAGATTCAAGCAGACTTTCCTATGGTCCCTTTACTAAGAAGTTTGAAGCTAGTTTTGCAAAGATACATAACAGAACATTTGCAATCTTTACTAATAGTGGCTCTTCAGCTCTTCTCGTTTCCCTCTTGGCGCTTAAAGAACACTACAAGTGGAATGACCACGATGAGGTACTGGTACCGGCACTCACCTTTATATCATCTGCAAACGTTATCCTCCAGGCAAATCTTGTGCCTGTTTTTGTAGATGTAGAGAAAGATTATTACTGTATTGATCCCAAAAAAATGGACAAAAAAATTACAAAAAAAACAAAAGCAATTATGCCTGTGCATTTATTTGGTCAAAGCTCAGACATGAATGCTATCTTAAAAATTGCAAAAAAACACAAATTAAAAATATTGGAAGACTCATGTGAGACTATGTTTGTTTCTTATGAAAATAAACCAGTGGGCTCTCTTGGAGATATTTCAGTCTATTCTACTTACACGGCACACATATTAGTAACAGGAGTCGGTGGACTAATTACGACAAACAATATTAAGCTTGCAAAAATTATAAAAAGCCTTATTTTTCATGGAAGAAACACGATCTATTTAAGCATTGATGATGATAATACCTCAAACCCTAAGAAGTTAAAAACTATGATCAACAAGCGCTTTGAGTTTAATCGTATCGGATTTTCTTTTAGATTAACTGAAATGGAAGCGGCTCTCGGTCTTGCTGAGCTTGAGAGAAGAAAACAAACCATTATGATGAAAAAGAGAACTGGAAGCCTACTCGATTCTGTTTTTTCAAACTTCCCTCACCAGTTTGTCTTGCCTAAAATTAGACCAAAATCTGAACACATCTATATGTTGTATCCGGTCATTATTAAAAGTAGAAAAATTAAAAGAAATGACTTACTGCTTCATCTGGAAAAAAACGGCATCGAAACTAGATTATTTTTCCCGCTATTAGGACAGCCTATATATAAAAAGTTATTTGGTGCCCTAAAGGATGCATTTCCAACAGCAAGCTATCTTACTAAAAATGGTTTTCTTATTGGTGCAAACCCGTACTTTACAGAATTTGATGCATTATACTTAAAAAGTGTGCTGAAGAATTATATTGAAAAAAATAACACTATTTAAAATCTTCACCTAGAATAACTAAAACGTCAACGTTTTGAGGTATTACTTGCCCGTCAGGTATGGTACCAATTTTCCCACCAATAGTTTTTTGTATTTGAGGCAGTAATTCTTTATTTTTCTTTGTAACATCCACTACAATTGTTTCTTTAAAGTCATTTGATGCCGCATTATCTCGATCCACTACTTCAACAAGAATATTATTTGCCACCATTCTGTCTTCAGCTGTTTTTGTTAAGCCTGATTTTGAAGTACCATTTAACAATACGACTTTTGATTTTTCTACTACTGTTTTACCAGCTGACTGAGTTGCTGTGTCAGATACACCAAGAGTACTGGGAGACACATTGAGACTGGAAACTTCAATCATCTTATTGTCTTGAGGCCTATAAAGAAATGCTTTTTTTGCTGCATTGTAGATAAGCACCTTATCTCCATTTTCTGCTCGTTTGAAAAAATCTTGAGTTGTAAGCTTTGTTTTATCAGATACAGTTGCAACAGTCGGAATCTCTCCTTTGGGCAATTCAATAATTTTGCCAACCTGAGTTATTAAAGTTTTCACTTCATTTTGCAGTGCAGAATTTGGATTTTTTAAAAGTGTTTGCGCATTTTGATACTGCATATAAAAGTAGATTGCAGCACCACTAGCAAGCGCCGCAACTACAATAACTGCCGAAACCGCTATAATTATCTTCAAAGATGGGGATTTTTTTACTGCTTTTTCTTTTTCAACTTCATTTGACATGTATTAATCTTAATGATTACAGTTACTTGTTGTCAAGCATGCAGCTCCTATTGAAAACAGAAGAAATTACATATAACATCAGGTAAGAGATGAAAAAGCTACTGGTAGTACTTATATCCTGCAGTATGCTTGTAAACATCATACTTGTTGCTTATATTCTCTCCTATCCTAGACCGACGCAGAAATCTGAACTCAATGTAAAACAGGAAACCCTAAAATATCTGTCGCAAAGAGTCTTTATTGAAAATCCTAACGACTACGTTATTAACTTCGTACCACTCCGAAAAGAATTAAATGCTTATACAGACACGCTTGATACCTCATTTGGTATGTATTTTGAATACCTTCCCACTGGTGTGTCCATAGGCATAAATGAAAAAGAATCATATATACTTGCAAGTCTACTTAAAGTGCCATTGGCCATGGCAGTCTATAAACAAATAGAGAAAGGGGATTTAAAAAGTGATCAAACACTAGAGGTAAAAAAGGAACATCTTGATCCATATTTTGGGGAATTATGGAAAGCTGGCCCCGGTCAAACACTAACCACCACACAGGCTCTTCAGGAAACATTAATCAATTCCGATAATACCGCAAAGAATGTGTTGTTTTCAGCAATACCTGAAGGCTCGCTGGAAAACGTGTTTGACTCACTGGACATACCCAAAGAATTAACAAACAATTCGCCAGTTGTTACCCCTAAAAATTATTCTTCTGTCTTAAGAAGTCTCTATCTTTCATCCTACCTCAAGCCTGAAGACTCAAATGAAATATTGTCACTTCTCACACGAACACCATTTAGTGACAAATTGGCCGCAGGAGTGCCAAAAGACGTAAAAGTTGCACATAAAATAGGTGTTCATGAGGGAGAAAACAAAGACACATCAATTTTTACTGACTGTGGAATTATCTATTATCCTAAAAGACCCTATATACTTTGTATGATGACAAGATCACCGGAAAAAGATACACAAAAGAATATGAAAAACGTATCGAAAATAATATATGATTATATCTCCAAACTCTAATAATGAATGTGTCCATATTTAAACAGTATCCTCGATTTCTTTTTGTTTTAGCTGTTATTTTGTGTTTACTTTTTGTAACCAAAATGCTATACCTTAATTCTTTTTCTCCCGACTCTTATCTTCATATGGGGATTGGACAATATATTGTAACCAATAAAAAAATCCCTACTCATGCTGACGTTTCATTCAAAACGGCTGCTCCAAGTATTGAATTTATAGCACACAGTTGGGCTTCGGATGTTCTTTTGTATTTAACTGGTTCAGTACATGAAGTGTTTTCGTTAATTTTCCTACTTATCCCGTTTTTAGCTATTACACTCTTATTGCTTAAGAAAATCTTTGAGTTATTGAAAATCCCATGGGTTTCGCAGCTTATATTGCTTGCAACTTCATTATTTCTATCAATTTCATTTTGGAAACTAAATTCCCTCATATTGCTCGTTCCGCTTTTAGTTTTTATCGTATATATGTACCTAAAATGGAAACTAACAAAATCTAAATTGATACTTTTGTGCCCCGTAATATTGGTATTAGTCGCAAACATTTCGGGAGGCTTTATCTTTATTCCAATTATATTTATTACATTTATCATGCTTTTCGAATTTGCCACGTATTTAGCTTCGCTCGTAATGGGGGGGAAATATCAAGGAAATTTATGGCTATTTTTACCGTCGTTAGCACTATCAATCCCTATTGGATTTCTTCTTAACCCTTCAGGACTTAGAATTGGGCTGTATGTGTTGACTTTTCTGGGAGTTATGGACATCAAAAGATGGTCTGGTTCTCTTCCGGAAATGCTCACAATTCTCAATCAAAATTTTGTAAAAGAAACTACCTCATCTTTTGTCCTCATATCTTTTGCATTTTATATATTGTTTACTATTTGTACGTTTATAATTATAAGTATTAAATCAAAAAGGTTTTTTACTTCGCATATTTTCATACTTCCTTTGTTTTTATTCTTTATTCTTGGAATCTCATGGATCAGATTCATTCCAATAAGCGTATTTACCACCATGCCAATTTTGGCGGTTATTTTAAAAGAGATTTTACATGAAAAAAAACTTTTTTCCTCCTATATTACTTATACTGTGTTGATTTTCATCTTCCTGATACTTACTATCTTTACACCAAGAATTTTTGATTTTACCCCACCAGAAAACGCAACAAATATTCTATTATCAAACAGTCTAAAACCCAACACACTCACATCCTTTGAATTTTCTGGATATGTGTTTTTTAAAAATTTCCCCCACAAAGGATTCATTGACTCGCGTGACGATTTATATGATGAATCTGAAATGATAAATATATATGCTGAAACTATGCCATTATCTTATGATACTCTTGAACCTGTTCTTTCTGAAAATGACGCGTCAAGTGCACTCGTATCAAGAGATTCTGGGACGTCCATCGCATCAGCGCTAAATCAAAGCACTAAATGGTCACTCATGTACTTTGACAAAAATGCATACGTATTTGCAGAGACGTCAACACTTACGCCAGAAATAATTAAAAACTACACGCTTAAATACCTTGATTTAAATAGAGGTACAGGCTTTGACCCTGAGGAATCCAAATCCGCAATCAAGGAAATGAAAAAATTTATTCAAAAATATCCTCAAAATTATTTTGCAATCGGACAACTTGCCAGTATGTATAGAATCACCGGCCAACTAGGAAACGCGGAGAATTTATTAAACAGCGTGCCGGATAATTCACAAGATTTTTTATACTTTATAGAAATGGGAAGGTTGCGTGCCGCCCAGGGTTTTTGTAAATCTTCAAAAGCTTGGTATGACAAAGCACTTGAGCGAAGAAGTGAAAAATTATATTCAAGAGCAATTTTGGACTTAGCCGTACTATATGCAGGCTGCTTCAGAGACCTTAACCGTGCAAAACATTATTTTACCAGATATAATTCATTTCTCCTCTCATCCCAAGAGAAGGCAAAAATGAAAAAAATTATGGATGACTTCAATATTAGACTTGATGAATAATAAATTTTGGAAAAATAAAAAAGTTGTCGTAACCGGCGGTGCGGGGTTTATAGGAAGTCACGTTTCAGAGTTACTGGTTGAAAATGGAGCTTTCGTTACCATTCTGGATGATTTTTCAAATGCAAATCTTACGAATATCGCTTCAATTAAAAATTCTATAGGGGTTGTAAAAGGTGACGCTATGGATCTTGCCATGTGTAAAAAAGCATTTACGGGACAAGAGGTGTTAATCAACATGGTTGCAAAAGTAGGCGGTATTGAGCACAACCGAACTCATCAAGCAGACATGTTTTATGACAACGCGCTGCTTGAACTAATCCCTTTAAAGGCGGCGCAACTCAGTAAAATTACACGAGTACTCCTCGTCTCCTCGGCTTGTGTATATCCTCACAATACCTCTACCCCAACACCTGAATCGGAAGGGTTTTTACATGATCCTGAGCCTACAAATTTAGGATATGGTTGGGCCAAACGCATGGGGGAAGTGGCAGGAAGGGTTTTTTCTGACCAATATAACATGGACGTAGCCGTTGTAAGACCATATAACTGTTATGGCCCCAGGGATCATTTTGAAGAAAATAAGTCACACGTAATACCTGCGCTTATTAAACGAATTTTCTCAGGAGAAAACCCCGTAACGGTATGGGGCTCGGGTAGTCAAACCCGGTCATTTCTGTATGTAAAAGACTTTGCACATGGCATTGTATTGGCCGCTGAAAAACTGCCCAAAGACACTCCTGTGAACTTAGGAAGTGATGAAGAGGTAACTATGATTGAACTCATTGACAAAATAAAAAAAATCAGCAATACTTCTTTTAAAATACAACTAGATTTGTCAAAGCCGGATGGAAGCCCAAGGCGCGTGTCTGACAACACACTTTCATATAAATTAATTGGATTTAAGCCTTCTGTGAACCTAGATGAAGGGCTGATGCACACAATATCATGGTACAAACAACACTCATAATTCTTACCAGAAATGAAATTGAAGGGCTCAAAAACGTCCTCTCTAAGATTCCCCTTAAGTCTGTTGATGAATATTTTGCAGTGGACTACAACTCCACTGACGGAACGCTGGAATATTTTCAAAAACACAAAATTCCAGTGTTAAAACAAAAGATACCGGGACGTGCGGAAGCATTTAAATTAGCCGTAAAGCATGCAAAGGGAAAATATCTCATCTTTTTTTCACCAGACGGGAATGAGAACCCCCTAGACATTCCAAAACTTATAAAAAAACTCAATGAAGGAGCCGACCTGGTAATCGCTTCACGCTTTATGAAAGGCTCAAGAAACGAAGAAGATGATAATTTTTTAAAACCGCGCAAATGGGCAAATATGGGCTTTACATTTTTGGCTAATTTGTTTTTTAAAAAGAAAGGTCCATACATTACAGATAGTATTAACGGCTACCGAGGCATTACAAAAAAGCTTTTTCAGGAACTACATTTGGATGCAACTGGATTTGTCATAGAATACCAAATGACTATGCGTACACTTAAAGAACAGGCTAAGATTGTTGAAATACCTACCATTGAAGGAGATAGAATAGGCGGAAAAAGCGGCTCCAGTGCTATTCCCACGGGATTACTTTTTATTAAATTTTTTATAAAAGAATTACTTTAAAAACCGCAATACTACCTCTTTACAGATTTTTTTGAACAACATACACTTATCATATATGGGAGAGTTTATTCTTGGAGCATTGTTGCCTTGGGCAACACTTGTAGCACTACTAGCGCTTTTTTTGGGAACATTACTACATTTCCGCTCAATTATTAAAGTAATTATACATATTCCTAATCGTATAAAATTTTTGTTTATACTAATTATTATTGCCGGATTTATCAGTAGATTTTTTTATACAGAAAACTACCACAAAATTTATTATGATGAAGACAGATACCTGTCTTATGCAGTAACTTTTGAAAGATTTGGAAAAGCAACAAGTATTGAATTTGCAACTCCTACACAAATAATACTGGGAAAACCAGACAAGGCAGGAAGAGTTACTATTCCTATAGTTAATGCTACCGGTATTAAAATTTTTGGAAATTCTGAAGATGTGTTATTTACTATTGCTAAAACTGCCAGCTTACTACAAGTTATTCTGGTATTTCTGTTTTCCTATTTACTGTTCAAAAACTATACTGTTTCATTATTTTCCTCATTACTCATGGCTCTCTTACCAATTGAAATTTATTGGGCTCCTTCGCTCGCACTTGACTCATATCATGTTTTCTTCTCGCTTGTAGCCTCAGTTGCCGTAGTATTGTATGCTAAAAAACCCATTTTATCCAACCAAATTCTTCTTATATCATCTGTATTTTTACTACTTGGGGTGAGAATTGAGTCATTTTCATTCTTGGTTATCTTAATCGCCCTATTTATAGCAGTGAGAAAATCAGAACACAGATTCATCTATAAGACAGACCTTATACCGTTTAGCATATTGTGCGGTCTTATAGGATTCAGAACCTTGGCTTCCATATCCGTTCTAGGACAACCTTGGTGCTGCGCTGAAGCTCTCCCACTCGAATCATTTGCGCCAAATTACTTCTTCAGGAATTTACTTCCAAATATATTTGACCTATTAAAAAGGCCGGAATTCCCCGGCATTATTATCCTTCTTGCAGCATACACGCTCATCAAAAAATCCTCAGCCTACGCATATATACTTTGGTTTTGGGTCCTACTATTTTTCTTACTATACTCTACTTATTATGCCGGCAAATTTTTTACCTTTGAATTTTCCGGATCATACGGAAGATATTTACTCATGCTCGTCCCGCCTTTGATAATCCTTGCCTCAATTCCACTAACAAACATTTTTTCTCATATATTTAAGCGAGGATTAAAAAGTTCTTTTATGTATTTGTTTCTATTTTTGGGTATAACTCTATTTTTTATACCAACGGCACTCTCCTATCCTACGCTCATCAAATCTTCACCATACTTTAATATGGTAGAGGCAGGGCCAAAAGTCTATCATGAATTTCTGGTAAACGAATTCTTACTAAAAACAAAACAGAATGACATTATCATTCATTCTCTTACTGCCCACCCACTACTTGATAGTAGAACTACAATCTTTATAGGATATTTTTTTGATGGGCGCTTAAATGATTTCTTAGTATCCAGTCTTAAAAGCGGCAAAAAAGCCTATATCCTGGAAACCTACCAGTGCGAAGTGCTTCCTGAAAGCTGCAAAAAATTAAATGGCTTATTTATATTTAAACCAGTTAAAAAAACCACCTCAAACGCTGATATTTCATTTTCAGAAGTTATATTATCTGAAAAGGCCTATTAAGGACCTCCTTTTATAATCGCGCTCTGACTAGATGCCTGTTCCAGCAAGTCAGGCTGCTCCATTGTACTAATCACTGAATCCTCTTGAGAATTATCTGTGCTAGCTCCTGCAACATCTCCTATATCTGTTTTATTATCATTTTCACGATCCTCCTCTGCTTTTTTCTCACTTATTACTGTAGATGTAGGCTTTTTTGTGTTACTACTACTCTCACTCACGGATGTGGTGGCATTTGCAACAGATATTGCCTGCCATGAAAAGGTAATGTCTAGTGGTGCTTCCTTATTTATAATCACCATAAACCCTTGAGAAGTTCTGGACGCCACAGCATATTTAAAGTTATCATTTAGTATTTCGCTGGCAATTTTCTCCTCGCAAGTACTTATTGTATCAGTAAGCACACAATACCCTGAATCTTTTAACTCGGCCATCTTCTCATCATTAAGTTTTTGCAACTGAATTGAAATATTTACAACAGGTGCACTCTTATATTCTTTTTCAAATACTACATCTACAAATCTCTCACCTTTATAAATAGTTGCAAATCCGGCACTATCTTTATTAAATTCCGGCGCCTTGCTGAACTTAACCGTCCCATTAAATACAGCGTCAGATGCAAATGTTGCAATCCCTTTAAAAATGACTTCTGTTTCAAAAATAGTTTTTCCGGCAAATGTCACACCCTCAGCTGTAAACACTACGAGACCATCCATAATGTTTACTCCGCCCTGTCTTAATGGCTGGAGCTGTAAGTCTTCTCCCATAACATTTATAGAAATACCCTTGAGCAATAAATTTGATCCAATCTTTAATGCATCTTTTACAGAATAGATATTTTCTTTTTCACTTTTATTGTCTTTTATCTGCGCACTCCCTGTAGCAATACTTGTTAAACCTGCACTTTGTGTAGCATCACCCAGTACGGCTACATCTCCCTCTGGTAAAAGTGAAATCTCATCAGGCTGCTCTATGAGTGCAGTATCCACCTCATCACCAATATAATACCCCACGTTTATGGCAACCATAATCTTTCCTTCTTCTGAGGCTAAATCTTCCATTGCTGTACCAATAATTTTCCCTGGGTTTTTTGCACGCTGACCTACACCTGGAACGTCACTTGATGTAATTGGATCACCTTTTCTTATTTTTCCTCCATTATTGTTAACTTTTACCGGAACCCTGCCACTTAGTGCTATGGGCTGTGAGTTATAATGGCCATTTTCCCCCATAACTAGCCCTGGTGATTCAGATATAGCTCCTAAAAGTTTTCTGTCGTTTTGTCTGGCGGCTCGTTTTGCGCGGCCAGGTATATCTCCCAAAACCACCACGTCACCTATTTCATAGTCCCCATCCATAATATAGTTCTCAGCTATATCCGCACCCACAATGGGATTTGGAGCACTACTAATATTCTCCTCTGAACTTGATGAAGAATTGAGGCCATCTACTTGTTCATCCCGAGGATCATCCTGAACAAAAGAGAACAGATCTACATACACAGTCCACAGCGCTGCAGTACTAGTAAATGAAGTAAAGTTGCCCATATTCATAGCAGGTCTCATTTGTACGGTTGGAATATTGCTTGTCACACTTCCGCACTCAGAAAGTGATACACCATTTGAAACATCAGAGTCCAAGAAAAACCTTACATCATTAGTAGCCCTAGCCTCAATTCTACCCAATGCATAGGCACTGGTACTAATATTTGCGCCAGTGCAACCTACTGTTGTTCTATTTGTTCCGTACTGAACCACTCCACCCCATACTGTATTTGCTGCTGCGTTAGAACCGGTATTAGTTACATTTGCAATCCACATACCTCCTTTATTCGTGTGCGTTACCGTAGGCATTCCCTGCCATGGAGCTGTATGATTATTTACACCAAACCACATATACTTTTGTGATGATGTGCTAGTATACTGAGCGCTCGGTCTGAATTTATAATAAACCACAAATTTATTTGCTACCTGTAAAAACGCATTTGCTGGGAGATTTGTACCTGTTAAGGTTGAGGCACCCATGTAAACTTGACAAGCAGGCCCGGTAAGATTAGTTCCATTTGTGTTTGAAATGGTTTCAAAGGATACCTCAAGATTTCCATTTATGTTATAGGTATTTTGTGTCGCAACATTGTTTTGGGTAACCGAACAACCCATGGTAGCATTAGTTGCAGTTCCACCAGTTCCTAGCTCATCAAGTGACCACATCATGCTGTCTCCAAACCTACCTGTTTGGTTTGTGTTATCAGCTGTCTGAACTAATCTGTTTGAAACAAAGTTATCCATAAAGAATGATCCATCCAGGTTAATGAATCCCTGGGCTTCAAATACACCATAGTTTGCTGTAGCAAAATATTCCTTAAGGCGACCCAATGGCAAATCATTGTGTTGAGCGCCTCCATACGTTCCGTCAGTAAATTCAATTTCTCCACCATCTTGAATTCTTATTTGCGCCGACGCTGACGCAAAATAAATATCTTCATCAAATCCGCTTCCTATGGTAATGCCCCGCTCACGATTATTTGCCGTTTGCCCGGTTACTGAAATGTTAATTGCACCTAGAACTTCCCCTGCGTCATCAGATGCCGCAGTGAGTCCTATGTTAAGTCCATAATTTGTGTCAACTCCCGCGTCATCCGCCTGCACAAAATTAATATATAATCCGTCAACACCGTCAGTTGTAGTTCCAAATCCTGCATTGCTGATTTCCTGCATGTCTACACCCGGAGCGGCACCAAACGTTACTTGTAAATTAGAATCCGCATCTCCACTCACTATTGTATCCCCAGTTCCATTTGGGGTTAGTGTTAATGCGCCACTACTTCCAGTTCCAAAAGTTAACCCGTTACGAGACGTAATATTTGTGCCCATATCCAAAAGCGAAAAATTATCACCATCTATATTACCTGTCCATGGCGTCTGACTTCCTCCGCCACAACCTGAACATGAAACAACGGTTAAGGCGCCAGTATCAGTAACGCTCCAAGAATCACTTATTATTGCAATGTTATCAAGGGCTGATCCAATGGTAATTGTGTCAGAGATTGTGTTATTTGTTCCAATGTTAAATATGTTTCCGGCAGTCCCTGTTCCTAAATTAATAGTCTTTGCATTATTTCCAGTACCTAAGTTAATTGCACCTGTTGTACCTGAGTCCAGTGACAGAACACCGGTTGTGGTGGTTGCTATTGCAAGTCCGGCTGCAGCAGTCATAGTTGTACCTATATTTGAAATATTTCTTGAACTATCAAAAACAGTTGTTCCATTTACCGCATATCCATAACGAGCATCAACCGGATTGTTTGTAGTACCTATTCTAAGTACATAATTACAGCAGTCTTGAAAATCAAAAGCGATATTATTTGTACCTTGAGCTGTAAATCTTAAGAATCCATTTCCTGCTCCACCTGATCTGTAAGCAATTTCCCCCACCTGACTCGTAAAATCATCTACATCTGAAAGCTTGATCGTTCCGTCAACCTTGACTGATCCGATTTGCCCTGCACTTCTTGGGTTAAGAACTATATCACCTGTGGTTGCGCCGCCTAGTGTCAAGTTCTGCATGCTGGTTGTTATCAAGCTTCCAGCAGCCGTAAGATATAGACTCCCCGCTCCTCCAAGTCCAGCTGATATGGAAGCTGTTGGAGTTCCACCGGCAACATTTAATACGGCAAATTTAGAAGACGCTGTTGATGTACCACCAACTGAAAAATCTAGTGTGCTGTTAACAGTGGATAATAAACCGCCGCTCTCAGCAAAATAACTTGCTCCTCCACTTCCGCAACCTGAACAAGAAGCGACGGTTAAAGCACCTGCGTCAGTCACGCTCCATGAGTCAGATGTTATGGCAACATTGTCTAAAACAGAACCTATGGTAATCGTGTCAGAGATTGTGTTATTTGTTCCAATGTTAAGTATGTTTCCGGCAGTCCCTGTTCCTAAGTTAATGGTCTTTGCATTGTTTCCAGTTCCAAGATTTACAAGTCCTGTAGTTCCTGAATCCAGTGTCAGCGCACCTGCTGCTTTGGAGTTTATAGTGAGGCCCACATTTGTTTCGCCAGTTGCACTTATGACAACTGCATTTCCTGTTGCAGCATTGGCAAGTGTTAACTCATTTACAGCTGACGCATTTGAGTCAAAAATCAGCAGTTCATTACCGCTTACGTCAGCAATAAAACCTCCGTCAGCAAATCTAGGAGCGGTTAATGTTTTATTTGTGAGAATTGCGGTTGAGTCAAGTGTAACAACCGTTCCGGATCCTGTTGGAAAAGTAAAAGCAGTTGAGTCTGTACCTGAAAAAGAAAGCGTGTTTGCTACAGCAAATGTTTTTGCATTTGTCAGTGTAAATGTTCCCGTAGTGTTAGTAACCGTTAAACCGCTTACTTTTTCAGCATTAAAGGCATAGGGAACGGCCGAAAATCTAATCCTAGGTGTCATTTCCGCATCTGCCCCAACCTTTACTCCTAAGTAAATTGAGTCGGAATTAAAATCTACAGCAGCAATAGTTGTATCCACTGAACCAAGATTTACTTGAAACACGCCATCAGCAACTGCGACAGTTTGTGTTTCATCCCACAAATTAGACCCTCCTGAAGAAGCATCATAGAGCGTGAATACTACGGAATAATTTCCGTTAGCTACGTTTAAACCGTTATTATCCTGAAGCTTTCCTTGAAAATTGATAGTTTTGTAAATTCCTGCAGCAGCATTGGTTTCTGAAGCTAAAAAAGTAAGCAGGCAGAAAGACAAAATAATTGCACACAGTGCCTTTTTGGGGCGGTAAAATAATTTCATGCGTTTCCTACTTATTAATATTCTTACTACTCTATTAATTCAACCAGGCACAAATAAGCACGTCAATTTTTCTTACAATATGTATACTATTGCATATGATTACATACTATTGTATACTGTGTTTCACGATAACTTTTGTCTTATAATTTTCTAATGGAACAACTATTTAATGTCCGTCAAGCAGCCTATATATTAAAAGTGCATCCGCTAACACTGAGGCGATACGTTAAAGAAGGTAAACTGATTGCCGTCAGAGCAGGTGGAAACATTCGTATTAAAGAGTCAGACCTCTCTACTTTTCAGAAACAATTTGTCCCCGGAGAAAAAACCATAACAACACCAGTAGTCAGAAAAAAAGTTATTGAAATAAAAGTATTTACAGACTCCGATCCATTTTTGAGAATGGACGGACGCGCCGCAACTGTTGATCTATAATTATGAGCGCACAAAGCAAACGAGTGTATATTTCCCCAAGCGTTTTTTACGCGTTTATTGACCGTGTTCATCCCAAACACGAACAAGCAAGCGCGTATTTTAGGTACTTTGCCCAGAATAACTATGCGCTTTTTGTAAGCATTGTAGACATCACGGAAGTCTATAATGATTTATACAAACGCATGAGTCCGTCTGTTGGAAAAGACTTCTTAAGAGTTCTATTTCTATCGGATATTAACATCCTCTACCCCGAAGAATCAGAAGGAAAATTAGCGCTTAAAACGCAGTTGAATTATGGAAACGATTCATTAAAATATCCGGAAAGTTTACGTGCTACTCTGTCCCAAAGGCGGGGAATTGGAAGTATTGCAAGCTTTGAATTTATGCACTCACTCTTTGGACTTGAGACCTTTTATCTTCCAATCTAACCACTATCAAACTGTTAATTAATGTATCAATCTATAAACTAGTATTATAAATTTAGAAGTTTCCGGAAGCAATTAATGTAAGTGTGTCTGTGTAGTCTGATGACGCTGGTGTTGTATTCTCAGGTTTTGCTTTTATTAAAACTGATGCGCGTCCACTTACTACGGGAGCATTTGATGAGGACAATAATTCCCGAATGGTAGTATCCACTATTCCTACGTTATCAGATGCTACATTATAAGGTGACACAAAGGATAAATTTGAAACGGTGTTTTCGCGAATTCCAAAACCTTTTTGAGCCACCGCCAAATTTGCAGATGCGGAATCAATTGTATAGTTAACCGCAGTGCTTCTCAAACCGTTATTTAGACCATATACATATACCATTCCACCATTCTGTGCATTCGTTGCAAAATCTACCCAAATTTTGTCATTTGCTGTAGATACAGATCCAACAGAAAGCGCTCCCATAGACACAGTATATGGAGGTGACGATTCAGTGTCAGTTGGCGCCACGTCTATATCAAATGTTAAGTAAGGATTCTCAGTTGCCAAAGACGCTTCTGGCCCTAAAGGTGTTTCTGTATAGCCTCCTTGACGCGCTTTTACTCGTACTTTATACGTAGTTCCCTCGTTTAACCCTATGATATTGCTACCTACTCCTCCACCCCAAGCTGTATATGTCTGAAAATCTTCAGAACCAAGCGTAACACCTACGGTTCCATCCGTTTGTACCCACTCTGTAGTTACAAAATTATCATCAGAGATTGCTATTGCGTATGTAGTGTCAGTCGGATTATTGGAGATATTTAAAATTATGTGAAGCATATTGTAGGAATCATTGGGGTTGGTTAATGTTGGCACACCTGGAGTATTTGACATCTGCAAAAATAAAAGACCTGACCGCGCTTTATAATTTGTGGAAGTTTGGTTGCCGGAAGCCTCTCCCAAGATTCCTTCAAGTGAATAATTGGTTGAAGACATACTATCTCCTCCTGCTCCAAATCCGTAGGAATCAAGTCGGTAATTAGTGGACGAAGGAAGCACTAATAAGGGAAACACTAGACAACTTAAACCAAGTGATCGCCATAAATCTTTCATATTTTTCTTTATGTTTCTCTTTATGCTTCTATTATACATGCGTTAGTTAAAAGTAAGCGAATTAAGGATAGTATCAAATTCAGAATCAAGATTCTCAAGTGTACTTGCCGTCAGTGTTATGACCGCATACGAATCAGAATCAAAGCTGAATGCAGTCTTCTGATACCCTTCAGTTGTATTTTTAAACATAAGATATGTTCTTCCTTTAATTACTTTTTGGGATTCTGTATAGTCTTTGCTTTGTCTTCTAAATGAAATTCCTTCCATTTGCTCAAATGTCCCGACTTTTCCATCCCGTAGGTAGGCGACAATATTCCCGCGCGGAGACTCTATGTTAAAATAGGTGTCGCATATCCCAGTAGATCTCTCAAACCCAACTTTAAACGGCATAACAAATGTAAAACATGTACCAACAGATACTTTTGTTCCCTTCAAGCTAGTCTTATCCTTTTCTAGAAGTGCGCCAAGCTTAGAATTATTAAGTGCTTTTTGAGATTTTATAAATTCTTCTGACCGCTTAGAAATTCCTTGATCAATATTTTTACCAAAGAACTTTTCAAACAAAAAAATACCTCCAAAAATAAGTACTCCTAAAACTATTAGACCAATAACTATTTTCTTAATCATGGGAGGACTTTTTGCATCTTTTTACTATACCTTTTCTGTATATTACTATTAAGAATGTGATCAAAGTAATGCCACCTATAAACCAAGGATTTATATAGATATATACTTCTGAGTAAGAAAATTTTGTTTTATTCAGAGAATCACGACCCTGAAGCTTTAACGTATTAATTGAAATAGGAAACTCAAAAGCAATATTTCTAAAATACACAGGAACACGTCTTATGGATTGAGGAAATACTCTAACAGAAGGTTCATTTATAATTCCTTTAAAAATTTTTCTTCCAAACATATCATAAATATCAGCAGTCCCATAAGGAATTAAATAAGTATTTCCGTCATTTTGAAGTGTCACAAATCCTGTTGCAGGATTTGAAAATGAAATGGCAGAAGATGGGAATGAGAAGTCTTTAAATGATAAGTTATAGCGTTCACCGCCCTGCTTTGTAACATAAATAAGACCCGAAATAGCTGGAGCAACGGAGGGTTTATCCCCCTCCTGTGTTATCTCACGCGCCACTACTGCCGCATAATGGCTACCTGGCGTGAGATCCTGTCTATTTTGAATGGTTACGACAATCTCCTCTTTTTCACCTGGAGAAAGGATGATGTTGGGATTTTTAAATATTAAAAAAGATGACAATGAATAGGAATAATTAGAGGCAGATTTGCCTAAAAACCCAATGGTTCCTAAATCATCCTTTTGCTGAAAATCTATACTGAATAACTCGAAAGACAAAGATTTGTCTGTCGTATTTTTTAAAAAGAAAGAGATGAGTACCTCTTCCTGGGGATTTTTAACCACTACGTCAACGTACGCTGGCAAAAGGGTAATGGTATTCTTCGTTTGAGCGTTAGCAGGACCTGCAAAAAAGACTGCATAGAAAAGCAACCCACACAAACTTAGGCAGATTTTATTCATTATTTCTTGAGTAGCTTTCTTATGACACTCTTTAAAATCATTGTTATTCCAATGAGTGCAAGCAACATGACAAGTAAGACACCGCCTACAATTTTCCATGGAATGATCCAAAATGAAACAGTTGCTTCCATGGGAATATCCCGCTCACCATTGTCATAAACAACCAATGCATGTGCCGTGTAACGACCGAACCTAAACTGATTTGCCTTGGAAAAATCATATACTGTTTCGTACTCGTTTTCTCCCTTGCTATTTTTAATAGCTATCCCATCCTTCGTTTTTATTTTACGTGTTATAAATCCGTCATTCCATGCTACATTCATGACGCGAGTTGCCCCCGGCAACACATTTCCGCGACCCTTATTTACCGGTATAAAAGCTATGTCCTTATTCCACATGGAATCAATAAATATATCTCCTGCAGGCACTACATGGATATTGCCCTCATTTTTAAAGGTAATGTTAAAGTTGGCTGGTAAATATTCAAAGAACAATTTATTAGTCGAAAAATCCGTAATTTGAAGCTCGCGCTTTGCGTTAGGTGAAGAAACATCCAGTAAGACAGGTAATGCAACTGAGCCTTCAACGCTTGATGTATCTTTTTCATCCTCATCTGACAAACGGGACACTACAACTGCATAATAATATCCCAATGCGGCATCAGTGGGTGGACTGACAGTAAATGAGATGGTTTTAGTTTGACCGGGCTGAAGTATAAATGCGTCATCTGAAATATCAAGCCAAGATGAATACTCATCACCCTTCTCCAAATCAACAATAACTGGCCTACCTTTATCTGAAGATGTGAACTTTGAAATCGATATTTTTAAGTTTTCTGGAAATGTATTATTATTACGCAGCCTAAATTCAGAAGAAATTTCCTCCCCAGGCTTTGTTAAAAGAGTTACATAAGTGGGAGACAAAGACAGATTAATTCCTGCAGGTGGGGCATTTGTTGGTACAACTACTCTGTTTTTCTTTGGAGTAACTGACTGGGCAAAGGCAGTACTCACCAGCATTGACTGTGTTAATAAGCACAAACCAAGAATGATAAAGATATGTTTTTTCATTAAATGTAATCTCTATACTCCATTTTACCAAAAAATCCCGCCTTATTCTGGCAGGATTTGCGTAAGTTATGTAAGAAAATTTTAAAAGTTACCGGCTCCTACAACATCCCACGTATCAGTATAGTCAGTGGCTGACTGCTGCACTGCCGAAATCGCTGCTATAACAGTAGGCGTAATTGTGTCGGAGTCCGCTTGACCTGTGGAATAAGCTACCTCTTCATAAGCTGTAGAGAGTACACCACCGCTGGTTGTTCCATTTCCGTCAAATTCTGTAGTAGGAATGAGTGTTCCTGTACTTGCCCCACCTTGTGCTGTGGCTATGTCCACAACATAACAGTTGGCTCCGTTAGAACACGTAACAGGCGAGCCGGTATTAGTTGATGATATAGAACCTCCTGTAGAAGCTGAAACAAGTGCTGCAGTAGCCCCTTCACTTCTAATCCATACCGCATATCCATTGCCGGCATTTGTATCTACATCAATTCCAGGACTCATTGCGTTTGTAGATACTGAACTGGGAGATAAAACACCCAACGGAAGTGTCTGATCAGCTATTGTAAAGTTAAATGTAGGATTAACGGTAGCCGTAACAGTGACCTGATCACTTGTAGCAGAGGATAGTGTGTCAACTGCAACCTGGGTTGAATCAATGGCCGCACTTGCCGCAGTAAGTGTCGCAACAGTTATGATATGTGTCCCCGCATTTCCTCCCGATGGATTTGTAATACAGGTAGTAGAACTGCACGTTAGATAAAATCCATATAATGTAGTTGCTGAGGACATACTGGTGACGTCAAACGTTACGTCTCCTCCGGAAACTGCTGAAGCCTCAGTGTTGGTGATGGTTGCGCCCGTTACAGACTCTCCTTGAAATGTTGAGGGAAGCCCTGTTATAGATGTATCAAAGTTAGTTGCAGTGGCATTAACTGTGAACGCATTGGTAGTTGGGAAGGTAAGTCTAACTTTACCAATTGTACCCACGGTTGTTGGTTTTACAAGAATCAGGATTTTGTATCCTGTGGTTGTATTAAATAATGCGCCAGCCCCCATTCTATCAAGCCGTACTACAGCCTCAGTCAAACCGGCAGCTTGAGACTTTACAGAAAGGACTGTTGAGAAAACATTGAATACGAGTATACATATGAGTAATAAGGCAAGTTTTCGCTTTTTGAAATAAAATAATGGCAGATATTTCATGTTGTATTTAGTATCCGGTTAATTGAGAAAAAAGTCAAGTGCTACTACTATAAAAATGCTTTACATTGTAAGTATTTTTAAAAATCGTTTACAAATTTTTAAATTAGAATTACAATCTACACACACATGAAGATTACTAAATGCCGAATCTGTAAGTATAAACGGCTAAAAAATGTAGGGACACTCGGCTCTATTGCTATTTCTGATTTTACAAAAACGCCAACTAAAGGAACCGTGTATCAGCTGCAGCTTGTTTACTGCAGTAACTGCGCGCTTCTCCAGCTGGCACACAACCCGTCACGTAAAAAAATGTACGAGGATCATTATTGGTATGAGTCCTCTCTTAACCCTACTATAACAGCTGACCTAAAGTCTGTTGTTTCCGATGCGCTACTTGAGACAACACCGCAAAAAGATGATATCTGGATGGATATAGGTGCAAATGATGGAACACTACTCTCTTTTGTGCCAAAAAAATTTACAAGAATCGGTGTTGACCCGGCACGAAATTTAAGAATTAGTCTCACAAAATACGCTGATAAAATTATCCAAACATATTTTGATCGCGCTAAAATTTCCAAAAAAGCAAAAATTATAACGGCCATAGCCATGTTTTACGATCTACCAAACCCACATACGTTTACAAGAAAACTTAAACAAACGCTGCAAGACGATGGAATAGCCATCATTCAATTAATGACGTTAGCCCCCATGATAGAACAAAATGATGTTGGTAATATTTGTCATGAACATATTGAGTACTACTCCTACAAATCACTTGTAACTCTTTTTGAGATGCATGGTCTTGAAATTTATAAGGTCAAAACAAACTCAATGAACGGAGGAAGTTATAGACTGTTTATAAGGCATACACAAAAAGGAAGTGTAAAATTTAAAGAAAAAAATTATACACTCTCAGATTTCAAAAAATTCTTTGAGAATATTAAAAAGAACAAGAAAGATTTTATTGAGTTCTTAAAAAAGAGCAAAAAGGATGGAAAAAAAATTGTAGCATACGGAGCCAGCACAAAAGGAAATACTATTTTTCAATATTATGGCTTAACGCACAAAGATATACCGGGTGTTGTAGACATAAATCCACAAAAAAATGGCAGGTTTCTGATTCATTCCGGAATACCAATTACAAATTCTATTCCGAAATGCGACTATTTATGGGTATTACCGTATGCTTTTTTAGATTATTTCGTACAAAAAGAAAAAATGTTTAGGAAAAATGGAGGTAAATTTGTGGTGTCCACCCCAAAAGTAAGAGTGATTTAATGTTAGAGGTTAGTAGTTAGAGGTTACTTCACTTTGTACACTTTTGCTTCACCTTGATCAAAAACCTTCTTTAGATACGGTTTTTGTTGAGGCTTAAAGCCATAGCGAAGCAAGCTATCATTCTTACCTATATATACGTACTTAATATTGTTATCCTTAAGGAATTTGTAAGCTGCTTGCGTGTTTTCATTAAGCAAAAATTTATTCACCGCTTCTACTTTTTGGTCAAATTGGTTTGTTTGAGCCTTATGCCCAATATACACTTTTCGTCCAGTTACTCCAGGGAGCATATTTCCATAAAACCAGTTTGTGAGTATTACGTCATCTCTTTGTGAATTATTTGAAATATACTGCATTGCTTCAACTTCTTGAGTCAACAAATGATAGAAATAAGTGTTTTGTTGATCACTCGCAATAGTTGTAATATCTCTTTGCACATTTCTGAATATTCCAATGGACAAAACTATCACAAATAGTATGGCTAGCGAATACAGTGCTGCTTTTTGTGCTTTTTGAAGCATAAGCCTTGATAAAAATACTGAAGTGATAATTATTCCTTCGGCGGCCAAAATAGCCAATGGAATATGGATACCTTCAGACATACGTCTTTGGAAATAAACAGGAGCATATAAAAGTATGCTAGATGAGGCAAACCAGGCAAGAATTAAAAGCTGGGGAGTTTTTTTCTGCCTTAAAAATGCCTCTAGTCCCAAAGCTGCAAAAACTAAAATACAGCCAAATCCCACTATATAATCCCGGGGAATTGGGGAATCACTTGGAAATGCCCAACTTCTAAATATAGGATTTCGCCATAATTCATATATCTGATACAAATTGCCTAAAACAGATCCTACAAGTGTACTTCCTATGCCTAAAACAGCAAGGTTTCGTGAAATTCTTTTTGTGCTACATAAATAAACCCCGAGAAAAACTATCGTAAACATGGACACAAAAAGATTATAAGGATGCTCAAATCCTAAAAAAAGTAACGGAATTGCAGAAAACACGAAATATTTTTTTGTCTTTGTAACCCATCCTTTCAGCAAAAATATAAATGATAGTAACATGAGAGTTTGAGAGAGACTGAAATGAGGCGCCTCTTGCAGTGACAAAAACGTAATAGACTCAGGAATCCACAAATCACTACTCTGGGGCCAGAATGCTCCCAAAAGAAATCCTAAGCCTGTGGAAGTTAATACAACCGTAAATGCAAGTAACCGCCTTTTGGCCGTATGAAAGAAATAGCCTAAAAAATAATACAGAACACAAAAAAATACAACTGAAAAAATTACTCTTCCCAGGTGATATGCTGCGATTGACGAAATATCCAAAACACGAGCAAGATTTCCTAACACAAGATATGACGGGCGAAGCAAGGTTCTATCTTGCGGATCACTGGTGTATAAATTTTCAAATAGCACTTCTCCTTGTTTTGCTTGCTCAAGAAATGCCACATAGGTATAGGTATCTTGCTCATTTATAACATGTCTTCCCATAAACACCATGCCCTCTTTGGGAAAAATCATTCCTGAAAAAATATATAGATTGGATAATACTAAAACTACTAATCCAATAAGCCCCGCACATAAATATTCTTTTTTAAACATATGGTTATTCTCGCATTCTGACAAGGTATGCATTTAATCCATCTCCATACTCAAGTGTCCATATACCCAGCTCTTTGGTCTCATTAATTTTATTAAATAGCGGAGAATCTGTACTAATAACAAGCCAATCAAAATCATATTTCTTAAAAAGCTCATAATCGCCGCTATAATACATTTTTTGATACGCCAAAAACGGTTCGTACCCATCTGAGTTTCGCCACAGATGCATGCGTCCATCAATAAAAAGTTTGGCCGGAACTCCTCGTCCTATCAAATACCCTCCCCAATCATAAAAATTTAATCCCTTACCTTTTGGGGGATTTTTTTGTAAATAAGCTACCAGCTTTTCCGAACAGCTGGATCCAAAGTTACAATAATCCTGAAAAGTATAATTCATCAATTTATAATTTGGAATTCTTCTAAATATTCCTATTTGAAACCCTATGAGACACGCTAGTATAAAAATAAAGGCTGTCGCTTTATATTTCTCAAAACGTAATGGAATTCGTTTTACGTAATAAGCTAAAAGTGGAAGTGTTACAACGGCAAATGTTGCTACGTAACGCCGTGCAGTAAACGCGTAATACAGCATAAACAAAAAAATAAGTATATAAGGAAGATCAGACAGCTTTCGTCTCTTTAAACTCATGCAAATAATACAAAGTGAATATATAAAAATTAACAATGCAAATGAGGAATTCCAGCTAAAAGGTATCCACTCAAGAATATAAGGAAGTAAGGGATTTTTCAAGTGACGTAACCCTTCCAGATAAATTTGGTAGTTGAACGGATTCACAAGAGTGGCCAAAAAAGACGCAACTAAACTTGCATAACCCAGAAGTAAAGGCTTAGAAATAAAAAATTTGCCATTTTTTAATCTCAAACCTTTAAACTCAATTACTGTCTGTGCAAATAATGTAATGCCAAAAATACAAAGTCCCAACATAAAATATCCATGAATGTTTGCCCAGAAAAGAAACATGAGAGGAAGAAGAAGGAGTACTTTCTTTTTTCCCTTTATAATATTTGGAATGTTGTAAACAAGAATTGCCAAAAAGGTGATTCCTACCATTTGAACCCGCAAACCCTGCCACACTACTCCTCCCACCATATTTGAAAAAACTAACGCTAAAACCCCCTTTTGCCAATACGAAAGGTTGTATCTTTTTATGCCCAAATAAAACCAAAATACCGTTAATAAAGACCCAGCAACGCTCATACCCAAAAAGGAGAATGTGTTAAAAAATAGATAATGAAATGGTTGATAAAGCCATTCATGATTTCTCCACACATAACCCGACATAGTCCATGAATAGGGATCAGACAACATAATCTTGCCGTTTTTTACTAGATATTCTCCAAGTCTATAATGCCATCCCCAATCATAATCACGGTATGGATACAAACAAAAAATAAAGAGAAGCATGTAGATGGGTGCTGAAAAAAGAGATTCTTGTTTTTTAAGCTGTGAGGGAATAGTGAAAAAAATTTTAGGCATCTTTCTATTTTCGAGGAAATACTTCCAACTTTCAAGCCACAAGAAAGGTTATTCTGCAGGTAGCAGCGTCATGGGATCTACCACATTTTGTCCTTGGCGAATTTCAAAATGCAAATGCGGGCCAGTTGACCTTCCAGTAGATCCTGACATACCTACAACTTCTCCTTTTCTTACGCTCTGCCCTTGGGTTACTTGAGCATCTGTTAAGTGTGCATACAGTGAGATAAGCCCGTTTCCATGATCCAGTATCACATGCACTCCGTAACCCGTTGTAAAACGCTCTACTTTTATCACCTTACCATCATCAGCTGCGCGAATTGGAGTTAGCATTGGAAGTGCTATATCAATTGCCCCAGGATGCCAGTAGTATGCATACTGTGTAATGATGCCTTTTGCAGGCCAGGCAAGCTGCCCGGTTCCTTGGGCCACAGGAGGTGGCGGTATGCTTGAGCCATCAATATATCCATTAGGAACTATTAAAATTTGCCCAACTGACAGCTGTAATGACTCACCTAATTTGTTATTTGGGAAATCGGCAATCGTCTGGGCATCTGCGTTATATTTCTCAGCAATACTTTGCAGAGTATCCCCTTCTTTTACTGTGTGTGATATGGTTACAGGTACATACTCTGCAATATCTTTTTTTATATTACTAGCTGTGTTAGCTGCATCTTTTGTATCATTTATTTTTTCGTCAGCGGTTCCACCTAAGTTTCCAAAAAGCGTGCTATCTTCAGCCGCCAAAACACTGTCCGGAGATTTACCTACCAAGTTAACCTCCACTCTTTTTTTCAAAAAAAAGTTAGAGGAAAAAAGCGTAATTCCAAAAATTATAATTCCTACTAGTACAAAAAACCGGGGATGAAGTTTTAACTGCATAAATATATAAATTTCAAATCATAAATTATAAATTGTCCTACACTACTCATTCCAGAAATCTAAGTATTGAGAGGTGAATGATTCACAATTCTTGAGACCTGCTGAATACGTTGCCACTTTCCCAGCCGGAAACACAATATTTTCCCTACCTCCATAAAAACAAGTTAAAACTCCCCTTAAGTAATCTTCTACAACGAGTCCATATGTTTCTTTCGTAGGATTCAGAGACATAAGTGTTCCCTCTTGTGGATAATAATAGTCTTTATTTCCTCCACAGCCCTGAAAATACTGTATATTGGGAAATATTTCCGAGTATTTCCCCCACCAAGTTTTTGCTGTTTCTATACTTGGAGCACAATTTGGCCTTCCATTATATGAGAGAGATTCCACTATAGCCTCAGGCGGAATACTTGGCTCTAAAGTTTTATCGCCTGTTTCATAGGATACTCCCAATGAATACGCCAGTAAACGTGTAATCATAATTCCCATCCATTCCCGTTTTTTATTCTCCTGCACACCTAAAGGACTAGTTGAGATAGAAATCCAGGAGTTTTTACCTCTGGCACTTTCAGCAATTGACACAAAATCTTTGGGAACCATCAAAACCACTTTAAATTTATCTGTCCCCAGTGCTTTAAATGAATTTATAAGATCCTTCTCACAGGTCAAATAGCGAGTATTTTCTTCAACCTTACATTTTTCGGAATCTGCAGTAAATACTTTATAGGAAAGATTGTTTTTTAAACTCTTAAAAGGTTCTACCAACTCAATTGCCTTTTTAAACACTTCTATATCTACTAATGCGTTTTCTTGGGAAACGTAACCTTCATAATAAAAAATTATGGTAAGTTTTGAGTCGTTATCAACTTCTCCGCCTGATACTTGCTGGATATTTTTTTCTTGAGATCCTAAAATTTTTCCAAGCGGCTTTAGGCGATCTGCAGGATTTATGAGTGCGCGACCGCCATATGATTGGTAAAACACAAGCAACACAAGAGCTATAACAATCACAAAAACAAAGAGGGCTATAATTCCCGTTGCTTTAGAAACATAAATTTTTGTCATTTTTTTCTCATCAGCCACAACATAAACCAGGTTAGCTGCAGACCAAAAATTGAAACCAGTGCACTTGCCATCTGCTGATTTATGCTCAAAGCTGTTATAAATTTATACACGCCAAAACCTACAATAACAAGCCCTACGATAATTACCGGAATCTTTAAAATCTTTGCAATATCAATATACATTCATAAATCACCCCCTTAAAAAGCTTTGCTTTTAAGGACCGTGTTCAGGCAAGCTGAATTCGGCCCAAGCAAATTTCTTTCAAGACTACTTCACGTCATACTCCCAAAATTTGGGATATTTTGCTTTAAAATCTTTACAGGATTTATATACTAATCCTAACCTATATGATTCTTTATTTCCATAAAAACAGGAAATTGCAGCTGATAAATATTCATTTGTTTCTACATTTTCTACTGAAGGACTCAGGCTTTTTGAAAGATATTCCCCAAACACAGTTTGCAACCTATTTTTAAACGCTGCATCTGATTCATCGGCTTTCTTTTTAGTAGATACTGCAATAACACTATCCGCTCCTAGCCCTAAATTTACCGCTGGTATAAATTCTTCAGGATGTAAAATTACTATCTTTATGTGCTCTATACCCAATTTTTGTAAAGCTTCTATATAACGTAGCTCACATATAAGCTCTTCTCGTTCTACTTGGCATATCCTGCCGGACGTAATAATTTTATATGTTATTATATCTTTCAAATCTTTATAAGGGCTTTTTGTAGTTAAAACATCAGCAAGTGTTTTTGCATGATTTACGGCTGTATCTTGATTTCCATACCCATCATAATAAAAAATAATTACCAGCTTGTTGAGATTTTCTTCTTGTATTTTTTGAGCCATAAAATTTGCTGCCGCCTCAGGATCCTTTGGAACGTCCTGTGCGCCACTTGGGGCAACACCCAGTGGCCGGGAATTATACACAGTGTTATTTTCATTTCTATTGATAAACAATAAAAAACCCAATAATACACTTATTAAAACTGCTCCAAAAGTTAAAACTTGCTTGGATATATATATCTTTCCATTTTTAACTCCAATATGTGTTTTTTTCATAGCTTACGGAACTTAACCCGAAGGGCGCAGTTACGTTTACGGAACTTAACCCGAAGGGCGCAGTTACGTTTACGGAACTATTTCAATAAAAAGGAATCCATCCGCTCCAGCACTTCCGTTACCTCCATTTCCGCTTAATCTTCCTGAAAGTACTGACCCTGCATTTCCACCTACTCCGCCGCGACCTCCATTTGCTGATACTGTTCCTCCGCTGTTTGTGAATTTATGCGTACGTATGTACAGCACTCCGCCACCACCACCGGCTCCTCCTCCACCACCACCTCCTCCACCACCATCGGGACCATCCCCTCCAGTGGCACCAATTGTAGGTAACCCAGCACTAGTTCCTCCTGTTCCTTTATTCCCTCCCAGTCTATCATTTAATCCCGTTATTATTCCTCCATTACCCCCATTTGCGCCATTTTGCCCTAATGCTAAAATACTTCCCCCGGAATTTACAAGCACCTCGTTTGCCTCAATATATAGTATGCCTCCGCCAGCTCCACCGCCAGCGCCTCCGCCGCCTCCCGGCCCAGGAGAAGAAACTGCTGACCTATTGGATCCGCCGCCTCCGCCTGCTCCTCCCGCTCCTCCCGCTCCAAAAGACTTAAAAAGTGTGGAGAAAAAAGTTTTAGAGCCCAAGAAGATCCCTGATGAGATGGCTTGATTATTTTGGGTGACTGCGTTTCCAGCGCTACCTGCTCCGTTTGATGATCCTCCATTACCCCCATTTGCGCCAATAGTTTGGGAAGCACCACCTCCGCCGCCGCCTCCGCCTGTTCCACCATTTGCTCCACCGCCTGATCCGCCGCCTCCGCCTCCTCCACCGGCACCTGAAACAGTACCTAAATCAACTGCGCTTCCACCTGCTCCACCTACACCAAACGTAGGATTAACGGCACCGTTTGTACCTCCGGCACCAGCATTTGCCCCGTTAACACCACCAGCATTACCTCCACTCCCCCCCCATCCATGAGTCAAATCCGATGTATTTCCACCGTTTCCGCCGTTTCCTCCACTTCCGCCATTTCCGCCAAAACCCGAAACAGAAATAGAACCATTCACGCTCAGATTTCCCGCATAAAAAAGATAGAGTGCGGAATTGGCCGCTCCACCACTAGCTCCGCTGGGCGAAAGCGTTCCAGTTACTGTTCCTGGGGCAAACTGATACATACCTGGATCTAAATTAGAATTAGCGGCCTGAAAGGCAACACTCCCATCTCCTCCAAAAATTGATAAAAACCGTTTTGTCCTGGCAACTCCATTATTTCTGGTTAATCCAAATAGTGTTGAGTTACTACATTCTGTAGCTGTGCAAGATAAATAATCTGTATTACTCCCTATTCTTCCAAATAAAGTGTTGTTTATCCCTGTATCGCTTGACGTTCCAATTTTTATATTATCTATATCAACTAATCTTGAGAAAAGCGTACGGGAAGCGGGGGCTGCTTTAAAAGTAGCAAGCGATGCAGACCATGCACCAGAATTTGTAGTCCAAGACGCTGACTGAGCCCCTGTAGCGGATAGGATTTTATCATCACCTTCTCCTGCAAGCCAGTTAGTATTATCTGTTTCAGTAACTCGCGCTGTATAGCCAGAAGGGGAAGTTATTGCTCCATCGACGCTAATTACCATACTGGCTGCGGCCAGCTCGTTTGCCTGTGAAGTAACTGCCGTCGTACCAGTAGTAGGAGCTGTTGAAGTACCCGTATTTGCAGGTGCAACTGCGTCTAATGGGTCGGAAGTAGCAAGCACTCCACTATACTCTACTGCAGCACCTACCAAAGCTCTTGTTCCTCCAATGGTTGGTGCAACGGTTATTGTAAAGGTTCCACTAGGTTCATTTATGTTATATGCGTAAAAAATAGCAGGTCTTGTTCCTCCTGCGGTGCGAGTTCCCTGCGTAGCCCGTATCCATGTATTACCTTGATTATCTGTTACTGAACTTGTTGTAAAATCTACACTATTAATATTGTCCCAACCCCATACATATAAAATTATAGCGTTGCCAGATCTAGGACGTGAACTAAAGGATACAGAAAGTGTCGAATCAAGCGTTCTGCTTTTGGGTGTTGCCTGTACATATGCTATACTTCCTGCAGATTGATACGCGGTTCCACAGTCATAGTTCCCACAGTGCCCTACATAGACCTCTGTTGAAGATCTATATGATACCACCGCATACCCATCTGTTCCTACCGCAAGTCCAATACCAGCACCAGCTAGTGTTTCAGGCAGGGAAACTACTGAACTCCAGCTTGAACAAGTAGCAGTTTTACAATGAACAATTTGTGCAGTCTGAGGAGAATTGTCCCCCCACACAGCAATTATAGGTAAGTTATCCCCGCCTAAACCAATCGCATTATAACGAGATGAATTATTCCCTGAAATGTCTGTAATGGAGCTTAGTGTGTTACCAGAAGAACAGGATGCATTGCC
>CAYOTA010000013.1:41043-49638 GCA_964406795.1 uncultured Gammaproteobacteria bacterium
ATGGAGTGTCGGACGTACTGTGATAGGAAATGATAGGAAAACCATCCGCATTCACCGCAATCGATGTGTACCAATCGACATTTGAAGCACTATCTACTGTAGTTAATGTGTTACCAGAAGAACAGGATGCATTTCCACAATGTGCCACTTTCAAGTCATCGGCGGTACCACTATCTACGTATGCAATAAACGGCAAATTATCTGCCCCAGTAGTTATGCTGATTCCCGCGTCAGAAAAAGTACCTGAAGTTATATCATTTATAGAACTACTGGTACATGCAGCATTACTACAGTGTGCAGCACGCAAAGTAGTGTTGGTCGCATAAGCAATTGTGGCAAATCCGTCACTGGCAATAGTTATTGCAGATACATTCTGCAAGTTAGTAGTTGTTTGGACAGTGGTAAGAACATTACCCGATGAGCATGACGCGTTTCCACAATGTGCAACCTTTACGCTTGTAGTCGAATCCATATAGGAAATAATAGGTAAATTATCATCTCCAATAACAATACTTATACCGGTTGGATCTGTCGCTGAACTATCTACTGTACTAACAGTTGCAGTTCCATCACACGCTATGTCGACACATTTTGAAACTAACACATCATTTCCCGTGCTATCCTTGAATGCCACAATTGGAAAACCATCGGCTCCAATTGCTATTGAATTCCAGCTGCCTAGAGTATTTGCAGTGTCTGCTACTATATTTGTCTGCGTAAAATAATCAGTAGATGAGCCAATTCTTGTAATCATGGTTTGCTGATTAGTTACATTTGCAGGATCAAATTGGGCAAATTCTAGATTACTCCCCTGTCTTACCACTGCTCCTATTAAATCATTTGGCGGCCTATCATAGACTGAAGAAATATAAGCTAGGTCCCCAGCGGTGAAACCGAGTGAGACTTCTGTACTCCATGACGTATTATTTCCCAACGTATATGTGTAGTACCCCTGCTCTGAGGCGTCATGCAAAGCAAATGCGTATATAAGTCCCTTGAAATAGGACAATGAAACACTTGAAAGATTTGTCTGCCCTGTCCATGGTGAAGTTTCCGTACTCCAGGATGTACCGTTAAAATAATAGTAAGAAGCAGCAGTACTGGCATTACTGGTTAGAACCCAAACTTTACTCACTCCGTCAGCCACAACTGAATAAGATGTATCCGTGTTTGCCGCAATTGAAGTTCCCGATACCGTCCAGGTAGTTCCATTGTATACAGAGTAAACTATATTTGATCCTGTTTGAAAAATCATATACAAATCGTTCACATTAGTAGTAAGAACCGGTCTGTCCCCCGCCGTAAGCCCCGAACCGGTTGTAATACTCGTAAATGTACATGTACCTGCGGCCACGCTATAGATTGCAAATTCTGTATCAGCCGCAGTATCAGTGGTTGCCACATACACCGTACCGTTTGCCGCAACCGCTATAGAGACCATAAAAGACGAGCCAATTGTTCCCAAATCCGCAGAAGTACACAAAGTTGACAGTGCGTCATTGTTATTTGCGTCAATACTTCTAAACTCTATACTGTCAGTGGAATCATCTATCCAGGCAACATACATCACGGATTCATCTCTCCACATCGTTGGGTTATAGTTATCAGCGTCCGTTCCATCCAAATCTATACTGGCTCCCCACGCAGCCCCTTTTGAATCTGTTGATTTTGTGTAAAAGACATCATTTCCTTCAGAATAGGTTGCATACCACAAATAACTTGAAAAGGTTGTAGTGGTAGGAGGAGAAAACGCAGCTATAGCTACAGCCCAATCAGTAGTAGTACTATAAGTGGTTGTAGCGCTCGTAGTCTGTGCTACTCCCATCTTGTCTTCTGTTAAAATACCCTGCGTATCACTATTATCCTGTTCTTGTGCTCTTAATGTGTATCCGCTTCCCACAGCTGAAGTAGCAGAAGGATTACCCCATGCCGTTGCGCCAAAATATAATTGATCATCCACACTTGTTGTAATATTTCCTGAGCTTCCAGATGTGGATGAGCCATCATTTGAAGCTGAAGTTACCAGCGGATTTATGGTATCAGCTCCTGAGTACTCATGAATTGCAAGAGCCATATCATCAGTCCCTACACCTGCATCACAGTTGAAAGTGACTTGAAATGAAGCACCGGTAGTAATATTCTTTGCATAAAAAATAGACACATATACTAATGTTGCTCCAGCTTGTTGGGACAGTATTTGAGTATAGGTATTCCCTTTATTATCAGTTACACTAGCCGCATCAATTGGTCCTGTCCAGCAGGACGCTGCTACTACCACTAAATTACCAGCGGTAGGTGTGGAGTCAAATGTAGCTGCAACCGTAGTTGCAGCTACTGAGGTTTGTGCAGATTTACTTTGTACAAATGTGATTGCATTATCTGGTGCTACAGTGCTGGTTCCACTCTGCGTTACTTTTCTTTGTAATCCCCCAAATTGCGCGTCAGCATCTACTATTCCACCTGTAACTACCACAGACACTGTAGGGTCTACGTACACGGGGTATGTACGCCCTGCGTCATCAAGCCATTTAGGATCCGGCTTAACTATGAGCATATCTTTCCCGTTTTCTTTTCTTACTTCAATTGAAACCTTATCTGACGTAACTTTTTTGCTATCCTGCATGATACCTTGTGGAATCACAAATACTTTCTTTTTTGCAAGATCATAAAATTCCCAGCTACCATTTACTTTTTTATAAGACGAAATATTTTGGAGATTGAGATTAAATTTATATGTTCTAGGAGATGTCTTATCTTTTAAAACTATATTTTCTTTAAGCCCATCCCCCGCCCTATCTCTTAGTATTTGATATTGTAAATATGCTTTGCCTTCATCTAGAGAATACAAAACGGTTTCAGAATCTTTGCTAGTAAATAAATTCGCATTATCTGATACTTCAGTTCTATAACCTATAAGGGATGCTGTCACTTTAGAACCATTTGAAAAAACCTCAGAAGTGACTTCCTTATCTGAGTGAGATAATCTTATGTTAAAATCTTTTTCTTTATAACTAAATGAATTATCAAAAAATGACCGGGTAAATGTGTCTTTACGGGCCTCTTCTGTCTTTGGAATCTTTATAAAATTTGATGCAATGAGCAGCACAACAAGAGAGGTAAATAAAAACACAAAACGTCTTCTAAATTTAATTTGTGGTAATCTTTTTTTCTTCATAATTAATTGTATAAAAGTAAGCTGTATTCAAGAAAGATTACATTCTATATCATCCTGAACTAGCTTAACTACTAACTCCTCACTTATAACCATTAACTTTTATGGGACGATTTCGATAAATATAAATCCGTTTGCACCTACTGATCCATTACCTCCATTAAATCCTGCGGCAACTGTTGTATTACCAGAGGCAAGTCCTATACCCGGTCTTCCTCCGTTGGCAGTTACTGTACCAGAGTTAGAATATCTGTGAGTTCTAATATAAAGTACTCCTCCGCCGCCTCCTCCACCAGCTCCTCCACCACCACCAGGAGCAGTAGCAGTAGCAGATGATGTATTTCCTCCTGCACCTACTGTAGCTGCTGTGGTTCTTGTACCTCCCGTACCCTTATTTCCTCCTAAAGCGGTTGAACCACCTGTAGTACCATTTCCCCCACGACCTCCATTTGCACCATTTTGACCAGCTGCAGAGATGGCGCCACCTGAGGCAACCGTTACTGCATTTGCCTCTATGTACAGTATTCCTCCACCGGCACCACCACCGCCGCCTCCTCCACCACCACCGCCATTAGTAGCAGCTGCACCATTTCCACCACCGCCGCCTGCTCCTCCAGCTCCACCTGCTCCGTATGAAGCGAACAGTCTTGTAAACCTGTTAGTAACATCCAGGAAAATTGAATCACTTATGGCTTTAGCATTTTGGGCTACAACATTACCTGCAGCTCCAGCTGCGTTTGTGCCAGCAGTTCCTCCGTTTGCACCTGCTGTTTGAGAAGCACCGCCGCCTCCTCCACCAGCTCCTGCTCCTCCACCCGCGCCTCCACCCGCGCCTCCACCTCCACCACCACCGCCGGCTCCCGCTACAGAATTCAAATCAACTGCAGTTCCTCCTGCTCCTCCAGCCCCTGGCGCCGCATGACCAGTTCCATTTCCTCCATTTGCGCCACCATTTGCAGTTGTTATACCCCCTGCAAGACCTCCTACTCCACCTTCTCCATGACCAGCACCAGTTTGTATACCACCGTTTCCACCATTACCTCCGCTTCCCCCATTATTTCCAAATCCGGTTACCGTTATATTCCCACCCGATGCTACATTTAAGTTACCCGCATAGAACAGGAATAATGCTGCTTGATTTCTATTAAGACTTCCTCCGTTAGGAGAAACTGCTCCTGTAATATTTCCACCACCATTAAACTGATATATGCCGGGAACTATACTTGCATTAGATGCTATGAAGGCAGTGTTTCCATCCCCCCCAAATTGGGACAAGAATGGATTTCCTGATTGGTTTCTCACAACTCCAAATAGGGTTTCATTTGTACACGTTGCAGATGTAAGAGCCGTGTTCATTGCACACTGAGAGTTATCAGTGTTAGCTCCAATTCTTCCAAATAATGTTGTGTTAGCTCCTGTGTCAGCGGTTGTTCCAATTTTTGTATCATCTATATCAGCTAGACGAGCAAATAAAGTGGTTGTGCCCGCTGCATCAGCATTCGTGCCGATTCTGGTAAGTATAGTCTGCTGATTTGCAAGAGTTGCAGTACCTGCATCTGTCCAAGTAGTTACTCCTGATCCGTTTGTAGACAGTAAATAACCGCTTGTTCCACCTGATGTAGGAAGCGTCATAGTCCATGTACCGGCAGCTGCAGCTGTTGTGATTGTTACGGTACCTGAGGTTACTCCAGCAATCTTTACGCTTCCCTGATTAGAACCTGCAAGACCAACATTTACACTTGTTGCAGCCGTGTTTACACCAGTTACAGAAAATTTTGCAGAAGTCGTGGCACTTCCACCTATAAAGAAATCACGGCTAGGATTTGTTGGGTAAATTGTTCCTGCACCAGTAGTAAATACTCCTGGTAATGTTCCTGGATCAAGCCAAGAAAGGGTTCCTGAACCGTTTGTTGATAACACATAACTAGCACCCTGTCCGCTCGTGGGCCATGTGTAAGCAATTCCACCAAAGGTGGTAGTTCCTGGATTTGTTACAACTAGATTTCCACCCACTGTCAAACTATCATCTGTTGAAAGTATATTTGCGGCACTTCTATACAGGTTTGTGTCTGCTGAAGATCCAAATGTTATGCCCCCTGCAGCGGTTGTTGGATCTGTTAAGTTAGATAACCATAATGTATAGGTAGATGATGCACCTATAGCTGCTCCATAATTCACGTCAGACCCTGTTTGCCCGGCAATGTATAAACCATATTTAGTATTGGTACCAACAGTAGACGTGGTACCATTTGCAATGTATGCTCCATAACTATTAACAATCCCACTATTTGCCACAACTGCATCATTTTCTAAATATGCACCATATACATTAACTGTTGAACCTGTGTCAGAATTTGTTGTTCCCGGATTTGCATAGAATCCATAGAGGTTTGAAATACCACCTGTGTTTGCAACACTCATTCCTGGCTGAGAATATACTCCGTATGCGTTTCTAGTTCCTGAGCCCAAAATTCCGGAATTTGTAGTGTAAAATCCTGCACCCGTTATGGTATCCCCTGTTGTTGATGAGCTGGTTACTTGGCCCTGAATTCCTGCTGCAATCTTATTAGCATTTCCAGTAAGGGTTACAGTGGAAGAAATTCCAATATCAGTATTATTAAATGCTGTTGAATCAGTTGCTTCTATATTAATACCTACCCCCAACCCTCCATCAACTGAACTAAAATCAGGGGCCAGATATACTAGGTTTCCTGCGCCAAATGCGCCTGAGGAAACATCTCCTACTACTTTAAGAAGCCCTGACGTTGGTCCATTTACTCCTGTAGCGCTTGGCCCAGTTATTAAGAGACCGTTACCGGTCGTTATTCCTGTAGCTGAAATGCTCATGGCATTTCCCGTTGTAACACTATTTGCAGTAAGTCTAACTGCATTATTCCCTGATGTGATTGTACCGCTTGCCGTAAGATCCAAAATTCCTGAAGCCCCTACCTTACTACTACTTAATGATACATTTCCTGCTCCATTCAGTGGGTTAAGTGCTATATTTCCTGTCGTGGAACCACCCAATGTGAAATTCTGGAAAGATGTAGTCTGCAGTGTTCCATTTGCGGTAAGATATGTACTTCCAGCTCCGCCAAGACCAGCAGATATGGATGCTGTTGGGGTGCCACTGGTTACATTCATAAATGCGAATTTAGAAGATGTAGTGGCTGATCCCCCAATAAGTAAATCAAGTGTACTGTTCTTGGGATACATAGACCCATTAGCTATTGCCCAATAATTGACGTTTGGTAATTCTCCTGGATCTACCCATAGAAGTGTAGATGCCGCACCTGTGGATTGTGCCTGAAGCACATATCCTGCAGTAGCAGAGTTTGGCCAAGTGTAAGCGACGGTATTAAATTGAGTGGTTCCAATGTTTTGGAGATTTCTGGATGAATCCAAAACCGTAGTACCGTTTGATGTAAGTGATGTCCCTGATGGTAGATTTACAAAGCTTGCACCGGTGGTAAGATATGTGGATGAAATGGTTCCAATATTTGTTAAGTTTCCAGAAGAATCAATTCTTTGAGTACCTGCCGTAGCACCAGTGTTAATTCCGGTTGTTCCGTTAAGTGTAGTACCAGTAATAGTGTTTGCTGTTGTAATAGTTCCAAATCCCGATGCTATTGTTCCGCTTGCAAGCGCCCCGACTGTTGTAAGACCTGAAGAAGTAACGCCTGCTCCCAGTGTATTTGCAGATAGTACGCTTGTTCCATTAATCTGATATACCTTACCTGATGAAAGAGTTATATCTCCAGTAGAGATTACAGTTCCGCCTCCGTTAAATGGATTAAGTGTAATATTTCCAGTTGTAGCACCACCTAGCGTTAGTCCTTGATTGGCAGTAGTTGCTAAATTACCGGTTGCCGTTAGATATGCTCCGCCCGCTGCACCTGCTGAAACTGATGCTGTGGGAGTACCCGAACCAACCACATTTAATACTGCAAACTTAGCAGAGTTAGATGATGTTCCTCCTACTATAAAGTCTAGTGTAGAATTATTTGGATAAATTGCACCGGCATTAACAGTCCAATGATTAGTTCCAAATGTTCCTGGGTCTACCCATGAAAGTGTAGAAGCGGATCCGGTACTACTAGATTGCAACACATATCCTGCTGTAGCAGATGACGGCCAGGTGTAGGTAACAGTATTGAATTGTGTTGTTCCAATGTTAGTAAGATTTCGAGAAGCATCAACTACCGTGGTCGTTCCAATAGCTAAAGAGGCAGCTTGGAATCCGTCATCTGTCTTTAAGACGTCTGATCCATTTCTATAGAGTGTTACACCATTTGCATCAGTTCCAAACTGAATACCTGATGCAACTGTAGATGATGACCATGTTCCATCACAATCAAAGCAAATTCCATAATTAGAGTCAGCACCAGTTTGAGTAGCTAGATATAATCCATATTTCCTGGATACACCATTTGTTGTGGATGATCCTCCAGCCACATAAATACCAAACTGGTCTTGAACATTAGTACTTGTACTAGAGGTTGTGTTTGTTGTGTTTACATATAAGCCGTATACTCCTGAATATCCTGAAGTAGTCCCATTGTAAGATGGATTTGCATATAGTCCGTAAATATTTTGAATTGCAGTATCATGACCTATGTTCAGAGTGGATGCGGGAGATGAATTTACCCCATATATTGTTCTCGTTCTTTCCGTTCCTGAGGTGATGCTTCCTGTGCTAGTACCATCAACATGTAATCCATATAGCGTTTCTGCTCCGCCAATTCCACTTACAGACGAACTAATTGTTAAGTTTGCCGCCTTAGCAATCTTATTAGGCTCTGTACCAAAGCTATAGGTTCCTGATAAGGCTGCAGAAGCACTAAGCCCAACTATTGTATTATTTGAATTTATGGTGGTAGTAGCATCTGTTACTGCAACATTAATACCCCTTAATGTGTTTGCGTTAGTAGTCGGATTATTTGTAAGTGCCAAATTAATACCATTCTGTGTTCCTCCGGTTGTTGGAACATATGTCCCTGTTATGTTGACTAGAGTGCCTGTAGTAAGTGTTGTGGAAGCAAGATCTATACCTGTTCCTGTAGTAAGAGAGCTTGGTCTAAATACAAAAGCTGAATTTGCACCTGTCCCAGTTGTAACTCCAGATGTGAATGTCTGGGGGAATACACCAGTGGTCGTGAGATTTAATCCTCCTGTTGTACTTCCTCCAATGGTTAATGGTTGAGAAGCTGTTGTCTGTAGTGTTCCTGCTGCTGTTAAGTATGCTCCACCTGCTGCACCTGCTGAAAGTGAAGCTGTTGGAGTTCCAGAGTTAACATTGATAATGGCAAACTTAGAACTTGCAGTAGCTGATCCCCCAACCAAGAAATCAAGAGTTGTGTTGGTTGGATAGATAGTGCCAGTGCCAAGACTCCAATAGTTAGTACCCAGAGATGCTGGGTTAG
>CAYOTA010000014.1:0-46057 GCA_964406795.1 uncultured Gammaproteobacteria bacterium
TTCCTTTCACAGCAGTTGAAGGACCATCTCCATAGTTGGAATAACACCAAATCGCTTTTGGTTGTCCGGGAAGTGCGCCTGCAAGAGGTTCTGAGGGCCAGCAATTTGGAATTGCCTCTGCGGCAAGGGACGACGTATTAAAAGCGCGATTTTCTGCAACTTGGGTTTTGTAGGCAGCAATGCCAATAATAGCGGCAGTTATACTCAATACAAGAAAGGACAAGAAAATTTTATTTTTAACGAGGGCTTTTAAGATGTGAAATTTTTGTGCGCGTACAATATGTACTCCCATATCTAATCGGGTGAATATGTGTGCAGGGTTCACCCTACTTTCATTGAATACTAATTTTTTTAGTATGTCAATAGATGAGTTAAAGGGTGGTAAATCCTGAGGATTGGAAGTAAAGATTTTGGTGTCCATAGTAGCTTACAAGTATGGACAGGAATTAATTATATCAATAGAAGTTAATATTACAACCCTAATGTATAAGCGTCAGTTTCAAAGTAGGATGAAAAAATTTGGGTGTTTAGTACACCCATTAGTATTTAGATCAGTAAGTAATTCATTGCTTCCCCAGCGGGATAGTAAGCACGATAAATCCTGCATATCTATCTTACTATCACGGGTAATATCTCCAACTTTAGATGAAGAGGTTGGGGTAGGTGAAAGAGTAGGTGTGGAGTACTTGTAGGAGTTGGGGTTTAAGTTGAGAGTGGATATTTCAGATACTGTAACTGACGAGAAGACTAGGTTATCAAAGTTTGTATTCAATTAATTTATTGAAAAAAAGTAAGTGTGGCGCATGGAGTATTAAGGTGGGATGTACTACAACCAGTACCCATTTTATCCAGTTTTGTTTTTCCAATATGAGTGTCACACATGATTAATTTCACGCCTAAATGATGAACCTGTCAACCATATGGTGACGCATTATATTTGCGGTTTCCAGTTAGAGAGCAATATAGAGAGGTCAAGTGTATTTACTGTCCCGTTTTTATTTAAGTCGGCCAGAGCATTACTTGTTCCCCAGTTAGATAACATAAATGACAAATCCTGAACATCTACCTTATTGTCACGGTTTATATCTCCGATTCTGAACGATACTGTTGGTGTGGGTAGTAGTGTTGGAGATGGAGTGAGCGTGGGGGTTGCAGCTAAGGAGTAAAGCGCCGTATATGCAGTGTTTACTGCAGGTGTGTTTATGGTATGTGTACTTATGCCGCCATCAGTCCATGAGGTAAAATTATAAGGCTGTAGATTAATTGTTGTATTAGCAGGTGCTCCTATTTCGCGCTCAAGACCTATAACTGATCCAAAGCTGTAAGGAGTTGAAACGCCCACTCCATCCAAAAACAGTTGTCCGCCAGGAGGAGTTGTATTAAGAGTTAAATTTACGGTTCGAGGCACCACGTCACGGCTGACTGTTGTTGAGTTCTGACCATTGGAATCTCTTACGGTAAGACTTATTCTGTAGAATACATTTATTGTTTTTTCATCAGCCGTGAGTGCGTTAAATGAGCCTGAAGTGCCATTAATGGGTCCTAGAACTGGGTGTGTGTGTCCTATACCATCGTTATGGTGCCGCAAAACAACCCAAGTAAATGCACTGGCGGGAAGGCTGCCCTCTTCACTGTCGGTTCCAGTTCCGGAAAAGGAAATAGTGGATCCTGCATTATATAAACTTCCGGTAGCTGGAGTTAGAATTACGGCTGTGGGTATTTGATTTATAGGTGTGGGGCTTGGAGTTAGACTAGGCGTTGCAGTTGTACCGCTGATACTATTAGCATAGACTAGATTATCAAAATTTGTATCCCATCCGTTTGTGGACGATAGTGTTATTTGAGAACAGGTAGATGTCCAATTGGTGATAAGATTAGAAAGTTGACCCGACGAAACGGTAAATGTTTTTGTTGGATTTCCGCTGCATGAAAGAGTGACAGTGGTTGAGCTTGTGTCGCCGTTGTAAGCGTCAATGCTAAGTAAGCGCTTGGGGTTTACAAATGTAAAATTACCAGATGTTATGCCATTTCCACTAAATGAAAGATTTTTAGTTGTGAGATTTCCGAATGGTGCTGATATAAGCCATGTGTTTCCAGTTCCCCAGTTGATAATGTCCGTAGGATATTGATTGGTAAGTGCTACATTTTGGCCTGGATAATCGTTAAAATCAATTGTTTGCTGATTACCTACGCGGATCACAACAGATGCGGATGATGATTGGTTATTATTGTTTGTCACCGTAACCACTGCCGTATATATACCATCTTGAGCATATGTGTGTGATGGTGACACACCGTTTCCTATAGTTCCATCTCCAAAATTCCATGTGTATGTGAGAGGTCTGCCTTGGCTATCACTGCTATCTGACGCACTAAACGTAATAACTAGTGGTGAGCTGCCGGATAATGGGGTGGCACTGGCTACGGCTGCAACACCGCCAAATGATGTTTTAAAAACGGCATTGCTTCCTCTGGCCAAATAATGCAACGAGCCGTCAGGTCCAACTTTAAGATCTACAGGTTCGGAGATATCGGAAGCAAAAGTGCTAATTGTATTATTTGAAGTGTCAAAAATTTTAATCCAGTTACCGCAATAATCTGCAAAGAAATATTTTCCAGTATAACTAGCAGGGAAGTTATTTGTGGTAGGGTTATAGAATGTACCGCCTGTAATAGCACATCCTTCAGGTTGGTAGGAATAGACTGGTTTCGTAAGCCTATTATCCTGGTTGCCTTGTGTTCCGTATGCTTCTGGCCATCCGTAGTTAGCACCTTTGAGGATATTATTGATTTCTTCCCATCTGATACCCCCATTGTCTCCAACGTCATTAACGTACAGTCTGCCAGTTTCTGGCTGCACCGCTGCTGTAAATGGATTTCTGAATCCTATTGCCCAAATAGCACGGTATTTGCCTGTGGGGCTCTCTGTTCTAAAAGTTCCACCTCTCAGGGTTGTAAATGAAGTAGGATTATCTGTTGGAATTCTTTCATCTATTCCGGTTGTAGAAGTGTCATCGGGCACAGGATTTATACGTAAAATTTTCCCATGGTCATTGGTTAAAGTTTGGGCATTTGACCCTGAAGCATTATCTCCTGTTGTAACATATAGTTTTCCGTCCGTGCCAAAATTAAGCGCACCTCCATTGTGATTTGATGCACTATGACTATCAAATTCCCATAAAACTGTTTCAGTAGGAGACGCCACATCACCATTTGCCGTGAATCTACTCAGTCTGTTGTGTGAGTCAGGTGTGTTTGTTGTGTAATACACGTATACATAATTGTTTTGGGCAAAATTGGGATCAACTACAATTCCTTCTATTCCCCGTTCTCCGTCAGATTTAACAGTAAGAGTGATAAAGGGTGTCGTAAGTTTTTGCCCGTTTTTAACAACCCAAATTCTTCCTCCTTGTTCAGCTACAAATAACCGTCCATCGGGAGCAAAAGACATTGAAGTGCCGTTGGTTATACCATTCACCAATTGTTGTTCTGTAAATCCCGTTGGATATCCCGTTGCTGCATTTTGTTGTATATCTTGGCGTTTTTGTAACTGTTGGTATGTGACGAAAAATCCGGCAGTTAAAAAAAGCACCAAAAGCAAAGACAAGGTTTTCTTTTGCGCAAAGGTATGTGCTAATTTGTATATAAAATTGCGATTTTCAAGTACGCGTACCATGAATTATTTATTATTTTTGTTTAATATATGCATGATTAATTAGGCTTCCAATTTGAAAGAAGAATAGACAAGTCCAGGGTGTTTACTGTGCCATTATTATTCAAATCCGCTAAGAGATTGTTTGTCCCCCAGTTAGAAAGCATGTAGGACAAATCTTGTACGTTTACCTTATTGTCGCGATTAATGTCGCCGAGCCTAAATGAAGGAGTTGGAGAAAGAAAAGGGGTAGGGCTGGGCGAAGGAGAAGGAGAAGGAGTTCTGGTTGGGCTTGGCGTTGGGGTTCTTGTTGGTGTAGGAGTAGGTGTTTGCGTTGCGGTTGCCAATGGTAATGTGGGAGTTGGGCTACTAGTTGCTCCTGATGTTAATATAATAGCTGTCGTAGTATAGGGGGGGAAGGTATAAATAAATGAAGAACCACTTACAATAAATGATACGGGTTGAATGGTAGAGACTGTTTGGGTTAAGTTATTAAGATCAAGTTTTACATTATTTATAGTAGTAGGAGCAGAAGCAGTATTGCTTCCGGCAGCGGTGTTTGTAGGATTAGTGCTCCTAAGCGTATATGTTATGCCTGAATTAGCTGTAAATCCTAAAGTTTCAACAGGCACACTGATTGAATTGGCTGTTAAATTATTGACCATGAGTTTTAGCTTTCCAGGTTCTTTTGAGTCAGTCGAAGCCCATATAGAGATATCTGTCTCATTGTATGATTGAGAAGATACCATCATATCTCCAAAATATTTGTTGTACATAAAAAACGTGTAATATGAGGGGCGTGCAAATATCTGTGTTGGATTGTCCGCGTTATTGGCATATATAGTTGAATATCCTTGGTTTGCATATCCTTCATACCAAGTAAGAAAATCAAGACCGTTATAAGCAAGTCGCCCTATAATGTCTGCTGCCCAAATCGCATTTAAGTGGTTTCCATTTAATGTGTTTTCATAATTACATGCATCAAAATTGAGTTCAGTTATTCCTTGTTTAAGACTGGATGACCCAATCACTTCGTTTTTAATTCTTGTGGGGGCAATTTGAGACCAAATGCGTGAGTAAATATTTCTCCAGGAATTGGTTGGTGTGTTAGCGAATTGATATCTCATAAGATCTTGAATACTTATGTTGTTACAAGCTTGATACCAGTGATAACTTACACCGTCCGGCTTTCTTCCCTGTGGGGAAGTAGCTATAGCTGAAAGGGTGACATAATGAGACATGTCGGTGATGGCGTCATTATAGCCTACGCGCGGCGCATCATGTGCGGCTCCTGGAACACCGGAAATGATTTGTATAGTGGGGTCAACTGCTTTCATAGCATCTACATATGCTTTAACACGCTGCGCATATATTTCTGGCGTAATATTGAGTTGGGCATCTACATCAAACTCATTCCCTAATTCCCAGTATTTAAAGTTGTAGCCGCGTTCAATATTTGTATAGCGCACCATGTCCGCCCACATGGAGGGGTCGTTTTGCGCAATATTTACTTGGATCATGACTTCAGAGCCTACCGTATCAGCAAGTGTATTTAGAGACTCGAGTTCTCCTGTCCCATAGGTAAATGAGTATGTGAGTCCATTGCGGCTCCAATCAGTATAAGGAACCCTTTGGACAACAGTTCTATCAAACCCCACATAATTTGCCCACAGACCGCCTGCATACCGAATAAGTCCAACGCCTTGCTCTTTCATGGCAAGAGACAAATTTGGGATTTCATTGGGAAAGGGTTTGCCCCAACTGTGCTCCCAATTAACAAGATCCTGGCCGAGCATAAGGCGGGTAAAAGGACGAATTGTTTGGGCTGTATTGACGGTTAGTTTGTCACCTGGTGCTGCAAATTGACGTAGTTCTTGCTGTTTTTGTAATTGCTGAAACGTTACAAAAAATCCAAGCGTTAGAAGTAGTACTACAAGAATAGAAAGCGTGCTTCTTTTTTTGAGCATTCGTCCCAACCTACTGAACTTATTTGGGTTTTCTAAAACTTCTACCATACCTATTTATTACATGCTTATGGCAGAGTTATGTCAAGTGCTAATGAGTTACATATAATTTTTTATGAATTCTGTCCTGTGGTGTTTGCAGGGTCCGTGAGTTTTTAGAAATTCACGGTGAAGCTTTGTTCCATATCCTTTGTGCTTCTCAAACCCGTAAACAGGAAACTCTGTGCTTAAATTTTCCATAAAATTGTCGCGACTCACCTTTGCTACAATGCTTGCCAAGGCAATGCTAATGCTTGTTTTGTCCCCTCGTATAATATTTTTCTGAATTGAGGTGTTAATTTCAGGAATCTTAAAAGCATCAGTTAAAAAAATGACATCAGGGTGATTTTTTAATACCTCCTGCGCAACTTTTAAAAACGCCTTTTTATTTGCATTGCCGATTCCATCCAGGTTGATGTCCTCAATAGAAACATATTGGACAGTAGAAAACAAAATATATTCCTGAGTAACTTTTTTAATCAGTTCTCTTTTTTGTTTTGAAAGGAGTTTGGAATCATTTATACCAAATGACAATATGTATTTTTGAGTTGCAATATCCTGAATAGGCTTAAGTATCACGCCGGCTGCAACAAGAGGACCTGCAAAACATCCGCGTCCTACCTCATCAATGCCGCATGTTAGTGCATTTGTGTTCCATATTTCAGTCTCGAATTTTAAATGAGGATACGATTTCACAAAGGTATTGTAACAGATTTCCCCTTCTTTCTTAAAAAAGAAAGAAGCAAAGATTTTCGTCAAAACATTGCTTGTCCATTCATCATAAAACTCGTTCACTGAAAGAGCCGGACAAGCCTTTCCTCTTTCCACCTCGTTTACTCTGTGTCGCTTACTCGTTTTATTCTTCATGGGGTCGCAATGTAATTGACGATGGTATAATACATGTTGTGAATCAAACTTACATTTTTGTTTTGGGGCGCAACGCTGATCTTTCAGTAGCAGAAATTAAAGCAGTTTTGCAAAACCTACATATATCTTTTCAAGTGGCTTTGGAAACAAGAGAGGTATTTTTGGTGGATGCTTCAAATCTTGACCCCTTACAGCTTAATAAAATCTTAGGGGGAACGGTAAAAATTGGGGTTGTGTGCCGTGTGTCACCAATGGAAACACTTCAAGAAACGCTAAATGTGAAATTTTTAACAGAGAAAATCTTTGCTCAGACTGAACACAAAATACAGTTTGGGATTAGCGTGTACGAAGGTGAAGATTTTAGTCTAATAGATCAGGTAGTTTCACAAGTGGACAATTTATATAGGGAAATTAAAAATAAATTATCAGATTATAATTATTCACTACGTTTTGCATTTCAAAAAGATCGCTTTTTGTCATCAGTTGTAGTTTCAAAAAATAAATTAATTCAGAAAGGGGCAGAGGTACTTCTTATTCCCACTAATGACGGAATTATTATAGGTAAAACTTTGTGTGTTCAGGAGTTTGAGGAATTTTCTAAACGGGATTTTGGAAGACCTGTGAGGGATATGAAGAGTGGAGTTATGCCGCCAAAACTGGCTCGCATAATGATAAATCTTGCCCAAGTGTCAGATGATAAGACACTTTTGGATCCTTTTTGTGGAAGCGGAACAATGCTCCAGGAAGCCTATATTTTAGGATATAAACATATTTTGGGTCGTGATGTATCAGAAAAGGCAATTTCTGATAGCCGGGAAAACATACAATGGCTACTTGAAAGTTCAGTTGAAAAAGTAGAGGTAGATATTCAAAAGGCAGACGTGAGAACATTATCGTCAACATTAAAGCAGAAAGTGGATGCTATAGCGGCCGAGCCTTATTTAGGCCCGACACTTCATAAAGAGCTACATAGACATGAATTTGAAAAGGTGAGAATTGAGCTTGAAAGATTATATAGTGCGGCTTTTTCCGAATTTAAGAAAATATTAGTGAATGACGGAGTAGTTGTGTTTATCTTACCGGTATTTTTAAGAAACAGGCAAAGGGTATATTTGGATATTTTCTCAAACATTGAAAAGTTGGGTTTTAGGAAAATTTCACTATCAGACAACACGCGGGGGAGTATAACCGTTGGAAATACATATGATTTTGTGCTTCGTGAGATAGTGAAATTCAAAAAATCTTAGTATCCTTGCGTCCCATATCCAAATACGCTACTATATATATCGTTAAAGGAATTTATGTTACTTATTGTTCTTTTTTTGGTTCCCACCTTTGCGATTTTGTCATCGCTGTATCTTTATAGACACACCGGAAAACGTGAAATTTTGCGTTTTGATTTAGTTCAGTTTGTGTATGCGTTTGTACTAACGCCTATTGTATACGTGTGGTTTAAGAGTTTTCTTTTTGTTTTCTTAGTTCAAGAATTAAATTTGTATCTATCAGTTACTGACCTTTTTATAGCTGATACTATTTTTACGGTTATTTTCCTGTTTATCTTTGCATTTTTAGTAATTCATAGTTTAACCAAAAGCTTTGAGCTAAAAAGGCACCATGATCCGTTTTATGATATTTTCCAACACTCAGAGTTCTTTCATTTATTAACTTCTCATGTGGTTTTATATGTGGGCGCAGTGTTATTGATTACAATAATTTCTACAGTTAACGTATTTATTCCCCTAGAAATTGTAAATAATATGGTCGTCTTTTATGCAGCGCTTATATTAGGGTTTCTTATAGGAATAATAATCTATATAGGGCTGTTATTAACGGATGATGAGTTTGATGTAAAGTATCCCAGATTTGAAATGTTTGTAGAACTAGTTTATATTGCATTTTTTCTTTTTAACATAGGTGTATATTTCTTTTTCAGACCAAGGTTTAATTTAGAGCATGTTATGTATTGGTTCGTGTTTACTATTTTAGGAGGATTTATAACGGGATCATTAGTTTTGGATAGGTCTGAGATGATTGTTAAACGGCTTAAAAAATTACACTACAAGACACCCAAGCTAACGGCTCCTCTTATTCCCGAAAAGAAGAAGTAAGTAGGGCAACTAACTGCTAACATCTAACTACTGACGATTTTACAAGACAGGATTCTTACTATTTAGAGGGTGTTTGTTATTCGGTGGTTTTTGTAAGTGTAAAGGGCATGGAATCGGGGATTTCATTTCTATCTCCATCTAATTGTCTTATTTGAGTACTGTTTAGTACTTGATAGTAGGTTACTTGAGCACTGTCTTGCGGCACAAGAGTAATAAGCGGTTTATTCTTCCATGTAGAAACAGTCCACTTTCCAGTTTCTGTTGCAGTCGTATCCCGCTCTTGATAGGAAAGGTTTAATAAGTATGTAGTAGGATTGCCTGTGTTATTCTCATTGAGCATTAGAGTGGTTGTAATTCCCGAGCAATCTGCACAGGGTGTAACTCCGGTGTAGGTTCCTTGATACACATTTTGTGTGGTGGTAATTTCTGTCTCTTGGGCTGCCCATTCAAAGTTAGAGAAAATGGTATATGTTACTCCAAACACAACAAAGAACAAGATTACATAAAATAAAATGTGATGTGGCCCATATTGGGCATGTTTATGATGCGTGGTCTTAGTGGAAGAGGATTTTTTAGGCATAAACACCACTCCAAATGAGTGTGAAAAGAAGATATGCTGAGACTAATAGGAGAGTCCACAAAAGCATGCGACGTCTGTAGTGTGGGTGTGTATGAGCTGATCCGTTATGCACTGAAGATTTCTTAATTGTCTTTTTAATTGTTTTCTTTTTGGCAGGCATAGTATTAGTATTAATAAATTCTTACAAAATGTCAACAGTTAATTATTGTCTTTAAAATCCAGGTTTATCTTCCAAGCAGCATAACCCCAATATAGAGAGCTAATAAAATATTTATTGCAACTAAAACTAGTGCAATTATTTTGGCGACAGGATGTCCACTGTGCCTTGGCGCAGTTTGAACGGACGCTGTAGGAGTAACAGGCGAAGGTGGTTGCACAGGTGGAGTTGAAGGCACTGCTTCAACAGAAGGTGTTGCTGGTGTTTGGACTGGAGTTGTTGGCGGCGCTGGTGGAGTTGTATTGTTTTCCATATACTTAGTATTTCAAAGAAAATAAGCTTAGTCAAGTTTTTTTAAAATTTGAATCTGAGGGATTCTAGTTTGGTTATGATTGGGGAGAATACGCTCACTTTTTTGCAGGCATTTTCTAACTCAATTAAGTCATAGGTCGAGGGTATAAGTACTTTTGTAACCTGTGAATACATGAGTGAGTTGCGATCCTTTACGTGATCCATTCCTATTGCATGTCCCATTTCGTGAGTTACTGTATAAACAAATTCATCAACTGAGTTATTAAAAAACACGGTTATGTTTTTTGAATCTCCATGCTGTGTATAAAGTCCGCCTTCAGGACGCGCTTCTAGCGCTTCGTTAAAGGTCTCTACGGTTTTGTTTAGTGTCCCCACCATAGAGTTAAAGCTGTCCGTTGTAGCGTTGAGTGTTTCTGCCTCTTTTTTGAGCCGTATACTTTCAGTTCTGAGTGTATCTTGGCGTTCCTGCAGGCGTTTATATTCTTCCTCCGGTGCTCCTCCCTGAGTATTCCAATATGCTATATCTGCATTTAAAGTTTCCACATCGTTTTTAAATATATTTGATTTATCATTGAATCGTGCTATGCGTAAATCTATATTTCCCTGCTCGGATTCAAGCTCGCCTCGCAGCGTGTTTGCTTCGCTTCGAAGACCTTGTCTTTTGTCATATTTCACGCTTATTGTAAAGGGAGATTTTGGGTCGTACTCAAAAAGATTTTTTTTGGAAGCGTTTTCCCAAATGCTTTCTGCAGTTTTTGACCTTTTTAAAACTTCTTGCTGTGTTAGGTTAAATTCTGCGTCAATCTCACCAATGCTATATCTGATTGGATTGTTGCAAGGGGAATAATACAAATAATTATAAGAAGCCGCCTGAATCTGGTTTCTAAATACAAATGCAGATAGCAAAATTAGACTACTTAAGATGAGGGCAGAAAGCTTCTTCATGAGAGTATTGTAGGGCAAGAGGGTAAAATTTTCAAACTGAGCTGTTTTGCTGGCTAAAATAAAATTGCAGCGTGTCAATGATGAGACCTATTACTAGGTAACGTAACTTGCAGCTGTTAAAAGAACTAGGAGTATCATACCCAGTAAAACTTTTCTCATACCTGAAGTATAGTATCTGTATGTGTAGAATCAGTAAGAAGAAAATAAGAAAGAGGAAATGATACAATTACTAATATCTCCCAATCCCGCTAAAATTACTTATTTTTCTTCACCTTCACCTATTTCTATTGTTTTTTGTGCGTGGTCACGCATCATGTGTTCTGCTAAATAGTCACGGTCTTGTTCTGTGTTTCCGCAGACATCGCATGTGTATAATTCTTCAGCCATATGCCTCCTTTCTTAATAAAAATAATCATATAGCTCAGCTGTAAAAATAATTTATAAGTTGTGTAAGAGAAGGGTGAGAACGTAATCTATTTGGTGTGTACTATTTTTACGATTTTGCGTGGTAAAACCTATTTAACTAATTGAGGTGGCACCTCAATTAGCCTCATTATTCTCCTTGTTCTCAGCTAGATATCTTAATCTGTATCTTCTGATTTCAAGATCTTCAGAAAAACTTTTTGATTGAATAAGCTCAAAGTTTTGGTTCATGTATTGGCGAATTTTATCTTCATATCCCTGATCGTAGGACAATACAAGATAGATAGAAGCGTAGTTAGTTTTGTATTTGTTTATTTGTTCAATAAATTTTTCCTGAGAAAATGGCGGAATTGCACCCTCAATATAACGATTCCAAAGAGGGATTGTTGCCATCCTAGCATTTCCGGTGTAAGTATATTCCAGCGGATAAATAGTAAATGGAGCGCTTACCGCTATAATATCCTGAGATTTTGCGTTTTTTTGTAAATAGGTAGCAACACCCTGATAATCTTCTTTAGCAGGTGTTGCCGTGGATATGTTTTGGAATACCATGAAAGAAAACATAATAAGTAAAACAACTGTGGTAGTTATTGCTGAAATCTTTTTTGAATAGTTGGACAATAACCACGCTATTATAAAAAACAATGTTGGGGTAATAAGAATTAGATATCGGGACAGAAAAATGGGCCTTACAAATGAGACGAGAAAGACAAGGGTTATGGGAAGAAACGTGACGAGTGTAAAATAGTGTATGTCTTGAGTGGACTGTTTTTTCTTTGTTGTAAAAATAAAGAAAATAACTAAAACAATAATTGGCCATAAGGATACAATACCTGACTGTAATGCGTCAGTTTGAAAACCGAATAAAAAATTAACGAATACTTGAAATATGTTGTAGCTTGTTGGCGGCATAATCATGGGTTGAGTATTCGCAACACTTCCGTTGGTTAAAACGTACCAAATCCATGGGAGAAAAAATAATGCAGCCCCGCCAACTATTCCTAAATACGTAGTTAGAAATAATTTTTCATGAAATGGTGAAAACACCTTCTTATTATTTGGAAGGGTTTTTATTGTTGTTTTAAAAAGTATAAAAATAAGCTGCGGGACGAGTAAGAAAAGGAAAAAATAATGAGTATAGAGTCCAATAATTGTACTAATAAAAAGTCCTACCTTGCCTGATTTAGCTTTACTACGGTAAAACCTAAGAAAATACAGATGGTTGAAGCACGTAACTAAAGTGAACAAGGTATACATTCGAGCCTCAGAACTGTACCAAACAATAAAAGGTGACAGTGCAAATAAAGTGACGGATATGAGTGCCAATTTTTGATTTGCTGTCTCTTTTATTACCAGGTAAAGAACGGGAAGTGTTGCTAAGTAAAAAATAAATGAAAGACTGCGTGCGGCTGTAATAGTATTGCCAAATATTTGCATCCAGTAATGCAATAGTAGGCCGTAAAGCGGTACGTGTACGTCTTCTGATAACAGTTTCAAAAGCGTTGCAGGTGATTTTGTTGATTGCCAAATTGACTGAGCCTCATCCAGCCGTATAGATTGCGAAAATAAAGTTAAGAAGCTCACTATAATTGCTGTTCCAATAAGAATATAAAAGAGATATGAGGAAAAAAATTTACTATTCATAGGAGAGGCGTTGTGTTGTATGCTTTTTCTTAAAGATCTGCTTCCAAGGATAGGCAGCTGCAATAAACGGAATAAAAAGTGCAATATTTAAAAGACACCATGCAATATTTGTTGTAACTGAAGGGTTAATTCCTTCACGATTAACTGCTATAACAGTTCCAAGTAAGGTGAGAAGAATATAAAAAAGATGAGGGTAGACTAAGAATAAAAATAATCCCTGCTGTTTTTGTTTAGGGGTAACACTAAAGGACATTTTTTGACGTAGAAGTACTGAGCGCAATGCTACAAGCTGCAGCATAAAACTTGCTTGAGAAAATGAAATTGCGCGAAAGCTTAATTGTCCTTTCGATACGATAAACAACGTATATAAATTTAAGAACATAAACGGAATAAAATATAATGCAAAAGAAGTAGTAGTTGCTGCCACGGGTTGTAAGCCGGTATAAAGGAATACAAGCGGCATAACAATATCAATTAAAATGACAAGGCCGTTAAAGTAATAAAGAGCCGAGGAAAGATACTGGAGTTTTTGCCATAAAGTCAATCCTTTCATAAACAATGGGTTTGATCCAAATAGGACTTCAAGTGATCCTCGTGCCCATCTCAGCTGCTGTTTATAATAAGCAAGTAAATCTTCGGGCGCTAAACCTACCACAAGTACTTCAGAAACATAGTGTGATTTCCATTTTTTCTTATGAATGAAAAGTGAAGTTAAGAAATCTTCTGCAATACTCTTTTCATATAATCCTCCAACTTCTATTAATGCTTGGCGGCGAATTGCAACATTTGTACCACAGATAAAAGCAGAATTAGTAGTATCTTTGCCGCGCATCACCGGCCCAAAGAAAAATTCTTGTTGTTCCCATGCCCCTCCCGCAATACTATTTAGGTGTGAATTCTGGTAATACTGGGGTGTTTGGACAAATCCTACACGATTATCTTGAAAGTATGGTAGTACTTTTTCTATAAATTCTGGGTTGGAAACCATATCAGCATCAAAGATCACAACAATTTCACCAGATGTTACTGATAGAGCGTGATTAATGTTGCCTGCCTTTGCGCCCCCGGGTGTTCGTCTGGTAATACAAGTTACGCCAATTTTTTGACTAAGTTCTTCTATGTCCTGCCAGTTATCCTTACCGGAAACAAATCCGTCATTTAGAATAAAAACTTTGTGGTTTCCATAGCGTATATTTTTTGCCGCTTGTGCCGTACGTTTTATAATTTCTATGGGTTCACCTGCGACGGGTATAAAGATATCAATTAACGGTAAAAATTGTGGATTATGAGGATGAAGGATGCTTCGTTGTTTTCTTGGCCAGACCGTGGCCCAAAACATTCCCGCAATAACAATGTGATAGATTTCACCAAAAAAAAGGAGACCATACAGATAGGGATTACCTATGTGATCCGGAAAAAACCACCAAGAAAAATAAATTAATGCTAGCAAAATATTGGCAAAAAGGAGTAATTTGCTGACCTGGCCAGTATGTATAAAGGGTTTTATTTTCATGGCAGTTAGTTAAATGGCTGTATAAAGTCATTGTAGAAAGCGGCCCCAAACCATAGCCAGTTTTGTTCATAATAGGGAACGTTTTCATTAAAAGAATTCGTATCGTTTGAGTATAATTTTATGATCTTTTCTTCATATATTTTTTTGGCTAATTCGGGATTTTGTTGCATAAAATACGGGAGGGATGCTGCATACATAGATGCGCTTTCAATCGTACTCATACTTTTACCGTCATGAGAATATGTGTCAAAAAGTTTTCCTTCATTTAAGTAGGAATCAGTGAGTGTTTGGCAGCAATTTGCCAAATAGGTGCGTGCCTCTTCATTCTTATTCCATGTATAGTCAACTGCAACTCTCCAAGGAGTGCGAAGCGCGTCATATGAGTAGTTCGTTGTAAAATTAGGAAGGTTGGCTGCCTTGAGTATGTCAGTTTTGCGCTCAATGATTATCCAATCAGGAGGAAGTCCTACGCCTTTTTCTTTATCTAGTTTTTCATTCCCGGCGCGGGTGAGGAGATCATACCCTGGACTCACCAGACTCATCCAGTCCCGTTCAGGATCAACTGATGCAAAAATGCGATATGCATATGGTGCGAAATACGAAGGATTTATAACGATTTCATTTTCTGTTGTTGCCCAATTTCCGGCTGTCAAATATCTTTTTTCATTTGCTGTCGCTGTTTCGTATTTCCAAATGTCGGAAAGTATGATTCTTGAAGACTCTATATACTGCTGATCATTCCATCGTCTTCCTGCCAAGATCAAAGCCAGGGCAATATCTGAGTCTGCATCACTTGCTGAGTTTTCTCCACCATTTGTTATAAATCCAAACTGATTATTCTCACGTTCCCCCCATTGCCAACCAAAGAGATTATCATTCGGACGTTTCAAATTCTCACGAGTCCATTTCCAGACCTGGTCAAATGTTTCTTTATCGTCTACCCATACAGCTCGGAGGAGTGCATAGCTTTGCCCCTCAGAGGTGGTAACACTATTTCTGGAATAATCAATTACTCGTCCGTCCTGATTAATAAATTCTTCTTTGTATTTTTCCCACGAAGAAGTAAGCAGGGTGTAAGTTGAAAATGTTCTGGTTGTTCCCGCGGCAGGAGACTGACTGTATAGGCTAAAAGTCAGAATGGAGACCCCCGCTACAAGTATAATAATACCAATAGTTTTTAGTATGGCTGATAATTTCATCATTGAAATAACTTTTCTTTTTTAAATACTGGTGGAAATACAGTTCTTTTAAATGCACCTGTTTGTTTTATTAAGCTTTGTATTCCAACACTTCCAGAAAGTTGTCTAAATGACTGTGGTTTAATGAGCCAAACTCCCATAATGATTAATAGTATGGAAAAAATTCCGAGATTAAGTGCTCTTCCAATTGTGACAGAGCTACCTTTGTATAATTCCTGGGGCAATGTTTTCTCTAATAAGGTGATAGGATATTCGATCGCTGCAATTGGGTTATTTAAAATATTTGGTACTACCGGTGGTTCATCATTATTTTGGACTTGAGAAGCCAAAACGTTTTGTGTAGGACTGGGTGTAGGAGTAACTGTTGGTTGACTATCATCAGTATCAGCGCTTCCTATGGGTATTAATGGTGTAGGCGTTGGATTTGGTGTAATAGTAGGGGTAGCCTCAGGAGTGTCGGTTATTACTGGAGTTATACTGGGTAGAGCAATAGGTGGTATCACCGTGATGGGTTGAGATGGGGTGGGGGTTATTGTAGGAGTAATTGTTAATTCCGGAGTTTTTGTAGGGGTAGGAGAGGGGTTTATTACTACTTCAATTTGTAAATCTGGAAATAAGTCGCCTATCATTTGAGGAATATCAATCGCATACGCACGTTCAGTGCGTGTTAAAAAAAGAATGAGAAAGAATAGCGCTAGTAAAAGTTTTTTCATAATTTGTGACTTCAAATAGTAGATGTTCTAGACACATATAATTTCATGCGGCGCAACATAAGTACTTAATCTTGTTAATGATAACATGTGCATTGAGCATGTGGTGTAATAGGGGTGTAAGAAAACTGTGCTAATCTAATTCAACTACAGTCGGATAGTGATCAGAGGCATAATGAGACAATTCATTTTTTATAACTTTTATAATTTCAGGAATGCGATTTTCCCCGCCATCCAAAATGTTATAAGACATGAGCTTCATAAAGGGATTATCTCAAATGCGCTATTCCGGTAATTTGTCCCATGGGCCGGGGTAGTCAGGGGGATATGATCCTCCAAAATATGTAGAACTATTATTGGAAGGGAATAGCTGGTTAATTTCATATATTTTATAATCGTTTTTAGAGTCAAAAAGTACAAATCTATATTTACTAGGTCTTACAAAAAATGCATACGTTTTAGTTTTTGGATCATACACATAATTAACTTTTGCATTTTCAGACATTAATTTGTAGTTTGAGGGATCCATTTCTTGTAAATCCTTAAGACTTTGAGGAATATTCTTGTTTTCAAGAATTCGTTGTTTGATTTGCGCATGAATTGCATGAGCAGGCCGTACACCTTTGTAGAAAGTGTGTGCGATGCTGCAATGAAAAAGTCCAGTTATACAACATGAGACAGAGTAACAGAAGAATATGACGGTTAGAGTGATGTAAGCTAAAACCAGACGTAAAACAATAGAACTTAGTGTATTTTCTTTCATAAATACATATAGCGTTGTACAAATGAATACAATAGCGGGGAAGATAATAAATATCCGAAGTACGTTTAATTGGTTTAGGCAAAGGTCGAGCACCCACTGTTCGGAAAACGGAACATCATACATAGAGTGTGATTATAACAGAAGTGAGAAAAGGGGAGTAGAAAGCAGAATTTTTTGCAGGGGTATCAGGGCTCGAACCTGAAACAAAGGTTTTGGAGACCTCCGTGATACCATTTCACCATACCCCTTAGACCTCTTATTTTAACCTCAACCGCTTTAAAAGTCCATGACGCACTCGCCCATTTCGTATTATATCGAAAATTCTGAGGCTAATTGAGGTTAGACCTCAATTAGGCACGAATTTTAAAAATATAATTTTATATAGTCTGTGGTGACATCTAAATAATACGTACCTTGTTGCTTTGTGATTTGATAAAGCCTATAATATTCAGATGAGTGAAGAGTTTTTAAGACCATTTATTGTTTCAGAAGATACAAGATACCCATCAGGCAAAATGATGCCTGTAATTGGTAAGAGTTTTAGTGGGAATAATAAATTTGACATGTGTCTGGTTCCAGGGTTTTCCTTTTGGGGAAAAGCATACATAAAAAAAGGGAGCGAAGTGGATTTTTCTGGATTTAGGGTAGAGCAGATAGAAGATGAAGCTGCAATTTTAGTAGGTCCCCAGATGGATGTGGAGTCTCAAATATATGCACATAAGTTGTTTGGTGCATTTCAAAATGATAATGCGCGAAACCAAGAGCTATGGCCTGTGTGTAAAATTTCTGAATCTGGGATTTTTTCATATGGGAATGAAAATTTTGGGTTAGTTGTTTCCAACGATGGGGACTATGAGATTTATTCTTCTATCCCGAATATAAATGATCAAGAACTACGCACATTTATTAATGGGAGAAGATTATTAGTAGCATTTGATGCACATGTGAAGGACATTTTTCCGAAAAGTAATTTTGATGCACAGGTTACAACTGGCTTATCTATTGTGATAGGAGATTACATGGGAGATTTGTTTAAAAAAATTAGTGACACGACTTTAACTGAGAGGGATATTCGGAAATTTATAAATCCATTCATGGCAATAAAAGGTAAGCGTGAACTAGTCCATGCGTAAATGGTATAATTCTACAGTATATGTAACTCATAACCTTCGGTTACGAGCCTCAACATATTTTTTCTAACCTAATTATTAGAAAAGAAAGTAGTTATAAAAAATGAAAGTTGGAACTGGTGCGCTTATAGGGCGCTCAAATGTAGGAAAAAGTACCTTGGTGAATACCGTTAACTCTTGGATTTCATCCAGAGACTCCCGGTATTTACTCGCTATGGGAAAGGAGAGAATCTAATGAAGGTCGGTACAGTAGCCTTGATTGGTCGTCCTAACGTTGGGAAGTCGACGCTCGTAAATAACCTGGTGGGGCAGAAGGTGGCAATAACTTCCCCTAAGCCTCAAACTACCCAATTACCGCTGTACGCAGTATTTGAAAATGAGGATGGTCAAATATTATTTGTAGATACTCCGGGAATTTTTGCGAAAGCTAAACTCATGTCAGGAAAAGCTGCCAACATGGAAACTGAAAAGGCATTAACCCAAAACATAGATGCTGCACTTTATATCGTCGATAAATCCCGCGAGCGCGGACTTGAGGAAAACCGCGTACTAGGATTGGTTCGTAAATTACGATGTCCTAAAATCATGGTGTATAACAAGTCTGATATTAGAACTCCTGACTTCATTGCTCAGTATAAATTTATGGAGGAAGAATTTGACGCGGTAGTTCATGTTTCAGCACTCAAAAATCTGCATATTATAAATTTGATAGATGAAATTTTTAAGTTTTTGCCTGAAGGCGAAAAGTTTGTGGAGCGTGAAGGAATGCCTATTGCAGCACTTAACATGGATTCCACTACATACGTAGAAGAAGTAATCCGCGAAAAAGCATACTTAAAATTAAGGCGAGAATTACCGTATAAAATTAGAGTGGTGGCAGATGAAAAAACTGAGCGCCCAAATGGTTCCATGTATATAAAGGCCCGTATTCTAGTGCCTGATTTGCATTACAAAAAAATGGTAATAGGAAAAAACGCATTTATGATACGTGAAATAGGACTCATGTCCAGAAAAGAATTTGAAGTGGCAACCGGCAAAAAAGTATTTCTAGACCTCACGGTAGAGGTAGAGAGATAGAACTTAGTAGTGTCATTCTGAGAGAAACGAAGAATCTTTGAATTTGATATGAGGCATTATTTTGTTTATATATTAACCAATAAGACAAATAAAGTTCTTTACACAGGTATAACTAACAACCTTTCTAGGAGGACACGAGAGCATAGAAGTAAGCTTATCTCAGGGTTTACTAAGAAATATAACGTTGATAAATTGGTGTATTTTGAAGAATTTTTGAATCCTTCAGATGCAATAGCTGCAGAAAAGAAGATAAAAGGGTGGTTGAGGACAAAAAAGATAAATTTGATCGAATCAAAAAATCCATTGTGGGAAAATCTTTTTGAAAAACTTGAGCTATCTGAAGTGACAAGAGGTTTAGGATGAGATCCTTCAGCAAGCTTCAGGATGACAATGCTGATTAATTTCCCCCTTGATTTGTTGCGCCAATTTATCTTATATTAGTTATTCATGCAAGACGACAACATTATAAAAACCACAGAGGACGCTATTGAGGGTGAAACAGTTGAGGAAACTACCACTACTATGAGTGCAGGTGAAAACGCAGCTACCGTTTCACTATCATTAGAGAATTTAATCCGCGGACATTTAGGAACACTTGAAAAACTTAAACTACAGATTGCAGAGCAGTCAGATATGCTAAGTAACGTGTTATTAAATGACGCCACCTTTAAGCAGCATGAAGAAGATGCCAAGAAGGCAACAAAGATTAAAACAGCCACAAAATCTGAAATTATGAAGCGTCCCGAAGTGCTTCAGGTAGGTAACAAAATAAAAGCGGCACGCGAAGAAATGAAAGAGCAGCAGCAAACACTTTCAGAATTACTAGCTGAATATATAAGAACAACAGGCCTTGATTCCATAGAAATGGAAGACGGAAAAATTAAAAAAATAGTTACTACCGCAAAGCTGGTAAGTTAACAAATAGCTACCGAATACTAACTACTAACTTCTAACTTCTGACTTCTAACTTCTAACTTCTAACTTCTGACTTCTAACTTCTGACTTCTAGCTTCTAGCTTCTAGCTTACTGTTTCTTACAGATCTCATACTTGATACGTAATACATGCTACTTTATACTAAACTCATGAGTTTAGAAAACATATTTTACGTCATGTCAATTTTCTACATGACTCTCGGGATAATCATTTTACTTGCACTGGTTATTGCTGTATTTTATATTAAGAAAAAGATTGAGGAGTTTGAAAAAATATTTCAGGAAAAAATGGATATTATCTCAAACATAGCGAGTCATCCTGGCGAGACAGCCATGGGAATAGGGGCGTCACTAGCCGAGGTAGCAGTAAATAAAATCAAAAACGCGTTTGAAGGTAAAGGAAAGAAAAAAAGTTAACCTCTCTTATTATATTCCATTTCTTGACAGCTTTAACTCTAGGGAGTACTATAGCTAAAATGCGAAACACAATTGTGGCGACTATAGTTCTTGCGCTTATTGCAGGTTTTGCAGGTGGATTTGCTGTAGCCCGCCAGCGCTACGTTCCTCTGTTAGAGCAGAATAGTAAGCTTATTATTTCCAAAGACAGTGAATTAAAAACTTTAAAAGAGCAAGACGCTCAAATAGAGGATGTTCAAAGTAATGACGCTTTTACCACATATTTTCTGGAAGATGGAAAACTGATGGTAGATGATGGTGCTTCAATTTCTGCAGTTACAAAAGAAGCAAGTATTTCAGGAGGGACGAGAATTATGGTTAATGGGACAATTGTAAAACAAAACGGGAATAGAATTATACTTTCTCCCGGTGAGTTTTTTGGAGTGAGATAGGTTTAATTTTTTCTCTTGTGAAGAAGACTGCTAGTTAGACGTTTTCTATGCGGTGTTCCGCATTTGTTATATAGTCAGTTTCTGCCAGCCAATTTCTGAACTGCTTTGTGACACCACAGTGCCTGCAAACACCTTCTGAGTGAGTGCCATTTGGTTCATCAATTCGCCATCTGTGGTTGTGATCAGTGCCTCTGTCAGAACTGGTTGATCGTTGTGGTAGTGGAGTTGCGTTTTCAACTGGGCGTTGGCTTAGTTCTGAGCGTTCTGCGGCATCATGTGGTGGAGGTGTGTTTCCAATGTGAGAAGGAACTCTATTACTTTTAAAATCTAGTGGGGCAAGTCGTGGTGGTTTTGACTCTTGGCTTGCCATAAGCTGGATTATACGCCTACTATTTCTTATATACAAGTACAGTGTAGAGTTAATTTGTAGTGATGTGAAGGCGTGCCTGATCTATGGTAATTGAAGAGTTTAGTTGGGTATTAATTTGCACTTGGTAGAGCTTGTTGCCTGTAGGAAGTGTAAGGTTAGGACTTATAAGTAGCTGTGGAGTTCCTCCCGACATAGTGACTTGGGAATTTGTGATAGCATAGCCGTCAGTTGCATTATAGAGTTGGATTGAGATGCTCTGATTTCCATTAGGAATAGTTGCTGATACCTCAAGCGTTATGCTTTGAATATTTTGATACAGACTTGTATTTATATATGCTTGAAGAGCAGGAAGAGTGGTGTAAGAGCCTTGGGATACTCCGCTGGTGGCTCCAAAAGGAATAAAATATTCCTGCGGAGTTGAACTTACAGCGGCCGACTGAGTAGTTGTGTTGTTCACAACAGTTTGGGTTAATTTCATGGATTCTGTGGCTGTTTTAATAACCGCAAGACATGCATTAGGGCAAGAAGCGGCGAACTGCTGTGTGGTTCCGTTTTGACTCGCAGTAGTTTGGGAAGTGGTGGAAGTTTGCGGCATGCTTGAGGCTGTTTTATTTCCCACGTTAATATTCTGGACAATTCCGCGAGGGCTTCCAAAAAACACCATGTAGTCAAGTATTGCTACATTTAAAGCCAGGATTCCTAAAAATACGTAGATCAGATTTGTTTTTAGTGTGTTTCCAAAATTACTCATCTAATTTATCATACAGTAAACTCTTTTAGAGTGGTAGATCACCGTAAAAACAACCTATAGTTTGATTTATGTACTAAATTTGTATATAATAGCCTTTATGCCAAAAGAACATATGCCTCGCGCATTTACGCCTATATCGTCTCACTCAAAAGAATACCAGAAGAAATGGAAGGTTGAAGGCACATCACTAGTGGTGCGTTCAGGTAGGCACGGTGATCAAGGGGAAAACTCATACTTTGGGGAAGATGTACTGCGGGAGGGAAAAGAGGTTTTTGATAAAATGAGGCTAGATTGGGGATTTCCCGTCTTGCGGACAGGGCTTATTCGTGACAAATGGTTTCACCCTGATGAGGGTGAGCTTTTACAAGTGGTTCCTGAAGTAAAGCTATTTGAAGGAACACTTTCCGACTTTCAAAAAGAACAGTTCATAGATCAGTCAAAGTCTCTAGTGAAAGGATTGCAAAATTATTATGCTGACAAAATTTCACATAACGGTGAACTTCCATGTGATATCTGGCCTGGGCAGTTTATGTACGGATTTGTACGCGGTAAGTCTCCGCAGTTGTGGCTGGTAGACGTATCGCCCACATATGATACCGCAGATAGAGTACGGGATGAAGTATTAGACAGCTATGATTCTATTAGAAAATTTTTCACATGGGTTACAGGAGTTCCTATGACACAAGATACTCACGAAAGTGAGATAACGGATGAGGATATTGAAATGTTTGAAATTGAGAGTAAACAGCTTGTGGGGTTACGCAAGCAGTTTATTTCAGACAAAACGAAAACGTATGTTCATCCTGACGGTAAATCTGTTATAATATAGGGTATACCCCCATGTGCCCGGGGGATTTTTCTTTTTAATACACATGAAAAATATTAGGAATGTTGCCATAATTGCCCACGTTGACCACGGAAAAACAACACTTGTTGATTGTTTACTTCGTCAGGCAAAAACTATTTTAGGAAAAGAATTCAATGATGACTCACATCTTATTATGGATAACAATGAGCTGGAGCGTGAGCGCGGAATTACTATTTTTTCCAAAAATGCATCCGTTTCTATCATGGACGAAAACGGTGAGCCTCTTAAGATAAATATCATTGATACCCCAGGACACGCTGACTTTGGTGGAGAAGTTGAACGCGTTTTGACCATGGCTGACGGATGTTTGCTTCTTATTGATGCAAAAGAAGGCCCTATGCCTCAGACACGATTTGTATTAAAACAGGCTTTAAAAATGAAGCACAAGATTATTGTAGTCATTAATAAAATTGATAAGCTAGACGCACGTATTAACCACGTAATTAACAAAACATTTGATTTGTTTATAGAGTTAGGTGCAGATGACGAAACAGCAGAATTCCCTATTGTGTATGCATCCGCTAAAAATGGTCTAGCAGGGCTTGAACCTGATTTATCTACCATGACTGACATAGCTCCTGTATTTGAGTCAATTCTTAAAAATATCCCAGAACCTAAATTAGACAATGAAGCCCCACTTCAGATGTTAGTAACCACTATTGCCGCCGACACACACAAAGGAAGAATCGCGATAGGGAGAATCTTAAACGGAAAAATTACAGCAAACCAGGAAATTATGCATATAAACCGCGAGGGCGTGCAGAAAAAGATTAGGGTAACAAGTCTTATGACATTTGAGGGACTTGGGAAAATTGATGCAACAGAGGCTTATGCAGGTGACATTGTAGCTATAACCGGAATTTTGGATGTAAATATAGGGGAAACTATAGCTGATGTAGATACTCCCGTGGCACTTCCATTACTTAAAATAGAAGAGCCTACAGTGCGTATGACATTTGCGGTTAATGGTTCACCATTTGCTGGAAAAGAAGGAGAGTTTAAAACATCACGTCAAATTGAAGAGCGTGTGTATAAAGAACTTGAGACGGATATGGCGCTTAGAGTTGAAGGAAATCCAACCGGTGGTTGGGCTGTTTCAGGACGTGGAGAATTGCATCTAGCTATCTTTATTGAGCGACTTAGACGTGAAGGGTACGAATTCCAAGTAAGTAGACCTCAGGTTATTACAAAAATGGTAGATGGTAAAAAAATGACTCCTTATGAACAGGTGTTTATAGAAGTTCCTGAAGAAGTAAGTGGAGTAGTTATGCAAAAAATGGGAACCCGGCACGGGCAGCTTGTGGAAATGAATATAGATAACGGTATTGTAATGTATGAATTTATTATTGCGACTAGGGACTTATTTGGATACAGATCAGAATTTCTAACTGATACCAGAGGTCTTGGAATTATAAATTCAATCTTTTTGGAATACCGTGAAGAAGTAGGAGACGCGCTACCTCGCGACCGTGGTTCTTTGGTTTCATTTGAATCAGGTGTTACTACTCACTACGGACTGGTTAATGCACAAGACCGGGGCACTTTATTTATAGGTGCGGCAACTCCTGTTTACAAAGGTCAGGTTATAGGACAAAACTCCAGACCGGAAGACATGAGAATTAATGTATGTAAAATAAAACAGCAGTCTAATATGCGCTCAAAAGGAGAAGGAGTTTCAGCACATGCGGATACACCTAAAGTAATGACACTGGAAGACGCACTAGAGTATATAGATGATTCAGAACTGGTAGAAGTAACTCCTCAGAATGTTAGAATCCGTAAAAAGATTCTGGATGAAGCAGAAGAAAAGCGCATGCGCGCGATGGGCAAGATCTAAATCCCTCCAGGAGTATTTTTAACATGTTTTTAGAGTGTAGCCTTCTCCATAGCGACTAGCAATAGAGTACCCAGAGCCTTCAAGATAGGTGTTTAATCTGTTTCTCCAATGATACAGTGCCCCTTGAGTGAATTTTTTGTCATTAAATTGCTCCAAGTCTTTGAGAGTAACTACAGATTTTTCTGAATTAAATAAGAGGTAGAGCATATTTGCTTCATTAATCCGAAGCTCGAATTTTCCAGTTGGTGTTACTAATTCTCTTGATAAAGTATTTAGAAACATATTTCCAAGTTGTGCGGTATGAAGTTCTATAAGTTTTTGTCGGCGTTTATTGATAATATCGGCCATCCTATACGCAATATATTCACCAGTTTTTTGCGGATTTTTTCCAAGAGTAATATAGGCTGCAGCCCCTTTTTCAAGTGCGCTAGTTGCAGTTGATATTCCATATTCATCATTTTGATTTTTCCCCACTACAACTGTTGTAACGTTTTTAAATACACTTGAAGGTGTAGGAATTTTATCACCAATTATTAATCCTGATGTGCCTGACGTAAAAACAGTTGAGTCAGTAATTCTTTCTTTATACAGTCCCTTTTTTCGCAAGTGAAATCCACGAGCTTCAAGCTCTGCTTCCAGTACGGGGTGTAAACGTCTGCTGTACTCAGAGTTTCCTGTACCGGTTAATGCAACGATATTACGTTGTGGCCGTTCGCTAGATGGCATAAGGGTAGTATTATACACAATTCATCCCATAATGTGAAATTTCCCCACAAAAAACCCTACCTTGATTCCTTTTAGCTTATGAGTACCCGCCCATGCCTAATTGAGGTGCCACCTCATTTAGCTTGCAAAATTGGTCACATAGGAATACCCTGAATACATGCCAGCTAAAAATATAGTAAAAACATATGTTGAAGGCGGATATTATCATATATACAACAGAGGTGTTGAGAAGCGGGATATATTTCTGGATAAGCAGGACTGTGTAGTATTTCAGAGATATTTGAAGCTGTATTTGGCAGATCCTTCAGAAGTTGCAAAAATAGATGTCCCAAGAATACGTACGTTTCTTCAAAACAATATGCATGGAGAATTGGACTTACTTTCTTTTGCATTGATGCCTAATCATATTCATCTTCAGATCAAGCAAAAAAATAAAGACTCAATCGTGAGATTCATGAAAAGATTGACGACTAGTTATGTCATGTACTTTAATAGAAAATACAAACGAGTAGGGCCTTTATTTCAAAATGCATATAAGGCTTCTTTGGTACGAGGTGACTCGTATCTTTTACATCTTTCAAGGTACATTCACCTAAATCCTACAAAAATATCTCATAATACAATTGATTTTAAGGACTTTTGTTCACTCCCATATTATTTAGGAGAGAAAGAATCTAGCTGGCTGAAGCGCGAGGAGATATTGTGCTATTTTAAAGGATATAAGATAAAGAACAAAGGTAATTCATATGGGGATTTTGTTAATTCGTATGCTAAATCGCCCGATCTAATTTTGGGCAACCTGGTAATAGAGGAGAATGAAGTGATTTAATTTTGTGCCTGTTTGAGGTGCCATCTCAATTGAAGCTAAATAGGGGCACCAAAAAACCCCTTGTATTTCTACTTGGGGTTTTATGGTTTACTATCATTCCCAAACTTAGTTCGGGAAACACTTCCTGAAGCAAGTTCAGGATGATAATAATTAACGGTCGTTGCGGTAACCTCCTCGGTCACCACCACGGTCGCCTCCTCGGCTTCCTCCTCCTTGGTATCCACCGCGTCCTCCGCGATCTCCACCAAAGCCTCCGCCTGCAGGTCTATCTTCCTTAGGTCTTGCAACTGATACTACTATGTTGCGTCCACCCATGTCAGATCCGTTTGATTTTTCAATTGCAGCTTGAGCTGCAGCGTCATCTTCCATCTCTACAAATCCGAACCCTTTACTCCTTCCAGAGTATTTGTCCATGATTATTTGAGTAGAAGTAACTGTTCCGTACTGTCCAAAGTAACTCTGTAAATCAGCGTCAGTTGTTGTGTATGGAAGATTTCCAACGTATAATTTTGTCATAAAAATAATTCACCTCCTTTAAGATAAGATGTCTCTAAATGTAAGAAATTGTCTTCGTAACATGAAATATAATTGCCGTGGGAAGGGGGTTTCTAGAAGAATCTATATAGCTCACCTTACTCACAATGCACCTTAATTTGGAGTATATCATGTGTTCTTACAAATAGCAAATTAAGGCTAATTGATGGTGTTTGACCGTCTTTATGGTCTTGTAAAAAAGGCATATATTTTGTAAAGTAGAAATATGGCAGTAGAAACAAAAAAACCTCGACATTTTTTTAAAAACATTCCAGGTCTTGGAAAAAAGGTTGCAGATCTGGCTGGTGTTCAGTTTGTAGATCAAAATGCTCCAACATTGGGTAAAGTAGAAGCTACACAAGTAGATTTTTCAAACCCACAATCATTAGGAGACAAGAGCGTTGATACTTTGGGTTCAGTACCCGGAGTGCCTGTCACTGCAGCAGAAAGTTCAGTTGCGAGTGTTCCTCCGGTTCCTGGAGTAAGACCGGTAGATGCGTTAAGTTCAGTTCCGCCTTCACCAACAGTTATTCCTGACGTAGTCCAAAATGCTTTTGCAAATGAGCCTGATCACAAACTAAATCCCACATTCCCGTCTCCAACCCCTGAATCCACTACAACCACGCCTCAAGTATTTGAAGTAGCACAGCCTACTGTAGTACCAGTTGAAAGGTCAGATGTGCCTTCAATAACACCTGCAGAATTCCAAAATGTAGTACCTGTGGAACCCATTGTCACACCTGAAGCACCTAGCACTCCAACTATTCCTGAACCAGAGCCTGTAGAAGAAGTTCAAAATACTGTAATGCCTGAAGTTCCAGCAACACCTGAAGAACCCTCAGTAAACAATCCCGAACCCGACTCTGAGCCTCAAAACACGGTTCTACTGGCTGAGCCAATAACACCTGAAGAACCATTGGTTAATAATCCCGAACCAGAACCTGTAATTGTTTCACCATCTATGGCAAGCCCTGAAGTGGTACCTTCAGACCATGTTGTAGAGGAGCCGGAAGCCAAAGACGAAGAAAGTACAACTGGGCCTCAGGCATTTGACAATGCCTTTAAAGATGAACCTGAAGATCACCTGGATCCAACAAGCAGCACATCAGATACTTCAGCAGATTCTAGTAACGAAACACAAGAGAGTGAGTTTGATGTAAAAATAAATCCAATTGCAGATAAGTTAATAAAAGAAAATCCCGGGAAATTTATTAAAATTAATGAAAAGGGAGATTTCGTGCTGGATGAAGAGGAACTGGATGCGGCTATCTTTGCGCAGGAAGTATTAGAAGACCCTAAGGTGAGTACGTTGTTTAACAAATTGAAAGAGAAATATGGTGTTACTCCTCAAACCGCCATGTATGCGCTCAAAACCCTTCTTAAATAGGCTCGGATACTTGATAGTTTCGGTCTGATCCTTGATACTAATTATGTGTCTGATTTTACTTTTTTAAAGATTCCAAATACTGATTCCTGGGTTATAAATGCGCCTAAACGTGCGTCACGCCCGCATCTTGAAAAAAAGGGCTGTGTGTTCTGTCCTGAACATGAAGAGCCAGAAGACGTAACTGTTTTTAAAATAGAAGAGGAGCGGAAAAATTCAATATGGCAGGTGAGAGTTAAGAAAAATAAATTTCCATTTACTCCTATTCATGAGGTAGTTATCCTAACTCCGGAACATGTTAAAAGCATGACTCAGGTGTCAGTTCAGCAGTTTAGACTTGGGATTGAGACGTATATAAACAGGTATAGCACGCACCAAAAATCGGGAAGTGTAGTGATATTTGGAAATTCAGGACATGATGCCGGAGAATCTGTAGGGCATCCTCATGCGCAGATCACCGTCGTACCAGATAGTAAAGATATTCAGGTTCCAAAGCTTGAAAAGGATGTGAAATATTGGGGTGAGCATTTCAAAATAGGGGAGTTTGAGATTATTTGCCCGCCATATTCCCAGTGGCCTGATGAAGTGTGGGTGGTACCACTGGAGAGACGAAAAACATTTGGGCAAATAACATATCAGGAAATGGAAAGCCTTTCATTTATTTGGCAAAGACTACTCAAGATACTGGAAGTGCGTCACGCCGGCCGCTTTCCCCATAATTTTTACATATATCCTTTTAAAGATTGGTATCTACGAATTATTCCAAGAGACAAGGTGCTGGGGGGATTTGAAATGGCAACGGGTATATATGTAAACACGGGAAGCTCCAAAGAAACTATGGAGTATATAAAAGATAATTTTGCAACAGCTGAAGAGAGTAAGATGAAAAAAAGCAAGGCTAAACACCGAAAAGGAGTGTAGACATACCTCACTTGATTCATCTTATAGTTTTTGATATAATAAGCGCTTCATGGAAAACGGAAAATTTAAGCGCGAAACAAATAGACAGCGTGCAAAAAGAGAGGCCAAAAGTGCGCAAAGTAAGCGCCAGATGACTAGACGAGCATTTTTAATAGGTGGTGTAAGTCTTGCAACCTTGGGTGGAGTTGGATACTTAGCAACACAAGTAAATGAAGGTAAAAATGTTCCAATTCTCCCTCCAGAGTCCCCTGAGGCTTCTCTCGGTGTAGACATTGTCGCAGTCACAAATCTTGCAATAGATGATTTTGAGGCGGTGTCGGGCGGTCTTACACTTGATAGGAATACTATTATTAATAGTACTTCTTTTAAAAATTATAACGAATCAGGTCCTTCTATTGATAGAACTGGTGAACAAGGGTTTTCAGCTGCAGAAGTAACAAATGATGTTCCTCCAAAAATACATATTTCTTCACAATTTATAGAAATAGTTCCGCCAGCTGATCGTATAGCTATGACTCGGGCGATCTTGAATCATGAACTAGTGCATTATGATGGTCTTCGATATGAGGATGTCGAGTTGGGCACCAATATCTTTAGTCAGTATCCAGCCACCAAAGAAAAAAGTGTGAAAGGCGTTTACATAAGAGGATTTAAAGTTGTTGGGAAAAGTTCGGCAGGACAAGATTTTTCTGTGTTTAATCAATTAGAAGAAGCAGCTGCGTTCATGATAGGAAACTTTATAACACAAGAAAGAAATGTGCTTCCTGATAATCACGTATACTTTAAGCAGCAAGGATTTCAGGATGAATCTGCATCACTCAGGCTCGTTATGGACAAGGTATTTCCTAATTTTGGAGAAGGTATTAAGCAACTGGTGGCCTTAAGGAGGCAACCGGATGGACTTGCTCAGTTTGCAACACTTTTGGGTGAGAAATTAGGTTGGGAGAATCAGGAAGCCCGCAATATTGGACTATCGATTCTTTCATCCGTAAACGCAGGTTCTATAGACCGAATTAGAGAAGGTTTAGCAGGGTAAATATTAGTTAGACTTTTCTGGATCAGTAGTATTTATGGTTGGTGTTATATCTTCAGCATTCCTATTTTCCTTAAGAATTTGAAGAATTTCTTTTAGGTCTTTGAGTGCGCTTCTTATGTCAGCCATTCCTGTTTTAAGTTTTGTGTGCGCTGACTGCAAAGTGGATTTATTATTTCCAGTAGGAGTTAATGGTGAAATGGCGGCAGTAATTGCATTACTTTGTGCTTTAGCGTTGTTTAGTTTTGCATTCATATTCTCCAGTATTTGAGACACTTTTGTGGCATACTCTGAGTCTGATCCAGCAATTCTAGCTTCAATTTTTTTTCCTACTTCAAGTATTCTATTTGCCATAGCGTCCATTGCCTCTGCTGCAACAAGCAGTCTTACCTGAGGCGCGTAGAGTGAAAAATTCTTGTAAGACGATAATATAGATTTTATAGTGGTTTTAAGAGTTGCGTCATTTGTGTTTGCTCCAACTTGAGTTTTTAACGTTTGCAGGTTTGTAATTTCAGTTTGGATTTGGGTGGAAATGGTAGATTGTTCGTCAGCGGTCAATTGGGTGAGGTTGGGGATTTTGGTAGATAATTCTTGTAAGATCTTGATTTGTCGGTCTATCTCGCTAATCGCTCTGTCTTTAAGCGTTCCAGAATTGGCCATTTGACGTAAATCAGCTGCCTTGCTTGCTATCTGGGGGCGAATTTTATTTGTTGCCGTCAAGCTAACGTGCGGCTTTCCATCATGGGCAAAGCTGGATGATATCCCGCTCATAGAGAGTACAAATAATAGTATAAAAAAGCCAAAGACTGTTTTTGTCATAGGTTATTGTAAGTTGGGTGTGGGCTCAGCAAGTCCTTCTTGTATTTGATTTGCCTGGTTTTCTAATTCTGATATATTAATTTCAACGTCATCAGTTTCCAAGTTTAATGCTTCATCAGAAGCTGGGTCAATAGTTGGGGTAGGAGACGCAACTGCTTGAGTAGGTTGCGTTTGAACCAGAGTCTCAGTTGCTGGCTTATTCATCATGAAAAAATAGTACGCAGCCATCCCTGCTGTTATTAAAATAAGGACTATAAGAATGGTTAAAAGTAAGCCAAATTTAGATGATTTTTCAGGTGGAGTGGAAAATGTGCTTTGTATAGGTGCGGGTGGAGGAGTGGTAGTTGCCACTGGTTGTGGTGTAGGCGTGTTAGATGCAGGGGATGTTTCCATGCATATAAGCGTACTAACTTGCGCGTTTATTGTCAAGGTTGTGATCTATTTTTATACCTCTTTTCAATGCATAGTTGCGCCATTCAGGCGTAAGACTAGCTCCAGTCAAGATCATTTCCCTTGCCCTGTTATCTTGTTCTGTTAAGCGAGATTCTATGTTTGGATTTGTTCCTCTAGGGGGTTGATGTGATTTTTTATATCTTTCAATGTACGCGGTCTTTTTTCTTATTTCAAATTGCCAAACTTTGTGTCCGTAATTTTGACCGCTTGCTTCAAAGGAATATCGATCAACTGCAGCCTTAGCATCAAAAGCAGCTTGTTTATTTTTAAACGATTGTTGAAAATTGGGCGTTGATCTATATAATTGCTCGCTTGAGCCTCTCATATGTTATTTAGATGATACGGCAAGTCTAACTGCTGGTGACATGGATGATTTAAGTGTAATTGAGGCTATTTTAGAAGCTCCAATTGCCCCAATTACTGTTGAAATGTTGTCAGAAAGTTTTTTGTCTTCAAAAGATAATTTTCCAACACTTACATGAATAATTGGTGCTGCTGATTCTGTTTTAAACCCAATTTGACCAGCAGATAATTTTTTAACAGCTTCATCAGTGTTAGGTGAGATAGTTCCGTTTTTAGGATTTGGCATAAGTCCGCGAGGACCCAAGATTTTGGCAACACGGGCTAACTTTGGCATCATACTTGGGTTTGCCACTAAAATATCAAAGTTAATTTTGCCTGCTGCAACTTCCTCAATTATGGCGTCGTCTGCAACTGCAATTTTAAGTGTTTTTCCAGTTCCATGTGGAAGCTGAACCGTGCCTGAGATTCCCTTTTCTTTTGTATTTATATGAAGTTCTACGGTTTCGTCAAATCCTGTTGCTTTGAATTTTCTGAGTGCTTCAATTCCCTTATCCACCTTAACAGATGTTTTTGAAGATAGTGATTTGTTTTCCTTATGTCTTTTAGAAGTGAGTTTTTTCTTTCTATCTTTTACTTTTTTCTTGTTGCCATCAGCGTCATTAGGACCTTCTGCGTCAAGAGTGGCTGCAATTTCTTCCTCAGACACCCCAATAGATGTGGTTCTTTCTCCACCTTTCATACCGATTCCGGAAACTTTAGCTCCCTTGCCGGATCTAAGATCTTTTTGTTCGCGTTTTACAGCTTCCTTAGCGGCTGTTTCTTGTTCAGCTGTTTCGTCTCCTAATGTTTTTATTTTAACTTTTCCCATTTTTGTTAAATTCCTTTATGCTTCGGTTTCAATTCCCATAGAGCGTGCAGTTCCTTTTACAATTCTTGCTGCCATTTGAACGTCTTTTGTGTTCAAATCATCCATTTTGAATGCTCCAATTTCCTCTGCCTGTGCATTTGTTAATTTTCCAGCGGATTCTTTAGATGGTTTGCCACTACCTTTCTGAATTTTAAGCGCTTTTTTAATAAGTTCTGCAACCGGTGACTTTTTAATGATGAATGAAAAAGTTCTATCTTCGTAAACAGTTATAACTACAGGCAACACTGTTCCTTTTTGGTCAGAAGTTTTGTCATTAAAAGCTTTTACAAACTCCATAATAGGAAGTCCGTGCGGGCCAAGTGCTGTACCAATAGGTGGGGCCGGAGTAGCCTCGCCGCCTTTTACGTTAATTTTAATAAATGTCTTTATCTTTTTAGCCATAGGTTTACCTCGATTATAATTTTTCTACCTGTAAGAAATCAAAGTCTACAGGTGTTTCGCGTCCAAAAATATTCATAAGTACTTTGAGACGGCCACGTGATTCATCAATAGATTCTACAGTTCCTAACTGGTCTGAGAATGGTCCGTCCACAATTTTAACAGGTTGTCCAGCTGAAAATGCAGATTTAAAGACTGGGTCTTTCATTTCTACAAACTTCACAATAGCCTCAACTTCGTCATCTCTTACGGGAGTTGGTTTGTTTTGAGCTCCTACAAATGATGTAACCCCTGCTGTGGTTCTTACCAGCAACCAAGATTCGTCATCCAGCACCATTTTTACCATGATGTATCCTGGGAAAATCTTTTCTTTTACGTTTTCTTTTTTACCGCCGCGTACCTTAATGGTTTCGCGGGTTGGAACTAGCACATCTAGTACTCGGTCCTTGAATCCCATGGATTCAACACGCTGCATAAGAGTTTTGGCCACTTTGTTTTCATGACCGGAGTAGGTATGAACTATATACCATCTTCCTTTTTTTTCGTCTAAATTTAAATTATCCATATTAGCTAACTAGTAATTCTAGTAATTTTGTGAGCAACATATCCACTAATCCTAAGTATACTCCAACTATTGCGCTTATAATTATAACGACAAGCGTTAATCTTAAAATCTCTTTTTTTGTAGGCCAGGTTACCTGTAGCAACTCAGCTCGCACTTGTTTAATAAAGGTAATCATAGTCACTCACTCAAATCTCCAGAAGGTTTAGGCTACATTGGAAGCTACAATCTGAGGTTGAGAACTTAATTCTACCACACAGCAATAATCCTTGTAAAGAGCCTGGAGTTCTTACTCTAAATTGGTTGACAAGAGTGCTACTAATGAATACAATTACTTTTACATGTCAAAAATCAGAAAAGCAGTCATTCCAGCCGCAGGTTTTGGAACCAGATTTTTGCCTCAAACAAAGGCAATGCCTAAAGAAATGCTCCCAATTGTGGATAAGCCCATTATCCAATATATAGTAGAAGAGTTGGTAGGGGCAGGTATTACTGACATTATTTTAGTAACCGGGTACCACAAAAGAACCATTGAGGATCATTTTGACGCAGCAAACCTGGACCTAATTGAAAACTTGCGCATGGGTGGCGAAAAAAAGCGCCCACTGCTTGAAGGAATAGAAAAAATTTCCCAAATGGCAAACTTTATTTACGTGCGACAAAAAGGGCCATATGGAAACGGAACCCCCTTACTTAATGTACGCCATATAGTGGGAAATGAACCCTTTATCTACGCTTTTTCCGATGATTTTATCCATGCAGAGCCTAAGTCACGATTTCAGCAGATGGTAGATCTCTATGATGAATTTGGTTGTAGTATTTTATCATCTATACGGGCTGACAAAGATGAAGACTATGACAGATATGGATTTGCCGGGGGAGACGAATTGCGTCCTGGAATAATTGATGCAAAGGTAATTATAGAAAAGCCAGGAAAGGCAGCAGCGCCTTCTAATTTGGCAAATGTCAGTAGTACTATTTTAACCCCCGATATTTTTAACTATTTAGATAAAGCTCAAGAAAACCTACGAGAAGGAGATGAGCTCTATTATAATGATGCGTTAAAGCTTATGTTGGACGATGGGAAGAATATAATAGCAGCTGAAATGGAGGGTGGAAAGTATTATGACACGGGGAATAAGCTCGAATACATGAAGACTGCAGTAGAGTTTGCACTTAAACACCTGGAGATTAATGGAAAGTTTAAAGAGTTCCTGAAAAACTTAAATCTAGAATAATGACAGAATCAAGTAGTACTCCAGAAAGACAGGTATCCATAGAAGATAGAATCTTAGCCACCGAAGTTATGGATCCAGAAACTGCGCTTTCACTGGGTCTTGCATTTTTTGAAGAAAATATAAAAACTCCGAAACTTACAAACCCCCTGATAAAGGATACAGACCTAGGTCTTGCCTTGGAACAGGTATTGAGGGAGATTGAAGTAGACGAGCGCGAAACGCTAGGTGCTGCTCAAAATGGAGACACAAGAAATTTGTCAAAAGAGCTACAAGCGTGGGGAAAAGGAATGATACGTGGTGGACTAATTGGTCCAGCAACACCTGATAAAATAAAAGAAACCACACTGGGAGTGAGAATTTATGAAATAGGTATGGAGATATCTCAAAAACCGCAAAATCCATCCGGTTCACAATCTACCGCATAACGTCTCATAGTTTGAATTTTACATGCTTATTGGGTATAATGATGCTGGTTTTATGAACCCATAATATACGCATGTATGGGGGAGTAAACCACGCACTTTAACAACCTTAGTTGCACTCTTTTGAGCCCGTCTTGTATTGCATAAGCCGGCCGTGTTATTCCCGAGAGAAGACAAATAATTGTCTTTTGCCTGGAATAACACCCTACTCAAAGGAAAAATTACCTGGAAATTCTTGCAATCATCATCGCCGCCATAGCCGGTGGGTTATTTATGGGAGGTAGTACCTCATCATCACAACCCAATCCGGAATCTCTAGAGGAGTTTATCTTTCTCGTCTTACAGACACCCGCGTTGCTTCTCATAGCAATGATTGTGGTGCCACTACTGCTCATAACCTTTGTATCGTCCATCATAGGGATGTTCATGGGAGAAAAGTAGATTCTCAAGTCAGATCAGGCGTAAGCCTTGATTTACCGGTATCCTTTACGGATATATGACCACCCAACAGTTGGGAGACCGAACTCTTCAATGAGTGTTCTTGTGACCGTCATCACCTTCGCACTTTGTGCCGGAGTACTTATGTGTTTGTTCGCAATCCTTTTCGGACTGCTTATGAACCTCCAAAGTTCTCGTGGCAGCGCTCGTGTGCTATTCACTCGCCGAGATGCGGTCATATATCTTCTTCTGGCACTCGCCTTTGGAGGAGCAGCACTTTTAGTAAACGCACTACCTGGGATTTACGAACTGTGCAAGACCGCACTGAGTCAATTCAAATGGTTTCCATTTTGGGAACTACCGCCACTCTAGGAAAGGAGAAATACTCATGCTGAGGATAGTCTTCGTGATTGTTCCCTTCGCCGCAACGGTGTATTTTGGCCAAAAAGCCTTCAACAACTTGCTTGGCGAATTCAAAGCCGGACATGGATGGCCTCGCCATCACAATTAGTCGCCAATCTCCATAAAGGAGGGGATCATGCGTAGAGCATTTCTGATGGCAATACTTGTCGTCACATCTCTTGCGGCCGCACTTTTGGCAGCTGTAAACCTCGCGTTCAACGAAAAGGCATTCAAGCCTGACCTTGACCGTAGTTTGCGAATCGCCCACAAAGTGTTAACGCTCCTGACCGTTCTCATCGTGCTCGTACCTTGCGCGCCTGCTATTCTGGCCTTTGTGCTGGACATCCGCTGGGCAACCCGCAATCAAGAATGGTTGGATGAACCGCTCAGGCTGTAAGCCACCATATCGTTATCGATTCCGCCAGAGAGAGGAGGAAATCATGTTGAGGACACTTATCTTAGTCCCGATGGGAGTTGTTGGCCTGCTAGGCGTCTTGTATGTGACACTCGTCACGATCGCGTTCCTGCAAGGTCCAGACCTGCATCCATACGACTAGCAAGTTTGTCTAGTTCAGATTCCGCCAGAGAAAGGAGGAAACCATGCTTAAGGCACTTGTGTTAATCACAATCGGAGGATTTAGTCTTCTGGGTGCTGGTTATGCCGCGCTAACGCTTATTGCGTTAATCGAAGGAGCGGAAGAATTGCGCACATCGGATGACTAGCTCATCTCACGCCTTTCACGGCATCGCCTTTTATAGGTAACGCTCGCCGCGCAAGGTCACATGAGTAGTAGCCATATTCGCAACTAAGGAATATTCCGCCAGGGGAGAGCATTATCGTAGTGGTACGATTAATTCTGAAGCTACACGCTTCAAAATTACATGATTTACCATGACCATCTCCCCAATCCTTCCCTATATTTTAATTATGTTTTTAAATCGAGGCTAATTGAGGTTACACCTCAATTAGGCACGAAAATTAAAACATATCTTCTGGCTTTTCAATAATTAGATCTCCCAAGATGGTTTGAGGCTCATTTTTATATGACTGGACAAAGTTCTCATATGAGTTTCCTTTATTTTTAATTTTTGATGACGTAAAGTAACTAAGAATTATTTCTTTATTAACCCAACTCGCTTTTTGTTTATCTAAATAATAAGGCAGCGAACAGAATTCTGTAAAATTAATTTTCTTGTGCTTAATCTTTTCGGGATTTAAATGTATATACCTTGAGAGATGTAGTAAATAGGGGTCTGTCTCTACATGCGCCGCCTTATATGTATTTTGAAACAGTGATCCAACTCTTTTGTACTTTCTATTAAAGTACATAACATAGCTTGTGCTTAGCATATTCATAAGTTTTGCAATCGAATCTTTGTTTTTCTGTTTAAGTAGTAGGTGAATGTGGTTTGGCATAAGTGCAAAAGCGAGCAGGTCAACCTCGTCATATAAATTATTCTTGAGAAATATATTAATTCGGGGTATGTCTATTTTTTTAACCTCATCAGGATTTCCGAGGTAAAGCTTAAGATACCTTTGGTATACGACATAGTCTTGATTGTCTAGAAAAATATCTCTCTTTTCTACTCCACGGTTGTAAATATGATAATAAGAATTTTCGAAGTAATGTTTAACTATATTTTTTGATGGCATTATATATAGTTAATTCTTTATATTAGGAAAATGCAAGCTAAATGAGGTTACACCTCAATTATGCGCGGATTTAAAAGTATAATTGTATTCGTAATATATTGGGAAAATTTCCTTATTTTCCCCTTGAACCCGTATTCTAGTAACGAACGCAACACCTAGGGCAAATTAAGTTGCTCATTAAATACTTCCTGAGCTGTTTTGTATTGTAGTATTTTTCTAGGTCTGTTGTTAAGCTCCCAAACTACATCTTGTAGTTCTTCGTCAGTAACTTTAGAAAAATCAGTGCCCTTAGGAAAGTAATATCTGAGCAACCCATTGCCATGTTCATTTGTTCCTCTTTGCCAGGATGAGTAGGGATCAGCATGGTAAGTGTCCATATCCAGACCATCCCTTAGTTTAAAGTGCAGGTGAGTTTCTTTGCCGTTATCCAGGGTAGTTGACCTTCTTCCATTTTCTGGTAAGGGAGTAAATATCTTTTGTTGAGCATCAAGGGCAGACTTACTATCAATGGCTTTGACCTTCCTGGCCCTGATTAACCTTGAAACTCTTTCCACTTCAGTATGTATTCCATCTCTGTGACCCAGTCCTTCAACTGTATCACCTTCCCAATGGCCAAACTCACTCCGGTTGTTTATCTCCTCAGGTCTTTGGTGAATACTAACCCTGTCGGGTATATGAGACCGGTGAACTTTCCTGCCTGATCTTTTCCTCCTTTTGGTCTGTTTCCTGCGTAAATACTCATATAATGGTCTGTCAAAGTCAGTGACTGTAATGGCTTGGTTATGGCACTCCAGTTTTTTATCAAGAGTTGATCTGGAGATTAATCCCTGTCTGGTTAAATCGGTTTTCTCTTTGTAGATGAAAGCATAAATGGTTTCATGACAGATCCACCAGGAGGGATCATCCGGATGTAAAACAAACTTTAATCTTCCGGCTATTTGTTCAGGAGATTTACCTGCTCTTAAATGTTCCATCACATACCCATATATCTTTTTACTCTTTAAAGGCTGTTTGGCATTAAATGCTTTAAGTTTTCTCTCCTCAGTTACAAACTGAGCATGGTGGGGTTCATAGATTTGCTCCATAACTTTATCAATCTTTACTTTGGTACTGTTCCTTTTTAGCTCCCTGCCAATGGTTGATCTGTCTCTCCCCAGTCTGTTAGCTATTTCATTTCCACAAAGTCCCTGTTTCTTCCACTGGGAAATTAACACCCTTTCAGGTTTAGTTAATTTAGTATGTTTACTCAAATTTATTTCACCTCCAATCCAGGCCAGGAAGTAAAATTTTACTCTTAATTATCTAACCTGGGGATGTTGCAATCGTTTCTAGAACTTGTGGAATATATATTCCCTTACAAATCTTGTATAATACTTCTTAATCTATGAACCCAAAACAAGATATTACACAATCCCTTTTACAAATTATTAAAACATTTGCAGATGAACCGGTAGACATAAAGCTGGAAATTCCTCAAGACACAGCTCACGGAGATTATTCATCTAATCTAGCCTTGCAATTATCCAAAAAACTGGGGAAATCACCTCGGGACATAGCAGAACAACTACTCTCAGAAGTGAACAGTCAGAAGTTAGATGTTATTGGAAAAGTAGAAGTTGCGGGATCCGGATTTTTAAATTTTTATGTATCAAAAAAATATCTTTCACAAAATCTAGAAAATATTATTTCTGAGAAAGAAGCATTTGGGAAGTCAGATATATTAAAAGGTGAAAAAATAATGGTCGAATTTACTGACCCAAATCCATTAAAGGAATTTCATATCGGCCACTTATATAGTAATGCGGTAGGGGAAAGTATAGCGCGTCTTTTTGAATCTCAGGGTGCAGAGGTTAAAAGAGCAATTTATCAAGGTGACGTAGGGCTTCATGTTGCAAAAGCCGTGTGGGGAATTAACAAAAAATTACAGGAATTGGGCGTAAGCTTTAATGAACTAGAAGAGAAATTTTCAAATTTCAAAAATGCAAAGGCACCTGAATTAAATGAAGAAGCATTGAGAGCACAGTTTCTAGGTGAGACATATGCATTAGGCGCAACTGCCTATGAAGAAAGTGAGGCTGTAAAAGAAGAAATTAATACCATAAATAAAAAAGTCTATTCACGCGAAGACAGTTCAATAAATAATTTATATGATAAAGGTAAGGCGTGGAGTTTGGGATATTTTGAAACCATTTACAAACGCTTGGGAACAAAATTTGACTATTATTACTTTGAGTCAGAAGCAGGAGTAAGAGGAGTTGAAATAGTCCATGAACATACTCCCAAAATTTTTAAAGAAGATACTGGCGCCATAATTTTTCCCAAAGAAATTTCCGGACTTCACACAAGAGTTTTTATAAATTCACTAGGACTTCCTACCTATGAAGCGAAAGAATTAGGATTAGCACCTAAAAAATATGAAGATTTTCCGTATGATAGGTCAATTATTGTAACCGGAAATGAAATAAAAGAGTATTTTAAAGTATTGTTAAAAGCACTATCACTGATCCGTCCTGATTTGGCCTCAAAGACTAAACATATTTCCCACGGAATGGTAAGGCTTCCGGAAGGGAAAATGTCCAGTAGAACGGGAAATATTATCACCGGAATGTATTTAGTGAACTCAGCTATTTTAGAAATAAATAAGAAAATGAAAAACTCTGAAGAATTAGAAGGGGTTTCCGAGCAGATGGCAGTAGGAGCAATTAAATACTCTTTTCTCAAAGTTTCAGTAGGAAGTGATTTGGAATTTAAACTGGACGAATCTGTTTCACTGGAAGGTAATTCTGGGCCATATATTCAGTACACATATGCCAGAACCCAAAGTATTCTTTCAAAACGTCATTCTGAACGCAGTGAAGAATCTCAAGAGATCCTTCGTTTCACTCAGGATGACAAGCTGGAGCATGAAGAATTGGAATTACTCAGAAAGCTTCAGTATTTCCCGGAATTAATTACATTTGCTTCAGATAATTTATCTACATCAACTGTTTGTAATTATTTATATGAACTCTCAAAAGAGTTTAATCTGTTTTATGAAAAACACAGGATTACAAATATAGAGGATGAAAATGTGAAGAATTTTAGAATCGCGTTAACCGCTGGAGTAGGGCAGGTTATAAAAAACGGACTAGCATTACTCGGAATCTCCTCCCCACAAAAGATTTAATAATCCTTGACTGTGCATTTTTTTCTGCGCTCAATAATAGTGCGTATGAAAAAAAATACAGAATTAAGTAATACATCCTTAAAACTCACGTAGCCTCAAATCAGTCACAAATTCTTACATGTTGAAGCTAAAGCCTTACTGTGAGATAATAAGCCCTCTCTTTATTATTCATGAAGCACACATTGCACACTTTACAAAACGGCCTGCGAGTAGTCTTGATTCCAATTTCTGAAATGGCATCTGCTACAACGCTTGTTATGGTGGGAGCTGGATCCAGATATGAAAATAAAGCAAATAGCGGAGTATCTCACTTTTTAGAGCACATGGCTTTTAAGGGAACCAAGACTCGTCCAACCGCACGGGAAATTTCATCCCTCATTGACGGAATTGGAGCCGAATCCAACGCATTTACCTCAAAAGAAATAACTGGGTATTACATAAAATCATCCTACGAACATGTAGATTTAGCACTAGATGTTTTATCAGATATGCTATCAAATCTTTTGCTTGATCCTGAAGAGATTAATCGTGAATCAGGGGTAATTTTAGAGGAAATTAATTTAAATGAAGACACACCAACTCGTAAAATTGGGGACATATTTGAGCATGTTTTATATGGCGATATTCCTATGGGATGGGATATAGCAGGAGATAAGGAAACTGTTAAAAAACTCACACAAAAAGACTTCTTAGATTACATGAAATCATTGTATTCAGCAGATAATATGGCGGTAGTAGTTGCCGGAAAGTTTGACCCTGAAAAAGTCTTAACCAACATAACGCTTAAGTTTGGGGCTCTTCCAAAATTTGAAACAATTTCATTTACGAAAGCTACAGACACTCAATCAGGACCTGTTACATTTATTAAACAAAAAAGCACAGAACAGGCACATTTTGCACTGGGTGTGAGAACAATTGGTATGGTAAATAAAAAGGAAGAATTAACGCTGGAAGTTCTTGGATCAATTTTAGGTGGAGGAATGAGTTCTAGATTATTTCATGAAGTACGTGAAAAGAGGGGACTGGCATATTACGCCAGATGCTATTCTGAAAATTATAAAGATGTAGGATACTTGGGGGCATTTGCCGGAGTTGATAAAAACAGAATTGATGAAGCAATTGCTGTGGTTCGTGACGAACTTTTAAAAGTGTGTTCTGATTCTGAAATAACTCAGGAAGAATTAATAAAGGCTAAGGAATATCTCAAAGGCCACTTTATTTTAGACTTGGAAGACACACGTTCTGTGTCAGTGTACTATGCATCAGATTTAATTCTAAAGGGTGAAATGGAAAATCCTGAAGAAGTATTAAAGCAAATAGATGAAATAACTCTGGAAGATGTGAAAGCCGCCGCACAAAAATATATTAAAAAAGAAAACATGAATCTAGTTATAATTGGAGACTTTACTGATCAGACCAGATTTGAAGCACTTCTAAAATAACTTTTACTGTACGTTTCTAAATTTCGGAGGAATATTTGACTTTGGTTGTCTTGCAGGATTTGCCAAGCTTTCTTTCGTATTTCTAAGTGTTAAGTCTACAAATTTTAGTTCCTGAGTAGATAACCTTTCAATTCTTCGAGGTGGGAAATTTACCCTATCCAGTTCACCAGTTTGATGATCTCTTTGTAAAACTGTGGTGCCTATTTGCAATTCTTTGCTTCTGTTTTCGGTTGGTGCATGTTTTATCTCTATTATTGTTTGACTAATCTCTGAGTCTTTGACAACCCGCAAGACTACATATGGTTCTTTTGACTCTTCAAATGCGGCTGGATCATTCTCAAGATCAATTCCCCAAATCATATGTGGGTCTGGAGCATCCTCGGAATATCTATAATGAATACCTTCAGATTCTAATGAAAATTCATTAGATATTTTTTGAACATTTGGTGGAAAGTTCGGTTCTTTTTTTGCTCCCTTATCAACAGCCCATCTTCTCAGAAAATTTGCATTGTTCAAAATTCTTTCAACTCTTTCTGCATCGTTTTTTCCTTCAAACCATTCATCTTTGGTTTTTACTAAATCATCAATTTCAGCGTCTGTAACGTGATCTACTGGTGAATAGTCTTGGTTGCCTTCCATGTCTTCACTATAATATATGAGATATTCTTTCGCAACATTAAATGTAGGATGGTATACTATTTAGGTGAAAATAAAAGTAATTCAATTAAATTTGTGGAGGGGGACGTTACTTTCTAATGCCTTGGAATTTTTTAAAGTAGAAGACCCTGATATTATTTTACTCCAGGAAATTTACAGTACAAAACTTCTCAATGCTCCTATAAATTACAGACTCTACGAACACTTACAGGAGGTGCTTCCTGAATACAAAAGTACGTATGGGGCCGCTTTCACTGATACGATGGGAAAAATAAGAACCTTGTCTGCCGCCAAGAACCTTCCTTTTTCTCCTAACGTCGAAAAAGTAGAATCCGGAAATGCAATTTTTTCAAAATTTGAAATTAAATCTACCACAAATACTTTTTTTGACAGACCGTATAAAGCGTTTAATGAGCAAGCACAGACAAGTTTTGAAAATAATCCTCAGACTATTTTAGGCGCAAAACTTGACGCACATGGGGTAGAGCTGAATGCATATTCTGTTCACGGGATTTGGGGATTTGATGGAAAGGATTCTGAAAGGCGACTGCAAATGGCTGAGACAATTATTCAGCAAATTGAGGGTAAAAATAATGTAATTATAGGGGGTGACTTTAATTTGCATCCGGACACAAAAACGGTTCAAACCATTGAAAAACACGTTAAAAGTGTATTTGGAAACACTTTGATCCGCACATTTAATTTGGAATATAAAAAAGAACCGGGGTTTAAAACGGCTGCGGTGGACATGATGTTTTGCTCTGAAAATATCCATGTGATATCTAAAAAATGTCCGGATATCCAGGTTTCAGACCACTTGCCGCTTGTGGTAGAGTTCGAAGTATAAAATATGAGTGTCTTACTATCACCCCAAGAACTAAAAGAGAAAGCCATCAGCTTTTTGGTAAAAGAAAAAACGATGGTTTTGGGAACCAGTCTCCACAACAAAGTCTGGTCAGCAACAGTTCATTTTGTACCAACAGAGGAATTTGAAATTATTTTCTTTTCAAATCCACAGTCACTTCATTGCCAAAATATTCTCAAGAACAAAAACGTTTCAGCGGTTATAACAAATGAAAAAACAGCCACCTCTATTCAGTTGGCAGGAACGTGCCGAATAGCTGACGGAGTAGAATGGGACAAATATTTTGCTATCTTTGCTAAAAAGGTCAAAAATGCCTCAAAATGGGTAGACCAGGTAATCTATGTGATACGTTCTTCTGAGGTTTGGATGATTGATGAAAAACTAACTGGGGGTAGGTCTCGCACTAAAGTTTTGTAGGTTACTCTTTTCCAACTATTACTACTGCGTCGCCACTTCCCGTGTAATCAGATGTTGCACTTCCTACTGTATAGTCATCTCCTAAGTCTTTTTTAAGTAATGTTAGAAAATCTTTACTTGCTGTTTTTACCTGGACTTTTGTTTGAGCATACTCAAAGTTATCTGCGTTGCCGGTAGATGACACAACATACCCTAAACCTTCCAATTTAGCTTTCATAACATTCGCAACTCCTGCTTCGCCTGATCCGTTTTGCACCACAATAGTAAGATCTGATCTATCAAGTTTGGTTACCGGGTCAACAGAGCTGGAAGCGCTTCCTGAAGTTTTTGTAGGTGTAGGTGTAGTGTCTTCATCTTCTTTTGGTGTAGGAGATGTTTCTTCTTCCTGTTCTGGAGTTGGTGTATCAGTTGGAAGTACAAATTCTTCTATCGTAGGAGTAGGGGTTGCCTCCTGTGTAGGTGTCGTGTTTCCCAAAAGCTGCATTGCACCAAAAGCCACGGCTGCCAAAATTATTAAAATAATTATTAAGAAGACAATTTTTTTTCCTTTTTTTCCTGGTCCTTTGCCATTACTGGAATGAGAAGTTGAGGAGGTTTGAGTTCCAAAAGGGGATTCGCTAAATACTGAAGTATTTTCTTCCATAAGTAGGTCACAGTATAACATACAGGAAATTTTTTGCAAGGACAGGGAGGAGAATTACTTAGTCTTTATGGTATAAGTTTTTGAAATTGTTTTGCCTGGAAATGAAAACGTCACCATAAGTTTCATTTTTTTCAACTTTTTGTGGTTTACGCATGTACCGGATGAGCACGTGCCTATGGTAATTGTTTTGGCAACTATCGTTTTCCCTTTAGGCTGAATACTTCCTCCAACTCCCTGGGCAATCCCGTTTGCTTCATATACTAAATCATAGGAAATGTTACTTGCTTTTTTCACATTCGCAAAAGTGACTTTGAGGTTTGTTTGGTTGTAATTTAAAACAGAAACAGTTTGAGGTGAGTATTTTACTGCAGCATATGATGTTCCTTGGGTTAAAACTAATAGTACAATGGACGCGAGTAGGGCTGCTAAAAACTTTCTCATATGTGCTTTATCCTATCAGTGAATTGTGCTGTGTGTCAATTGCGGAAAAGCTAGGTATTTACAGTGTGCGTGCTTTCTTGTACAATAAGCACATGGAAAAAACAGTAGTATTAGTAAAACCAGACGGAGTGCAGCGTGGACTTATTGGTGAAATTATTTCCCGATTTGAGCGCAAAGGACTCAGACTTTCCGGTCTTAAAATGGTTTCCTTAACAGACGCGACACTAGATGAGTGGTATGTTCATCACAAAGATAAGGCATTTTTCCCAGATCTCAAATCCTATATGCAGTCATATCCTGTGGTTGCTATGTTGTGGGAAGGACTTGACGCCGCTGTAACCGTACGTAAAATGATTGGGGTAACACTAGCTAGAACCGCAGAACCAGGTACTATCAGAGGGGATTTTGCAATGTCACAGCAATATAATCTTATTCACGCATCAGAATCTGAAGCGGCTGCAAGAAAAGAAGAAGCACTTATTTTTGGTGACGGTGAAGTGTTTGAATGGATGAAGAAAGACTACGAATCCGTATATGCTGATGAAGAAAAGAAAAAGTAAAATCTTCACTTCGTTCAGAACTTCTCTTTTTTCACTTCGTTCAAAAAGTAAGTGCAGCCTCATTTTCCATCTCACTTGAATTTAGCCTCATTTAGTCCTATAATAAGTCCAACGTATTTCCCCGGGCGTAAGCCCGGGGCAGTAGTGAATT
>CAYOTA010000015.1:0-40595 GCA_964406795.1 uncultured Gammaproteobacteria bacterium
CCTTTGAAGTACCTATTTTACTTCAATGTGTAACCGATGTATCTCATCTTCTGCACTTTTAACGAAGGTCAAGAGAGGATCCATCAAAAGTTATAGTTTTTGGTTTTATGATTACTTGCCTTTTTCCTTTTGTAACTTCTCCCGCATCTATTCCTTTAAATTTGTGTTTACTAATTAAATCTAGAGTTTTTGAGACATCTTTTGGTGGTACAAAAAGTGCAAAATCCTGACCCATATTAAACGTTTCATACATTTCGTAATCACTTAGTCCTGCGTGGTTTTGGATGACTTCAAATAATTCATGAGGTTCAAACAACTTTTCTATTTCATAAGTGAATGTTGGTTTTCCCCGCATTATTTTTCTGAGTCCGTGACCTGTGATATTGGAAACATAGTGCAATGAAATATTGTGATCAAACAAATCTGCTAATAATTTCGCGTATATATGTGACGAGTTTAATAATCCTTGTCCAAAGGTTTTACCAGATTTTAATTTTGTATTATATTTTTGAGGAAGTTTAGAGGCCACAAGACGCGCAAGAGATAATCCATTTACATTTATCCCATTGCTCTTAATTAAAATAATTCTGTCCCCTACCTTTAAATTTTTATCTGTTAACAACTCTTTTTTCTTTTTAATAATTCCAACTGCACTTCCCCCTAAATCTATAGTATCTGGATGAATAATTCCCTTAAGTGTTGGTGTTTCTCCTCCACCCCAAGAAGCATTAGCATCATTGCATGCTTTTGCAAAACCTGCAATTAAATCTTTCATGCGTTGTGTGTTGGAAAGCCATTTCGCATCTCCCACTGCCCAATAAGCATGTACTGTTAACGGACGGGCCCCTACGGAAATTAGGTCATTTATAATAGAGGCAACCGTGTCATATCCTATGTTTTCGTAATATGTTTTAGAGCTATTCATGACAGCATCTGCTACTAAATTCTTAGTTCCTAAACCTTCAATAACAGTTGCCATATACACGCTTCCTTGTTTCCAAACATAAGCAGATTCTCCTCTGGTATCTGTTACTTCAGAAAATTTGTGAGATTTTAAATTTTTGCCGGTAAGAAAAGCTGAGTCCTGTGCAAACTTTTTAACAGGATCCAACACCTCATAATTAACCCCAGAATTTCTATATGTTATCTTTTTCATATTATCTTCGTGCAAAACTATTCAGTGCAGGATTGTAGTTTAAACCCATCTGCCCCTCCCTGCTTGGAAAAATTTCTGCTCTTTGTCTTCCCACTAAAACCTCTGAGAAGTCTCTACCATCTGCCATTTTGTGCAACGACCTATCTAGAATTCCCCGCAAATCATTAAAGTCCTGAATTCCAACCTGACCACGATCTACATTTGGCACAAAATCTTGACCATCCGCATTCATATGAATAAAGGGTACAAGAGATATTTCAGCCAAGCCTCCATCTCTTACCGGATCGTCTCCCACGTAGGCAATTCTATTTTTCCCATGATCTCCGTCAAGATACTTTGAGCTCATAAATTCTACTCCTCTTCCTAACCATCGCTTATGGACCACAGCTAGCTGATATGGATTTGGTTTATAAAGAGGCCTATCGGGCTGATTACGTCCTCTTATAGCATCACTTGTTACCATGTTGGTTGGAGCATTAATTCCATTTACCTCAAATGCACGGTTTATAAAATCGTCGTGACCGGATGATACAATGGCAATTTCTATCGGATACCTCCCATCCTGCACATCTTTAAAAAAATCTACCACTCCAGGATAGAATCTGGGCCAATCTTTACTTATCTCTGGTATGAGATGTTGTAATTTCTGTGCAACAAATAGTTCCGCTGCTTCTCTTGCTGAAATATGTGACATCCCAAGCTCTGATAGCATCTCCGACATTAACTCTTTTGGTTCTCTATTTTGCAATCCTCCGAGTTTTTCATTATAGACACGACTCCCTTCAGGACCAAAAATATCTTGTATCGTTCTTTCGCATGCAACTTTTACATTCATACCCCTCGGAGAATCCACCATGCTGGCGGCAAGTGTTCCATCAAAATCTGTTGCTAATAAATAACTCATTATAATTTTTTTAAAATAAATTCAACACGTTTGGAAATTTCTATTTTCGGTACTCGTATAACATCTATTCCTAAATCTTTATATGCATCTTCTAAGAGTTTTTCCAAAATTATTGCTTGCTCTTTGCTTTCTGTCCTTGCATAATCTTCCTCGAATTCAAGTAATTCCATTAAAAATACCTTTTTATATGTGCAATTTTTAGATGCTTTTTTAAGTATTGGATCTTTTCCATACCCGCATAATTTCATGTATGCAATACTGTCAGGAATTCCTCTATCTAAAAATAAAGTACTTTCAGGATTTAAAGTTTTTTCAAAATCTATTTTTAACTGTAATATTTTTTTCTGAAATTCCAATTCATTTTTTCTAATATCTTTTATAGATTTTCCGTTTTTTATTTCCGAATCAATATATACCCGAGCCCATTCTTCGTATGTCTTGTATCCCATCTTTTCTAACTCGGAAAGAACCGTTGTTTTTCCAGAACTCGGTGCGCCTGTTATAACAATCCAATTATTTTTTATGAAATTCATAAGAATCTAATAAAGTATTTTCATAAAAAATATGTTGAGGCTCATGTACTCATGAGTTGAACATATTTTTTCGCTCTACGTCCCGCCACCCTATATCCGTTCTATAATGCAAATTATTTCCTTCTACAAATATTTTTGAAATCTCACTATATGCTTGGGCGCGGGCGTCAATTACATCTTTTCCCTGACCAACTATATGCAGTATCCTTCCCCCCGATACAGTAAAATTTTTCCCTTCCTTTTTAATTCCTGATCCAAAAATAAGTGCGTCATTTGAAACTCTTTCAATCCCTAATACTTTTTCTCCTTTCACCTCTTTATAATCATCCGGATATCCCGCAGCGCATCCCGCAACACTCACCCTGGTTTTTTTGTCTAAATTTATTTTAGTTCCTTTTAATTTTTTATCTAAAATCTTTTTAACGATAGACAAGTAATCTGTTGTGATTCCCGGCAAGATAACTTCCGCTTCAGGATCTCCCCATCTAGCATTGAATTCCACAATTTTAATTCCTGTTTTTGTGATCATCCCTCCAAAATATAATACTCCGCTATATGGTCTTTTCTCAGTTATCATTCCTTTCATAAATGGTTTTAAGATAGTTTTTTCACATTCGGTGATTATTTTTTTGTTAACAACCAGTCCGGGAAATACGCAGCCCATCCCACCTGTATTAGGACCTGTGTTTTTATTAAATACAGTTTTGTGATCTTGCGCTGCACCCACAATCACATAGTCTTTACCGTCACACAATGCAAAAAGCGAAAACTCTTCTCCCATCATGCATTCTTCAATTAGAAAAGTGTTTCCAGAAGATCCAAATTTTTTCATTTCTAAAATAGCATCCAGTGCTTCTTTTTTATTTTTAGCAAATAAAGCTCCTTTACCAAGTGCGAGTCCTGATGCTTTTACAAATAAAGGTTGCTCTTTTAATTTTTCGATATATGAGATTGCTTTTTTAGAATCGGTAAAACTTTCATACCGAGGAATGGGAAGCTTATACTTTTTCATGAAATTTCTTGACCACTCTTTATTCCATTCTACTTCCGATGCTTTTTGTGATGCACCGAATGCCTGAATGTTGTGCTCACATAATTTATCAACAAACCCCAAAGATAATGGCTCATCAGAAGCTACATCTACTAAATCAATTTTATTTGTTTTGCATACTTGAAGAATTTTTTCAAAGTCATTTACTACAACATCAGATAGTGCGCGTATCTTTTTATTTCTAAATCCAGTTAACCCATTCCCTGGTGCCAAGTAAATGTTTTCAACATGTTTGTTTTTAGCGTATGCATCCGCCAGAGCTTCCTCCCGCCCGCCAGATCCTAAAATTAAAATATTTTTTATGTGCATAGTTCTTCTAAAACATTTTTGTACATTTTATTCTCATTTATTTTTAAACGACCATAAAGTGATGAGATTGTATCACCGGGCATAACTTTTTCATAGCATCTTCCTAAAACAGGGCCAAAATCAAATTCATGTGTTAAAAAATGAATAGATGATCCAGCATAGGTAAAATTCAAATCAAGAACGTTTTGTATGGCTGTGTCAGTCAACTTTCCCTTATTCCAAATCCCATCGCTTCCATCGGGATTTTTTGCAATTCCGTCTATAGTGTCGGGAATTAAACCAGGATGAAGATTTACTATTTTATTCGGGTATGCGTCTATCACCTCGTCAGTTATAAACTGCTTCCAACCGCACATGCAAATATAATCAGGATTTAAATCCTGCAAGTGTTTTAACAGATTTTCTTTTTTGGGAGAAATTATTATAGGTAGATTATTTTTTTTAGCTCGCTCTAATCCTTTGGCGTCAAGTGTATCTGATACAACAGCCAAAATTTCTGCGTGAATTTGTTTATTTACAATACCATCTATAATTGCTTGCAAGTTTGTACCGGTACCGGTATTAGAAATGAGAACTGCAAGTTTTTTCATGAATCTTTGAAGTTAATTTTTTTGATATCCTTCTTATGTTTTCCTATATCAATAGGATATTCACCAGTAAAGCATGACGTACAAAATACTTCTTCGGGAAGCTCTGTGGCTTTTATAAGTGACTTATATGATAAAAAGGAAAGTGAGTCAGCCCCTATAAATTCTTTAATTTCAGGAATACTCATTTGCGAGCCGATCAACTGTTTTTGTGTAGGTGTGGCAATTCCATAAAAGTCCGGATATCTTACCGGAGGGCAACTACTCAACACGTGTACTTCACGCGCACCTGCATCTCTCACCATTTTGACAATTTGTTTACTGGTAGTTCCTCTTACAATTGAATCATCTATAACAGCCACTCTCTTGCCGCTTAAAATTTCTGCAACCGGGTTTAATTTCATACGCACGCCTCTGTCTCTCAACTTCTGATCCGGCATAATAAAAGTTCTTCCTATATATCTGTTTTTGACCAGCCCAAAATCAAATGGAATTTTTAATGTTTCCGCATATCCAATTGCAGCAGGAATTGAAGAATCCGGAACAGGAATTACAACATCAACATCAAGAGGATGTTCTTGTGCCAATAATTTACCAAGGTTTTTTCTTACCATATATACTTTTTTTCCTAAAAGAATACTGTCAGGGCGTGTAAAATAAACAAATTCAAAAATGTCTAATTTTGGGTTTGGGGCTTTCAGTGTGTGAGATGTAAGTCCGTTTTTATCAATAATTACCATTTCTCCCGGTTCTATGTCCCTGATAAATATTCCGTCAACAGTATCAATGGCACATGTTTCTGATGCAACTACATACCCTCCTCCAATTCTGCCGAGTGCAAAAGGCCGTATCCCATACGCATCTCGTACTGCCGCAATCTTGTCTTTTGTCATAACAACCAGGGAAAATGCTCCGGTAAAAAGAGGAAACAATGTTGTAATTGCTGACTCAAGTGTTGCACCATTTTTTAACTCATAGGAAATTGCCGCATGCATAAGACCCGAATCATTCAAGTGTGTTGTCTTTATTTTTTTAGATTTTAAAAATTTTTCCAACTTTTCAGTATTTGGAAGATTACCGTTATGCGCTAGTGACACAAGGTTATCCTGGTCTGTATATGGCTGTGTGTGTTCATGAAAAGAACCGCCAGATGTTGCATATCTATTGTGGCCTATGCTCATATTTCCTTCTAAGGTGTCTAGAATTTCCTCTGAATATACTTGTGCTACGAGTCCCATACTTTTGTGCGACTTTATAGTAGTTCCATTACTTGAGGAAATTCCTGAACTCTCCTGGCCTCTATGCTGGAGAGCATATAATCCAAAGTACGTTAAACGAGCTGCTTCCAGCTGCGGTCCATATATCCCAAATACCGCACATTTCTCTTTTAGTTTCATAGTGTTTGTAAAACTTTCTCTAAAGATTCTCTACTATTCTTATCATTTTTTTCAAATGCATCCCCTGTTAGTATTTCATAAATATCTATATAGCGTTTGGAAACAGACTCTATAAATTCCTGTGTCATTTTGGGGGGGGTTCCATCCCCTGTGTACCCTTTCTCTTTATACCAAAGTCTTAAAAATTCCTTATCAAAATTTTCAGGCTCAAGTCCTTTTTTAAAACGTGACATGTATGTTTTTTTAATCCAAAAGCGTGACGAATCCGGTGTATGAATCTCATCAATCAACAATAGCTTACCATCAAGTAGTCCAAATTCATATTTTGTATCCACTAAGATAAGACCTTTTTTAAGAGCTATTTTTTGCCCTCTTTCAAAAAGTTTAAGCGCAGCCTTTTCCATTTTTTTATAAATTTTTGGGGAAACAATTTTCGTTGAAATAATTTCGTTCCGTGTTAACCGCTCGTCATGTCCAACCTCAGGTTTTGTAGTGGGTGTAATCACTGGCTTTCTTAATTTTTGATTTTTTGAAAGACCATCAGGAAATTTTATACCATATATAATGCGTTCCCCCTTTTCATATGATCCCCAGATAGATGTGTTTGTTACGCCACTTATATAACCCCGCACTATCATTTCAATGGGAATTTGTGAAGCGTTTTTGGCAACCATAATATTTGGATGCGGAACTGATATCATATGATTTTCTATGATGTCAGCTGTTTTCTCAAACCAAAATCTGGACAATAAATTTAATACTCTACCTTTGTGTGGAACATACCCCAAGACAACATCAAATGCTGATATTCTGTCCGTGGTTACTAAAATTCTTACATTATTTTTTACAAAATGATCCCGTACTTTTCCGGAAGTTTTTTTACCTAAGTTTTTTGTATGAACTGTTTTTAACAGATTATTATTTTTCATCTAAATATTTTTTGTACTTTTTAACTTCAAGGTTTTCTGCTTTTTGTAGTACCTCCTGCTCTAAGTCATTCTGATATTTTATTAATTTTTCCAAAAGCGTTTTGTCATTCAACGATAATATTTTAATTGCAAGTAGTGCTGCGTTTTTAGCTCCATTTATAGATACAGTGGCCACTGGAATTCCTGGCGGCATTTGCACAATTGATAATAATGAGTCTAAACCATCTAACGATTTAGTCTTTATAGGAACGCCTATTACCGGAAGACTTGTGTGTGACGCAGTCATTCCAGGAAGGTGTGCTGCACCCCCTGCCCCTGCAATAATTACTTGCAAATCATTTTTCAAAGCGTTTTTTGCATACTCATTCATACGATCTGGTGTCCTATGGGCTGAAACAATTGTTAACTCGTAGTGAACATCGAATGAGTCCAGGATTTTTGCAGCCTCTGACATAACTTCCAAATCTGAATCACTTCCCATAATAATTCCAATAAGTGGTTTCATAAAATTCCTTTCATTGCTTTTTCATATGCCATTTGTGCCGCATTCATAGCATCTTCATAAGTATCCCCTAGGCCCGTTACGTGCCCTATCTTTCGCGGGTCTTTCGGAGGCATCCTTCCCTCTTTTCCATACCAATGTATAAAAGACCGAGAGCTTAACTCCTCAACTATAGGTTTATTAATACCTACTCCCCGTAAAATATTTATCATTACAGCAAAAGGCGAAACCATACCTGTGTCTCCTAGCTCAAGGCCTACAACGGCCTTCACATGATTTGCAAATTGTGAAGTTTTATTTGCCTCTATAGTCAAATGTCCTGAGTTGTGAACTCTAGGCGCTATCTCATTTACCAATATTTTTCCGTTATCCCCTAAAAACAATTCTACCGCAAATACTCCTGCTCCTTGTAAGACATTTACCGTCTGTTCTCCAATTTTTTCAGCTTTCTTTTTTACTGTATCAGAAACACGTGCTGGTGCAATCACCATATTGCAGATATTGTTTTCATGTACTGTTTCAACAATAGGGTAACACAAAACATTTCCATATAAATCCCGTACTAAAATTGCTGCAAGCTCTTTTTTAAATGGGAATAATTTTTCAGCATACAAGCCACCTTGATCTAGCATGTCTTTCACTTTTTGAGATTCAAGGTCTGACATGTTTTTTACAACAGCATTACCGCGCCCGTCAAATCCTCCTCTTCTCGTTTTAAGTACCAACCCTTTTTTCCATTTCTTGAGCAGTTTTTTTACATCCTTTTCACTCGAAACTTCTTCAAAATCTGCAACTGGTATTTTGTTTTTTCTTAAATAGTCCTTTTGCGCATATTTGTCAACAATCATAAGGAGAGTTTCCGGATCAGGATGAACACTAAACCCCTCATCTTTCAATTTTTGAAGTGCGTTTACCGCAACATGTTCCACTTCTATGGTAATTGGTGCATCTTTTCCAAATGCTTCAGAGAGTCTCAGAACAGAATCAAAATCTTTTATTCCACCTTCAATAAGTAACGCCCCTACCTGATGTGCGCTAGTCCCTTTTGCATCCAAAACTGCTACTTCTACCTGAAGACTGCTCGCCGCCTGTTTTAACATCATACCTAGTTGTCCTCCACCCACAATCGCTAATTTTTGAAATCCTTTTTTATTTTTCATTACTTAAAATATGTTACTGCATTTTGGAAAACGGCAAGACCGGGCCCAAATTCAGGTATTTTTTTATTTTGTCTTTGGTACTCTTCTTTAAGAAAAGTCCAGTTGGGAAGCTGTGTGAAAAAGAGTGCCCGCTCTGGATGCGGCATAATCCCCAAAACCCTTCCGGATTCATCAGTTAAACCTGCGATACTTTCTAGTGTTCCTGTGGGGTTTGCGGGCAAGCTCTGAAACGATGATATTTCACCTTTAATATACTTGAAAGCTATAAGGTTTTTTTGTCTTATGTTACTTAACGTCTCCTCATCTGCAAAAAGCCTTCCTTCTCCATGTGCGATAGGTAAAGATAGTGTGTCAATCGCGGATAGCCAAGGGGATTTACTTGTAACTTTCAGGTCAACCCATCTGTCAATATATCTGGCTGATTCATTGTGCAAAAGGGCAACCTGGCGCACTCCATAGTTATTTTCCAGTGCAGGGATTAATCCTAAATTTACCAATATCTGACATCCGTTACAAATTCCAATTACCAATTTTTCAGCGTTTACAAATCTCTCTATCTCATCCCAAATATGGTTTTTTATTTTATGTGCATAAGCATTCCCCGAACCAGTGTCGTCTCCATATGAAAATCCTCCGGGAATTGCCAGTATTTCATACTCACGAAGTATCTTTTTATTTTTAATAACATCATTTATATGCAGTATGTCAGCTGAGGCACCCGCAGTATTAAACGCAAATTGCGTTTCTTCTTCACAATTTAAACCATATCCTGCAAATACCAATACGCGCGGTTTCATTTTAGTAATCTTTAAATCTCCTTTTGTACGTTTTTTCAATCTGTGGAACTTTGGATATAAAAAGTTCTTTTCCATTCACTGAGCTTATTGTCAGCGTACCAGTATCTGATACTTTGCCAATTTTTATAAATGATATCCCTTGCATCATTTTTTCAAACAACTCTTTATTCTGAGGATTAACACTTACTAAAATCCGTCCTTGTGACTCTGAAAATAATGCAACAATATCGTCATGATATATACCTTTCAGACTTACCTGTGCCCCTAACATTCCACCTATTGCACTCTTAAAAAGAGCAGCAGACAAACCACCATGATGCAAAGACACAGATGATACGATCAGATCAGTCTTTATACATGCGTACAATTTTTTATACAGTTTCTTGTTTTCTTTTGCATTAACTTCAGGAATTATTCCAACTAAGTTTTTTTGAGTTTGTGATTTTATATATCTTAAAAACTCAGAGCCACCCAATTCATTCTGCGTGCTGCCCAAAAGATACAAAATATCGCCTGGAAATTTAAAATCTATTGAAATAGTTTTTGCAGCATTTTTTATAACGCTAATAGCCGAAATTAAAAGTGTTGGAGGAATAGATACTTTGGTTTCAACTCCTGCTTCATCATACCCTTTAAAATCATTGAACATACTATCTTTCCCTGAAATAAATGGTGTGCCATATATAACTGAGTAGTCATAACACGCCCGTACTGCATCTTTTAATTGTTTCAGTCTTTCAGGGTCTTTTGAAGAACACCAGCAAAAATTATCAAGTAACGCCATGTAGTCAATATCGGCACCTGCAGCAACACTGTTTCGTATTGCTGTGTCAATGGATGAGGCTGCCATTTCATATGCATCCTGCTCAGAATAAGATGGGTAAAGCGCTTGAGACAAAACAACTGCTTTATTGGAATGCAAAACCGGACGAGTTACTGATGCGTCAGATAGTACGCGGCCTTTCCCTTGAAATGGTTTCAAAACCGATCCTGCTTGTACTTCATGATCATACTGTCCTACTATATATTCCGTGCTTGAAAGGTTTAAAGTACTCATAAATTCTCCCAAAACTTTGGTGAGAGAAACAGAAGGCAATTTTGATGGCAAATAATCTTGAGAACTTTCCTTAGTCTTTTGATTCTTTACAGGAAGTCCGTTGTGCAAAAACTCCATGTCTAGGTCTACAATAATCTTTTTATTATAATTTACTATGCATTTTTTAGAATTTGTAAATACTCCTATTTTAGTCACCTCAACGCCCCTGGCTTCCATTATTGATTTAAACGTATTCCAACTTTTTTGAGGAACTGCTAGTGTCATGCGTTCTTGGGACTCTGAAATCCAAATTTCCCAGGGTTGTAGACCAGGATATTTTAACGGCACCAAATCCAAATCAACTATACATCCCCCACACTCCCGAGCCATTTCGGCAACTGAACAGGAAAGACCTCCTGCCCCATTATCTGTAATACTATTGTAAAGCCCCATGTCTCGTACCTCTTTAACAATTGCATCACTCAATTTTTTTTGAGTTATCGGATCTCCTATTTGAACAGCAGTTGCCGGACTTTTTGAGTCCAGCGTGCTTGACGAAAATGTTGCACCATGCACCCCATCTTTTCCGACCCGTCCGCCAATCATAACTATATAATCTCCTTTTTCTGCTTTTTTCTTGTGAGACAACTTACCATTTATACTGTGTGGTATTAATCCAACTGTCCCTGCAAAAACCAATGGTTTACCTCTATACCCGTCATCAAAATATACAAACCCTTGAGGTGTTGGAATACCTGAACAATTTCCCCCGTAATTTACCCCATCCACAACTCCCTGTAAAATCCTTTTAGGAGAAAGCATGGAATTTTTGAGATTTTTATCCTTAAATAATTTTCTTGTGTCTTCCGGATCTCCCACACAAAACCCATATACGTTTATAACCGGTTTGGCTCCCATACCATATCCAATTGCATCTCTATTAACTCCAACAATTCCCGTAACTGCTCCTCCAAATGGATCAAGGGCTGACGGACTATTATGTGTTTCTACTTTGTGAGTAATTACATAATCTTTATCAAAAATTATTCCCCCACTATTATCTGTAAAAACTGAAACACAAAAGTCTTTATCTTTTTTTTGTTTTCTTATTTCCTGCGTTGCGCCTTTTATGTATGTTTTATACAATCCATGTTTAATATCATCAATTGGATCCGCAAAGATTGTATGTTTACAATGCTCAGACCAAGTTTGAGCAATGGACTCAAGCTCTATGTCGGTAGGGTTTCTTTTTTTGAGCTTAAAATATTTCTGAATTGCCTTCATGTAAATTAGGTCAAGCGCTAAGGGGCCGCGTCGTGCGCCATTCTTGTCTTGTATTCCTGCCTTTCCAATTTCTAAAAGCTCATCATCTGAAACAGACAAATTAACTTCTGAAACATGCGGATTTGAAGATATTTCTACTTTTGGAATTTTTAAAGAAAATTTGGAAGGACTAGCTTTAATTTCTATTCGCTGAATTAATGGGTTTGCCAGTGATGACGCGACTAGTTCAACTTCATTTTTTGAAAGTGTTCCGGATAGTATTGTTACCTGGGAGGAATACACCCCTTCGCCTTTCTTAAAAGAAATGGACAATAAATCTTCTATCGCTTCTTTGGCGGTTGAGGCAATATTATCAGTTACCCCAGGTAAGAACCCCACCTCAATAGCCCACCTCTTCACTGATTTTGGTTTTTGAGAATTATGTATCACAGCCACTTGTGTGACCGGGTTTGCCAGCATACTGGCTACTGCTTTTATTTGGGCTAATGTTAATTTTTTGTCAATTGTATACACCTCTACTATCTGAAGGTCTGAAATTAGGGCACGTGAAAGTAAGGAGTTAAAATTATTTTGTCGAACTAGTGCTCTTGTGTCAGATACTTTAGTTGCTATCTCAATTCGAATTGCCATTTCTTATAATGTTCGGGACTATAAAAAGAAAAACTGCAAAAAAGCAGCGAGAGCATCCTTATGGTAGTAAAAATAAGCTTAAAATGCAAGCTACAAATTTGGCTTTGGACCGTCAATCATTTCTCCAATTTGTTTAAGGAAATTTTTTCTGTCTTTAAACTTTTTAATAACTTCAATAATATACTGGGCCTCATGAATTGCAAAAATCCAGGTAAAGAAAATATAGGTAGTAAGTCCGGCAATGGAGGCGATTCCAGTTAACAGCAATAAATTAATGGTTTTCGTTGTGTCAAAAACAAGTTGATCCAAAAGCTTTATTGGAACATACAGTGCAACACCCATGATGAGGGTTGCTATAAAAATTTTAATAGCGGTTGAAATAATTTCTACCTTTGGCAATTTTATTTTGTGGTCCAACAAAATGAATAAAACAATTGCGGCCAAAATATTTGAAATTGAAAACGCTGCGGCCAAAAAGAAAATAGGAAGCTGCAACTGCAGCACAAAGTAATAAGACAAAAACACATTTATAATAACCGCCACAACCGTTACCATAAGCGGAGTCTTTGTATCTTTATGAGCATAAAATCCGCGTGCAAGTAAATAAATAAGTGACTGTGCAGCAATGGAAACTGAAAAATACGCTAATGTACGTCCTGTATCAACCGTTGCTGACCAGTCAAACCTGGATGCTCCAAAGAAAAGCCTAATTAATGGAATTCTTAACACAATAAAAAGTGCGGACAGTGGCAGCGTTAAATATAAAATCTGATTAAATGAAGCCGTAAAAATAGAGTCAAATGCCTGTTTATCATTTTTCTTTTGGGATAATGCGGGAAATGAAGCCTGAGCGATTGACTGGCCAAAAAGTACAACTGGTGCTAAGACCAATGTTTGAGCTAAATCAAAAATAACCAAGCTTCTGGCGCCCAGGAACGATGCAAAAAATACATTTGCTGTAATAGCCAACTGTGTCACGATCAGGGTAAATGATCTTGGAATCATGAGGTGAATAATCTTCATAACACCGTTGGAAAGATCTAATGTGGGCTTGTATTTAAACCCAGCATGTAACAGTATGGGGAGTTGAACAAGGAAAAATAGAGCAGATCCTATTGCAACTCCAATTGCTGCTGAGTAAATTCCAAAAAATGGGACAAATAGTAACAAGCCTAAAATTATTCCAAAATTATAAAAAGCGCTTGCAATACCCGGAACTAAAAAATGCTGTAAAGACTGTAAAACTGCTGTGGACACAGTACCTAATATAAAAAATATTTGAGCCAACTGAATAATTATCATAAATTGAGACATTAAAACAAGTTCAGAGTGGGAAAAGCCGGGGGCTACCAACTGAGACAACTGATATGCAAATAAAATTACACATATACTTATAATAAGGTAGAGAATAACGCCAAGTGATAGTAGTGATGATGTAAACCCGTATGCTTCACGTTTTTTCCCAAGCCCCACGTACTCTGAGAAGATGGGAATAAATGAAGTAGATAATGCTCCCGCAATAACAACTTGAAATATAAAATCCGGAATTCTGAATGCTGCGAAAAACACGCCTAAGTCATTTGATGCACCAAAGTAAGATACTAAAATCCTATATTTAAATAACCCCAATAGCTGGGAGAACACAGTTGTTAAGATTATAAAAAGAGCAGCGGAGAAAATGTTTGTTTGTTTGGAAACTAACGCACCGAAGCCCTTTTGAAACAAATTTTTCATAGTTTAAAACCACAAAAAACGCTTGCTTCTACAATGAAGCGTATTTTATGCCTAGATCTTTCTTTTTCAAGTATAGCATGGTACAATATAATCTGTCTTGAGTAAAAAACACTCAAGATTTTTTATATGCCAGTAAACAGATGTTACTGGTAAATAAATATGCCAGTAAACAGATGTTACTGGTAAATAAATATGCCAGTAATAAAATCAGCGATTAAAAAATTAAGAATAGACAAAAAACGCGAGAAAGCAAACGACGCGTTCAGAGATATATTGGAACAGTCCATTAAAATTGCTAAAAAAACAGGAAGCAAAGAGGCTATTTCTAGTGCTTTTTCTAACTTAGATAAGGCTGTTAAAAATAATATTATTCATAAAAACAAGGCAGCACGCATTAAGTCTTCACTTACAAAGAGTAAGCCAGACACAAAACCAGCAGTAGAAACAAAACCAGCTGCTAAAAAAACAGTTAGCCCAAAAGCAAAATCTGCTAAAACCTCCAAGAAAGCTAAAACCGCTTCAAAAAAGTAAGAATCCCCTCAATTTTCTTTGACAAAATACGCAAAACTCTCTAAACTAAATCTATGCAGCCAGATTCATCCCGGCTATCTATTGATTTGGGAAAAAGAAGTGATGAAAGCACTTCTGATGCTCTTGTTAAGTGGACGGTTAATTCAGGAAAAATTATTATTGTCGTTGTTGAGCTTTTGACGCTTGGTGCTCTCGCGTTTAGATTTACTATTGATCGGCAAATTACTGATATTAATGAGAAGATAAAAAGACAGCAGGGTTTTGTAGAAGCCCAAACAAGGAAGGAAAATTTATACAGGAATCTACAGCTTAGACTCACAGAAATACAAACAATTTCTGACGCGTCAATTACCCAGGTAACATTTATAAATCAGCTCTCAACTATTTTGAGCGGAGATGAGTTTTTATCAGGAAGTGTATCTACAACACCGGGTAGTGTAACCATTGAAGGACAGGTATATTCCATTTTTACACTTGATAAGCTTATTGAAGTAATCAAAGAAAATCCTAGCACAACTACCCTTTCTTTGGATGAAGTTGAGAGTAGCGAACAGGGAGTTAAGTTTAGAATCACGGCTCGAATGAAAGAAGCTCAATCATGAAAACTAACTTTTTCCAAACTGGTAAATTAACCAAGCGAGTACTATCTATTCAAAATAAAAAGCAAACAACTGCTTATATTTATCTGTTATTAACACTCTTAACTGCTTCATTTTTTGGACTTTTTGCACTACGCCCAGCATTTTCAATTATTGCAAATCTGCAAAAGCAATTGGCGGACAACAAAGTTGTACTTGAAGCATTGGAAAAAAAACTTGACGCACTTTCTAAGCTTGACATAGGATACAAAGAAGTCGAGCCTAATCTAGAACTTATATATGAAGCAATTCCGTCTACCGCACAAGCGTCACCATTAATCCGTCAGATAGAAAAAATAGCCCAAGCCAACAACTTAGTCATAAACAATTTAGATACCGGCGTTATTGCCGAGTATCCGCTTGAAGGAAGTAACAAAATGTATACATTTAACTTTTCTATAAATGCAAAAGGCACAGAAGCAAACGTGCAAAAATTTTTACAAGATTTAGTTACCTTTAACAGAGTTGTAGGTCTTAACAGGGTTGCAACAGACAAAAATGAAGAAGGAACTATGATTGTAACAGTAGAAGGAATTGTATACTTCTTGCCTGACATTAAATAACTATGTTAAAAAATATTGTAAATCTTACGATCTTAACCACAATTGTTATTGCAGTGTGGGTATTTGTGTCTATTTATAATAGTTTTACCTCAACTACTATTACGACAAATGTTGCAAAACAAATTGAGCCAATATCACCAACGTTTGATACAAAATCAATTGCTACTTTGCAGCAAAAAACGTTTGTTCCGACTGACTTGTCAGAAAGTATAGAATTTCCTGATAGCAGAGGCGAGAGTGCTACGGAAAGCGCTCAGACTCAAGTAATTATTCCTGAACAGCAGCCGATTGCCAGCGAAATTTTAGAAGACACTACGGAATCAGATAGCAGCGTTTTACAATAATTTACTAACTCATGAAAAAGAGCATTTTTGATAGAAGAATACCTACCGTTTTTGCCATTCTTTTACTTTTGGGAGGGCTTGTTGTAACATCAATTTTAATACAACAAGGTGTTTTTACGGTAAGCCAGGCGTCTCCAGAAGATGAACCACGAAATGTTCAACTAGTAAATACAACTGATACCTCTTTTACGGTTATTTTTACGACTAATTCTCCCACTGTTGCAGCCATTAACATCCAGAATACAAATCCTCCAACCCTTGTATATGATAAAAGAGATTCGAGCGGAAAAAAGGGATTTCTCACGCATTTCATAACTGTTACCTCCCTTGACCCAAACAGTCTCTATGAATTTAGCATTCTTTCAAATGGGAAAAATTACCTAGATCAAGGAAAACTGTATACAATCAAAACTGGGGATAAATCTGACAGTAAATCCGCTACCTATCCTCTTGCGGGTTCAGTTTTATTACCTGATGGCACTCCCGGAGCTGACACACTTATTATTGTAAAAATTCCAAACGCTCTCCCTATAGGAGCTGTAACAGACCCGCAAGGAAACTACCGCATCTCATCAAATAATATACGGGACACACAAACAGGTGATCTGATACTGCTAGAGCCTAAAACTCCAATTCAAATAACAGCCATGCAAAAAGATGCGACTTCTCAGGTAACGTATGACTATGCACCGGGAGACACAGTACCTCCCATCACACTCACAAATAATTACTCATTTATTGCAAGCGAGGAAACTCCTGTGAGTACAGATGAAGCATCTCTCCTAGCTCTTCCTACTGGATCGAGAAAGACAACTAGCCTTGCAGTAACAATTCCAAAACCTAATCAAACATTTATTGATTCACGACCTCAATTTAGAGGGACTGCAACACCTAACACAACAGTAAGGCTTATTATTACATCTGAAAAAAACATAGAGGCTCAAATAAAATCTGACGCGCAAGGAAATTGGGCATTCAGACCGAACGCAAGTATTGCCCCGGGAACACGAACCCTAACCGCTTCCCAATCACAACCCTCAGCTCAAAGAACCGTGTCGTTTCAAATACTTGCATCAGGCTCACAAATTGCCGAAAGTGCAACCGCTTCTGCAACCGTTACACCAACAGTACGAGTAACACTAATACCCACCGTAACACTTACTCCAACACTTACCCCAACTGGCAGCGTCATCGTTACGCCAACAGCTGTACTTGTAACCTCAGTGCCGTCTGCAACTGTAACACCTATTCCTATAGTAACACCTACTATACTTAATGTTGTTATCACAAGTCCTCCCCAGAAAACGATTCCTCCAACAGGAAATTCAGCGTTTACAATTATCTTGACAACACTCTCCGTTGCCTTTATAGTGGCAGGATCTGCATTCTTGTTTATGCTGTAGAAAATGAAAAAAATTGCAATTGTAGGTGCCGGATTTACCGGTTTATCAGCCGGCTATTATAGCTCCAAAAAGGGGCATCAAGTTGAAATCTTTGAACTGGATACAAAACCGGGTGGTTTGGCAGTAGGATACAAAGAAAAAGGATGGGATTGGAGTCTTGAGTCACACTATCATCATTGGTTTACGAATGACAAACACGTGCTGGATTTAGCAGCAGAAATTAACCACAAAGTTGAGATACAACGTCCTAAAACATCATCTTTTGTAGGAGGTAACATTTATCAACTTGACTCCCCTATTTCTTTATTAAAATTTCCAAAACTTACTATTTTTGAAAGACTGAGGATGGGGGTGTCCATTGCACTTCTTAAGTATAATCCCATTTGGAAACCTCTTGAAAAATACAAGGCAGAACCCTACTTAATAAAATCCATGGGACAAAAAACGTATAACTTAATTTGGAAGCCGCTTATGGACAATAAGCTAGGCAACTATGCAAAGGACGTTTCTTTGGCGTGGTTTTGGGCACGAATCTTCAAGAGAACAGAAAATCTTGCATATCCTGATGGAGGCTTTTTAGAATTTGCCAATCACCTACAAAAAGTGATTGAGAAAAAAGGAGGAGTTTTCAATTACAAAACTGAGGTTGTAAAACTTTCGTCAACAGGAACACCAACACTTGAATTTAAAACAAAAGACGGTAAAACAAAAATTAAAGAGTATGACTTAGTTATTGTTACAACTCCCTCTTTCTTATTTAAGAAAATTGCACGAGACCTTCCTGAGTCATACACACATAGCCTTTCAAAACTGGTTGGAATAGGAGCCGTTAACTTAATTCTTAGATTAAACCAGCCATTCTTCAAGAATAATACATACTGGCTTAATATGTGTGACCTTAAGTCCCCCATTTTAGCACTCGTAGAACACACAAACTTTATGGACAAAAAACACTATAATAATGAGCACCTTTTGTATATTGGAAATTATATGGAAGTATCAGACACTCGCTTTAAAATGGATGAAGAAAAACTTTTAGCACTCTACGACCCTTGGCTTCAAAAAATTAACCCTGACTACAAAAAATATATAACAAGCAAAACAGTATTCCGTGCTCCTTTTGCTCAACCAATTATATTTACAAATTATTCAAAGCGCATACCGGAACACATTACTCCTTTGAAAAACGTATACCTAGCAAATATTGAACAGGTATACCCTTGGGACAGGGGAACAAATTACGCAGTAGAATTAGGACAAAAGGTAGTTGAAATGTATACATAGTGCCTTTTTTATGAAATCAATTTTTTTCTTCCTACGTAATAATAAATTTTCAATTTTCTTTTTTTGTATTTTGTTCATTTTTTCATATTGGCTTATGTTCTCTACGTTTGGATATGAGAATGGAAATATTTTAGTGGCGTCTAAAGCATGGTCTGACTTTGGGTCCCACATTCCCTTGATACGTTCATTTTCAATGGGGTGGAACTTTCCACCCGAATACCCTCTTTTTACTGGAGAGCCAATTCGGTACCATTTTCTTTTTTATGCATTTGTTGGATTTCTTGAACGAATTGGACTTCCTATAGATTTAGCCCTGAATTTCCCCTCAGCTGTTTTATTTTTCTTACTGCTTGTAGCAATTTATGCATTTGCAAAAGCACTTTTTAAATCACGATTCGTCGGCGCCTTATCGGTTCTGTTTTTTCTGCTCAATGGCTCATTTAGCTTTTTATATTTCTTTAAAGAAAATTCATTATCTATAGACTCTATTCGAATAATTACAGAAAGTACAAAATTTGTTTCTTTTAATCCGTATTATGGGGATAGCTTGGTTTCCGCATTTTGGAATTTGAATATCTATACAAACCAAAGACACCTTGCAGCTGCCTTTGCTTTTTCACTGATACTGCTATTACTATTTCTAAGACCTGTTCTAAAAAACAGAAACAGCAATAGCATTAGTATTCCATTTATTCTTGGAATTTCACTTGGTCTCTCATTTTACTTTCACCTAGCAGCTTTTGGTATGACTGGAATAATTATTCTATTGTTATCAATGTTATTTAAAAAGTTGCGAGGAGGCGGCATTATAGTTTTGGCAACTGCAGGTATTCTCGCACTGCCGCAATATCTTTATATGAACCAGCAAGCAGGAGCATTTAGTTTGATATTCAAAGTTGGATATCTAACACCTTCGCCTGTTACCTTATCTTCATTTATTAATTATTGGGTTCTAAATTTGGGCCTACACTTTTTACTTATTCCAATAGGTTTTATACTAGCACCTAAAACAGTTAAAAAAATCTGTATCGCATTTTTTGCTTTTTTTGTGATAGGTAATGTATTTCAGTTTTCACCTGAGATGGCAGCTAATCACAAATTCTTCAACTACTTTATGCTAATTGGAGGGATGTTATCAGCATATGCAATTTATATTTTGTGGAAAAAGAATGTTTTTCTAAAACCTTTGGCAGGTATTATTACTTTCTTTCTCATTCTATCCGGCGTTATAGATATATTTCCTATTTATAATGACACGAAAGTAAATCTTCCCGACTATCCCCAGAATAAAGACGTTGCATGGATTTTGAAAAATACATCTCCTAATTCTGTATTTTTAAATACTACCTATTTTGTGCCGCCCGAAAGTTTGGCCGGACGCCGTGTACTTTATGGCTGGCCGTATTTTGCATGGAGCCAAGGGTATGACACAAAAAAACGCGGGGAGTATGTGGCGCAAGTCCTATCACAATCAGATGTACGAGAATTCTGTATTCTTTCAGTTAACACATTTAGATATTTGAGAACTTCAAGTACTCCTGACGGGGACTTTCCACCAACCAATCCTCAGCTACTTATGTCATTAACACCAGCATATACAAACCCACAATCTGGTATAGCAATTTATGATCTACAGCAAAACTGCCCATAATTCTTGTATTTATAAACTCCTCCATAATCAAAAAATTATTCTTTTGTGTTTATGTCTTATTCTCATAGTGCTTTCTTTACCTGCACGCTTGTACATGCTCCAAGAACTTCCTCCTTTAATAATTGATGAACCGGCATATTTACGAGATATAAATTATATGATTAAAACAAAAAATTTTAATCCTGCAGCTCCTCAATGGGATGGAAGTCAAGCGTTTTTAGATTACTACGTGTCTCTTTTCTTTATTCTTTTTTTTAAAATGGATGGTTTGCTTGCATTACGAATCTCGTCAGTAGTGTATAGCCTGCTTGGAATTATTGCATTCTTTTTTATAACTCGTCTGTATACAAATAATAAAATCGCATTTTTCACTTCAATGTTATTTTCCTCAAGTTATTTTTATCTGGAATTTTCCCGAGTAGGGTGGAATGTAATACATGCGCTATCTTTAGGTCTTGTAAGTTTACTTTTTGTACTGATGATTATAAAAGGAAAACGTGCAATTTTATATTCATTGATTGCTGGAATTTTTGCGGCTCTTTGTTTTTATTCGTACAGGGGAGGTAGCATATATATTGCCTGCTGTTATCTTATCTTTTTTGTCGAATTCGCAAAGAAAAGAAATAAAAAAGTGCTCATTAACATCGTAATATTTACGCTTGTTTCGGTAGGGTTATCAATACCTTGGATCATATCAATTCTACAAAATTATGAATTCTATATGTTGAGGCAAAATATAATTTCAATCTTTGAAGCAAAATTACCTTACGTTGGACGCGACTCATGGACAGGTGTATTTCTGTACCAAGTTGCAATGACTATAAGGTCATGGATATATATGATTCCCATTACCGGCAACGGCGGACATGTTGAAAATTATCGATACCTTCCATTTATATTCCCGATAATAAACGCCTTACTAATTCCCTTTTACTGGACAGGAATTATAGTAATGGTAAAAAATTACAAAACATTTTATCCGTTTCTTTTTATTTTTGTTTCTGGACTTGTCTTCACCCAAATCTTAACCATGTATCCCCCTAATGGGGCACGGGGATTAATTGTTTTACCTGTCATATATCTTACAGTAGCAATCTCACTTTTTAAATTCCAACAATACTATGCGTATCACAAATACACCTCTGTAATTCTTGCACTTTTTACGTTTGCTGTCTGCGTTTTTGATATCCTTTTTTACTTTTACTGGATGTCATGGATTAAAGTTGCGCTATAGCACTTCTGCATCTCGTATCTTTAGCCTAGATTCTATATAATATTGTATTGTGATGGGACAGGATTTTTTATACATAGTTCAGTGGTGGATTATTCTTTTTGCAATTGGCATTGCATTTCTTCCGCTTACCAAATTATTGTTTAGTAACGCAAAAGACTCATTCTACATATTTTCTAAAGTATTAGGCATTGGCATCTTATCGTATATTCTCTTATTATTCGGAACACTCAGAATTCTTCCATTTTCTACAGTAAGTATATTTGGAGTTTTTGTTATTGCACTTGCAGTAAATATCTACCTTTATAGAACACTACTTAAAAAACCTAGAATTAAAATTTCAAAAATTCTTATACTAGAGGAGTTATTATTTTTTGTGTGTCTTACTGCATGGAGTTATGTCAGAGGCTTTGAACCAAGTATTTATGGGCTCGAAAAATATATGGATTTTGGTTTTGTAAACTCTATTTTGAGAAGCACATATTTCCCTCCGCAAGATATGTGGTTTACACCATACTCAATTAATTATTACTTTTTTGGACACTTAACAACAGCTGTACTTACAAAACTTTCTGGACTTAATCCGGCAATCACCTATAATCTTATGATTGCAACCCTCTTTGCCTTTTGTGCGGTTGGGGGATTTAGTATCGTATTTAATCTCTTATCTGATAAAGGAATTAAACGCGCAATATGTGGGGGTATTGTTGGGGGAATGCTTATTTCATTGTCAGGAAATCTTCATACCATATACGCATTTTTCCAAACGTATAACGGAGAGAAGCCAGTGCCACTCTGGACTCTAACATTTTTACCAAATCTTTTTCCTAATGGATATTGGTATCCAAACGCAACAAGATTTATTCCGTTTACAATCCATGAATTCCCTTTGTATTCGTTTGTAGTGTCAGACTTGCATGCTCATGTTTTAGATATCCCGTTTGTTTTACTGACAATTGCGCTACTTTTAACAATTGTAAAATATCAAATAATTTCCAAACTGCATATTATTATTTTGGCACTTCTACTTTCAATTATGTATATGACGAATGTTTGGGATAGCGCAATCTATCTTTTTCTATTTGGCTTGGTTCTTATATATAAATATAACAACAATGCAACTATATCGTTTTATAAAAAACCCAATAAGTTTGGTATTCTAAAGATAAAAAAAATAACAGGATTCAGAAATTACTTTCTTCGCATCGGTATCACTGGAGGGTTAACTATTATTCTCTTTGTCCTGTTAACCCTTCCCTTTTCTCTTACGTTTAAACCGTTTGTTTCAGGAATAGGTGTTATATGTCCTCCTGACTTTTTAACAGAAATAAAAATTCATAAGTCTACATCAGGAGATTATATTTTAGGAAAAATTGGACCTTTTCTTTTTGAAAAAGGCCACTGCCAAAAGTCGGAATTGTATCAGTTGGCTACCCTTTACGGTTTTTTTATATTTTTTGTATTTTCATTTTTTGTAGTATTTATTAATTCTTTTAGAAAGAGTGCTAGAGTTATATCAGATTTTTCAACAAATATTTTTGTGATACTTCTTACTTTTCTTGCAGCCGTATTAATTGTAGTTCCTGAGTTTATATATGCAAAGGATATTTATCCTCAACATTACAGAGCCAATACTATGTTTAAGCTTGTATACCAATCATTTATGATTTTGAGCCTCGTTTCGGCATATACAATCTTTTATATAGTAGGTAAGAAAGCACACACATTACTTCAAAAAATTATGTATTGTGCGTTTTTAATAACAACATTAATTCTGCTTATTTTAGTCATGATATATCCATATTTTGCAATTCCAGCATACTACGGAGAGCTTAAAACATATAAGGGAATCAATGGATTAGAATACTTAAAAAATCTTCGTCTTGGAGATTATGAAACCATAAACTATATTAATGCAAATATTCCAAACCAACCAGTAATTATGGAAGCACAGGGCGATTCGTACACGGACTATGCAAGAATTTCAGCTAATACGGGGCTTCCGACTGTACTGGGATGGACGGTTCATGAGTGGTTATGGCGTGGATCATACGATATCCCGTCTCCTAGAATTGGGGAGGTTAAAACATTTTATGAAGGTGGCCTAGCTGACGCTAAAGGGATAATTAAAAAATATAACATTAAATATATTCACGTTGGAAATTTAGAACGGGAAAAATATCCATTAGTTAACGATGAAAAATTTAAAGCTCTAGGAAAAGAGATTTTTAGAAGTACAGACGGATCAACCGTTTTGTATCAAATTACGGAGTAGGAGCTGTTGACTTCTTTACAATAATATCTGTTTCAGAAATTTCACATTCACTCCCTGATATAACACATGCCACAAACTTTTTTATTTCTGAGTAATTGTCTACACCAAAACGAGGAGATAATACCCACTGATACTCAACTTCTTCTGATAATGGAGGATTTATTAACAGCCCATACCGCTTTTCAGAAACGTCCCCTACATCCAGCACATAGCTATCTATTTGTGCCCCCTTCATTTTTTGTGCCAGTTTTATAAAGTCGTCATACTCTTCTTCTTTTATATCTGTTGCAATATTGTCTTTTAAAATTCCAATAATTCCAATAACCTTTAAGGGATTAGCAAGTGTTCCTAAAGATAAGACTTTTTCCCGTATTGCATTGATAACATTCTGCTGTCTTTTTGAACGCGCAAAATCTGACCCTTCTTTTCCCAATGCATGTCTGGACCGTACAAACTGAAGCGCTGTTTTTCCGTCCATATACTGTACTCCTTTATTTATTTGTAGACGTTGAAAACGACAAGGGAAAATATCAAATTCTGTTGCCGATGCTGTTGCGATTTGTGCAGAAAAGGAGGCAATTCCATCTTCCGTATGACCACATAATTCGTCTTCTTTCCCTTCAACAGGATATGCATAGTCATCCAGTCTGTTTTCAACCGTTACATCAACTCCACCCAATAAATCAATTAATTTTTCAAACCCTGAAAAATCTATAACAACTGCGTAGTCCGGAGAAACACCTGTTAGCGAATTAACGGCAGCTCGAGATAATAAAATTCCTTGTTTATTTTTCTGCTGTCCCTCAGCATATACTTTGTTTATCTTACTTTTTGTAGATGTTAAATATAAATCTCTTGGAATTGAAATCATAGTTACTCTATTTTTTTCAGGATTAATGTTGGCAAGTATTATTGTGTCAGTTAAATCAGGCCCATCATGCAACCCGCCACCCTTTCCAAGAAGCAAAATATTTACACTTCCATCTTTTGTTTGTTTAACATCAACTCGTCTGTCAATTGTTAGTCCCCAAAAAAGTGAAAAATATCTAACTAAGAGTAGTATGATTATTATTAAAATAAATAGACCGCCCCAGATAAAAAGATTGCGCCTATTATTTTTTTTTCCTTGTTGTGTGTGTCTTTCCATTTTAAAATGCCTGCATCATATCGGCCAGTGAATCTACATCCAAACTGCTATTTCCCACCAGTACTCCTACCACGTCTGGAATAGACATGATGGATGCAATATTTTGCGGATTTACACTTCCGCCATAATAAAAGCGTGCTTGCGGATAGCGAGATTTCAAAACACTTACTACACGCTCTATATGAGTGGTATCATCAACCTGCGCGTTTTCCTGAAACGTAGAAATTGCTGTTGGGGGCTCGTACATAATTTCTGAAACATTGTCAGGAATTGCAGCTTGCTCATCCTGAACACAGTAAAGTGGAGTCAAACCATATTTGAGTGCCTGCTGCACTTTGGCTCTCGCATCCTGGTCTGTTTCATGATTATAGCGTCGTCTCTCAGAATGGTTTATGAGGACAAACTGGCAAAATTCAGATAATTGCTTACCATTTACCTCTCCAGTATATGCCCCAGCCTCATTTGATGAGATGTTTTGTGCGCCGATTTTAACCGGTAGTCCTTCAGTTTCACAGTACACATAAGCTGCCGACAAGGAAGTGAGAGCGGGCAAAATAATTATCTCTTTATTGGCTGTAGGAAGCTCTGCCCAGGCTGCTGAAAGCGAGTCCAGAAACAAGACAGTTTCTTCGGCGGTTTTGTTGGATTTCCAGTTTGCAATAATACGTTTTTTGTCCATAGGAGAATGGTATAATAAACCATTATAGCGGACTTTCATACTATTTGTAACTACTTCCATAGATATGTTTGACACACTAAAGGGTCTTAATCCCGACCAACAAAAAGCAGTACTGGCAACTGATGGGCCACTTATTGTTTTGGCAGGAGCCGGCAGCGGAAAAACCCGTGTGCTGGTTCACAAAGTGCTGTATTTAATGCAGGAAAAACACGTTCCTGCTGATAACATTTTAATGGTTACGTTTACTAATAAAGCCGCTGCTGAAATGAAAGAGCGCATAAAAAGCGCTCTATTCCAATCCAACATAGCACATGGAATTCCTACAGTTGGGACGTTTCACTCATTGTGTGCCAGAATCTTACGACGCCACGGAAAATACGTAGGACTCTCCCACTCGTTTAGAATTTATGACACGGCTGATCAACTAGATATTGTAAAACAGGCATTTGAAGTATTGGATTTTTCACCCAAAGATTTAAAACCCAAGTCAGTTTTATTCACCATAAGTGATGCCAAAAACCAAATGATTGATCCTAATACCTACGCTGATTTGTCTCACGGTGCCTTTCAAAAAGGTGTTGCCAGTGTGTATGCTGTTTACCAAAAGTTACTATTGGAGGCTGACGCTGTCGACTTTGATGATTTGATGCTAAAAGTAATAGAGCTATTTAAAAACCACCCGGAGGTTGCCGAAATCTACCAAGAGCAATTTCAGTACGTATTGGTTGATGAATATCAGGATACAAACTCGGCACAATACACCCTCACGAAATTTTTATCTGCAAAACACAAAAATATTTGTATTGTAGGGGATTTTTCCCAAAGTATCTATTCATTTAGAGGTGCTGACTACAGAAACTTAGAGCGCTTTTCCAGAGATTTTAGTGAGGCCAAAACACTTTCTTTGTCTCAAAATTACAGGTCAACTCAGCCTATTTTAGAAGCTGCCTACTCTGTTATATCTCACAATACTACACATCCCGTTTTGTCTTTATGGACTGATAAAAAAGTTGGTGACGAAATAGAACTATTTATGGCTTATGGTGAACACAATGAAGCTGAATTTATAATTCAAAAGATTTTAGAAAAACAGGCAACTGATCCATATTTTGAATTGTCAGATGTAGCAGTGCTGTATAGAACAAATGCTCAGTCGCGTGCTCTCGAAGAGACATTTTTACACAATGCAATTCCCTATATTTTGGTGGGAGGAACTCGGTTTTATGAAAGACGGGAAGTTAAAGACGTAGTCTCATATTTGTCATATTTTGCAAACCCCAAAGATCTGGTTGCATTTAAACGACTTGAAAAATTAGGAAAAAGAAGACTTGCAGTATTCATGGAATATATAAAAAATAATAAAGACTCAATGAATATAGAGACCACAATGACAATTGATCTACTTGATGAAATCTTGAAGGAAACAAAATATCTGGACATGTATGACACCGCTGATCCGGAAGACAAAAATAGGTTGGAAAATATAAAAGAATTGCGTTCAGTTGCCATTGAGTTTCCAAATCTCGTGCAATTTTTAGAAAATATTGCGCTGGTGGAGCAGGAATACGTCCCTGATTCAGCTGACAAAAACGCACAAAAAATAGCGGTTACGTTTATGACGATTCATGCAGCAAAAGGCTTAGAGTTTAAAATGGTATTTTTGATAGGAATGGAAGAAGGACTGTTCCCGCACGTCCAAAGCAGCATGGAGCATGAAGGAATTGAAGAAGAACGGCGCTTGTTTTACGTAGGAATTACGCGCGCTAAAGAAAAACTTTATTTAACATTTGCAAAACGCAGATTATTTTTTGGACAAAGTGTAAATAATGCAGTGTCTCGTTTTATCTTTGAATTACCCGAGCATGTGTTAGATAATAATAAGAAGCTCTTGGAAGACGGGACGCCACCATTTCTATAATAATGAATACAAATATGCTCTTTGCTTTATTTAATCAACACTCTGAATCTGATTGCATGAAAATCGAGTGAGCCTGTCAGGGGGATCCCCACCAAGACTTTGGGTGGGAGGGGGTGACATCACCCGACAGGTAAGCGAGATTTGAAAGCATGAAGATTCATGTGTTGAGAGTTTTTGTTTCACTTTTGTCGACACAAAAGTGAAGAAATACCATGTTTACTGATATTACAGACAAAAAGGCAACCTACAACAAATCCGTACTGCACCCTTTGCAAAGTTTTGAATGGGGAGAGTTTAGGAAAAAAACTGGCGTAAGAGTTGTAAGACGCGGAATGCCAGAAAACCGGGAGTTTGAAAACTCATACACATTTACCATTCACAAAGTCCCAAAGACAAATTTCACCATAGGCTATCTTCCCAAAAGTGTTATGCCAACACAACAAATGCTAACCGATGTGTTAGAAATTGGGAAAAAATACAACTGTGTATATATTCAGTTGGAACCTGACGCACTCAGCACGCAAAAGCCAGAAATAGAAACTCTTTCAAGAAGCTTTACTATTCACAAAAGCTTCCACCCGCTGTTTACCCCACACACATTTATGCTTGACATAACTGCTTCTGAAGAAGATTTACTTGCCGCAATGCATCCTAAAACAAGATATAACATCAGGGTTGCCCAAAAACATAATGTAACAGTACGCGAAAACACAACGCAGGAGGGATTTGATACATTTTTAAAACTGTATGAAGAGACTACTACCAGACAGCGTTTTTATGCGCATACTCCCTCCTATCACAAACATCTTTTTGAAACACTAACTCAAGAAAACAAGTTAGATGTTAACAGCCTGCCTCGCCAAATGCGTATCAAGGCGGGTCAGAAGTTAGCAGCAAATTCCCTTTCATACCACATTATGGAAGCCGTTTACCGAGAACAGGTTTTAACGTCTTGGGTATTGTTTGCGTTTCATAAAAATCTCTACTATCCGTATGGAGCCTCTAGTCGCGATCACCGCGAAGTTATGTCCAATAATCTTATTATGTGGGAAGTGATCAAATTTGGGAAAAAACATAAACTTGAAAACCTAGATATGTGGGGGGCGTTAGGTGAAAATCCTGATCCTACTGATCCTTGGTTCGGGTTTCACAAATTTAAACAAGGATATGGAGCTAGGTTAACAGAATTTATAGGAAGTTATGATCTGGTTTTAAATCCAGCGGTTTACCAAGGACTTCGCGTGGCAGATAAAGCACGCTGGGCAGTCCTCAGACTTAAGAAAAGATTTTAATATGCAAGACAACTTAGAACACATAGGAACCATGGGATTTATTATAAAAGATAATAAAATCCTACTTGGTAAAAGAAAAAATTCTTATAGAGAAGGCTTCTTTGGAGCACCCGGCGGAAGAATGGAAATAACAGAAAAAACAATTGATGCGCTTAAAAGAGAACTTCTTGAAGGAATAAATATACATATCAGTTCACAGTCATTTGTCGGTATTGTGCGGGAAAACCAAGGCGATTACAGCTTTATTCACATTGGATTTTTAGTATCAGAATTTGAAGGCGATATTAAAAATAACGAACCTGAAAAGTGCGAATCTTGGGAATGGTATGATCTCGATAAACTTCCATCAGATATCTTACCTGGACACAAGGCACTTATTGAGATGATAATAGACCCACAACTACCTCGGTTTGCAGACATTTAATGTATTGTGTTCTTCCACCTCTTGAGGGTGGGGAGGAGTTGGGAGGCAAATACCACGGCTTCTGGAGTTTCCACATCCATTTCGTGTGCTAAGTGTTCTGCAGTAAGCTCTACCATCTGGGGAAGTGTCATGTCGGGAGCTAGAAATCCGCCTTTCTGAAAGCAATGTTTACAGTAATCAAAATTCATACTGCCTGATGCATTTGACCCAAACACATCTACATGTAATACTCTCCCGCAACTCTGACATCTGGATTTCTCATCCATAGCTCTACTAGTAGTATAGCACGTCTCGTCAATACACTTAAAATTCAAAAACTACACAGGTAAAGTTTTTGATTATTCTCTTAATCTATATCCCCAGCCAGGGTAGGTAGTTATTCTGCTTTCTTCTCCCGGCACATCTATAACCCTTCTCAGTTTATGCAAACTATTCGGTATATAGCCCTCACTCATAAGTTCTTTACCCCAAGCACTTTTAGCAAGTGTTCTTCCATCAATTACCCTATCTTTGTGTAAAGCCAATGCCTGTAACAACTTGAATTCATTTGGGGGGATTAGAACAGGTTCTCCGTTTCTTATGACCACCCTATCAAACAAGTTTATGGCAAGATCTCCAGCGTTTACCATTTTTGGATGTTTCATTTTACCTTCAAGTGATCGTATCCTGGGTATTAATTCCAGAATTATATCTGCTTTTTCCATATACATATCAGCCCCTCCATTTAAACGTTTTGCAACATCTTTTGTGTCAGCAGTGTCAGACAAAGCAATATGAAATACTTTGTTTTCAGGTCCACCAGTAATTGAAAATGAGCCCCCTGTAATAACTGCCAATGGTAGTTGTTGGGCTAGGTACGCCTCCGCATCTTTTCTGGAAGCAACAAATGTAATAGTGTACCTGGATGGATCAATTTGAGACAACTGAGTAAAAGTACCATAGTCATCATCAACTACTAAAACGTTTCTCTTACTTATAGTACTTTCCTGGTCATCTGGTATTACAATTTCTTGCGGACTTTTTTCTTCCTTTGTCTTTATATCTTTTTCATACATTATGCTGTCTACTGGAATTCGCAGCCCTATACACGCAGCGGTCTCAACAAGGGGGGTTTTATCTTTTGAAAATTTACTATTAATTCTATACTCCATCTGGCTGAAATCCCCAACTTTGTATGTATCATTATGTATTCTAGTTGCAAGCTCTTCATAAGAAACTATACTATCTGGACGAGAGGTAAGAATATCAACCAGCTGCCATTGTCTTTTTTCCAAGAGTACCGGCACCCCATTTTCTGTAATTATTTTTTTATTAATATCAATTACAATATCACCAGATACCACAACAAGCGGTCTTCCTCTACTTGCCTTTTTCTCTTCATCTCTTCGGATAACTGACCGCAATTGTGCCGCTACAACTGAGGGATTGTCTATATGAGTTAGCACGCTGTCTGCTTGCTGTTCGAGAAATTTAGTCGCCGTACTAGGTGAGTAATCCCGTGGCATAACAACTTTAGGAATACCCGGAAAATCTCTTAACTCACTAGGGCTTACATATGGAAAAATTTTTGTGTCTAAAATCAATGCAGAGGGATTACCGGGAGCACTTCTAGTATCTTTTACAACCGCTACATCCAAACCAAAAGGAGGAAGAGTTGCTGCATAGTTCAGCCTATCCGCGCCTGCAATTACTAGTTGCCTTCTTCCTATGAGTGTTTCTTTTGACATGGAAGGATTTTAACACAGGTTTATAACTACAGCAAATTAGATTTTATAAAGATACAGGCGGTTTTCTTTATCTTCTTTTATAAGCGGTAAATCCATAGTGTATCTGTATGACACAACCCTAGTTCCTTTTTTAAGTTCTTTTTTAAGTTTTGGTAAAATTTTTTTTAAAACGCGGGGAATTAAATACACATATACAACCGTTGCATCCGTTAATTTTTCATCATAAAATGTTTTTTTCTTAAAGGCAACTTTGTCTCCTGAAAATTTATTCCTTACAATCGCAATTATATGCCGCAGTGGGTCGATCTCAATACCAATACATGTGGCACCCGTTTTCTTGCTGCACAACAGTAAAAACTCTCCGTCCCCAGAACCTAGTTCATACACAGTGTCTTTTTTTGTAATACCTGCAAGTTTTATAATTGCCAACCCTGCATTTTTATACGTTTTCCACCAGGGACTCCATGGGGAGTCCGGCGGCCAGACGGCTGATAGAATTAACAAAAGAATTGCAATAAGTGCAAACGCTACAACATACGTTATCATAATTTCAAAACTACCTTTCCAATAATATCATGTTTTGAAATGTTTCCAACAGGAAGAGAATCATGTGTGTTATCTCCTGTAACATACACAAAGTTTTTATCAAGTTTTATAATCCGTTTTATCATGTATGTATCATGGTGAAAAAAAACAATTACGTCACCAACTTTTATTTTTAAAAATGTGAGAACTAAAACCTTGTCACCCGGTTTAAGGTAAGGCATCATACTGTGCCCCGAAACCTTAAAAATTTTAACAGGAGATCTCACTCAATCATTATATGCTACCATCACTTGGAACAGAAACTGTAAAAAACAAACGAGTGAATCAGGGGGACCCCGGCAAATGACCGGAAGGGGTAGGTATCCCCCGATGAACGAGTGAGTTTTGAACTGAATGAATGTTCCATCGTGATGGCAGTTTTTGCTTCACTTTTTGCTGTCAAAAAGTGGAAGTAGCTTATGTCTGACGAGAGTCTTTGGTTCTACTTTTTGCGAGGATACTAGCAAACAAGGAAGGTTCCGAATAACACGAGTGGTTCTTATCTTCGGCAAGAAAGAACATAAAACTCTACTTATACACAACAAACTCACCTTTTGTAGGATACACGGATGGGACTCTCACAGGAGTCACTCCTTTTGTTTTATAAAAGATTTCTGAAATTAGCAGTACTTTTTCCACCAATTCTTCACAAGTCTGCAAATCAACTTTTTGACGCGCTGTTATAGAAAGCTTTACAGCTTGCGCCAGTAATTCTTTTAATTCCGGAAATGTTTCATAATGCTCCGGCTTAAAATAATCATTTTCCAGTGTGCCCAGTGCGTCTTCTACTTTTTCCCCATGCTCCTCTTTTACATGCACTATGCGCGCTGTGTCATGCATACTGTCGTTGTGTTCCTCAAAAAGTTGTGTCATTCGTAACACCGTATGAGCCGCCTGCTGGGCCGCATTTGGGTCATAAATTCCGCAGGGAATATCACAGTGAGCAAATGCTGTTTCTGAAGGTAATAGGTTTAAAAAGGCGTAGATAATTTTCATATATTTTTAAAAAATAGGAAACTATGCATCCTTATCCTAATACTATAAAGCGGTGATGTCAAATGCTTACTTTTAAGTTGCTTTACCGCCTTCAAGTAATGAACGAGCGCTGAGTAATGCACGCTGTAAATGAGTTTGTTTTACCATAGGAAAATTTCTTATTTCTGAGTCGGTAAGTTTTAAAAGGTCAGAGCACAAAATAATATTATCTTCTATTAAAAATTGTTTTTCTTCACGGGTAAAATCCGGTAAAATAGTAATGGGATACATTTGCGGATCTTCTACAAATTTTTGCAGGGACGCGTCATTGGGATAATTCCATGCCAAGACCGCAATTCCTTTGCACTGTGCATAGGTTATTGCGTCCAGAGTTAACTTAGTATTTGTAATAATCCAAGCTTTTGAAAAATCATTTTTGGTTTTTAAATCAAGGTAGCGCGCATACGTATACAGTGCCACCTGTACATCAGATCTCACCCCTACATCATTATGAAATTTTGCCTCGGCTATTTCCCGCTTTCCATCCTTTTCCAAAATCAAATCTACCTCATGCATGACGCACTCTCCCATAACTCTGGCTCCTACCATGGTCTTATAACCTTGTGCTTGAAAGATGCGCGCTAAATATTTTTCAAATGGAAAACCGGTAGGACCTAACTCAAAAATTGCCTTACGCAGATTAAGCCGCAGGCTTGCCTTTTTATCAGCCTTATCTAAGTACTTATATACGTAAGTAAATAATTGGTCAGTAGTTAAAAATCCGTTTTTAAATTGTTCCCTGATATGCTTTAAAACCTCAGGTTTTAGTGCATCAGGAACGCCAACTCTATTCATGGAGTGGATTACTTTTTCCTCAGAATAGGGTTCTAGCTCACCGCTTCTTTTGATGACATAGGTGTGGGTGGGCTTTCCGTTTTTGTAGGTTTTTTTGTAATCAAATTGTCCTTCACCAACTTTACCAAGATAGGTCATACATACCATTATGCAGGATTGGTAAAGAGAGTTGCAACAAAATTACTTGAGGAAATTATATAATTCTAAAGCCTGTGTTCTTAATATTTTGTGCGCTTCTTCTGTTATTAACTTTTTCTTAGCTAAATCAAGCTGGGTTATAACAAGTCCCATAGCTGCTCTGGCAAGTTTTTTATTTTTTTGAGATACCTTTTTAGCGTATTCTACTTCCTCCCTTAGCAAGACGTATAGGGTCCTTGATTTAATTTTATTTACAGAATAAAAATACTCTATATCAGACAATAAACCATCAAATGAAGCGTGCCCTACAGTGTTGGAAGATAATATGTTTTCCTTATTGAAAGAAATCGTGTATGCATCTTTTCCACCACTCCTCACCACACCATTTGTACTCATTACCTTAACCTCCCCATTTGTATCATAAAAAAATGTTTGAAGACTATACTGCTTATTTCCTGAAACCTCAACTTCATATTGTCCACTTACTGGTTGCGTAATGTAATACATAAACATAGGCGCTCCGCTCTTTAACGAACCCTCATCTTCTTGAAGAGGTTGCTGCACAAACCCTTCCCCAACAGCATTGCCGTTTTGATCTTTTACGCTAAGCAATATCCCATCCTCTACTATAAACATGATGTAGGAAAGGTCTGTGTTTGATGGAATAAATCTACTAAGAGTTAGAAAAGTATTTGAATAAGGTTCCAGATTTGTTCTACCTACATAATATGGGTCATTTATTGTAAAAGATGTGTTTACTGTTCCCTTTCCAACTACGAAGTGCCCAGGAACCTCTAAAATTCCCGGTATGTTATTCTTAAGATCATCTCGCAGTTGATCGGGGTTAAAGCCATTTACCCTCTTATATTCCAGTGCATCATATGTAAATTGCGGGTTTTTACTTTTTGCCTGTTTTGATAGTCTAGAAAGTGCCAACCAATTCACCAATCCGCTACCTACATATCCATCAGGTTGACTCTTAAGCCACGCATTCAAATTTCCCGGATTAAGGTCTAAGTTATTGGGCAGTTTTGTTATGTTATGATAATTAAATACCATTGCGGCTGAGGTCACTACACAACCCCAGGCAGAAATTCCAGGAGAAGATGGTGACCAACTCAAGGCAGAATCATAGATTTGTCCTCCCCATGCAGGATCTATCTGCATAAACAAGGGAACATTTAATCCTATCTCGGAGGGAGTAGTATCTATATCAAGTTTTGTGTAGTAAACAGAATTTAGATATCCTTCGCCTGACCTAAATCCTCCAACTAGATATAGATATTTATTCACAAGGGATATAGATCCACCATGTACTGCGGCAGGTAGCTTGTTTGAACTTTCCTGCCAAGAATCTAATGAGCCGTCTGGATTAATAGTTGTGTAATATATAGTCTTTTGTGACCCTCCACTACTCTCACCACCGACCACCAGTATCATGTTTCCTACTTTTATAACAGATGGCCGATACAATGCCTGAGGCAATGGGTTTTCAATTTCCCAACTAGAAACTGAGCCGTCTGGATTAATGGATGCACGATAAACATACTCAGTTGGTAAGACTGAATTCCTCCCACCTATTACATACAAATTGCTTTCATGTTCTACCATGCCTAGACCAAATAGATTATCAGGCAAAGTTGAGATATCTGTCCACTCACCTATACTGCCATCAGGATTTAATGGAGCACTGTAAAGCTTATCACTAATAATTGAGCTATTGAACCCTCCAGCAAAATATATTTTATCTCCTGAAATGACAGCGGCTCCTAAACCAAGTTTTTGTGGCAAGGGGGTTTGCTCAACCCAAGAACCCAACTCCCCATTTTCAATTTTCGCATAGAATACTTTAGGAACGAAATCATTTATGGAACCTGAATTCTCCTCCCTACCTCCTAAAATGTATGCGTAATCGTTACTTTTAACACTAGTATGGAAAATTGGAGCTGTGGGAAAATCTCCTGCTGACTGCCATTCATTAACTCCGCCGTTTTGTAGATGTGATGAATAAATAATATTCTTTTGACTATTGCCTGTTGATGCGGATCCACCGATTATGTATGTTTTTCCTCCCATTCCAAGTGAAGCATGGCTTGCTAAAGCATAGGGTAACGGAACAGATGCGCTCCAGGTGCCAGTAATATCTTCTATTGCGAAAACAGGGGTTGAAAAAATACTAGAGATAACAAAAAACAAAAATGGTAGAGAGAGTTTACCAAGTAATTGCATATTCTAGATGCTTCTATTTACATTAGAGCACTCACGAATTACAATGTCAAGAAGTAACATGAAAAGTCTTTACGAAAACTATCATAAAAAATCCAAAAGCCAACACAAAATTATAAGTGACAATAACTTTACTTACATAAATATTTTGCCACCTCTTAATAAGTGCTTAACAAAAAAGACAATACGAATTTTAGATATTGGTTGTGGAAGCGGCACAATCTCACTGTATCTAGCGAATAAAGGATACAAAGTAAGAGGAATAGATATTTCCAAAAAAGCAATACAAGCATGTAAAGACTCCGCAAAAAACCTTAATATTGAAAATGTAGAATTTGAAATGTGTGAATTCCCAAAAGAAATCCCAACAGGTAAATATGATTTAGTGTTTTTTAGTGAAGTTATTGAGCATTTACCAAATGATGGATTAGCTTTGAGAGAAATACACAAACTATTAAACCCAGGTGGGATTTTATTTCTGTCTACCCCGTCAAAAAATGCTCCTCTTTATAGATTAGGGTATGCAAAAAAATTTGATAAGGAAGTTGGCCACCTGAGACGCTATACTTCTGAAGAAATAGAGAAAAAGCTTAAAAAAACCAACTATCTAATCGTTAATGTTTACAAAACAGAAAGTATTCTAAGAAATTTCCTCTTCCTTAATCATACTGCAGGAAGCCTTATTCGAATAATTAACAAGCTTCATTTAGGAGGCTTTGTTACTATCGTTGATGCTTTTTGTTGTTTTCTTACTGGGGAATCACAGATAATAATCATTGCAACTCGTAAGTAGAGTCTTGGATGTTTTCTTTATCATAAATAATTTTATACCTCATATTTCTTTTCCCCACACTTGGAATCTCTATCATCTTCACCTCTCCATCTTTATCATACAGATATACCATTACATTCTCAAAGCCACTCTGATTAACCTGTAAATAATACTCTCCACTCGTAGGTTTTGAAATCATATACTGCATCTGGTTTCTGTTTACTTGAGGCGTAATCATACCAGTAGATTGCTGGAGACTTCCTTCTCCAACCTTTTTATTATTCTCACCAACCACTTCAAGGCTTGAGCTCTCATCTCCGGTCACTAATATATATGAAAGATCCGCACCTGATGACTCATTTTTTTGATTCATAGAAGAAATGTTACCTTCTGATATGTAAGGCAAACTTTTAACCTTATTGATTGGTTTGGAAGGAGATAAAACAAAAACCAAAAGAAAAAACCCAATTAGCACTAGTAGTGTTACAAATAAGCTCGCAACAGGTTTTCTCATCTATAGTCATCTTACACCCTAGAAAATAAAAATAAAACTGAAGAATTGTGGTGAGATCGTTAAGAGCCTAATGTTACTACCATATATGCGAAATCAAAAATATTTTCATTTAATTTCTTTGTTCATCTCCTGATCGTTAGTGTAGGTTTTGCCAATATATGGCTTATTTCTTTGAAGGTATCTTCTACATTTTTCTGATTCTTTTGGTATTGAAAAACCACTATCCACCCACCCTACAACAGCATCATATCATCTATGTCAGCCACAGCTTTTCTCATCACCTGGGGATCGTTGACCTTATCTAGTGACAGCTCGACAGACCCATGCGATTCCATGAATCCGTATTTTGATGCAGATATGTCAACAAAAAGCCTATCAGTCAAAGCGCCTTTTGAGTATTTCCACTTTCTTGCAAAACTTGTACTATCCGCTGCCTCTTGCTTCAAATATTCTCTTTTTTGTTTTAAGCTAACAAGTAAACCTACATTGCGCTGTACTGGCTCAAAGGATACTAATTTTACTCCGATCCTCTCGTCTACCCATTTATCCTCGTACCAGGAGTCATATCTATGTGCCATCTCCATGCTCCCTCTCCACAACTCATGCTCAATTTTCACTAACTTTTTCCTTGTAACGTTTAATGTATTTCCTTGATAATCAGTCCATTCTCCCCTAATACCCAAAGCATATGTGGCATCTTCTTTTTCATCTGATGTCTGTGTCACGCTTAACCTACCACCTTCCCATATTTGATCCCTTATTTCTATTAGTTTTCTTTGTATGCCTGCTTCACTAGCAAACTGCTCCAGGGTATATCTTGGCGGTTTTTCAGCAGCCTTAAGTGCCTCTGCATCTTTTATGCGCTGTAATTGTGCTGCCTGATCGTACCGTCTTTGTTCGAGTCGTTCGCGCCATGTGCTCATAAGGGGGTATTATAGGCTAAATGTGGGCTCATTTCAAACTTCCGGAAAATATTGTGGTGAAAGCGGGGAAAGTTAGCTAATAACCATGTTTTCTAAGACTTCTTCTATTTTCAAATCGTACTCTATCTAGTGCACCCACCGCAAGACTTCCAAGTGCAATTCCTCCACCTATAAGTACTTGTGTTAATGTTTTAGCACTTTCCTTTTTTGCGTTTTTATATTCCGGATTTTTTTCTAATTTTGCTTTTACCCCTTCCAGTAAAATTACTGCTTGATCTCCTTGTTCCGTTTTAAATTTCTCTGTTTGAGCAATTACTCCATCTATATTACTCGCGTATAGCTTATAATCTGACGCATCACTTGATGGACCAGTTAATGCACCCTGAAGCGCAATTCCAAAACCGGCAACTATTCCTCCACCAGCAAGTACTTTTCTTTTAAGAGGGTATGATCTATTTTCTGCGTTTGCCATATTATTTTTTCATGGGTGGTTCTGGATTGCGAAAAGAACCAGGATTATATGAGTTGTAATACAATCCGTACGTCCTCCAGTTGGCTTTTACAGAACTATTTAAATCGTCTAATTTAGCCCCAGTTACACGCTTTAAATGCTTTATTGATTCCTCTAAGTTTTGTCTATCTCTTTCAGTAAGTGGCCTGATCACCCCATGGTCAGTCTTATTTCCTGAATCCAGCTTCTCCTTAGTTCTTTGCAAATCCATTAGCTGCATTCTTACAGAACTACGCAACACCCCTAAATGTGGGTCTCTGGCACCTGGAATCCAAGGCTCAAAAACCTGTCTTTTTGCTGAACGAACTACAAAGTTCTCTGACAAAGATGCATCTGAAGGTACATCTGTCCCAGCATTATTTGTAGGGTAACCATGAACAGGACTGTGCAAATTTTTAATTCCTCGCACCATTCCCGGTTCTAGTCTTGGTCTTTCTCCTTCTTGATTTGCCATACTGAGGGTCATTCTACGCCTGGCGCTTCTCTTTGTCAATAAAGGATTAAAGATGGCAATGGGAAAAGCTTACCCGGTTTACGAAGGTTTTGCGTATCTGCCTTGAGGCTTAACTAGCAGTCCGGCATTTTTCATTGCTTCAAGACGCGCTATTGTATGTAGCCTATTGCCGGGTTTTACTTTCAATTTCTCATGAACATGAGACAGATGAGCCTCCACTGTCTTTCTTTCAATAACCAGCTCTGACGCTATCTCCAAATTACTTTTTCCGTTATAGATAAGGCCACAAACAGTAAATTCCTGCGGAGTAGGGGGGACATATGGACCTTCCGGCAAATCATGCGGAAATTGTCCTGTCTTAACCCCATGTCTTACAAGCCTAGCCATAACATACCCTGCCTTAGCCTTTCTTACTTCGTCGTCAATTTTAGTTTTTATCTTTCCCATCTGAGCATCTACGGTATTAACACTTATACCCATTTGCTTTCCAGCCTCCTCATAGGAGGCGCCATTTGTCACGTACCTTAGGGTTTCAAGTTGTCTGGGTGTTAATGAGTCAAAAAGCTTTCCGATTTGCTCTGCCAAAGCTACAGCAGGATATACACCAAATCTAGTTTCTTTTACCATAGAGGTGAATTATAGGATATATTTGTGCGTATTTCAATCGTTGAGAGAAAACTATTACTTCTCAGGTAGTGAGTGATTAAATTCCTGGTGAATCATTTCTGCCCGCCTCAGCTTTAAACCAATTCCTTGCATGAGGTCTACAAATTCTTGTAAGTTTTCACCCATATGCGGCAGACGTTTTGCGTCCGCCTTTAGGGGTGGTAAATCTTTTTCCGGAATTAATCTATATTGAGGTCCAAATTTTTCAGTACTCATAGTAATGATACTAGTGTTTAAAACATCTTGCCTGGTCTAGGCAGTTCTTTCTCTTGTTTTATTTCCTGAATTACATCCAAAGTCTCTTTATTTTTTTTAACAACCATTCTATCTCTCATACGAATCCCCGCGTAAACTGCGCCTGACAAAATAGCTGATGAAAACCCTAAAATCATACCTCCCGTAGCTGCCTTTGCCTGTACATTTTCAAGCCATATTTCTCTTGGCTTAATTTCATCCCGTAAATTGCTCAAACCATCTATATGCGCTTCTAGTTCCGAATTTTCCGGTTCTATTTTTTCAGCAGCAGCTATGGCCTGAGTGTAATACATTTTATTATCGTAATCTGTGTGAATCCCATCATTGGAGGGATGAGCTTTCAAACTGCCAAATCCTACGGCAACACCTGCTACCATAATCGCCCCGAAAAGCTTTATACTTGTTCGTGTCTCACTCCAATTGTCGCGCGCACGTCTCACATAATTAAGACGGGCTAGTCTCTCATTAGATGTCCTAATTTCTTTTACCATCTGGATATTCTAGCCGTGATAGAGCTCAAAGTCAAATTCATATAAATAGAACACTTTCTTTCTGCAGAAGATGAGATACATCGGTTACACATTGAAGTAAAATAGGTACTTCAA
>CAYOTA010000016.1:0-38621 GCA_964406795.1 uncultured Gammaproteobacteria bacterium
GGAATTCACTACTGCCCCGGGCTTACGCCCGGGGAAATACGTTGGACTTATTATACAAAAAAGAGTCTTCTTACTATAATGGAGCTGTAAATTCAATAGTGTATGCTTTATATAATAGTCCTTCATTTGAGATTACAAATGCAATAATTCAACTACTGTGTAAATGCAAAGGACTTTCTCCAAACCATATATCCATTATTAAAAAAGCTATCGAAACTAATTCGCAAGTTGCCCAAGCATATGGACTGAAAGTCTTAAAAGAATGTCTTAGAAAGTATTATAAAATCTTAGTTGACTAGATTTTGTGTAAAGTGTATTATAGAAATATGAAAAAGACCACTAACAAACAAAAAAAAATAGAATATGAAAGAATAGTGAGAGTTGTAAAAAACGCAGAAAAAACAGCAGAAAAATTTATTCAAAATAATAAATTTTACCCTTCAAGCAACCAGCCTAAATATCTCTAGAATAGATTGCTCTATTTTGATACACTTTACACGAGTTGAAAAATAGTAGACAAATGTTAGTATATTACTAGAATGCCGAAATCCTCAAAATCAACATCTGTAGCTGACGGAATTGCTACAACAGCTGCAAACGCTACCGCCTCCTCTGCTCAAAGACTTGACGCAATCAACATGGCAATGGAACAAATCCAGCGCCAATACGGAAAAGGTTCCATCATGAAATTTGGAGATGCTGCAGCCAAAATGGTTGTGGAAGTTATACCTACAGGCTCTCTTGCGCTGGATCTTGCACTTGGCGTAGGTGGTGTTCCAAAGGGACGCATTATTGAGATATTTGGTCCTGAGGCATCCGGCAAAACTACATTATGTCTATCTATTATTTCTGAGGCTCAAAAAAAGGGTGGCATTGCCGCATTTATAGATGCTGAGCACGCACTTGACCCACTATGGGCACAAACAATCGGTGTTAAACTGGATGAACTTCTCATTTCTCAACCGGACACCGGAGAACAGGCACTGGAGATTACTGAACAATTAATCAGATCCGGCGGAGTAGATGTTATAGTTATTGATTCAGTTGCAGCACTTGTGCCTAGAGCTGAAATAGAAGGTGAGATGGGGGACGCTGTTATGGGAATGCAGGCGCGCCTTATGTCTCAAGCTTTACGTAAGTTAACCGCGGCTATCTCAAAAAGTAAAACAATAGTTATTTTTACAAACCAATTAAGGCAAAAAATTGGGGTCATGTTTGGAAACCCTGAAACTACTCCTGGTGGTCTTGCACTTAAATTTTATGCCTCAATTAGATTGGATACACGCAAAATTGACACTATTAAAGACGGAGATAAGGTTATAGGAAATAGAACGCGCGTTAAAATCGTTAAAAATAAAGTGTCTCCTCCATTTAGAGTTGCTGAATTTGATGTTATGGGAGGAGTAGGGATTTCAAAAGAAGGAAATATTTTAGACGTAGGAATTGAGATGGGCACTATTCAAAAAGCGGGCGCATTCTTGCGGTATGGGGATTTAATGTTAGGGCAGGGACGCGAAGCCGCCAAAGAATATCTTGTGGAACACAAAGATATTGCCAAAAAGATTGTGGATGAGGTAATGAAAAAAGCACAAGAAAATAAACCCATGCTATCTGTAGGACAAGACGAAACAAAAGATGAAGAAATTTCAGTGGACTAACCCTCATCCCAACGACCCCACATACGCATTTAACCGCGCATTACGATATCTATCCTTACGTCAAAGAAGCGAGAAAGAGATAGTAAAATATTTATCAGTCCGTGATTTCACTGAAAACGCCATACAACAAGCAATAACAAAGCTCAAAGAGTTAAAATTTTTAAATGATGAGGAGTTTGGAAAAAGCCTTACAAGATCCAGGCAGGTATACAAAGGAAGAAGTAGGAGATTTGTAAGTTATGAATTAAAACAAAAAGGTGTATCTGAGGAGATCATTGGAGAAGTGATAGATACGTCCCAAGAAGACTTACAGACAGCAACAGACTTTATAGAAAGAAAAAAACGTGTCTATATAACAATGGATAAGCTTAAATTTAAAGAGAAAATGATACGCCTACTTTCCGCCCGCGGCTTTTCATATGATATTATTAAAACTGTTTTGAAGAATTATTAAAAAACAGTTTTTGCGGTCCTCCCTAGCTAAAAGCTCGGTGCGGTCCTTTAAACAAGTTCTAAGCGATTTATAATTATTGTCAATTGCAATCTGAACCCATGAAAAAATGATCGAGTAAACGACCAGTGAGTGAAACGAGCTGGTGAAAGAGGAAAGGTATTCTCCGGCTCTTTCAGAGAGCGAGGGAAATTCTGGAATGGATGAAGATCGCGTTGACAAGAGTTTTTGTTTCTTTTGCCGGCGCAAAAGAAAAATAGTTTCATGAGACATATACAAACATCAGTAAATAATTTTATCCACTGCGGAGATGAATATCTCTTTTTACTTAGGGACAAAAACAAAAAAATTGACGCGGGTAGACTTAATTCCATAGGTGGAAAAGTAGAACCGGGAGAAAACTACCTAGATGCACTTATACGAGAAACAGAAGAAGAAACAGGAATTATAGTAACTCCGGAAGAAGTTCAGTTCTTGGGAGTTTTGCGCCTTGAAGAAGGGTATGAAGACGACTGGGTTGCCTGTTTTTTTAAGACAGAGATTAAAACCAAACACATTCCCCATGGAACTAAAACCCCTGACGGGGAACTTTTATGGCTTCACAAAGACAAAATACTTAATTCAGATTATGAACTGGTAGATGATTTACACTACTCGCTTGAAGATATAGTTAACAATGATAGTATTTTCTTTGCAAATGCACTGATAAATGATAAAGAAAAAGTGGAAAAATATAGTGTCTCAAAAATCCCAAGAAAATAATTAACTATTCTTCACACGCGTTACTTGCCCTCTTGAGGGTTTATGTAAATAGTTTAATGCAGTTAACAGCTCTCCTGGCAAATCTTTTAAATCTTGACGTATATCTTTAAGATCAGCTTTATGCTCTGAATTAATGTAAGCCTCTGGCTTACCGGTTTCAAGGTTTAAACTACTTATCCCAACTTGGTTTCTGTAATATGTTCTCCATTCCGGATTAACATATCTTACTACAGCTACTCCACGCTCATTCCCTTCCGAATCGACAAAATATGCATTATAAGCTTCTGATCCCCTACCGGCTGGAACAATACGCTCTACTGTAACCTCACCATTTGATCCAGGAAAAGTAAATTCTTCAGGAATTTGAGCATGCGGATCTACCTTATTAGCTCTTGCTTGATACATTTGCTCAAGGACTCCGAAAATACCTACTCCTGTAATTCTTTTTTTCTTTTCCCGCATCGCTTCAAGTTCAGTCCTTGCATCCAAGAAAGGATCTGTGCGTTGTACTCCTCGCCTATCTTCTATTCCCATAAATCGGATTATAGAGCCGCTAAAATAAATACAAGTGGGGAATTTGTGGGAAAATTAACGCTTTGGAGATGACTTCTTGCGTCTTGCGCTTCGGAATACTCAATGCTTCGAAGAAAAAACTAACGTTTTGGAAAGATCTTAGACGGTCCTTCGACATACTCAGGACTGCGTCGGAAAAACTATCTCTTTGGAGATGATTTTAGAAGGTCCTTCGACATACTCAGGACTGCGTCGGAAAAACTATCTCTTTGGAGATGATTTTTTCCTCCTTGCTTTACCTGCGTTTCCAACTTTGCGGCGCTCTCTGGTTCTTGGATCACGAGTCAAATATCCTGCATCAGATAATTTTTTGTGATGTTTTTCTGAATCCATTATGTCCAGCGCGCGTGCAATTCCATGAATCATGGCATCCATTTGACCTGACAATCCTCCACCAACCACACGTGCTGAAATAATATACTTTCCGAAAGTTCCAGTCTCCTCCAAAATTTTTTTATACTTCGAATCAAAAGCTGGTCCTCTAAAATACTCTGCTAATAACTTACTATTTACTACTATATCTCCTCTTTTGCGTTCTGCACCAAAAACTTGCGCTGAAGCACTGTTATAAACTCGTACACGTGCTACAGCTTCACGTCTTCTTCCAACAGCAATTGTGTAATTTTTAGGTTGTAGTTTTTTTGTTATTACGTCCATAAGTATTAATTACTAGCTACTTTGTCAGCGTATGGATGGGTTGCATCCTTATATACATATAATCTTTTAAGCATCAGTGCTCTTAATTTGTTTTTAGGAAGCATGCCTGATACTGCATGACGAATAATTTCTTCAGGTTTTTTAGCGCGTACTTCTTCAAGTCTTCTAGATCTTAATCCTCCTGGATACCCAGAGTAATTTGTGTACACTTTATTTAGCTCTTTAGTTCCTGTTACTTTTACATTTTTGGCATTAGTCACTACAACATAATCTCCACAATCAATATTTTTTGCAAAATATACCTTACTTTTGCCCATTAAATATTCTGCAATTTTGGTTGCACTTCTACCCAGAATTTCATTATTAACGTCAATTACATGCCATGAACGTTTCACTTCTGCTGCTTTTGTTGGTTTTGTTAAATTTTGCATATTACTTTTTAAGCTTGCGAAAAAAGCAAGCTCTGCTTATTTTTTAGCTGTCTTTTTTACTGCTTTTCCGGCTGGCTTTGATTTTACCTCTTTTGGAGTCTTTTTGGAAGCATCAACGGCTATCTTTGCTTCTTTAACTTCAGTCTTTGGTGTTGCTTTCGCTTTGGGTGTTTCCGGTACAATAGTGGTTTTTTCAGTAAATTCAAGAATTACCATAGGCGCATTGTCTTTTTTGCGGCCACCAAGCTTAATTATTCTTGTATATCCACCGTTTCTGTCTTTAAAGGCGGGTGCTATCTGCATTAAGAGTTCAGCTGTTGTAGCATGCACATGCTTTTTAAGTATCATAAGTGAATTGGAGTCATTCTTTTTTGCTCTCGTTATTAACTTCTCAACTTCAGACCTCACTGATTTTGCTTTTGCTTCTGTGGTTTTAATTCTTCCATGCAAAACTAACGCTTCAGCTAAGCTTTTAAAAAGCGCTTTGCGTTGATTCGTGGTTCTTTTTAATTTTCTTCCAAATACTCGTTTTCTCATAATTTTAATTAATTTTTTGGGGAAAATATGTTGAGGCTCCATTTATGGAGTTGAACATATTTTCTTCCAAATACTCGTTTTCTCATATTGTTTTAAAGATCGTAACTATAAAAAATGCGTCGGTCAAGACGCATGTAACATGTTTTCTAACCGTAATTGTAGACAGGTATTTTAGACTATGAATTCAATTCCCTTTTCTTTCAAACTTTCAGAAATAACCGAAAGGGACTTTGCTCCTAGGTTTCTGTAGTTCATAAGATCTTTTTTAGGAGTTGTTAATAGTTGTCCAACTGTTTCAATTCCTGCATTTCTTAATGAATTATAAATTCTTGTTGGTAAATCAAGTTCATCAACTGTCATTCTGGCTGCTTCATCAGAAAGTTTTGGGCTTGTCATAACCTGCTCTACTACTACATCTTCATCCTGTTCATACACGCGCATGAAATAGGAAACTAAAATTTTACTTGCCTGTTCTAAAATAAGAGATGGGGAAACTGTTCCGTCAGTCCACACATCTAATACGAGCTTGTCATAGTTAGTTTGACGTCCAACACGAGTCTGTTCAACCTTATAAATTACTTTTGTAACTGGGGAAAATATTGCGTCAATTGGAATAACACCAATAGTTGAGATTTTGCGCTCTTCTGCCAATGAATATCCAAGTCCTTTTTCAACAGTCATTTCCATCTCAACCTTTGATTTTTTGTCAGCTAATGACCCAAGATAATGATCTTTGTTGATTACTTCAATTCCGTCTGTCTCTTCTATGTCGGCGCCTGTAATTTGTCCAGGGCCTGTTACTTCTAGTGTTAGTTTTCCTTCATTTTTACTCTCAGCCATCTTAACTCTGAGCATTTTGATGTTTAAAATAAGTTCAATAATATCTTCCTTAAGTCCTGGAAGAGTTGAGAACATATGCTTTACACCGTTGATTTTAACAGAGGTTACTGAAGCGCCTTCAATTCCGGTAAGTAGTACACGTCTGAGTGCAACACCAAGAGTGTTTCCAAAGCCTGGTTCAAGTGGTTCAAAAACAAAACGTGCATAGGACTCGTTTTGATCTTCGGTTATAACTTTAAAAGTTGGGTTTATCATATTCTTGACAACAATGAAGCCTACACAGTATGGCTATTGCCATCCGTCAGGCTTCAACTAATACTATTGTACTACTATCTACTGTAAAATTCAATAACTAATTGATAATCTACAGGATTTGGCACATCAACACTTTCTGGACGTCTTAAAAGCTTACCGATATTCTTACTCTTTTCAACAAATGGCAAGAGAATCTTTTCTTCAACTTCTCCTTCTGCTTTAACCATTTTAGGATCCATTTCTATGGTATCTCCATCAGCTACTTTATATGACGGAATATTTAGTTTCTTTCCATTAACTAATACATGTTTGTGAGATACGAATTGTCTTGCCTGTGCGCGTGAATTTGCAAATCCGAGTCTATACACTACGTTATCTAGACGTGTTTCAAGAAGTGACACAAGTACATCTTCTGTATTTGCCTTCTTTTTTTCAGCTAACTCAACATAATTTCTAAACTGCTTTTCAAGTAATCCGTAAATTTTCTTGAGTTTCTGTTTTTCACGAAGCTGAAGTCCATATTCTGAAACCTTGCGTCGTCCTTTTTTTCCATGAATTCCAGGAATAATGGTTAAGCGTCTTTCTAAAGATGGTGAAGCCTTTTCAAGGATATTAACCCCTTCAAGTCTTGCAAGTCTATGTTTTGGTCCGGTATATCTAGCCATTTTTTTTAAAATTCCTTTCTTTTACTTTTATCAATATATTTTTTTCTAAACTCTCCTCTTTTTCTTTGGTCTGGTTCCATTGTGTGGAATAGGTGTTACGTCAGCAATCATAGAAATAGTAAGCCCAGAATTTCTTACAGCGCGCAGCGCTGCGTCTCTTCCTGATCCAGGACCTTTGATAAATACCTCTACGTTTTGAAGTCCTGCTTCTTTTGCTTTTTTAAGCGCCTCATCGACTGCCTGAGTAGCTGCAAATGGTGTGGATTTTCGTGTTCCTTTGTATCCCATATTTCCTGAAGAACTCCAAGAAACGGCATCTCCACGTTCATTTGTAACGGTTACAAGTGTATTGTTAAATGTTGTACTCACATACAAACGTCCATTTCCGGTCATAACGATCTTACGTGTTTTTTTTGTTGATTTAGGTGCTACTTTTGCCATATATTATTATTTTTTAGGTGCTGCCATTTTCTCTGCTAACTCTTTCTTAATTGCTCCAATTGTGACACGCTTTCCTCTCTTAGTACGTGCGTTAGATCTGGTTCTTTGTCCCCTTGCAGGCAAATTTCTTGCATGTCTCAAACCTCTGTAAGAACTAATATTCTTAAGGCGTTTTATGTCTTCAAAAATTTCTCCCCGTAAGTCTCCTTCTATCTTAACTGTATCCAGTGCTTTTTGAATTTTTGTAATTTGTTCCTCAGTTAGTGTATTAACTCGAGTTTCAGGGGTAATCTGTGCTCTTTCCAGTATGGCAACCACATTTGATCTACCTACCCCATAAATATAAGTAAGTGCTATGTCAATTCTTTTTCCGTCTGGTATATTTACTCCTGCTACACGCATAATTAATTTCTATGTCTTAATGTTATTCTTCCTTTAGTTTTGTCGTATGGAGTCATTTCAATTCTGACTCTGTCTCCTGGCAAAATTTTAATAAAATGAATTCTCATTTTGCCTGACAAATGGCATAAAACAACTCTTCCCCCTTCAATTTCTACTCTAAATAATGTATTGGGCAAGACTTCTTTTACAATTCCATCTATTTCTATACTTCCCTGATGCGCCATAAATGCAGAAAACTACTTATTATATCTAAGTGTTTTCATTTCAAATTTATACCGAGAGTCTCTGGCTAAAAGCCAAGAGTTAGCGGTATGACAAATAAAATCTACACTCGATTCGATCGAGCATAGATGTCTGTATATTCTATCAGATGGCAAGATTCAAATCAAGGCTAAAGTTTCATCAGGAAATCTTGTCAAAAGGCGGGGACCATTTTCTGTTATCACAAGTGTACGCTCAAACACACCGGACAAAGAACCGTCAGCTGATACAATTGTCCAGTCATCAGATCCTTCATATTCTACCTCACGCTTTCCCATGTTATAAATTATTTCAATTGCAATTGCCATGCCAGGAACTAGCTCTGGTGTTTTTTCTATTTTTCCGCTTAAATACCCAGGGATTTGAGGATCTTCGTGAAGTTTACGCCCAACCCCATGCCCAACAAGCGGGCGAACTACCGTAAATCCATTTTCTTTTTCAATTATTTCCTGCATTGCCTTTGAAATATGCCCTACCCTATTTCCAGGCTTGGCTTGCATAATACCTGCGTACATTGCGCGCTTTCCTGCATCTAAAAATCTGAAAATTTCTTTGGCTTGTGTTTTCCCTACCACCACTGTTTCGGCCATGTCTGAGTGAAACCCATCCAAATACACACCAGCGTCAATCGTTATAATATCCCCGTTTTTTAGCACTCTGTCACCGGGAATCCCATGAACCACTACGTCATTTGTGGCGACACAAATTGCATGCTTATATCCATCCACCTTTTTAAAGCCAGGAAATCCACCTAATTCCGTTATTCTCCTATCTGCAAATGTATCAAGCTCTAACTCTGTTACTCCAGGCTTTACTTGCTTGAGCGTTTCTTCAAGCACAATACCAAGCATTGCTCCTGCCCTATTCATTATTTCTATCTCTTGCGGTGTTTTAGTGTTGTATTTCATTTTTATTTTCTTATTTCACTCATAATAGCATCATGAACGTGCTCTATGGAATCCTCTCCGTTAATTTCTGATAAAAAACCTATATTCCTATAATGATCCAGCACGTCTTTTCTATCGCGGTCTTGAATTTCACGCCTTTCGTGTACTATTTCATATGTATCGTCCGCTCGCCCCCTTTTTTCTTTCGCTGTCTCAAATCGTTTTCTCATCTCATCTTCTGAAATGTTAAGCGCCACAACAGCTTTAATCTTAAATGGTTTGTCTCTAAGATATTCTTCTAAATACTTCACGTCTTCAGCACTTCCCGGAAAATTATCTAAAATAAAATCACCCTGAGCCTCTTCCATCTTTTGCTTCATGAGAGGAAACTTTATTTCATTTGGAAGATGCTTTCCCTGCATACTATATTCCTGATACGCTTTTTCAAAGATTGCGTCTTTCTTGCGGGCATCTCTAATTAAATGCCCCATAGAAAACCTGGGAATTCCACCTAAAGACAACTCAAGCAATTCTCCTTGAGTGTCTTTCCCTGATAAAGGCGGCCCTATTAATACATATATGTTTTTCATGACTATTCTATAACCTCCTCAAATTTTTTAAATAACTCTTTTTCTGTCTTATTATTTTCAATAAATATATCTGAGATTGCTATACAAATTGCAACCTGAAGACCAGTATTCTTTTCACCCACACCCATGTCCCGAAGGTCCAGCTTCTCAAACAGATCTGAGGTTAATTTTTCTCGTCTTTTAAGCTTTATGAGTCTTTTATAACGAATATTTCTATCAACTAATAAGGCAATTAATGAAACTTCACCAATTTTTCGTAACTCTTCAATCTCCTGTATGTTTCTTATGGCTTCAACTACAATTTTTTCTATGTTTTTTTCTTGAATATGCTCCACTGCTTTTTTCCCAAGCACGCCTGCTCCATGCATTTCGCGCCAAGAATTTCCTAAATCCTGAAGCTTTTTTCGGGTAATATCTTTTTCTCCGGAATAAGTTAGTGCATCTTCAAGAAATTTAGAAAGGACTATTTTTGTATATCCTTTTGAGACCAGATAATCAGCTGCTGTTGATTTTCCACTTCCAAAAGTCCCCGTAATTCCTATAATTTTTATTTTTTTACCACTCATATATTTTTTGCATACAACTGCTCTAATCGTGTACGAAATCTCATAAGCTCAGAAAATTCATCCCCAGTGAAAGATGTTTGTGCTAGTTCATCATCAATATTGCTCATGTATGCAAGTATAGCACCTGGGCGCTCACTCTTCGGTAGGGTGGAAACATCACGCCACATATCATCTATATCAACCTCTGCCAAATTTAATATCTGTCTTATACCATTTGTCAAAGTTGCTTCATAATATGTACGTGTTCGAAATTTGCTAATCCCAAGCTTTTTAACAAGTTCGTTACTGATGTCCTCGAAAGATCTGTCTCCTGCAATTTCACCATTACTTCCTCGCACAACAGTAGGAACTACAGTAAAGACTGCTGCATACCCTCTAACTGTGCTAATTTTTTCGGCCAAATCCTTATAGTGTTCATCAAGCCGTGAGTCAAGCAGTGCATCATCCGCGCGTGCTTCACGTCTTTCTTGCCTCTCGTATGCATGACCTCGCGTCACATTCAAAAACGCCACCTTAATAGGCATTTCACGACCCGTTACAGCCTTAACTATCTCCGGAAAAGCCTTGAATTGACTCAATGCACGTGGCGCCCCTTCAATAATAAAACCATTGGAATAATCCTGACCGCGGTTTACTCCCCACATAAATACTTCTTTAAATAATTCGTCATCTGCATATTTACCCTTGTTTGCCTCAGCGCGTCTTGCAAGATCTGAATCCTCTTTGTACAACTCTCTAAACACCTCTCCCATTTTAATAAGGGGTTTACCAGTTCTTTTGGCGAGTATTCTTCCTTGCTCGCTTTTTCCTGAAAGTTCAGGCCCTATAAGGGAAATTACCTGAGGGGGGATTAATGGGACTTCTCCGCTTTTATGGATGTCGGGCGGGACTACTTGTGGAACCTCCATAATTATTTTTCGTGTATGCTTGAGAGAATTTGTGATGAAATTGCGTCTATTTCCTGCTCTCCATTTATTTCCAAAAGTTTTCCTTTTTGCCTATAAAACTCTATAACAGGCTCTGTTTTATTATGAAATTCATCAATTCTTTTCATAAGAGCTTTAAGTGTATTGTCTTCCCGCACACCCTCTTCATCGCGCCCTGCCAGTCTCCAAAGAGCTTCTTTATCGGAAACCTTTAAATATACTACGTTATCAACTCCATTTGGAAATGCCTCTGCCTGTGGAACTGTACGTGGAAATCCGTCAAGTATATAACCCTTTTCGTACTCAGGATTTCTTAAATATTCCACAACAATTTCAAGAGTCTTGTCATCCGGAATAAGATACCCTGCATTCATGGTTTCTTTTATATATCTGCCTAAAGGAATTTTTTCTTTTGCCATCTCGCGGAAAATGTGGCCGGATGACAAATAAGGAATACTTAATTTCTCGGATAATATGTTACCTTGAGTGGATTTACCACTTCCCTGAATTCCAATAAGTATTAATTTCATATGATTCATTTGTCATTCTGAACATCCGTGAAGAATCCCTTGGGATCCTTCACCTGCTCCACGGTCTTACGATGACGTTATTTGTTATTTTAAAAACTTCTCGTAATTCCTTTGCACCATTTGCGTATCTAATATTTTAACAGTTTCTATAACCACTGATACGACTATCAAAATACTTGTTCCACCAATAAGCAAGTTTTGGTTTTGTACCACGATAAGTACTATGGAAGGTAAAATAGCGATAAAACCCAGGAATAGAGCACCTGCAAGCGTAATTCTTACTACAATATAATTCAAGAATGAAGCAGTAGGCTTTCCTGGTCTAACTCCCGGAATAAAACCGCCATACTTCTGGATATCTTCAGCAATTTTTGTTGGATTAAACACAACTGCTGTGTAAAAATATGTAAATCCTACAACTAATACAAAATAGAGAACGTTATACAATAGGCCTGTTGGACTAAAGTTTGTTGCAATATTTGCACCTAAAGAGGCCAGAGACTCATTCCTGCTTGTTATAAAGAAGTTGGCTAAAATGGAAGGAAGTAAAACCAATGATACGGCAAAGATAATTGGAATAACACCGGCCTGATTCAATTTTAACGGAAGATGAGTTGACTGACCACCAAACATTTTGCTTCCCCGAACGCGCTTTGCATAAAAAATGGGAACTTTTCTAATAGCCTCGTTTACCGTTACGACACCTGCAGTTACTGCAAGAGCCATTGCGACAACGATACCAATATTTACTACTTGTTCGCTGGTAAATGTAGTTATTGTTTGAGCGAATAACGTGGGAAATTGACCTACAATTCCTGCAAAAATAAGAAGTGAAATACCATTCCCAAGTTTTTGCTCGGTAATGAGTTCTCCAATCCACATTGCAATCATAGTGCCTGCCGTTAACATTAATACGAAGGATGCAATACCCATAGGATCAAGCGTTGTAATAATGTTTTGGCTTCTTAATAGAGCGTACATACCAACCCCCTGAACAAGCGCTAAGGGAATCGTTAAATAGCGCGTATACTGATTAATTTTTTGCTTTCCATACTCACCTTCTTTAGCCAGTGCTTCAAGTTTTGGGAAAACAACCGTGAGTAACTGCATCACAATGGATGCGTAAATGTAGGGACCAAGTCCAAGCGCCAAAACGGAAAAATTAGCAAGAGTTCCACCTGACGTAAGATTTAAAATTCCAAGAAGTTGATTCTGGGCAAAGAGAGCTTTTAGCTGTGCGACGTCAACTCCAGAAACTGGAATGTGCGCAAAGATTCTAAATACAAAAAATAAGAAGAGAATAATTACTATCTTACGTCTTATATCTTTGTCTTTGACACAATTTTTAAGAGTTGTTAAAAATTGGTTCATACAGTAACACTACCGCCAGCTTTTTCTATTTTTTCAATTGCACTTTTTGAGCAGGGAAGCGATACCGTTACTGCCTGAGTTAACTGCCCATTTCCCAAAACTTTTATTCCAAATCTACGTGCTTGGGATGAATCAGCAAGTTTATTTTTTATAGCAATTTCAATATCAATAACAGATTTAGCTGGAATAGTGTTTAATTTTTCAACATTTATAATAACTGGGTTTTTCGCAACCATTTTATTTCTTCCTTTTCCTTTCAGAAATGGCATTCTTTTAATAAGGGGAAGCGCTCCACCTTCAAAAGATAGTTTTATATCGCGTCGGGCTTTTTGACCTTTTGTACCTCTTCCGGATGTTTTAACACGTCCTGATCCATGACCGCGTCCTACACGTCTCAAACTTTTTGTTGTTGTTTTTGGTAATTTATGTAATTCCATATTATTTTATCTTAGCGTCTTCGGAAATTTCAGATAATTTCGTAAGTGCTTCAAATGTTGCCTGTGCATTTCCGGACTTGTTAGATGATCCAAGAATTTTAGATGAAATGTTTCTAATACCTGCAGCTTCAACAACACTTCTAATAGCTCCTCCTGCAATAATTCCTGTTCCTTTTGGAGCTGGTTTCAAAAGAATTTGCGCTGCTCCTTTTTTAATAGTAATTCTGTGTGGAATTGTGTCATTAACAATAGGCACTGCAATCATACGTCTTTTAGCATACAGCACAGCTTTTGCAATTGCGGCGGCAACGTCACCAGACTTTCCAAGTCCAAGTCCTACTTTTCCTTGTCTGTCTCCAACTACAACAAGCGCTGCAAATCTTACTTTATTTCCACCTTTTGTTTTTTTGGAAACACGACTTACCTTAATTACTTTTTCGTCCATTTTTTCTATATTATTGCGATCCATATTTTTATAAGTTTTTTTAGAACTCTAATCCTCCTTTTCGTACTCCATTAGCAAATGCTTTAACACGTCCATGATATCTGTATCCGCCCTTATCAAACATAACTTTTTTAATCTTTTTATCTTGTGCCTTTTGAGCGAGTAATACTCCCAAATTTTCAGCTTTAGCAACGCGTGTTCCTGCTGCGTCTTTCAATTCCTTCTCATGTACTGATACAAGTGTTACCCCTTTCGTGTCATCTATGACTTGAGCATAAAACTTAGTATTAGATCTAAACACTGACAAACGTGGCCATGCTTTAGCTGCCAATAACTTTCGTCTTGTTCTTAACTTTCGTCTTCCTGCTCGTTCTTGTTTAATTTTTTCTTCTCTTGTTTGCATAGTTCTCCTTTTTTTTATTTTCAGCGAAAGCAAGCTTTGCTTACTTAGCTCCTACAGCTTTTGCTGCTTTTCCAACTTTACGTCTTACCTTCTCACCTGCATATTTTATACCTTTTGCCTTGTATGGATCAGGTAGCCTCACTTCTCTTATTTTACTCGCTACGTCCCCGATCAACGCTCTATCAATTCCTGATACTGAAATAAGTCCTGCGTCCCCTGTTGTAATAGTTATTCCTTCAGGTGGAGTTATTCTGACTGCATTTGCATATCCCACATTTAGCACTAAATCGCGCCCTTCAATTTTTGCTCTATACCCTACCCCAGATAATTCAAGGTTTTTGGTAAAACCAGTGGAAACACCAGTTACCATGTTTGACAAAAGCGCTCGTACAAGTCCTACATACTTATCCATATCAGATGAATCTGATAATCTTTTAACTGTTGCTACTTTGTCTACAATTTCTACAGTCACTCCATGAGGCATTTTAAGCTCTAAATTCCCTTTAGATCCTCCTACTTTTAGAACACCGTTTTCAATAAGTACATTTACTCCATCAACAACTGTTACTGGTTTTTTTCCTACATTATTTGCCATATTTTATATTTTATAAAATATATGTTGAGGCTCGTCCCATTTATGGGATGAGTTGAACATATATGTTTTATGCTATTTCACATAGAAGTTCTCCTCCAACTCCCTTTTGTAGCGCCTCCTTTCCTGTCATAACTCCACTGCTTGTGGACAAAACTGAGATTCCAAAGTTTCCAGCAATTCTCTTCATGTTGTTTTTAGTTACATATCTGTGAACTGAAGGTTTTGAAATAAGCTTTACGTCTCTCATTGCAGGACGTCTGTTCTTGTAAAGAAGTTCTACTTGAACGTATTTGCGTCCCTCTTGTTCTTTAACTGTTACTTTTTTAACGTATCCTTCTTTTGCCAAAATCTCTCCAATTGACACTATAATTTTTGCGTATGGCAGCACAACCTCTTTTTTGTGAGCCATGTATGCGTTCTTTAATTGTATTAAAAAGTCTCCTATTGTATACATATTTTTATGTTTATGATTTATGATCTATTATCTAAGGTCTATCAATGATAGATGATAAATTATAGATACTTCTTACCAAGATGCTTTTGTTACTCCTGGCAACTCTCCTTTCAGTGCGCGTTCTCTAAAACATATTCTACAAAGTCCAAATCGTCTCAAAAATCCGCGTGCACGTCCGCAAAGCGCACATCTGTTAACATCTCTTGTCTTAAACTTTTGCTTGTGGGCAAACTTTGTTATGTTAGATTTTTTAGCCATATATTTTTATTTAGTTACTACTGCTTTAGGGTCTTTTTTAAAAGGCATTCCCATTGCCGTTAATAACTCTTTTGCTTCACGTGCGTCTTTTGCATTAGTTACGATGGTTAATTGTAAGCTTCTTATCTTATCAACCTTTCCTGGATCAATTTCTGGAAACACTGTGTTTTCAGCAAACCCAATACTCAAATTTCCTTGTCCGTCAAACCATTTATCCGATACCCCTGAGAAATCACGCACGCGCGGAAAGACAATTTTAACAAGTTTTTCGTAAAAATCATACATGCGCTTTCCTCTGAGTGTTACGACCAATCCTAGCTTCTCACCCTCACGCAACTTAAATGTTGCAATGGACACCTTTGCTTTTGCTACTTTTGGTTTTTGTCCTGTTATTGTTTCTAAGTCTTCAGCTGCTTTTTCCATGTTTTTCTTGTCTACTAAAAAGTCACGAGTGCTTGTATTTACTACAATCTTTTTAATTCTAGGCACAGCCATAACATTTTTCAAACCAAGTGCTTCTTGCACTTTTTTAATTGTTTCTTTTTCAAATGTATCTTTATACGTATTCATAATGTATTTTTTTAACCTTGGCGCTGTTTACTTTTCGAGCTTCAGCGAGAACAAGGAAGCTGAGGCTATCCTTGCCTCTGCTTATGTTTAGGTATTTCACAAATGATAAACAGCACGCCTCGGCGCTTAATAACTTTGCATTTTTTACATCTTTTTTTAACTGACGCTTGTACTTTCATAATTTTAATATTCTTTTAAGATCTAATCATTTTTAAAATTATATGTTGAGGCATGCCTCGTTGAACATATAGTTCTAGATTTTCTTTCCGCATTTCTTACAGATGCGTGATTTAACTCCTTTTTCAATTTCATATCCAACTCTTGTTGGCTTTTTGCAACTGGGACAAATAAGCGCAACAACTGAAACCGGCATTGGTTTTGTAATTGTCACAATTTCAGATGCTTGTCCGGATGCATTTCTCTTAATATGTTTTTTAAATTGATTTGCACCTTCTACTAGTACTTTTTCAGCCGTTACAAATGATTTCAATACAGGACCGCGATATCCTTTATCTTTTCCTCTTGTAACAACAACTGTATCTCCTTTTTTAATTTTCATAAAATTTCCTTTCTTATCTAATCCGTAATTTTTATGGAAATATGTTGAGGCTCCATTTATGGAGTTGAACATATTTCCATATTTTTCTTTCTATACTACGTGATTTGCTAAACTGGCAATTTTTGCAAATCCACCCTCCTTTACTTCACGTGCAATTGGTCCAAACACACGAGTTCCAATTGGATTTTTAGATTCTGGGTTTTCTATAATAACCCCAGCGTTTTCAGAAAATCTTATATATGTTCCGTCATTTCTTTTATATTCTTTTCTTGAGCGCACTAAAACTGCCTTTACTTTATCTCCCTTTTTGAATTGAGTGTTAGGAAGTGTTTTTTTAACTACACAACCTAAAATTGTCCCAATTGCGCCTTTTCTTCTGGTTGATCCACCATATACATGAATTACCATTAATTGCTTTGCGCCACTATTGTCTGCTACGACCAACATCGATCTGTGTTGAACCATATTACTTTGCCTCCTCCTTTGTCTTTCTTACAACTTTAAAGTTCTTGTTTTTGCTCATTGGTTTAATTTCTTCAATTACAACAACGTCTCCAATAGCAAATTCCACTCCATTTGTATCAGCCATTAGCTTTCCTGTTTTTTTAATAAGTTTTCCATATCTAGGATGCGGAACTTCACGTTCCATTTTAACTAACACAGTATTTTTCATTTTGTTAGAAACAACTATTCCTGTAAATATTTTGCGTGCCATATATTTTGCGGCTTAAGCCGTTACCTCCTTTACCTTTTCCTCTGCTGTCTTAAGTGTTGCCAGAGTTAAAAGACGAGCTCTGTGCTTCATTTTTGTACGTAATTCATTTACGTTTTTTACTTTTCTTTGAGCTGCCTCAAAGCTTAATGCTTTAATCTCAGCTTTTAAAACCTTTGCAGCCTCTTGCAATTCTGCTGCTGTTTTTGTTTTTAATTCTTGTAATACTTTCTTTTTCATATTTATATGTAATTCAGCTTCTTATCTCCTGGTTACAACTTTACATTTTATTGACAACTTGTTGGCTGCCAATCTCATTGCTTCTCGTGCAATATCCTCAGGAATTCCTCCCATTTCAAAAACAATTCTTCCTGTTTGCACTGGCGCTACATATTCGTGCAAATCTCCTTTTCCTCCACCCATGCGTGTTTCAGGTGGTTTTTTAGTGGTTGGTCTATCTGGAAAAATTCTAATCCAAATGCGTCCTCCACGTTTTGTAAAGTGTGTCATTGCTTTACGTCCTGCCTCAATTTCCCGGCTTGAAATATTACCGGAATGAGTGGTTCTTAGCCCAAAGTCACCAAAAGCTACATAGTTTCCAGCGCGTGCCGGTGCTTCTTTTGTTTTAGCCCTAAACTGTTTTCTAAATTTTGTTCTTCTTGGTGTTAACATATTTTTATTTTAATTTATTGTTTTTTTTAGATAACATTAGTTATCGCAAGGTTCAATTTTATTGACCCTTATCTATCCAAACTTTAACTCCAATGTATCCACTTTTTGTAAGGGATGGAACAGCCGCATAGTCAATGTTTTCTCTGATGGTTGACAATGACACCTTTCCAACCTGTAAACGCTCACGTCGTCCAATCTCAGCTCCTCCAATACGTCCAGATAGAACGATTCTTACTCCTAGTGCACCAGCTCCCATTGCTTTTTCAACGGATTGCTTCATTACACGTCTAAAAGGCATACGTCTTATAAGCATGTCAGAGATATTTGTTGCAACTAAATATGCGCTCAGATTAGGCTCTTTAATAGGCTCAACTTTTAGCTCAACCCGTGGGTTGCTTTTTCCTTTTGGAGCGGTTGGATATAGCATGCCCAAAACCATTTTTTTAATGTCCTCAAGTCCTGATCCTCCACGTCCAATTACAATTCCAGGGCGTACTACATAAATTGTAATTCTGATACTGCTTATAGAATGTTCTATAACAATTCTTCCAACTCCTGCCTGCTTTAATCTTGTATAAAGCAGTTCACGAATTCTAATATCTTGCAATGCAATTTTGGGATACATTTTTTTAGAATAGTATCCGATAGATGCAAAGTCATGATGTCCACCAAGTCTTAATGCTATTGGATTAACTTTTTGTCCCATATTTTATTTAGCTGCTTTAGCTCCTCCTTTTTTTTCTGTCTTAGGCGCTTCTATTTTTGCTGGAAGAGCATTTACAACCTGTTTTGCAACTGTTCCAGCCTTAACTCCCAAAACAACTTTTAAATGGCTTGTTTTTTTCTGATATGGTCTTATTCTTCCCCGTCCTGCATAATGAAATCTTTTATACACTATTCCCTCATTTACAAACATTTCTGAGATAAACAAATCATTTTTATCCACCTTTCCATTGTGAACTGCATTTGCAACAGCTGACAAAAGTGCTTTCTTAATAGGACTTGATGCCCCTTTTGGAGACAAGTCTAGCGTTGCAACAGCTGACAAAATAGGCATTTTCTTTATCCCATCAACTACCAACCGCACTTTGCGGGGAGAGATTTTTAAGTTTTTTGCTTCAGCTTTATATGTATCCATAAGTATTAAGTCTTTGAAACTTCACGAGCAACAATTCTTCCGTGCCCCTTAAACATTCTGGTAGGTGCAAACTCGCCCAATCTGTGTCCAACCATAGCTTCCGTTACTTTAACTGTTACAAAATGCTTTCCTTGATGTATCAAAAAAGTATGTCCAACAAATTCTGGTGGAATTTGGCATGCACGTGACCACGTTTTTATAGAATCGGTTGCACCGCTTGCTTTTTGACTTTGCACTTTCTTCATAACTCGCTCGTCTATAAATGGTCCTTTTTTAAGTGATCTTCCCATAACTATTAACCTTTCTTTCTCTTATTTCTCTTCGTAATAATAAATTTGTTACTATACTTCTTTGGTCTTCTTGTTTTACCAACGGCTTTTCGTCCTGCATATGTCTTAGGACTACTCATTCCAATACCACTTCTTCCTTCTCCTCCACCATGCGGATGAGAGCGAGGGTTCATGGCTACTCCACGAACTGTAGGGCGGATTCCCATGTGAATTGAACGTCCAGCTTTCCCTAATACGCGGTCTTTCCAGTCTACATTACCTACTTGGCCGATTGTAGCATAATTACGCCCTAAAATCTTCCTAACCTCGCCTGAAGGCAATTTTACATGTACATATTCACCTTCACGTGCTGTTACTGCTGCCTGGTCTCCAGCAGAGCGTGCAATTTGTCCACCTTTGCCTGTTGTGAGCTCAATGTTGTGAATAAATGTTCCAACAGGAATTTCACGCATTGGAAGTGTGTTTCCTGGCTTTAAATCTGCTGTATCTGATGCGATTACTACAGCTCCTTCTTCCAATCCTACAGGGCGCAATATGTATCTTTTTTCTCCGTCTTTATACTGTAATAGAGCAACATCTGCTGATCTGTTTGGGTCGTATTCAATTGCCAAAACCTTTGCCTCAACTCCCCGCTTATCACGTCTAAAGTCAATAACTCTATAAAATCTCTTATGCCTGCCTCCTTGATGACGCACAGCAACCTGTCCGGAAGCATCTCTTCCAGAATGTTTTTTAAGTATTACTTTTAATTTATTTGCCATATTTAGAAGCGCAGCTTACAAGCTTTGCTTATTTACCCTTCTTTTTGTCTTCCTTTTCTTCTTTTATTTCAAATGCTGGAATAATTTGACCTTTTTCCAGTTCTACGCGTGCTTTCTTAAGCGTCATCTTTGTATTTTTGCGTCCAAATTTTGTATTAACAACTTTAGTGCGCTTAATAGTTACTGTTCTAACACCTTTTACCTTTACACCAAATGCACTTTCCACTTCCCTTTTTACATCTGTTTTTGATGCTTCTTTGTGAATTTCAAATGTAAATTTTCCATTTTTTGCGTCCATCATGGATGCTTCTGTAATAATTGGACGTACTAAAATTATTTTCATATATTAATTTTTGTTTAAAAAAGTCTTTTTTAATGTTTCAATACTATCTCTTACAAAAAACAATGTTCCCCCATTTAAAACTACGTATGCATTCAAATTTTCAGCTCTTATAACTGTTGTGTTCTTCAGATTTCCTGATGCTTTTGATACTAGCTCTGTACTTCCATCAACAACAACTGTTATCTTTTTTTGTCCTAAGTCCATAGTTTTTACAAATCCGTTCATTTCTTTTGTTTTCCCAGTTAGACCTTTACCATCAAACACTACTATGCGCTTTTCAGATAACTTGTAGGTAAGTGCTGAGAAAAGTGCTCCTCTTTTCATTTTCTTTGGTAATTCCAAACTAAAATCACGTGGTTTTGGTCCAAAGGTAATTCCTCCACCCACAAATATAGGCGCTTTTGCAGCTCCGTGTCGAGCGCGTCCTGTTCCTTTTTGTCTATATACCTTTTTAGTTGTACCGTTTACTTCTCCTCTAGTCTTTGTAGAAGATGTGCCACGTCTTTTAGTGAACTGATATACACGTACAGCTTGAGCCATAAGTGTAGGATTTATTTTTGCGCCAAACATTTCACCTGGAAGTGAAATTTTTCCGGCCGCCTTTCCTGCAATGTCACGAACATCTACAGAAATCTCTGCAACTTTTGTAGCAGTTTTTGCTGGTTTTATTTCCACTGCAGCCTCTTTTACAGCTACATCCTTTACTGCTACCGGCTTTTTAACTGCTTCTTTCTTAACTGTTGTTGTTTTTTTAACTTTTGTGTCTGCCATAGTTTGTTTTTAGAACCTGTGAGAAAAAGCAAGGTTTTAAGCTTGCTTAGATTCTTATTTAACCTCCTCTTTCTTATCCTCTTCTTTTGTTTCTGTCTTTTCTTCTACTGGAGCTGCACTAACTGCCTCAGCCTGCTCCTCAACAATCTTTTCTGGTTCTTCTGGAAGTGCTTCCACCTCAACTGTTTCAATAACTGGCCCTGCTGCCTCTACTTCTACTGGTGCTGCCTCACCAACTTCTGCTTCTGGTACCTCTTCAACAATCTTAAAAAGCGGAACAAAGTTCTTTTTAAGTGCTTTACTTACTTTATTGTCTTTGGCTTTTGAGATAACCACCAATGCTCCTTTTATTCCTGGGATTAATCCTTTTACATATAAAACTCCATCTTTCATATCTAAAACAATTAAGTTTTGAATGGTTACTGTTTCATGTCCCATTCGTCCAGACATTCTTTTTCCTTTGTAAACTCTACCAGGAGTAGTTGTTTGTCCAGAGGACCCTGGTGCGCGCTCACGGTCCGACTGTCCGTGAGTTCTAGGTCCACCTCTAAAATGGTGTCTTTTTACAACTCCAGCGTATCCTTTTCCCTTTGAAGTACCGGTTACGTGAATAACATCTCCTGCTTCAAACACCTCAGTAACATTTATTTCTTTTCCTAGTTCAAAATCCGCTGTATTTTCAACTCGTACTTCACGAAAAAAGCGGGGTGATTTCTCTATTCCCGCTTTTTTAATATGTCCTAGTACTGATTTGTTAACTTTGCGCTTGTCCCCGAATCCGAGTTGGACTGCTGAATACTTATCTTTTTCCGGAGTCTTTAACTGTGTTACCACATTGGACGACACAGAAATAAGAGACATAGGAATACGTTTTCCGTTTTCCAAAAATGCTTGGGTCTGGTCCAGTTTTTTTCCTACAATTGTTTGTAACATATGTTTTAAAGCACAAAAAAAGCGACTACATAGAGTCGCTTCATTCGCAATTTCACTTGCAGCTAAGCTCCTATGTAGTAAGCATTACACGTCTAAGATCTTCTCTTAACATGAGTAAAAGTTATTATATACCAAAGGGCATTCCGAATGCAAGCACAAATGAGGCTGAAATAATCATATGCTTTTCTTCATGATCCTTAGTGTTTGATCTAGGGTAGTTGGCCTATGGTAGCTGCTGGCTTGCGACAAGCTACTATGACTTTACTAAAAAAACAAGGCTGGTTATTCCCGTCGACTAGTCGACTAGTCCACTGATCTAACACACTACTTTAGCTTGATAATAAAAGGAAAAGCAGGATTGAATTTGCTAGTAAATACACGTACAATCCGTTTATGGCAACTGAAGCGCCTATACCCCGGCATGAAACAATTAAAAATGCTGTAGACTTACAAGGATTAAATGATTTTAAATCCTGGAAACCTGTACGAGAAGGGGCAATTATAGCGACTTCTACCCGAGAAAGCTGTGCGGGTGTAACTGTTTTTCTACTTGGAAATCCTAAATTATCTGACCCCGAGGATCATCTGTGGTTTTTTCCGGAAGGAACACTGGAAACATCTCTTGGACCCGTTAATAGATATCATAGCTGTGAAACCCTTCGAAGCGTGAATTTAAACGCGATTGGTGAACGCTATTGGAAAATTTGGGAAAAACAAGGGCATAATTTCTTGGACACCTTAAGAACATCTTAAAGAACCGACTTCTTTTTGAGAATATAGCGAACAGAAAGGAATGTTCCGAGCACAGCAAGATACTACATCTTAATCTCAACATCTACACCTGCGGGAAGATCCAGGTGGATTAAGGATTCAATAGTGTTATCTGTTGGAGACATGATATCAATTAATCTTTTGTGGGTTTTTATCTGGAAATGCTCACGAGCATCTTTATCAATAAATGGTGACTTGTTAACAGCCCACATAGAACGCTGCGTAGGAAGCGGTACGGGACCCACAACCTTTGCGCCAGTTCTGATAGCTGTATCAAGAATCTGTTGACACGTTGAGTCAATGATCCGAGGATCATATGATTTTAGTCTTACTCTTATTCTTCCTTTTGGCATATGTGTATTATATCAAATATATTCTTAAATCGGTAAAAACCTATTTTTGTTTCTGTATACTAAGGTCCGTTATTCGATCTCCTAATCCCTGAGCTATTAATTGATCTGCAATTCTTTGACCAAAATATAAATATCTATCTAATACTGGTCTCTCTTGTATGTCCCTCATCCTATCCTCATAGGTTAACGGTTCTCCCTGTATATCGTATACTCCACTATTAACTGTTACTAAGCCTAATGGCTCTCTATGTTGCATTATTGGAGACTGCTGCGCAACCGTTCTATGAAACCATTTCTCCAACGCATCTTCTCTTCTTGGTTCAATCCTGTAACTTGCTTCGTGTGTCATTACTTCTTAAATATAAAAAAACCTGCTTCAACAGCAGGTCTAATTCCTTATTACTTACTGTTACATGTTAAATGTGCGATAAATCTGCTGCTTATTAGGCAACGATTTTTGTAACTACTTCCATCCCCAGCTTCCTTTTCGCCTTACCTACTATTCGTAGCGCGGCTCAAAGAGCGCTCTGAGGAGAACTACGTTACGAAACAATTTTCGTAACTACGCCTGCTCCTACTGTTCTTCCACCTTCTCTTATAGCAAATCTCATTCCTTCTTCCATAGCCACAGGTACTATCAGTTCAGCATTCATTTTAGCGTTGTCTCCTGGCATAACCATTTCTACACCTTCTTGGAGTTTGATTTCTCCGGTAACGTCAGTTGTTCTGATATAGAATTGTGGTCTGTATCCTGAGAAGAATGGAGTGTGACGTCCACCTTCTTCTTTTGTTAAAATATAAACTTCAGCTTCAAATTTAGTGTGTGGAGTAATACTTCCTGGTTTTGCGACCACTTGTCCACGCTCTACATCTTCTTTTTCAATACCTCTAAGTAATAATCCTACGTTATCTCCAGCCTGTCCTTCATCTAATTGCTTTCTAAACATTTCAACTCCTGTAACAACAACTTCTTTTGTAGGCTTAATACCGATAATAGCAACAGTGTCATTAATTTTTACAATTCCGCGCTCAATTCGGCCGGTTACAACTGTTCCGCGTCCTTTGATTGAGAAAACGTCCTCAACAGGCATAAGTAAGGCTTTATCGGTAGGTCGTTCTGGAGTTGGAATATATTCGTCAACCTTTGCCATTAATTCTTCAATTTGTGCTTCAGCTTCAGCGTCTCCCTGAGTTGCTTTAAGAGCTGATCCTTTAACCATAGGAACTTCATCACCTGGATATTGGTATTTAGAAAGTAATTCACGTACTTCCATTTCAACAAGGTCAATAAGTTCTGGATCAGAAACCATATCAACTTTGTTTAAGAATACAACGAGTGCTGGAACACCAACCTGGCGTGCAAGTAAAATGTGTTCTCTTGTCTGAGGCATTGGACCGTCCGCTGCTGAAACAACAAGAATTGCTCCGTCCATTTGAGCGGCTCCTGTAATCATGTTTTTGATGTAATCTGCGTGTCCTGGAGCGTCAATGTGCGCATAATGACGGTTTGCTGTTTCGTATTCTTGGTGGGAAATATTAATCGTCACCCCACGAGCTCTTTCTTCTGGGGCGTTATCAATATCTTCATATTTGCGAGCTTCTGCCATTCCTTTTTTAGCAAGAACGGTTGTAATAGCTGCAGTTAATGTGGTTTTACCATGATCTACGTGACCGATGGTTCCGATGTTGACGTGTGGTTTGGTGCGTTGAAATGTTGCCATATTTTTAAAAGTAAAAACACCTTTTTTAAGGTGTAAAAAGAATGATACAACATGGGTTAAATTTCGTCAAGAGGGAATTTGCAATTGTTTACGTATTGCAATGATTTTAAATCAAAGCTACCATAGGTATAGTGAGAAAATATTTACTATCAATATTATTTATAATTGGGCTCCTTTTTGTCTGCATCTCTCCAACCTTTGCACAAACTCTTAGCGGACAGGATCTTGTTGAATCGAATATCATTCTTCAATCACAAAATCAAATACTCGTCCAATACAAGGAAGGGTATACTCCTCAAGAGGTACAAGAAAAAGTAAAAAAAAGAGAGTCAATAGCGTCTCAACCTATTCTAGGAAATTTGAGAATTGCAGCAGAAGATACTGTTTTAAATGCCCAGGGAATACCTCAGCCAGAGGTTATTCGTCAACAATATGAAAAGGCAAATAAAAAGGCTCGATTAAGATCTTCACGCAAACTACTTAAAGAAAGACCCAAACGAGAAACTCCTCTTAAGAATACAGAAGTCATAACTCTTGAGCAAAATGCCTCTGTAGAAAATGCAATAGAAACCTACAATGATTTACCAACCGTAGAATACGTAGAGCAAAATAAATTGTTTTTTGCGGACGTTGCCCCTAATGACCCTCTTTACCCTCAAGAATGGGGACTTACCAAAATAGGCGCTCCTACTGCATGGAACACATCAACAGGAAGTAATCAAATAATTGTGGGGGTCGTTGACTCAGGTGTTATGGAAACACATCCAGACTTACAGGCTAATTTAATAGGAGGGTATGACTTTGTAGTGGGAGACAATATCCCAAATGACAGATGCGGACACGGAACACATGTGGCAGGAACCATAGGCGCCGTAAGCAATAACGGAATTGGTGTGTCAGGCGTTAACTGGAATGTAAAAATACTATCCCTTAAATCACTTAGTACAGCGCAAGACCCAAATACCGGAAAACCTACTTGTGCTGGCTCGACTAAAACGATATCTGATGGAGTCATGTATGCAGTAAACAATGGAGCCAAAGTAATAAATATGAGTCTTGGAGGAAGTAGTACATGTCCAAACACAACTCAACAGGCCATCAACTACGCAAGAAGTAATGGAGCCGTGGTTATTGTGGCTGCAGGAAATAATAGTCAGAACGCATCCGCTCATACCCCTGCCAACTGCAGCGGAGTGATTGTTGTGGGCGCAACTACTCAGTCAGATACACGTGCCGGCTTTTCAAATTACGGTCCTATTGTAAGCATTTCGGCGCCAGGGGCGGCCATTATGTCAACAATGTCCACGGAAAACATAATGAATTGCTCAAGCCTTTACTGTAATGCCAACGGTACTTCTATGGCGGCTCCTCATGTGGCAGGAGCTGCTGCACTCCTTTTGTCACTAAATCCAAATCTTACACCAGACCAAATTAAAAATATCTTAGTATCATCTGCCGATCCTATCAATACAAGCCAACCAATAGGACCAAGGCTTAATTTAGCACGCGCTGTAGCCCAGGTCTCAGGAAATACGACCACCAATACACCTATACCTACGTCTTCACCTATACCCTCATCCACTCCTTCTGTTACGACTACACCAACACCATGTAACCCAGACACTACCAGTGGAACTATTGATTTTGCAGATTTGCGTTTAATAAGACGGGAGCTTGCAGGCATAGTTAATTCAAACAAAGGAAGCTGCCTTACAAATCCTTCCAATGACGCTACTTCATTTTCCGACCTCAGACGCACAAGACGTATTATTGCTGGGTTAGAATCTTTATAGGTGTCACACAATATGATAAAGTATTACTATGCAGAATATGGAAAAAGCACTAAAAAATAAAAAAATTCTCACACTTTTAGGTATTGCAGGGGGACTTATTTTGCTTATTACAGTATTTATTACGCTTCAAAGAAAAAATGAATCAGCCCAGAGGATTTCAGATGCTTCGCAATCAAGATTATATTTTATGCCTGTGTCAGGAACTCAATTGTCTTTTACCCAACCAACAAACATTGACGTTATGATGGATACGAGAGGACAAAACGTAACGGGAGCAAGAGTAGAAATCCAATACGATAATTCCAAATTAAGACTGAATAGTGTTGACAAAACCAACTCCGTTTTTGGAAGTGATAATGTAGAAATAAACCAAAATTTTGCCGCAAACAAAGCAGTAATTGTAGCAGACAAATCGGAAGATAATCCGGTCACCGGAGACGCCAAAAAAATTGCAACGCTTCAGTTTTCTCCACTAGGCACAGGGTCTGCGAGATTAGAGTTTGTTGGCAATAATATAGTTGAAACTGTTGTAAACGGACAATCTACAAACCTTACGATTGAAGCACCAAGTGCAGAATATTCTATCGGTGTTACTTCTACATCACCCCCGGTTACGAGTACCGTAACAACTATTCCGTCAATTACAAGTGTCTTATCTCCTAGTCTAACATCTACCCCACAAAATTGTCTCCCATATGGAGATGTAGATGGAAATGGATCCATTACTCAAGCTGACCTTAACTTAGTTACAGCATATATGAATAACGGTGGCACACTTAGCGTAGGACAATTTTCACGAGCAGATGTAACCAGAGATACGTTAGTAAATGTGGGAGATTCAAATGCAATCTCTTTACTCGTGCAGGGCAACTGGGTCGGAGTATTCCCAGGTAACCCCCTCCTTTGCCCTCAACTCCTACCATTCCACATAGGGTTTAAAGAAAAAAATACTACCTTAAATGTAAATAATCCAAATCCTACAAAAAACACGATAGTCATATCAAATCCATATAAACTCCCTGTAAAATCAGTCTCATTTAGAGGTGCTTATAACTCTGCTGCCATTAGAGTTACGGGCGTAGATGCGCTACAAGGTTCTTTTGCAGCCGGATTCCCAGATATTTCACAAAATGATTTTAAAGCAACAATTGAACTAGAGCCAACCATAACAGCGCAAGAATTTGAGATAGCAACCGTTGATGTAATTCCATACATTCCAGGAGGCGCAAACGGAGCATCTATCACATTTAACTCTGCTACTTTCAACGTAGTCGTAAATCGCGTAGGTAATGAGACTGTTCCTGGATCAATTGCAGTAGACGCGGGAAAGGCTAACTACACGGTCAACCGTGGCGGAACATCCGCTGTCTCAACAACTCAGTCCCCAACCAATGGAAACCAGCCTACTGGAAATCCATTTGCAACATCTACTCTTATTCCAACTATCAATGCCTCTCCGCCTCCTGGAGGAGCATCAGTTAGAATTAGCGTAACATTGCCCGCCATAGGAACCAATTTTGCATCAGATAACAAGACACCTGCTGAACCAAACAGACAGGTTCAGATTCAACTCACAAAATCTGAATCTACAACACCTATAACAGCTACGGGAATGCTAGCATTTAACGGAAATGAATATGTAGGATACGTTGTCGTTCCCTCAGCCACAGCCGGCAATTATCAAATTAAAGCAAGACTTAATAACACGCTTTACAAAGTCATACCGGGTATTTATGCTCTCCAAGACGCTTCATCTGTAAATACAACTACGGTTGCACTTAACTCAGGGGATGTTAACCAGGATAATAAAATAGATCTGTATGATTACAATAGTATGATTGGATGTATCCAGCAAAAACCTTCATGCACACAGATACTTAAAGCCCTTACTGATTTAAATTCAAACCGAGTTACAAACGCTGCAGACTACAACATTTTCATAACGCAATTACGTTTCAGGGAGGGTGACTAAACTGATAAGGACACTGCTTTTACTACTTTTGGTAATTTCTCTGAGCGCTCTTTTCTTCCTTCTCTTGTCTTATACTTCTCCATTATATAAACCTCAAAGAGAAGTTTTTGTTGGTAATAATCCAACCGCACTTGCCTACTTTCAACCCGCTGTTGTAAAAAGTAACTGCGATAACGCATCTGCTTCTGCAACTGTTTTTCTGGATACACAAGGAGCATTTCTTTCAAGCACGCAAATAGAATTACAATTTAACCCACAAGTATTAAATAATTTGGTAATTACACCAACCAAAAACAATTTGTTTGGAGAAACAAATGAATTTGAGAATTCTATAAATGATGTGCGATCAGAATATGGACGTGTATCCTTTATTCTTAACGCACTATCCAAGCCGCGTGCAGGCAATAAGCCAATTGCGACACTTTCTTTCAATACGTATCCAAAGGTTGCCTCCATGAGTACGCAAATAAAATTTCTCAATAAAAGTACTGCAACTCAACTCAATTCTCGTACCTCAATTTTAACGGATACAATCCCACTTACCGTCCTGTGCCAATAAAGCTAAAAGTAAGAATACGCCCAATACCCAATTGAATTAATTCCTTTTGAGCGCAAATACTCAACTTTTTTCTTAACGGACCCTTCATTCTCAAACCAAATAACATGGTTTTCAAAATCTTTATTGTATGTTATCTGCGTTTCAGAAGAAGAGTTTTTTACAGTTTTGCATGTTGTGCTAGATACGCAATCTGTTAAAAATTTTTGGAATTCAAACGTGCTTTTGGATACTGCTTGTGTCTTACCTCTTCCCTCCTCATCTATAATCCAGTCATAACCAAACATACCAAATACCACTGTTAATTTACTCTTTGGAACATCATTTGAAAAATCGTTAATCATTGATTTAAAACTGTATCCATACGTGGAATCATCATCAAAGGGAAAATTAGGTCCTGGATTTCCTCTGGCTTTTGAAAAATCATATGCCATAATAAAAATCTTATCTGTGACTTTTCCAATTTCAGAAAGATTAAATGGACGCGCCCTAAAATATGCATCTCCATATATAAATGTTCCAAAGGTGAGTCCCTGTCTTTTTACTTTTTCTGCATACAATGTATTAAATTCCGTAATACTTGAAACAAAACTTTCAAATGGTATTCCTTGGATTTCCAAATCTAGTACAACTCCGCTAAATTTATTTTGCTGTGCCACTGAAATTGATTCTGAAATTATTTTTTCCTGAGTGTCTTTACTATCTAACATCTTCAAGTTTGAATCGCGATCCAACATGCGAATTATAAGATACGTTTTTTTGCTCTCAGTTAAACTAACAAAGTCTGAAAGATTAGCGTACCCTTCATCCTTTGTATTCACTCCATCCTCATTTGCTTCAATACCAAAATACATTACATTTTCAAATGGAGTAGACGCAACATCTTCATCTAGAGTCCAATACGGGACAATCATATACTCGGCATCTTTTGACACTTCTTGGGAAACTTTTTGGGAAGTGCTGGTGCTGGAAGTGCTTACGGTATCTTGGGAGTCTTTATTCCAAAGGAAGAAGCCAGCCAGGAAAAAAACGAGGAGGGCAGGGATTAATATTTTTCGCACGTGGACATTGTACCAAATCAAGCTCCGTACACAAAATTTATGGGCTAACTTCACGAGGAGTAAAGGAGCGAAACTATCCTTAATTAAAAAAGTCTTCTAACTCTTTATAATCTCTTTTTAACTGAATGAATGCTTGTTTTGCCACAATACTTAGCTTCATTTTCTCTATTTCATCTAACCCAAACCACCCAACTTCCGAAATCTTATCAGGCTCTTTGATTTGAATGTTTGAAGATTGTAGCTTGCATACATAAGGAATTGCAACCCAATGCTGCTTTTCTACTGAGATAAGATGGTTTATAGGCTTAAGGGTGACCAACGGCTTAATGATAATTCCAAGCTCCTCCTTTACTTCACGCTTAATAGTCTGTGCAAACGTTTCCCCAAATTCCATAGCGCCACCTGGAAACCCCCACAGGCCTACTTCATTTTGTGATTTTTTACCTCTTTTTATAAGTAAAAATTTGCCTTCATTATTTAAAATAATAGCTCCTACCCCAAGACCTATAAAATTTTTACCAATAATTTGTTTACTTTTCATCTGCTAATAATTTTTCTATTAAAACCGCCACACCATTTTCTTCATACGTCGGCACCACCATATCCGCAATTGCCTTTAACTCTTCTACCGCATTCCCCATAGCCACCTTCAATCCACATGCCTCAAGAAGTGGAAAATCATTGTATCCATCCCCCACCCCCACCACTTCTTCTTTTTTTAATCCTAATAGCTTGATTAGTTCTAAAACTCCTAAATGCTTTGTAGCGTTTGCTGGTGTTATATCCCACCCAATCCCCGCTCGTAATTTCACTTGTGCTATATGAAGCTGGGGAAATTTTTTAATGATTTCATGCATATTGTGCGAAGCACTTTCTGGATCATCGGTAGGCATTAGGGCAATAACCTTAGGAACATCTTGAGGCATAAATTCTTCTAACTGTTTATATACAATAATATCTTTTAAACGCGGGTCAAAATAAAAGTCAGTATAAATTGTGTCGTCTTTTTCAATAGATATTTTATATGAGCCATTTTTAAGCTCTGTGATTAATAATTCGATTGCTTCTCGAGAAATTAAATTCTGCAGCAAAACATTTCCTGTTATGGGGTCAATTATTTCGGCACCACCCCTTACAACAACTGGAGTTTTAAGGTCTAACCTTTCGCACTCTTTTCTTATCATCAGGAATTGCCTACCAGTAGCAATAGAAAAAAAGTTGCCATTTTTAAGCCACGATTGAATTGCATTAGTTACTTCAGGTGTCGATTCCATACTAGCTCCAGCCAGTGTCCAATCAAAATCTGAAACTATTAATTTATAATTATTTTTCATGATTACTGTACTATCTCCACTTCAGGTTCTGGTTTAAACCCAAAGTTATCCTCAAATGTATCCTGAACTTTTTTAATTATACTTGCAACGTCTGAAAATGACGCGTCTCCTAAATTCACAATAAAATTACTATGTTTATTAGAGATCTGGGCATTCCCCACTCTAAATCCAGATAAATCTAGCCTTTTTATCAAATATCCTACTGATACTTTCCCATGCCATTTAATTCGTACATCCTGTTCTATATCAGGAAATACCTCAAGAACTTTTCTAACATCTTCTTCCTCACTAACGTTTTTAAATGCAGAACCTGTAGAAGGGTAATCCAACGGATGCTTATTTTTTCTGTATTCTATGTTGGCAAGATACGTTTGCCTTGCTCGAGACACTCTAGCATCATCTGCTTTTTCTAGCTTAAACTGGGCTTCTAAAACAACCATGTTGTGATTCTTTTTAATGGTGCTTGTCCGGTACCCAAACCTAACATCTCGCTTGTTTAAACTTCTAACTTCTAACTTCTTACTACTTACATCCAAGACTTCCGCTTTATAAAACACATCTTTTATTTCTCCACCAAATGCGCCTACATTCCCACGCACGGCTGCACCAACCGTTCCAGGAAGTCCTCCGGCCCATTCAAGACCAACAAGATTATTCTCAAACGCAAATTGGATTGCCGAATCTAAAGTGTTACCTGCAAATACTTCAATGGTGCTTTTATCAACTAGCTGCGGAGAGCTATTACCTGAAATTTGTATAACAGCCCCATCATATTCTTCATCTGTAAACAAAAGATTTGACCCCAATCCAACTATAAAATAGTTTTGTACCTTCTCTTTTTTTATAAACTCAAACGTATCAACTATGTCATTTTGACTTGCACATTCAATAAAGTATCTCACCCGCCCGCCAATTTTATACCACAAGTATTGTGACGCCAAAGCGTCTTTGATTACATTCATTCTTGATATTGTAGGTGATTAAGTTGCCGTAATCAAGAAAAGAGGGTAGACATAAAATAAACGGATACTAGCCCTATTACAAAGATGGAATATCCCAACAATAGCTTGGCTAGTCTTGCATTTCTGCCGTGCGCCTTAAAACGCTCTAGGTATCCATATGCCAAAATACCTCCGGAAAATGGGGAAACAAATAGGACGCCAAGTGTTTGAAGCATATTTCCATTTATAACCAGAAAATATAAAGTCGCATTGTGAAACAAAACCCACATGATAAGTCCGACCAAAAACAAGAATGAGGGGAGAAGTATAAAAAATTCAAGAATAATAAACAGGGTAGGGGAGAGGGAAATTTTTGGCATAGCTACTTTTCTTGCGCAAGCTTTTCCTTAAAGTAATCCACCCATGGATTAATAGCCGGATTCTGCTCATATAGCAAGCCTAAGTATAGAGTTGTGTAGCTGCCAAGTGACAAAACTTCCAGAAAATCCTGATACACATCCGTTCCCTGCGTTATGTACTCAAGAATATTTTGATTGTTTTGTCTAACTACATCCATTGTTAACTCGACCCTTTTTTGAATTTTGGGCGAATAGGAATACGAGTCAAAAAGCATGAATTTGAGGCTGGACGGTTGAGGAAATTGGAGTCCTTCCATTAAATGGTGATTTAAATCCGGAATTAAATAATATGCAGAAAATGTCTTACTGGTTTCATTGAATTGGTTTCGCATAATTTGGGCGTTTCCTGACAAATGCTCTGCCATAAAAATAACGGGAATCTTGCCCATAACAGCGTGGGCATCATGCATAGCACGCTCTTTAATGGTATCTACATTTTTTTTAATATGCGCGATGCCTCCCTTTAATTTTGCTTCATCTAGTGTAATAATTCCTGCCTTGTGAAGTAACCCCATAAGCCCTATGATTGTGTATCCATTTCCGAGTCTGGGAACTCCTGCGGGATTTAATAAACCATCAAAAATATATGCTGGAACTGTATTTTCTTTCGCAAATTCTGCAAGCTTTCCGCCTTTTGTTAAAACCAGCATTTTTGCCTGCCTTTCTTTTGCCTCCTGTGCGCAGGACAACACTTCCTCTGTGCTTCCAGAATAAGAAGTTAAAACAACGAGCGCTTGAGGACCAACATATTTAGGTAGGTGGTAATCCGAAACCATCTCAATGGGATATGGAAAATCTTTTCCAAATAAAGACTTTACTACAAGTGCTCCGTAAATAGAGACTCCCATCCCGCAAAAAACTATATTAGTCACCTGTGAATATTCTGAAGGAATTTCAATTGTTTTTACCTGTTCCCAGGCGGCTGTTAACTGCTCTGGAAGCATCTCAGTGGAGGCAATCGTGTTTTGGGGATCAAGTGCTTTCAAAGATTCACTGTCCTGAAGGTTAATCATAAAATTATTTGGAAAGAATCTTTTTTAATTCTTCCACCATATGAACTGGAGTAGGATCCTGATTATAGGCAAGTGCAAGATAGTAAGACATAAAGTCACCAAGCAGTACTGTTTGGAAAATTTTCTCAAACACACTATCCCCCTCCATGTCTATTATTTCACTTTCAACACCTGACTGAGAAATAAGATTTGCAGTTGCTTCGTACCTTAGCTGATTGCGCTCATTGTCTTTAGTGTCGCGAAGCATAAGGGTTATAAATTTACCTTGAGGATTTGTGTAACCTATCATTTCATTGTGATCTAATTCTGGGAAAAAGTTATAAAATGCGGGAGTTTTTGCATTCTCATTCACTTTTATTTTCCAAACCATAGCTACTGCTTTGTATTTTGAAGATGCGTACATTACTGGAGTTTTCCCTTTTATTTTTTGGGCTAGCACCTCTCCTCTTTTTTCATATTCTTCAAGTTTGTTTTTAAGTCCATCTGCCATTCTTTCAATTTCCTGCGTAGTGTCAGGAACTAGTCCTGCATTTACTAACACTTGAAACATGGAAGCAAATAAAAATCCTGTTCCCATTCTTGGCTGAAAATCAGCAGTAGGCATGGGTAATTTTACGTGTGGTACGCCCCACTCTTTACACATTTCTTCAATTTTTCCTCCGCTGGAAAATCCTACACAGGCAAGATTTGCTTCATGTGCTTCTTTAAATGCTGAAATTGTCTCTTCAGTGTTTCCAGAATATGATGCAATAAAATTTAATGAATTTTTATATGCTTCAGGAGGAAGTGTATAAAATCTATTTTGGTAGATGGGAAGAGGCTTGTACTCATGATTAGATGAGAACAAGTCATTTAAGTAAATACGGAATAGATTTCCAGGAAGTGCCGATCCCCCCATTCCAGAAAGTGTTACTTTATCAAAATTGCCTGTTACTTTTATATCTTTTGCAATTTCAAAGCCTGTTTTAAACTGCGTTGGGGATTCCACGATAAACTGGCGAAAGTTAGAAGGATCCAATGGATTGTTCTGCACAGAACTCATAATAACACAACAAAAAAGCCTTTACAAGATTTTATGACTGGGCGCTGATACGTCCGGTGAATGTAGTTTTTGAAAGCATTGCGTCCACAATGTTTCGAGGTACCTCTTGATAGTGAGATGGTTCCATGTAATATGTTGCACGTCCCTGAGACATAGATCGGATGGTTGTCGCATATCCTGACAGCTCTTCCAGTGGTACCTCTCCATGAATAATACGTGCATTTCCACGCTCTTCAGTTCCGGTAATCTGTGCACGTTTTGAAGAAAGATCTCCAATAACATCTCCCATAAATTCTTCAGGAGTTGTTACTTCAATCTTCATAATAGGCTCAAGAAGTGATAATTGACCCTTTTTGGCCGCGTCTTGAAGTGCCATAGATCCTGCAATCTTAAATGCCATATCGGACGAATCAACATCATGATAAGAACCGTCATAAAGCGTTACTTTTAAATCAACTACTGGATACCCTAGAAGAAGTCCATTTTCAAGTGTGTCTCTAATACCTTTCTCAATTGATGTGCAGAATTCTGCAGGAATGGCTCCTCCTTTAATTGCATTTACAAACTCATATCCTTCACCTCTTGGCTTACCTTCAACGCGTATCAAGCAATGTCCATATTGTCCTTTTCCTCCGGTCTGTCTGATATACTTTCCTTCTCCTTTAATTTCACTTTGTCCAAATGTTTCTTTATAGGCAACTTGAGGTGCGCCTACGTTTGCCTCCACATTAAATTCACGCTTCATGCGGTCAACCATAATTTCAAGTTGTAATTCTCCAACACCCGACATAATAGTTTGGCCAGTTTCATGGTTCATTTTAACCGTGAACGTAGGATCCTCTTCCATAAGACGCTTTAATGCTTGACCCATTTTTTCCTGATCGGACTTAGTCTTAGGTTCAATTGCTAAAGATATAACAGGTTCTGGAAATGAAATCTTTTCAAGAATAATAGGCTTTGCCTCCTCACAGAGTGTTTCTCCTGTAATAGTGTCTTTAAGGCCAACAACTGCCACAATTTCTCCGGCATATGCCTCTTTTATTTCCTCGCGCTGGTTTGAATGCATTAATAAAAGTCGCCCTACCCTTTCGCGAACGTCTTTACTTGAGTTATATGCATAAGATCCGGAAACTAGTTTTCCTGAGTAGATACGAACAAAGGTAATTTTTCCTACATGAGAGTCAATTTGAACCTTAAAGGCAAACCCTGTAAAAGGCGCGTCTGGTGTTAATTGCCTCACCTCTTCCTCACCTGTTTTAGGATTAATTCCCTTTACCTCTTTAAGATCCATAGGGGAGGGAAGATAATCTACAACTGCGTCAAGCAATGGCTGTACACCTTTGTTACGCAAAGAAGATCCAGCATAGATAGGCACTAATTTGTATCCGACAACAGCGCGTCTGAGTCCAGCCATAAGTTCCGGTACTGAAATCTCTTTTCCTTCCAAAAATTTCTCCATCAATTCATCGTCATTTTCAGCAATCTTTTCAATCATCTTTTGTCTATACTCATCAACTTGAGCGCGCATTGCTTCTGGAATCTCATCTTTTGTTTCGTATGTAGCACCAAGCTCTTCACCAGACCACACAAGAGATTTCATATTCAAAAGATCAACTACTCCCACAAATTCATTTTCTGCACCAATTGGCAAAACCATGATACATGGGTTGGCACCAAGTCTTTTTTCAATAGATGCAACAGTCTTTAAGAAGTCAGCACCCAATTTATCCATTTTGTTGATAAAACAAATACGTGGTACATGATATTTATCAGCCTGACGCCAAACGGTTTCAGATTGTGATTGCACCCCTTCTTCTGCATCTAGAACCGTAACAGCTCCGTCCAAAACTCTGAGTGAGCGTTCTACTTCTGCTGTAAAATCTACATGACCTGGAGTATCAATGAGGTTAATTCTATATGGGTTTTCAATTCCTTTTGCTCTGTCTTCTGTTTTTGTCCAGAATGTAGTAGTTGCAGCAGACACAATGGTAATACCACGCTCACGCTCCTGATCCATCCAGTCCATAACGGTGTTTCCATCATCTATATCCCCAATCTTGTAGGATTTTCCAGTGTAGTAAAGAATACGCTCAGATGTGGTTGTCTTTCCTGCGTCAATATGCGCAATAATTCCAATGTTTCTGATTTTGTCTAGTGGAACATTTCGGTCTTTTGTAATTGTGTCAGCCATATTAAAAAAATAAATTCGAGTCGAGATTCATTTCCTCGTACATCGAACTACAAGAAGTATAACAAACTTGTGGGTAATTGTAAATCACTTCGTTTTGCCTTAATTCATAGCAGCATGGCTATCGGGGAAAAGTACTTTCATGGGTACAATTCTTTTAGACATTGTAGGAGATGAATACTTAAGCTGCATAACTGCATTGCCAGTATTCTCATAATATTCTACTTTGATTGGATAGTGTTTTCCAGCCTCTAGGGTAATACTTCCGGATTTTTCTGTTGCAGCTTGTCTTCTCCAATTATCTATAATAAGTTTGTTGTCTACCCACACCCTGACACCATCATCCGATGTTGCATAGAATGTATATGTTTCAGACTTATTAATAGCTATGAAACCTGTCCATCTTGCAGAAAACGTATCATTCTCAATCTGTGGGAAGGGAGATCTGTTCTTCCAGTTGAAATTAATTACTTTATCAAGACGAGGCATAATCAATCCGGTTAAATCTGCGTTATTGAAGTATGTTGAGAGTAACCCCGTACCTTCCGTAGTGCCCTGACTAGATGTTGAATCGCTCAAAAATGCATATATTGAAAACTTATAAGAACCCAGGGTTGATTGCGGAAATACGGTTGGCCATCCCCCAAATGATGCCCCCTGAGTACTCCATGCCTGAGTACCATAACTTGAAGGCTCATAGTGCATATTATTCACAGTAGTATTAGTCCCATTCGTGTTATACATGAGCCAGTAAGGTGTGTTTGCCTGCAGTTGGGCACTTATGGTAATAAAATTCCATACGTTTGAAGTTAATGCGCCAGTTGCCGATTTACTTATCAGACTACCAGGCCTCCCATTGAGATCGGAATATATTGCAACTTGAAATTGGTTGTTTGGAGCAGCAGCTACATTCCCAACATGTACGGCCATAGAATTTACTGTTTTGGCTACGGCGCCTGTTACAAAACGAGAACCGTTCAGGTAATTGGAGTTATTATCATCTGTCCCTTTCCCTACGTTCTGATTACCAAGAATATCGCCTGACGGTGCGATAGTGGGAATAAGAGTTGGATTTGCAAAACTGGTTGGTGTGGGAGTTGCAGGCCTAACTGTAGGTGTTGGTGTTGAACTTGGGGTTGGTGTTGGAGTTGCAGGATTAGATCCCCCAGTAGAAGTAGAGGTTGGTGTTGGCGTTAGAACTATAGGAGTTGGAGTAATTGATAAACCAAGGCATTGGGGCCATGGAAGACAAAATCCTGGAGCGGTTGATGGTGGAAGTAAATTGCCATTGGCATCTTTTGGATTGATTGCAA
>CAYOTA010000017.1:0-37232 GCA_964406795.1 uncultured Gammaproteobacteria bacterium
TTGAAGTACCTATTTTACTTCAATGTGTAACCGATGTATCTCATCTTCTGCAACTCATTTATATTTAAGAGACAGCGAAAATATAAACTTGTTTATATCACTGTGCTAAGAAATTACTTCCAAGTTAAATCTTAAGGTATTGCCTTTGGTGACTTTTTCGGCAATTCGCACAGATTTCTTAATGGGGAGGAGATATGTTTCGCCTTTTTCAGGGAATATGGATGTTTTCCAATTTGAATTTCCAAGAGTTACCGTAACAGGAATAGAGCCAAATCCTTTACGCGGCCAGGGCCAGTCTTTTTTAATTTCATCAGCGTCAGGTTTTTCTATAGTTACAAAATGCCAGCTGCCTTTTCCTTCCCATTCCCAAAGTCTGGATTTCATAGTAAATACATTTGTCTTCATTGGTATAGTTTTTCGCCGTGCTCCATCATTTCCACATATTTCTTAATTCTCCTTACTCGGGTTTCTTCTTTTTTTGCGTTTTGGATTTGCCAATAAATTGCATATTTATTTGTTTTATTGAGATTTTCATAAAAATCCTGTGCCTTTTTGTTTTTAGTGAGTGCTTCTAAAAAATCTTGAGGAGGTGCCATGTTAGCAGAGGAGCCGTATGCGTTTTCCCACCTTCCGTCAGCTTTGGCTCTGTCTACTTCAAGCAGACCCGCTTCCTTCATGCGACCATCTTTTATTAGTTTTTCTATAATTCCAGTGTTTCTTTGTGACCAGACCCTTCTTTTGCGTCTTGGAGTCCATTTTTGAATATAAAATTTTTCATCTAATTTGTTGACTAGCCCGTCAATCCACCCATAGCACAGCGCTATTTCTAGAGCTTCATCATAGGTAAGAGTAGTAACTCCCGATCCTTTTTTAGAAAATTTAGTCCAAATGCCTGTGGAGGTTTTGTGATTTTCTGACAACCATTCTTCAAATTCTTTGGGGTTATTAAACAAGATTACCGGAGCATCCTTAACTATCATTGAGGAAATTATATCAGAAGTTAATTATGCGTTTTTAAGAATGCGCATCCCTCTGAAGTTTTTTTAAACTCCCTGATGTCTTGGTCGCAACCTTTTGTATGCAAAAAGAGCAACAAGTGCACCGAGTACTGCCACTAAAATAGAAATGATATTGAAGTCATTTGAGCCGGTAATGTCTAGCGTGCCTGTAGTGAGTAGATTAACTAAGAATCCTCCTACAAATGCTCCTATAATTCCTACCACAATTCTTTCAGGCCAAGATAGTACTACACTGCGATCAAAGTAGTCTGCTAAAAAACCAGAAAGTGCTCCAAATACTAACCATAATAATACGTTTGTCATAAATTAATTCACCTCCTTTCGTTGGCTTTGCCTTCTTCTGGGCAAGCCTTTTATCTCATGATCTAAATTATGGATGAGTTTTTTGAGAATTCTGTAAGAGTACGGATTGTGTTTTGCAAGATTCTAAAAGAAGAGATTAGTTAAACGTGTTGCAGGACGAATAATTACCGGACGTATAACCTGTATTAAGCCATTGCTTACGCTGCTCAGATGAGCCATGAGTCCAAGATTCTGGATTTACATACCCTTCTACTTTTTGTTGTATCCGGTCATCTCCTACCGCTTCAGCCGCGTCAATTGCCTCATTTATTTCACCAGGCTCGAGTATCTGCATTTCGCGGATTGAATGTGCCCATAAACCTGCAAAACAGTCAGCTTGTAATTCTAATTTTACCGATGCATCATTTGTTTTGGGAGTTTCATCCATGATGCCTAGCACATTTTGTACGTGATGTCCCACTTCATGCGCTATAACATATGCTTCCGCGACATCTCCACCTTGGGCGCCAAAACGGGTTGTTAGTTCATTAAAAAATGTTTCATCCAGATAAATGGTTTGGTCAAGAGGACAGTAGTGCGGTCCCACTTCTGAGGTGGCACTTCCGCAAGAAGACGTAGTTGCGGTTCTGAATAACACTAACTTAGGAGGTGTATATGTTTTATTTTGAGATGAAAATTCATTATTCCACAACTCATTATTTGATCCTAAAACAGTGGATGCAAAAACCTCGTACTCATCTGCTCCCTGAAACTCTGAGGGGTCTTGTGTTTGCTGAGCCTGAGGTTGAAGAGTATTGAGTTGGTTGAGTATGTCAGGCGCGGAAATCTCACTTCCGGAAAGAACACTGAACAATAAATAAAGCACTATGCCGGTGGCGCCAAGCCCACCCACGGCAGGTGCCAGAGAGCGCCTATCTTCTACATGTCCTCGACTTGCTATTTTATCCCATATTGCCATACGTAAATTTTATAAACAAACTAAAATAGTCGCGTAATAGATGAGTAAGAGTGCTGTAAAGGAAGAGTTTCTATCTAAAATGTATACCAAGTTCTATAGACTTGTCGTGTGGAATTTTTACCTCTTCAGGTGTTAGTGCGTATTCAATAATTGTATAGTTATTCTCAAGGGTTTTAGAAAAAACCGGGTGTTTAGTAATGCCGACAGGGGTTTTTACCCACCATTTGTGATCCATATATGGATCATTTTCAGGCGGTCCTTGCGCTACAATATATGTTGTGGGTAGCTTTGTGTATTCTTTACCGCCATTATTTCGGAAGTGATAGGACATGGCATATCTTGGTTGATACGCAAATGAATCCGGTGCAAATACATAGTATCCAAATTCTTTACCTTTTTGTCTTTCCAGTACAACCTGCGCTGCAGTACTTAAACTTTTCCAAGAACTGGCATTTGTGTCAAAGCTTCCATTTTTAATACTTTCCGCAAAGTTATATGCAGGCAAAAAATTGTACATTACAACTACTGCCGTAATGGGTATAAAAAGGTACTTATATTTACCTGTTGTAAATGATACAAGCCAGAGAGTGGTTAAGGGGACCAGCAAGTATACGTAGTGGAATAGCATGATACCTTAATTTAAGTAGGAAAGTCCAAAATATCCTAAGTAGAAATAGAAGAACAAAAGATAAATAGAGCGCATTTTTTTGTTTTTCCGTATTTCTAAAATGGAGCACGTCACAATTGCCATAAAAATCCCAAACATTACATACTGTCCCCACATATTCGGGATATGTTCTATCAGTTCCATTTGGTAAAGATGATTGAATCTATCCCTAATCCATTCAGGCCAATATACAAAGAAAGTAGTAGATTTGCCTGTATCTGTCAGAGCTAATGTCATTCTCATGCCATTTTTAAGATCAAAAAGAATGTAATTAATAAGACACACGGGGAGTACTAGAAGCGTGAGTAAATGTCTCCAGGCTTTGTTTTTAATAATAAGAAAAAGAATAAGGGGAATTGTAAGGAGGAGAAAAGATGTCCCTGTTCCTATATTAAATTGAATAAGACATGCAAGCGACACTAGATTCAAAATTAGATACCATATCTTTTTTGTACGCGCATATTGTGCAATACCAAAAAAGAATAGTGGGATTATCAAAAATGAAGCGTTTGCATGAATCATTCCGTTTACATGGGGCGCAAATCGAAGTGCGAATAAAAGTGCAAAAAACAATCCAGCTATTGTTCCAAACAGTTTTTTGGCTATAAAAAATCCAAATATAGTTGAAATGACTCCTAAGACAATCCAAAACCAGAGTTGAAAGACAGGATTGCCGTTTCCTAAAAGATACGCAGGATAATTTATATACGTCCAAAGTGACCCGTTATACACTCCAGTAGTGCTAGACCTCGCTCCTATAAGTACGAGCTTTTTGGTATCCATTTCCTGGAGTAATAGAAAGTCACGTGCTACATCATTATAGAAATCTAATTCTCCGTAAATTGCCGATACCGCTCCTAGATACATTGCAAAAACTATGAGGGGAACAAAAATAATAAATGGGAGGAATTTGAAGAACTTTTTGTAACTTTTTGAGGCTTTTGCCATAGCCCTTATTATGTGTGTGTGGTAAATCAGGTGTCAAGCAGGAAGAGGGCATTGTTGCAGACTTTAGTCAAAGTAATTCATCAGATATAATACAAATATATGTTGCCTCATACAATAAAAACTAAATTTGATAATTCTTTAGCTCGTTTCCAAAAGAACCCTTCGCTTTTTGGTTTGTTTTTGGAGATAGTAATAGGGATTGGGATAAGTGTAATTGCGTTTTATGCGTTTTGGCAGTTAACGCAAGAAGTATTAGAGCAGGAGAAATTTCTTTTTGACAACGCAGTGACTACGGTTTTTTACAACATACGAAGTCCGTGGTTAACGACAGCTATGCAGTTCATAAGTTTTATAGGGATGGACGGAATTTTAATTTTATCCATACTAATTCCTATATTTTTTCTATTTAAAAATAAAGTAAATAAAGCAATTTTCTTTACTGTTATGATAGGAATGGGTGCTGCCGTAAATTTACTCTTAAAAATTGTGATCCTCAGGCCAAGGCCTACACTTGATCCCTTAGCAATTGAAAATACATTTAGTTTTCCCTCCGGGCACAGCATGAATTCGTTTATTTTCTTTATGACTCTTGCGTATTTTTACTATCACTTCACAAAAAAAAGAAGAAGTAGCTTGATAATTTTTGGGATAGCGGTGGTTATTATACTCTGCATTGGGGCTAGTAGAATTTATTTAGGAGTACATTATCCAAGTGATGTTATAGGAGGCTATCTTGCAGGACTGTTGTGGTTTGTGTCAATTTTAGTAATTGATAAAACAATTAATTTTGTGAAGCTGTTTAGATTAAGGCAATAATTAAAATGCGTATTTGGGATATATCACCTCGTTAGTGCCTAGGCTGGTTTAATTGCTGGACACAAAGTGAAAGGCAAGTATGTGTCCTTCAAAGCTCATCGGGACCAGAATAACTGTGGTGTCAACCGTACTTCCGTCTTTTTTCTTCCAAGTGATTGTGTTCATTGAGGCTACGCTTTTTTCCATTGCATCCTGAAATGATGAAATAAGTGTTTCTTGACTCTGTGGCGCAACAAATGCATCCGGGAAGGATTCATCTATCTTTGCCCATTCGTCAGTAGAATCGTAGCCTAAAAGTTGTGCAAACTTCTTGTTACATAGTTTACTCGAATCATCAAGATATACGTATACACCTTGGTCAGAGTTTTCCAAAATTTCTTTGTATTCTTTTGCAATTGCCTGCATTAATTCATCGTGGTTATGGTCGTCCATAGTCTCTATGCTACTACTAATTGATGTGTTTTACAAACACTAACTATTTCCCTCCCGCTCTCAGTATTTTAACACCAAGCCCTTGCCACCAAGGTGCAAAGTATCGCAGCTTGGGTTTTTTGGCTTCTACAGCATTTATAATTTGACTAACAATAGAAGTTAGATCGTTTTGTTCTGATAAGTTAAACCGCTGTGCTTCTCTTTTTTTAATTTTGTCTTTTATTTTGTAAAAATAGGATGTTTCACTCATCCATTCATATTTCTTTCCCATCATTTTTTGATTAAATCCAGTGTGATATGCTCCCGGCTCAACAACTGCTACGTGTACATTTTTTGTGATCTCTGAAAGCTCTTTTCGCAGCATTTCTGCTCCGCTTGAAAGTGCAAATTTACTCATGCTGTAAGGTCCAAAATAAGGAGAAGTGACTCTCCCCAATAATGAACTTATGAAAATAACGGTTCCCTTATCCTTTTTCATCATAGATGTAAGCGCTAACTGAGTTAATTCAAATGAGCTAAAAACATTTACCTCAAAAACATGCTTAACTTTTTGCATATTTATTTCAGAAAGTGGTCCGGTTTCACCAATACCCGCATTGTTTATTAACACATCAACATCGTACTTAAGAATATTCTCCCTATCGGAAGTCTTTGTCACATCTAGCACAAATGATTCAATAGAGAGCTTTTCATCTTTTGCGAACTTGTTTAATTCTTCAGAGCTAGCTACGTGGTGCGTAGTTGCAATTACTTTGTGTCCTCTTTTTGCCAGAGCAATAGCGGAGGCTTTACCAATTCCGCTCCCGCTACCGGTAATGAATATTGTTTTTTTAAACATCATAAATCTAATCTAGTTGGATAAAAGTTTTGTAGTCAAAGTATACCAGAGCGTGTGTCTTACAGGGCGGATAAAAAGTTTAAATTGCGATAACTGGGTTACTATCTAGTGGGTTGCTTAAATCAGTCTGCTATGTCAAATCTGTAAATGGGTTGTAGGCCACTTCCCATAAATGCCCGTCTGGATCTGCAAAATATCCTGAATAACCACCCCAAAAAACTTCTTTGGGTTGTCTAACAGACTTTGCCCCTACTGAAACGGCCAGTTTAAAAATTTTATCTACCTCTTCTTTTGAAGAAACGTTATGTGCTAGCGTAATTCCTCTAAATCCACTTCCTTCACTTGAAACCGTAACGTCTTTCGCTAGTTTTTCTCTTGGAAACAAAGATAGCCACGATCCTTCCAGCTCAAAGAAAACTACATCTTCCCCCTCTTTATAATTGTGAGTTTTGAATCCTAACCCATCTCTATAGAATTTAAGGGAATTTTCTAAGTCAGAAACTCCCAAGGTGATTAAGCTAATCTTTGGCTTCATGAGGAAATTATATCAGAAGAAAAAACTTTGCTCCACCTGATAGAAAACGTCAGAACCTATTTTACCTCTTGTTAATAAATATATAAATTCTACAATGCAGATTATGAAAGCAATTAAGCAAGAAGATGGATTAGGTTGTGCTGTTGCATGTGTTGCATTTGTACTATCCATACCATACTCGGAAGCATTAACTTTATTTGCTGATGGGAAAAGAAGGGTTAAGGAAGAAGCAAACTTCTACTGCCCTGAACTCGTTAAGATATTACACAATGCTGGACATAATTATTCATGGAAAAAACTTTCAAAAAACAATCTTGAACTAATTAAAAGAGACTATTCAATCATTTTTATTAAGAAATCTAAAAATCATCCATATGGCCACTTTCTGGCTAGATATAATGAGAAATGGATGGACCCCTGGATTAATTTACCTGAAAGAAATATTGATGCAGGATTTCGAAATAAATTGCCTGGAGAACCTACATATATTGTATACAAGGTTTAAGTTCGATCGTCCTACTCGGGGTATGACAAAATCGAGGCTAAAAAGGTGATGCTCCCCCGCGAGGACTCGAACCTCGAACATCTTCGTTACAAGAATCTCTAATTTTCATTAGAGCTTGGACTATCTTATTGCCATTTGTATTACCATTTAGGCACCGGGTATATAGTCTCTACACATTTACCCCGATAAAATCGGAGATTTAGCTCGGGATTACCCTTTGACATGCTTAGGGTTTCCCCGAATTAGCCCGGTTATTCATCCCGACATTTCTATCGGGAGCTGCATTTGCTATACAGCGAAGCGCTCTACCATTGAGCTACAGGGGATCAATCAAATAATTGATCAGTGAGATATTCTAACATCTTGGATGACTGAAATCTAGAGGCTACTGCGTGACTGAGCTTGATTAAATGCAATTCACTTGACAACCTACTTGACAATTGTAGATTATACTTGACAACCTACTTGACAACTGGTATAATAACAATACAATTATGGACATTCAAAATAAAATCTTAAAATTTGCAGCTTCGCAGAAGACTTTTAAGACATCAGACATCGTGAAGGCATTTGATCAAAAAATTTCAAGAGGATGGATTAGTCTTCAGATTAAAGAATTAGTAAAGCAAAAAAAGCTTATTAAGTCAGGTTCCACAGCTTCAGCTACATACGCTTTGCCTCAGAACGCATCTGAAATGGGCAATCGAATAATGCGTCGTTTAAAACGTGAAGGTTTAAAAGAACACAAAGTGCTTGATTCCATAAATCACCAGGCCCCATTTCTTTTGCCTTTAAAAGAAAATATAAGAAGTCTTTTTGACTATGGGTTTTTAGAAATGTTAAATAACGCGATAGAGCATTCTTTAGCAAAATCTATTAATCTTGAAATTGCCGTCTTTGATGAATCGCTGCAGTTTATTGTGTCAGATAACGGAATCGGAGCGTTTAAAAATGTCATGCAAAAACATGGATTAAACTCAGAAATAGAGGCAATTCAAGACATCTTAAAAGGGAAAACAACTACAAATCCAGAAGCTCATTCTGGCCAGGGAATTTTCTTTACTTCTAAAGCTGCAGATATATTTGTTATTGATAGTTATGGGTATAGGTTGCGTGTTGACAATACTATAACAGACGTATTTATAGAAGAATTATCTCCCGTGTTTAAAGGAACAAAGGTAACATTCACTATAGATGTCAAATCTAAAAAGCATTTAATCAACATTTTTAAAGAATATCAGACAGATCCAGAAGGTTTTGATTTTGATAAAACCGTTGTGCAGATAAAGCTTTATACAATGGGTACTATATATGTGTCACGTTCTCAGGCGCGCCGTGTTTTGACAGGTCTTGAAAAGTATAAGCATATTATTTTAGATTTTGACAGAGTGCCTACAATTGGGCAAGCATTTGCTGATGAAATATTTCGAGTCTTTAAAGTGCGTTTTCCTGAAATAGTTATTGAACCTATTAATATGAATGAAGCAGTAGGATACATGGTTAAAAGAGTTGATACTATTTGAGAAATTTTCTATGGAAGGATGACGGAGTGTTCTCTGGTGTGTGATGTTGTATTATTTTGCGTGTTTGATGAAAGGCTCATAATGTATGCGTCGTCAAATCCCGGAGTTCCTTTTACTTCCGGAAAAAAGATCTGGGATGTTATAAGTGTTTTCCCGTTTTCATGAACTTTAAAATGAATGTGGGGCGGTTTGTAGCCTGTACCCTCCCCATAACCGTTTGGAATAACAGTTTCAAATTCATAAGTACCTTCTTTATCTGTTTTTACTTGTCCTCTGTACCATTCGTCTTCATAATTTCCTGATTCATTTGCCTGCCAGATATCCAATACAATGTTTGCTGCGGGAGTAGTGCAGTCTTTTCTTAAATCTTTTCCTGAAACAGTTAGTTTCTCACCACCATTTTGTTCAGTTGCAATTGTATTTCTAAATGGAGCATTCGGGGTGTAGTAAAAGGCCACCTCCACGAGCAAATGCTGGCGTACAATTTTTATTTACAGTAGAGGAAGTGGGCTTTTCACTTTCTGGAGTTTGCGATTTATTTAAAGCATAAACTGCATATCCTGCAATTCCTATGATAATGGTTAGCACAATAATTATAATTCTGGCCAGCTTCATGTACGCAGTATACCAAAAAGTTACGCAGTTGATTTCGTTATGATAATATCCTCAAACACACCTTGAACTTGTATATTTAATTTGGAAAATTGAATTTTACGTCCTGTTTCTCTGATTATTTTGCGAACCTCATGCTTTGAAGGAACTTTTGATGCGTTTACTTTAATAGGTAGATGATTTTGTGCACCAAATAGCACATACATAGAATTGTCAGGAATACTTTTGGGATATTCATCCAAGAATGGAAGTGTTTCGCCAAATGTCACACGCGCTCGTTGCGTTTTGGCGGCTTCCTGGTCATGAAAAGAATCCCATTCGTCATATCTTTTAGGAGACAAGTGCATAGTCTGAAAGCAGAGCGGGCTTTTACAATGACACAAGTGAGTGCATGGTTCACACGTTTTGTCCAATGGACTTAGTAAGTAAGAAACACTTAATTCTTCACCTTTAAAAATGTGTCTAATTGCAAAGTAAAGTGTGTGCCCCATGTAGGTATACATCCAACAATTTGGTGCGCACGAGTGGTTTAAAAGGTGAATGCCGGGTTTTTTTAAATCTGGATAGACTGATGCGCGGTCATGATAGTACATTAAATAAAAGTGCCCTTTATTATCTACGTCGTTTTCTTCCTCAGGGCGTAGTATTTTACCTATGTAATCACCAATAACAGTTCCGGCTGGGATATCGCGTTTTGCAAAAATGCCTTTTCCCATACCTTCCACCTCTTTGATTTCCCATGATGATTCTGGAATTATAAACATATAAATTTAGAAGTGCCTATGTGAAGTTGGAGACAAGTATTATGAAAAATGCGAGCGCAATAAAAAAAATGGCAAGTCCTATTGGAGAGTTCCAGCTATACCATTCTTTCCCTGTTGCCACTTTTCTTATACCTCTTTTTGCCATAATCCATTATGACACATGTGCATATTTTCCTGTCAATAGAATTAAATATATCAGTATTTCATTACACAGTTCTTACACAATTATTATTCACTTTTATACCCACTTGGATATCATAATAATGTGAGAACGTTATATCTGCTCGGTGTACCAGTCAGTATGCTTATGTGTCTGTGGTTTGTAGGAAACGTTTTATATTGAAGTTATACATATGGAAAAGACAATTGAAGAAACAACGGTCGTTGAAAATCCCGTGCATACGGTTACAACTAGTAAAATTGTAACGCCTCAAGCTCAAATTAGAACTGAACATCCCCAGCATGTATATGAAAAGAAAAAGGTTATATTTAGATCTCATCAGGTTATTTGGTATATATTAGTGCTCATTGAGGTGCTGATAGGATTTAGAGTAGTGCTGTTGGCTTTAGGGGCAAATCCTTTAAGCGGCTTTGCGAGTCTTATTTACGGAATTACGACCCCGCTGGTAGCACCTTTTCAAGGAATTATACGATCAAATGCTGCCGCAAATGGAGCGTCTGTTTTTGAATGGGCATCGCTTATTGCAGCAATTGTGTATATGTTTGTAGCAATGGGAATTGCATATTTACTTCAGTTTTTGAAGCCAGTTTCACCACAGGAAGTAAGTGAAGCGGTGGACGACGTTCCTACCACGGTTACTCATCCGGTATAATCTTTCAGCGCATTTTGTTATATAATGGTTACTTATGGATGCGCAGGCAAACCTTTTCATTCTTTTTGCAATTATAGTAGTTGGGTTTTTGGTCTTAGACCTGGGATATTTTAATAGAAAAGCTCACAAAATAAGTACAAACGTAGCACTTATACAAAGTCTTTTCTGGGTGGGAGTTGCATTTTCTTTTGGATTTTTAATCTTCCTTTTCATGGGGCAAACAGCTGCCGTGGAATACATGAGTGTGTACGTAACTGAAAAGATGCTTTCAGTAGATAATCTGTTTGTAATACTTCTTATATTCAACTTCTTTAAATTAGAGGAAAAGTTTCATCACAAAGTGCTTTTTTGGGGCATTATGGGTGCAATCGTATTCCGTGCGGTATTTATTCTAGCCGGCGCATTTATTATTTCTCAATTTAGCTGGGTTCTATATGTCTTTGGGGCAATCCTTTTATACACTGGATTTAAGTTATTTACACAGAAAAAAGAAGATCACATTGATATTGAAAAAAATAAGGTATTTAAATTGGCTACGAAATATTTGCCCCTCAGTCAGAGTTACCACAGTGGAAAGTTTTTTATACGTGAAAATGGAAAACTGCATGTAACTATATTATTTATTATCATTTTGCTCGTTGAGTCCACAGACATAATTTTTGCCGTTGATTCCATTCCGGCAGCTTTCTCTATTACCCAAAATCCTTTTATAGTATTTACCTCTAATATTTTTGCAATCATGGGGCTTCGTGCATTATTTTTCTTAATACAAGGGGTAATTCATAAGTTTCATCATCTCCAAAAAGGTCTTGCATTCATCCTGTTATTTATTGGAGCCAAAATGCTTTTAGGAATATTTGATATCCATATTTCTTCATTACTTTCCTTTGCAGTTATTATGTCGGCGCTTGGATTGTCCCTTTTATTGTCGCTTATATTCCCAAAAAAAGTGTAATGATGTTTGTTAAAATAAATAGAAATAGTGTAAAATAGAGAATATGAAAAAAGTACTAGTGAATTTTAGCTTTTTTGTGTCAGTGTATGTGATTATGTTTCCACCTCAAGCACATGCATATCTAGACCCTGGTACAGGAAGTTATATTCTGCAAGTAGTTGCAGCGGTCTTTTTCGGATCGCTTTTTGCACTTAAAGTGTGGTGGAGAAAGGTAGCTAATTTTTTAGGCTCGATTTTTGGAAGAAAGGAAAAACAAAAAACTGAAAAAGACTCCAATAAGAAAAACTAGCGATAACCTCAAATCCTCATTCCGCGACCCAAGCGGATTTATTTTTACACAAAACGGTGAAATCTTTAGACAAATAAACGAAGTGTATAAGTCTGATTATGAACTTTTGATGTCTTCTGGTCTGTATGAGGAGTTGGTTTCTGAAAATTTGCTTATACCTCATGTGGAAGTTGAAAAGCATTCACGTGACACGGCATGGAAGGTTATTAAACCCCAGCAGATTCCATTTATTTCCTATCCATATGAATGGGCATTTAGCATGGTAAAAGATGCGGCACTCGCAACTCTGGAAATTCAAAAACGTGCCTTAGCACATGGGATGAGTCTGAAAGACGCAAGCGCATTTAATATCCAATTTGTAGAAGGGCACCCTGTATTAATTGATACATTATCATTTGAAACATATGAAGAAGGAAAACCTTGGGTTGCATACAAGCAATTTGTTGAGCATTTCTTAACTCCCTTAGCACTTATGGCTTATATTGACGTGCGCTTAAACCGCATGAGCGCTGTGTATTTAGATGGCATTCCTGTAGATCTTGCCGCTTCTATGCTTCCCTTTAAGTCAAAGTTTAATCTTCGTCTTTTATTCCATATTTTTGCACATGCTACTTCTCAAAAAAAATATTCTAATAAAAAAATAGGCAAGGATGTTGTGGCGCGTAAATTTAGTAAACATGCATTAATGGGATTGCTGGACAACTTAGAAGGGGCAGTGAAAAGTCTTTCATGGAATCCGGCAGGCACTGAGTGGGAAGATTATTATGAAGAGGATAAAAATAACTACAAGTCAGAATCACTAAAACACAAAGGAGAGTTGGTTGAGTCTTATTTGAAATCTATTAAGGCAAAACAGGTGTGGGATATGGGTGCTAACACTGGATATTTCTCAAGAATCGCAAAAAATACAGGAGCACAGGTTTTGTCCTTTGACATAGATTTTGGGGCAATTGAGAAAAACTACAGGGACATAAAAAAACATTCAGAAAAAAACATGCTTCCATTATTTTCTGATTTAACTAATCCAACACCATCTGTAGGGTGGGAGAATAATGAGCGTTTGTCATTGTTTGAGCGTGGGTCAGCCGATTGTGTTATGGCACTTGCCTTCATACATCACCTGGCAATTCCTCACAATATTCCATTTGCATATTTGGCCGAAACATTTTCCAAAATGGGGTCACATGTGATTGTAGAATACATAGAAAAAGATGATTCACAGGTTCAGATATTGCTTGCCAATAGAAAAGATGTATTTGATCATTACACAAAAAATGATTTTGAACAGGAGTTTGAGAAATACTTTAAGATTTTGAAAGCAACACCTATTAAAAACAGCAAGAGAACATTGTACTTAATGCAAAAAAAACCTTAGAAGTTCTCTTTATGAACAAAATTATTGGAAAAATTAAAGAAAATTATTATGCATTGGCTCCGTTTTTAATTTCCTTATATGCAGTTTTATTTCTTTACACACAAAACCAGCAGAGGTATCTACTTACTGTTTTAACAGTACCCATAATTGTTTCATTAGTTTTTTCTGCAGTAATGCTGGGTGTATCAATTCTTATTTTTAAAAGACTAGATGGGTCAGTGTTTGTGTCCTCCATTATTGTATTTTTAAGTTTGTCATATGGAAGGTTTGTGGAGTTGCTTGAGAAGGTGTCACTTAATCTTGGTTCAGTTGAAGTAACGCCTGCTATGATTGTAAGTTTTGTTTTTGCACTGATAATTTTGTCGGCCTTTTATGCTGTTTTTAAAATTCATAAAAAATTTGTACCTGTAAATAAGCTTATCGTAGTTTTAGCGTCCATTTTGGTTTTGATCCAACTAGTGAGCATTATTTCTTTCGAGGCTACATCCGGGCGTGCCGCACGTGCTCCTAGGTCAACCTCAAGAATTGAGACAAAAGTGGTTCCAAACGTAATAACTCCTGACGTTTATTATTTTATTTTTGATAGATATGCAGGTCCAACTGCTATAAAAGAGCAATATGGTTTTGATAATAGTGCGTTTTATAACTATCTTACAGACTCCGGCTTTTATATAGCAGATAAATCACGTACAAATTATCCTAAAACATTTCTATCACTGAGCTCAAGTCTGAATATGGAATATCTAGACGCTCTAACAAAGCAGACAGTTGGTGGAGCATCAAAAGACGAATCATTGGTCACTCCTCTTATTGAAAACAGTAAAGTTTTAAAGTTTTTTAAAGATAAAGGATACTCATATGTACAAGTAGGTTCCTGGTGGCAGCCAACAAAAAACAACAAAAATGCAGATTTCTCTTATGCGCCTGTTGTGAAAGAGTATTTTGGAGCTGATGAATTTACGGCAGGCTTTTTTAATACAACCGTCGCGTCATCTCTTTTAAAGTTTGTAATGCGTAATCCTGTGGATGTGTCAACGGACCCGGAAAACAACATTCATCGCCAGGCAGCATTATATCAATTCAATGTGCTGGATGAGGTAGATACTATAAAAAGTCCTAAGTTTGTATTTGTGCATGTATTACTTCCTCATGATCCCTTTGTGTTTGATAAAGACTGCAATCCCATATCTGAAAAAATTGTGAAAAAAAACTCACACCAAGTAAATTATTTAAATCAACTGCAGTGCACAAATACTCAGATTAAAAAAATTATCGATAGGCTTAAAAAATCTCAAAACCCTCCAATTATTGTGCTACAGTCAGATGAGGGCCCGTTTCCCATGAATTCTTCAATAGATTCAGAACAAGCGTGGTCAAAAGCTACAGATACGGCCTTGGCTGAAAAGTTCCCCATTCTAAACGCATACTATTTCCCGGGAAAAAATTATGAAGAAACTGAGCTCTATAAGGAAATTTCTCCGGTAAATTCTTTTAAGGTACTCTTTAACACCTATTTTGGTACTGATTATAAACTTGAGGAAGACAAGAGTTATGTGTTTAAAGATGAAGAAAATTATTATAACTTTACAGATGTTACAGATAGATTAAAATAAGTTAGAGTCTGTCCTCTTAAGAAGTAGGAAAATTAATTAATTACTGCATTGAAGCGGAGTACCAGATGAAAACCCTGACCATTCAGAGCTTCCAAGCTGCGTTACAGGGACATTTGCGTATGCATAGCGCGCATAGTATGTAGTATTATTGTTAAACGTTGTAGTAATAGTGTTTGAGGTGTTTGCAGTATTTACTAGATTATTTCCTCCATTCGTGTTTCCCACCTGATACCAATAGGATGATGCGCCAGGTACTGTTCCGTAGGTAATTACTACATTCCATGTATTTTGATTTGGGCCAGCATTGTATTGAGTACAGTTAACTGTAATAGGACCTCCAGGTGCAGATAAACTTACTCCAGAGTTAATGTTGAGTATGACCCCTGTTGCAGGGGATGCAATGGTAACCGGAGATGAATATGCGATATCAGTTTCTGTTCCGTTACTGTTATGCTGCTTGAGTACTGCCATGACATTGTACCAAGTAGATGGAGAAGCGGTAGACCATGTCCATGTGGCGCCGTCTACCGGGGACACATTATTTACAGCTACAGTATAATTACTGGAATTTCCTGGAGCAGTTAATATAACAATTCTAGAATTTGAAGGAGCTGCTCCATTAAAGTTAATATTTCCTGAAATACTGCTTGTTATTGGCTGGGGAATTGCAGTTGGGGCAGGCGTTGCTTGAGCAATAGGCGTTGGAATAGGGGTAGCAGTTGGTGGGACTGCTGACGAGTTTATGATCAGCTGTTCACTCGTTGCAGGAGCCGCAACTGTTATGAGGCTTGACGTGCCAATGACAGCCCCATTTGAGCTCAGAAGAGTTCCCTGCACTTCATACATTGTTCCAGGAAGGGCTGTTGTATAGCTCATAAATTGTCTGTTTTGACCAGGCAAATTGCGAGCAACGGTTGTAAATGTTTGGGCACCAAGTTGTCTTCCCTGAATTGTAATGGTTGATCCTGTAGGAATATAACCATTTACATTTATATTTCCGGAAATGACTGCCGTTCCTGTTTGATTTTCAGACTGTAAGCTGATTGTTAACACTTCTTCATCAGCTGGGGCTGTGACAGACAAAACATTAGATGAGGCAATAGGTACGCCGTTTACAATTACTTCGGCTTGGATTTCATATGTAGCGTTCTCAGAGGCTTTATTAAAACTCCAAGGACTTCTGTCAGCAATCGGTAAATTTGAGGCAAAAACGGCTGGAATTGTGTTGGAACCTGACGTTTTTTGAACAACTGAAATTGATGCGCCCGGCGGAATTACTCCGTTAATATCAAATATGCCTGAGATATTAGATAGTTTTGCTTTCGTGGATGTTTTTTGAGGAGTACTTTTCTTATTATCTAAAACGCTATATATGCCAAGGCCTGATAATAGAACCGCCACGAGAACGAGTAGGGCAGCAATTACTTTAAATCTCACCTGTTCAGCGTAGCATGTTCTTTTGTCTGTAGCAATGTATACATTAGAAAAACACGTGCTTGTGGGGTATAATAGTGACTTATGGTTATTACACAAGAAGAAGATATTTCAGAAATTATCGCACCCCGCAGCTTTGATGAAGGTGTTATGCCAAGCGGCGAGCCTGTATCTAGTGAATCATTTCAAAAATTGGAATCTGCCATTTTTGCATCTCGCCCAGACATTAAAACTGTAGTTGAAACGCATGGACAAAAGACATTTTTTGAGTATTCCAAGTCTCACGTGAGAGAAAACAGAAATCCTGTAATTAAAGCCAGAAAACCAGAATTGCACAAAGCAGTATATGAGGATGTACTTCCGCTTTTAGGCTCAAAAATAGCTGCAAGTGTTGTAAAACAACTGAAAGGAAATGACAGTGTTTCCACAATCCAGCATGGAGTACCTCTTGGACATCCATATATTTTGTCAGCTGTATTTCAAAACGCACTTCCGTACTTTGGTGCACAACACCCTAATTTACAAAATGTGATTGTCTTATCCAACTCATTATCCTCATTTAATAATTATTCCTCTCCCAAGGCTGACGCACTGCATGTGTTAGGAGTCCGCCCACCTGAAATACAGCAGCTGAATTTATTTGGCCAAAGCCATGAAGCGCTGTCCCCCATGTTTCACGAGCCATACGGAGAAGCTTCTTTGGGAGAAGTGAATAAGAGAGCCCAGCAAATGCGCCAAAATGGAAAAATAAGCAAGTCACACATGCAGAAATTAACAAAAATAATAGACTCAGTATTTACGTCTCCACATGTGTTATCCCAGCCTTTTTACACAGATCAGTTAACGGTTGTGGCTTATCATATGTGGGAAATTCTTATGCGAGGTTATTCAAAATTTGTACCAAACCTTGTATTCTTGTCTCAAGAATCAGTGACGCTTCGCCTGCTAGTTAATAACCACATGCACACGGACTCTATTTTAGGAAAATTATTGTTTGACCCTCAGATGCATGAGTTATTTAAAAAGCACTTTGATTCACTCAACGGGGCATTTAATTCAGAAAAAAACACAGGGACATTTTTGTTTTGGTATTTGTCCAAAGAGAGTGGTCACAGAGAACAGTTATATGTGGAAAATGGAATGCTTAAATCAGCACAGAGCAATTGGAGTATTCAATTAAATCCAGACTCGCTGAAAAAAGCTATTGATGAAAATCAGCTTATACCAACCACATCTTTGGTGTTTATTACACTTGCCTTTTACTACGGACTTTTCCTGGGTGGGGGTATTGCCCAGGTTGCAAATATAACTGCACTAAAAGTTGCTTATGAAAAACTCTTAAAGGAGGCAGGGCTCTCAGAAGAAGAAAAAGCTTTGGAAGGGCTTATTGTAGAAAACATGGTTTTGTCCAGGCCTACATTCATGTATATGAATGATGGTGATTTACGTCTTCCTGTTTCAGGTCTAGATATCGCGGTATATAGCGAAGGAAAGTCCGCTTGGGATCAGGTTATAGAATCCACAAAACAGGTGACGGTAGGGGAAATAATAAAGAGATTGTATCCGTTCTATTATTCGCAATTTGTAAAAACCAGAGATGAGAGCTTGAGTAAAATTACAGAAAGAGATGTAGAAGTAAATATTGGGTTGGCTGACAAAATACCTGCTTTATTTAACGTTTCAAAAGATAGCTAACATCAGTTCCAGGTTCAAATGTTTTAGGCTCCTGCGCGTGCTGGAAAAGAGTTGCTGAAGTTTCTCCGCCGATTGTCATTCTCATTCCATCTACTGCAAAGTAGGCACCATTTCTACCTGCAAGCACTCGTAAGGTCGGGTCAGCTTCCAGCATTTCATTAAAGATATCTTCCTGACCATCTTTAAAATGAGGGTGGTAAGTAAAACCTTGTGAAAGTAAATCAAGACCAGTAACATCTACATGAAGACCCTCTTTACTGCGTCTTAAGGAAATAATATTGTCACCAAGACCATATGTTCTGATATCTTCAGCCATCATCATGGTTCCTGCACTGTGCCCTATTACGGGTACTCCATTTGCTACAGCTTCTTTATACGCATCAGCAACCGAAGCCTCATTTGCACTAGATGTGGGATCAACTAATTTTCCATTTTCATTTCTTGAGGCATGAATAGACGCAGTTAAAAGTCCGGTATTTCCGCCTCCAATATAAAATCCCTGTGCGTCTCTAATTGCTGATAGTCTGGATGCTTGATCCATTGTGTGCAACGCATGGGTTTTGATATTTAAATTTCCAAAAGCAACCTTAAGCTGTTCAGCTTGCGCGTCCCTTGCTTCATTGGTAGCTTTTGCTGTAGTATCAACTATGACATCGGTGCGACCACCTAAAAGAGGCTGAATTGCATCATATGCATATTTTAAATGAGGCTGGTCAGGTTGACCCATGTTGGAGAGACCTACGAGTTTGCGGTTTGATTCAATTCTGCGGCCAAGTTCTGGAGACATATATCCTGTAGTATAACAGAAGAGATTAAGAAATACAAATTGCGGAGGAGGTACGATTCGAACATACGATCCCGCTTAGCGGGACACTTAAGACTTGCGTCTTACGTGCACTGGGCCTCTATGCCACCCCTCCGAACATCCTGTTAACAACCTGAGGCTTTTAACAAGAAGCTCCAATAATACCTCTTTTTCAAAGTTCTGTCAAGTGCTTAAATTGACTTATAGTAGAGCTTATGGTAGCATTTCAGTCATGCGTGCAGAAACCCCAGGACTATTAAAAGAAGCGCCTCGTGCCATACTCTCAGACGTAAAATTAGCTCGTCCAGGCATGCTGAAAGAAGTATTAAGGCCTGAAGAAATACCTTCGACCCCTCAATTTAAAAACCTTATCATTTTTGGAAGCGGCCCCATTATGGACAGGGACAGTAAAATGAAAGCTGAAGACGAGAAAACACCGGTAGGCCAAGAGGACGTTAATATGTGGGGTAAAATGTCAGCCAGAGCAGCAGCTGAGTTAAAACTTGCCGGAATTGTTGACAAAATCACCTTTTCAGGAGGAACCACAGGTGGGGTAGAGTACGGTTCTGAAGCAAGTATTATGAAAGATTTGATTAGGGCAGAATATCCTATGATTGATCCTGACGACATATTAGAAGAGCCAATGGCTACCAACACACTTGAAAACTTTGCATATGTGTTAAATAAATTTGATGAGGCTTCCCCTTTTGATCCCAACCCAGAGACTACTGAACCAGTAGCGCTTTTAGGTGCTGACTTTCACGTGGCCCGCATAAAGGACTTAGCAAATTTGTATGGCGTGAATAATACTACCGGATTTTCCGCTCAAGCCGTGTTAAGGCTCATAGCTGAGCGCACAAACGACCGTCAAGCGCTTGATCATTTAGATAAGCTAGCTGACTTAAGCGCTGACTTAACTACACAAGACAGTAGGGTTAATTGGAGAGAGTTTAATAAAATGTCGCCAGAGGAAAACCGCGCACAGGAATCTAAATCAGCCGTTTCAGCCGCTCATAACACATTCTTTGAAGAGCAGCAGGGAACAGAGCGAAGTCCAGGTATTTTACAACGCTGGAGAGAAGAAAATAGATGGGGTGGAGGCTTAAAGCATATTCCTGAGTACTGGGTAGGGTATCTTGGATTTTTAACTAATGACGCTCGCCTGACTGTAGCTCTTGACCGTATACCCCAGGAAGAGATTGTAAGAATGGGGGTAGATCGCTCCAGACCGCTTGACGAAGTACGCTCAAAACTTCTAGAATATACAAAGCCGGAGAAACGAATTATACCTTCTGCAGACTGGGAGAAAAACCCACCTGCCTCAAAATAACCCTCTCTGTGCGCTTTTAATGAGATTGTTTTTAACTTCCTATTATGCGTTTTCGCAAGAAAAAGTCCTACCCTTACTGCATAAAAAACCTACTGAGCTAAAAGTTGCCTTTATTCCGACAGCCTCTGACCTTTATAAATATAGACCATGGATTGATATTGATAGGGACGCTTTAGTAAAAGCAGGTTTTAAGGTGTTTGATGTAGGGTTGCAGGCTCATTTAGATGCGAACGGATTTCCTATAGTGGGGCGTCAAAAACAGCAGGAAGAACTGCGTTCTGAGTTAATAGAGGCAGATATTATTTTTGTTGCTGGAGGAAACACATTTTATCTTTTAGAACAGGCTCAAAAAAGTGGTTTTATGGAAGTAGTCCGCGACATGATTCACACAGCTGACAAAACGTATGTAGGTTCAAGTGCCGGGTCAGTTTTTATGGGGCCGGATATTATGCCGGTTGAGTTTTTTGATCCCATAAGCGAAACAAATATTACAAATACAAAGGGAATACATATGGTTGACTTTGTAATACTACCGCATTTTGTTCCTGGCGAAAGAGATTCTACTTTTGAGGCTACTATTAAGAAATATGGGTCTTCCCACGAATTGCTAACACTTGCTAACGAAGACTTGGTATACGTTGACGAGAGGGGGCATAAAGTACTGTAGGTATGGCGCATACAATTCATCTTCCAAAAAACACAACACAAAAACGCACAAAATCACATGTAATTGAGAAGGCAAAAAAGGCAAAAAAAATTATTATACTTTCCCCGCATCTGGATGACGCAGTTGTATCTATGGGAAGCTTTTTGTCTTATGTTGAGTCACTGAATATTCCTACTCATATTGTTTCAGTTTTTACAAAAGGAGCGGATGTAGTACATGTAATATCTCAAATACTTATTAATCAGGGAAAACATAAGACTGCAGATGGGTATTTTAAACAAAGAGTGCATGAAGATAAAAAAGTACTAGCAACGTTTAAAAATATAAAAAACACCCACTTAAATTTTATTGATTGTGTATGGAGAAGTGACGAAAAAGGAAACATTTTTTATACAGAAAGGTATTTAGGCGACATCCACAAAGATGACGTAAAAACCATGAAATCAGTAATAGAAGAGCTCCAAAAATTAGATGTGAAAGACGCCGTAATTTTTGTACCCTTGGCACACGGAAAGCATATAGATCACCAAATTGTAAGAGACGCCGCAACTGAAATTTTTCCGGAAGTCATCTATTACTCTGATTTTCCTTACTCACAGATGTACGATCATGAGCATGAGTTTATTAAAAAACATAACTTACAATCAGAAGCTCCTCACACAAATAACTATGAAAAGAAACGAGACTTAATTATGGAGTATAAAAGCCAACATGGGAGTCTTTTTAAGCGGGGAGATCTCCAGTTAGTGCTGGAAACATTCTATTTCAAATAGATGGCTTGCTTAAAAGACGCTTGAGTAGTGCGGTGTTTGAGTCCTCACCTTTCACAATTTTAAGGTATTCTGGAGTAGTAAAGGCATATTCCTTGTAAAGTTTTTCATATTCATCTGTAATATGCTGCCACGTAAACTTCTCCACAACTGTTTTATATGCTTCGTCCCCAACCTTTTTGCGTAGCATGTCATCACTGAGTAGTTTATTTGCAATATCTGCTATTTCTTGCGGGCTTCTGGGGGTTACCATAAATCCATTTACTCCGTTTTTAATAATTGAGACAATTCCGCCTTTGTTAGACGCAATTACCGGGGTATGTGCAACCATTGCCTCCACAATTGTGAGTCCAAATCCTTCAAAAACAGTAGGGGAGACATACACATCTGCGCGTTCATAGTAGGCATGGATGTGTTCTTTATTTCCTATGTAACCTCCAAAAATCACATTCTTAATATTTCTTTTTTTAACTTCTGCCTCAAGTATTTCCCGGTGAGGACCATCCCCTATAATTAATACTTTTCCATTGATCATAGGAGCTGCCTTTATAAGATACTCAATTCCTTTGGATTTAATAAGCCGACCTGTAAAAAGTACTACCTTTTCGTCATGCAGCTTAAACTTTTTGTTAATAAGCTCTATAGTTTTAGGAGAATTGACAAACTGTTCTATATTTACTCCTCCGGGAATTACTTTTATTTTTCGCTCAAGTTTTTGCCCAAACATCTTAAGATATAGGCGTTTTGTAAAGATGCTGTTTGCGGTAATTGCGGCGGCAAACCTATTTGCGTCATCAATAAGTCCTGTTAAGCGTCTGTCTTCAGCTAAATATTGCAGGTCAGAGCCGTGCGTAGAGATAATAATTCTGATTCCAAATAATAGTTTTAAAATTCTTCCAACTGGTGGTAGGAAAGCAGTGTGAAATACGTGAATTATTTCAGGATTAAAGTCGGCAACTGCGTCAACGCTTGTTTTAAGATAGGACACAAAAATATCTCCTAATTCCTTCCCATCCATGTCTATAAACTTTTTAACGTTAGAGAGTTCAGGATGTCCGTGGAATACGCCCATTTGGGGCGGGGTAACGGTATATATTTTTATCCCTTCCATCTTTCTTTTATCTGGTGCCACAATTGCTATTTCATGTCCGCGTCGTGCTAACTCCTTGCAGAGTGCGTGTAGATATGATGCGCTTCCGTTCCCTGATAAAGGAAACATATATAAAAATAAGATTTTCATGTTAAGAAATTGTGTAAATGGAATTAGGAAATAGGTTTAATGTAAGAAAAGATATTATACCACAGCTTTGTTAAAATTCAGTAAGAAGCCTATGCATGGCGCTTTTTGTAAATCACGGCATACGGAATTATGGCAATTAAATTAACTACTGCTCCTAGAATAAAAAGTGACCTAAATCCATATGTGGCTGCAATAAACCCACCGAGTGCAGTAGCTAAAGCCATGCAGATTGCAGCGGTTGCGTCAGCAATGCTCCATTCGGTAGCCTCTTTATTTTTGTCTAAGTGAACAGAAAAGAGGGAGTTTTTGGTAGGAGTAGAGATTCCAATTCCCGCACCCAATACTATATAAAACAGAAAAACTTGTAGGATATTTTGCGAATTGGCAAAGCCTAAGTAGGCAATACTATTTATACAAAATCCAAGTGAGATTAGAGCCATCTTTTTCCTGTCTGACCCTTTTGCCCAGAAGTTACCGGCAAGCAGCTCAAATATTACTCTGGAGATTAAATATGCGCTAAATCCACTTGCTGCTAGCTCAATGCTTCCTTGTAGTACATCTTCTACCACAAAAATTGCAAAAAGTGGAGTGATCAGGTTCCATCCCGCAGCAAAAAAACACTCAGAAATTATAAATGTTTTAACAATAGGGTCTGTTTTTAAAAAGTGGGAAGGGTTGCGTGCAATAAAATGATCACGAGCCATACATACAGTCTATCCTAGAAGTTATTAAAGGTTCAAGCAGTTAGATGTATTCTTCTTTTACGTCTTTTGAGTATTCTTTGAGTAGCTTTTGGATTTTGGGAGTTATTACATAATCGCAGTAGCCTTGGTTTGCATTGTTCTCATAGTATTCCTGATGGTAGTCCTCGGCCGTGTAGAATGCCTCAAATGGAACGATTTCAGTAATTATCGGGTCCTTGTACTTCCCCTCATCTGAAATCTCTTGTTTTACCTTTTCCGCAATCTGTTCTTGCTGCGCATTGTGATAAAAAATGACAGAACGGTACTGACTTCCTATGTCATTTCCTTGTCTATTTAAAGTAGTGGGGTCATGGAAGTGAAAAAAGACTTGAAGTATTTTCTCATAGGAAATAATAGCCGGGTCAAATTCTATTTGAATAGCCTCAGCGTGTCCGGTTGCTTCAGATGAAACTTGTTCATATGTGGGGTTTTCACGGGCACCTCCAGAGTAACCAGAAGTTACAGAGTCAATTCCTTTCAGTCTTTTGAATACAGCCTCTGTACACCAAAAACATCCTCCTGCAAGTGTTGCTAGTTCTAAATCAGCCATAAGTCTATTGTAGCAGAATTTCCACTTTTTGCCGAAAAAGTGGAGCAAAACTCTCGTCAAGGCAATCTTCATTCCATTTCAAACTCGCTTACTCGCTAAAAGAGACGGAGAATACCTTACCTCTTTATTAACGCTTGTTTCGCTCCTTTTCCATGGGTTCAGGTTGCAATTGACGAACTGGTTGAAATACTTAAGCACTTTGCGTTAATATAGCCATATGAATATGTTCAAACCTGTCAAGGCAAAAAATGAAAAAGAATATATAGATTCTATTGAAGAGCCCAGGAAGAGCGAAATTATAGAGCTCGATGGATTCATTAAAAAGGCAGTTCCAAGTCTCAAATCTAATTATGCGTTCAATATGTTAGGCTACGGAATGTTTCATTATAAATCTAAGTCCGGCCGCGAAGGGGACTGGCCGGTAATATCCCTTGCGTCCCAAAAAAACTATATTTCTGTGTATGTGTGTTCTGTCAAAGACGGAAAATATGTAGCTGAGGTAAATAAGCAAAGATTGCAGTCCTCGTCCCACAAGAGTGGGACTGCGGGCTTAAAAGAAAAGTTGGGGAAAGTGTCAGTGGGAAAATCCTGTATTAGATTTAAAAAGCTGGAAGATGTGAATCTGGAAGAACTTAAAAGAGTGCTCCAAGTAGCTGAAAAAGAACCCGGACTTTAATTTATGATTGTAACAATAAGAAAAGCAGAAGAGAAAGACTACAAAGACTTAATGAAGCTTTACAACGAATTTGTGGGAGAGGATAGATATTCTAATAACGATAATGATTCGTTTAAGCAAATCCTAAATTCACCAACAGCCAACATGTTTGTAGCTGAGGCAGAAGGAAGGCTAATAGGATTTTCCACTTGCTCAACCAGATTTTTAGTAAGATATCCAAAACAAATAATGCAGCTAGATGAGTTATTTGTAGTAAAAGAGTTTAGAAAACATGGAGTGGGTAAGCGTCTTGTTGAAACTATTGAAGAAAAGGCTCGAGATCTAGACTGTTTTAAGATTTATATTGAGTCAGGGATCAAGCACGCCGATGCTCACAAATTTTATGAAGCACTTGGGTATGAGAATGGCGGATATTACTATAAGAAAACCATTTAAATATCAAGAATTGTGAGGAGTTCTGGAAGGCTTGAGATTAGATAGTCGGGATTACTTGTTTTTACCTCATCTCCTCTGATTCCGTGCGTTATCCCGACCGTTGTTGTTCCAGCGTTTTTCCCAGCTTCCACGTCTACATACGTGTCACCAACCATCATGGCATCATGGGGTTTAATGTTCATAGATTCTAAGGCCATGAAAATTCCTTCCGGATCCGGTTTGTGTTTTTTTACATCTTCAAATGAAATAATTATTTCAAAATATTGTTTGATGTCTGCTAGTTCCAAGGTTCTTATAGAGTTTTCGTTTGAGCGGGATGTGACTGCTCCCATTCTGATTCCTTTTTCATGAATTTTCTTGAGCACTTCTTGGGCTCCTGAAAATGGAATAGACAAATGAAGCTTTTCAGCTTGAAAGTCCCGATGTAAACGTACAAATTTTTCAGGTTCAATTTCTGGCGCAAGTAGTGCATACATTTCAAAAAGTGGAGGGCCCATTTTTTGTGCAATTTCGGCCCTGGTAATGGGAATTCCGCTTACTTTAAGGGCATGTTCAAAGGCTTGTAGAATAAATTCTGATGTGTCAAGAAGTGTTCCGTCTATGTCAAAAAGAATTGCCTTTATCATTTTTTGCTTGCTTCTTTTTGTTGGAGAGTAGTGAATCCTACAAATATAACTGCAATTGACAAAAGTGCTAGTATTCCTACCTGAACATATCCTAAGGTATCTGTGCTATTTGTGCCTGTAATGCTTGAGCCAAGGGATGCTAACATGATTAAAAACCTAGTTAATACTGCAGTAAGTACACCAGCTAAAATAACGCCGTTGGCAACCAGGGGGGAAAACTTAATGATTCCAATTCCAATAATTGCAAAAAGAGCGCCAATTGAGATTCCAAGAAAAATGGCGGTTCTTGTGTATCCTGCGTTAACATTATTAAATTCTTCACTTTTTTGATTAAAATCCTTCTGAACCTGTATATTTTCTCGCTGTTCCTTCTCTTGCTGCGCAATTATTTTTTGGCACTCTGGGGTATTTTGATTTTCTGGGGTCATAGAACAGCTTTGAGGGATAGTGACTCTTGCAAAATCCAGCGGATATTCAGGTCGTACCGGTTCAGGATAGAAGGCGGCAATTCCAAACCCCACAGTGGTGGTTAAAATTATTCCTACAAAGAAAATGTATAAACGCACAATCCACTTCATGTTCTTATAGTATAATAGTTTAATGTCCGAATCAAATACTGAAGGAAGAATACATATAGCATTTGCAAAAAAGGAAGCTGGAGTAGAAGAGAAAAAAATTTTGATCACTCCGGAAATGTATTTGGATGGAAAAGTGTGGGCAAGTCAGAAATGGGCCGACACAGGAGACGTAAGAAGGGCGATGCAAGCCACTGTGGGAACACATGTAGTATATGCACGCTCAGATGAGGCTCTTGCGTATTCATTTAGTGATTCTGAAGGTAGAGAAAATATACTGGTTGGCAATGGTCATCATAGAACCGCGGCAGGAATAGTAGAAAACACGCCATTCGAAATTCAGATAGACGGAGATTTGGGTGTTTTGCCTCAAGAAATATTAGAAAATCCAACTCTTGCTATGCAAAAGCTTGCAGTACTTGGGATAGAGGGCGTTTGGCCGTTTAAGACATTTATGGTAGAGTTTGTCAAGAAAAAGACTGACTTAAAAAGGCAGGCTATTCGCAGCAAGGATCTTTGAAGCCGCAATTGTGACATGTTGCATCCCCGCCTTGCAACGCTATGCAGAGCATTAGCGGGCAGGCCGTCCACCCGGCATGGCGCCTATTATTTCTTGGCAGTTAGGGCAGAGTTGGCGGGGAAGTCCGGTATCCGAGTACGGTACATATTCATACATTCTAGGTTTAATCGTAGCAAATTTGTCAGGATTTTGTCCAGAATATTTGATTTATACCCCTTCTTTTGTTATCCTACAAGATAGATTCTTAAGAAGTGTATTTTTCGTGGATTATTATGTCGAACGGAAAACAAAAAGTAGTATTGTCAGTTGGAGGCTCCCTTCTGGTTCCAGATGGAGGAGTATCAGTTGAGTTTTTGGCAAACTTAAACTCATTCATACGCTCTGAGTTAAAGCAAAATCCTAATCTCCAGTTTTTTTTGGTTGTAGGTGGCGGAACAATTGCCAGAAAATATAGAGATGCAGGCAGGGACGTAGTAGGGCATGATCTTAGCCCTGATGATTTGGATTGGCTGGGAATCCACGCAACAAAATTAAACGCCCATTTAGTGCGCACAGTGTTTAGAGACATAGCACACCCATTTGTGATTAAACATTATGAGATTATCCGTAAGGTAGAAGAGAATGTTATTGTAGCCGCAGGATGGAAGCCAGGCTGGAGCACAGATTTTTGTGCCACCATGATTTGCGAGGACTATAACGTTAAAACCGTCCTCAACTTAACAAACATTCCTCAAGTTTACACCGCCGACCCCAGAAAAGATCCCTCAGCAACACCAATTGACAAAATTACCTGGACAGAATTTAGAAAACTCGTGGGTGACACTTGGGATCCTGGCATGAATATGCCGTTTGACCCCATTGCGTCTAAAAAAGCTCAAGAATTAGGTCTCACCGTTAAAATTCTTAAGGGAGACGACTTTAATAACATCAAACGGGCACTTGACGGAGAGTCTTTTTTTGGCACAGTTATTGAAGGAGAGTAGGATTTTATCTACTTTTTGCCGAAAAAGTAGAGCAAAACTCTCTTCAATGTAAGCTTCATCCACTACAGATCTCATGCACTCACTGAAAGAGCCGGACAGGCCTTTCCCCTTTCCCGGCGTTCGTTTACTCGTTCTTCCGTGGAATCAGCTTACAACTGAAGATATTATTTTTGAATAAAAGTTTCAGATTGCAATTGACGACACTTAAAGCACTTTGTGTATAATACTTTTATGAAAGACTTTAATCCGGAAGTTTTAAAACAGCTCTATGTTTCCCCCACTAATTCTCATAAAGGACAGAACGGGAAATTACTTATTATTGCCGGCTCCACATTGTTCCATGCAGCATCTATTTGGCCCCTTACCGTGGCGTCTAGAATGCTGGATATGGTTTTTTATGCCTCAGTTCCTGAGAACAACGAAATTGTTCAAAAAGCTAAAGAAGACTTTAAGAATGGGATAGTTGTGACACGCGAAAAGATTGAAGATTACATAAAAGAAGCAGATTGTATACTGATTGGCCCAGGTCTTTTGCGAACAGATGAACCCTTGAATCCTACACAAGATTATAACTTGAAAAGTCTTACCGAATTGTCAGATGTAGAACATGAGGGTGTTCAAACTTATTATTTAACAAAATACTTGCTAACAAAATATAAGAATAAAAAATATGTGATTGATGGAGGAAGTTTGCAGATGATGGAACAGGAGTGGATGCAAGGATTAGAGCATATGCCTATTTTAACTCCACATCACGCTGAATATGAAAGATTATTTGGGAATATTACTATTATTGATGCTTCTAGAAAGAATAATGCCGTAATTTTACTTAAGGGTGAAGTGGATGAAGTAGTGTCCCCCACAGAATCGGTCAAAGTTACAGGCGGAAACGCTGGGATGACAAAAGGGGGGACAGGAGACGTGCTGGCTGGGCTTGTCGCCTCACTGTATTGTAAAAATGATGACCCATTTTTGGTAGCATCTGCTGCAAGTTACATAAATAAAAAGGCAGGGGAATCACTTGAAAAATCTATGGGAATTTACTTCAACGCCTCAGATTTAGTCTCAGAAATCCCAAAAGTAATGAAGGATTTGGTACAGCACTAGTTTTAGCCTCCAGTGATCTGTCTTGATGTTTGGGGAGATTGAATAGCGGCAGTACCTTCTAGCGGTTCACCATACACTACAAAATATAATCCCTTTGTTCTTTGAATAAAAGCTTCATGTTGTTCTTTTGCGGATCCTCCTTCTAGATAATCCATTAACTCTGCCATATGAGGTCGCGAACCGTTTCCAATCCTACTTGTGAGGAGTTCTGAATTAAAAAAGGGTTCAAGTCGTGAAATATCTCCTTTTTCTTCTTTAAAATCTACAACAACATTTAGTGTTTTTTCACCCATTCTAAAGTGAGGATCGTATCGCTTTTTATCAGCTTCACTTACTTGATAGTCAATTCCCGCCCAAATTCTTCGAATAGGTTCAGCTGTTGGGATTGCCGCAAAGACTGATAGGAGTGCGATAATAATTTGTTTATCATTGTTCCATGGGCTGTTAGGTTCAAGTCCATTTTGGATGGCTGCCTCACGTATGTGGCGTGCCGTTGTAACAACGGGTAAGTCAATAAAATCTAAGGCCTCATTTTTTTCAATGCTTCGATTATTAAATCTTTCACTCCACATTTAGAGTATTCTAGCTTATAGCTTTATTATTTTCAAACTGCTTTGTCCCATTATCTTTTTCGGGACGAATTCTTCATGAGTTGTGGTAATGATTGTCTGCTGTGTGTCTAGAAAGTGATAAATTTTATCTATATTAGCCTCATCAAGTTCTGAGAAAATATCGTCTAAAAGTAATACAGGGAGCTCTCCTGTAGCCGCCTTTAAGTATTCTATTTCAATAAGTTTTGTTTGCAAAATTGTTAAGCGTTGTTCACCACGTGACCCAAATTCCTTCACCTGCCTGCCGGCAGGCAGGCCTCCTTCTGAATCAGCAAACAAAAATTGAAAGTCATCGCGTTGTGGGCCAATGAGGGTTACGCCTGACGCGCGCTCTTCAAAGTGGTATTTAAAAAGGCGCTCTTTTGACATGATGCTGTGGTCATAAGAGAGTTTTACGGGAAACACCTCTTTTGCAAAAGCATTTACGTACTCTACAAATGCACTTCTAAAGCTATGCATAATTCCACCATTCTCAATCAGTAAATTTTCCCAGAAATCAAAATCAGTTTGTTTATACTCCTTGGTTCCCCGCTTCATGTCATACAGCATTCTATTTCTTTGCCGCAGTGCCTTTTCATATTTACTTGCAGCAGCTCTGTATTCTTTGTGAGACTTTATAAGTATGGAGTTAATATAATTTCGCCTACCAGAAGGAGAAGAGGTGACAATCTCTATATCTTGAGGCGTAAAAAGGACCGTGTAAAAATAATCAGAAAAGGTTTTTAACGTGCGTGCTACACCATTTACTAAATACTTTTTTGAAAGAAATCGTGACGAGGTAAGTCGTGCCATGTTGGCAGTAAGAGTAGTAGTGTCATCTACTGAGTCAATAATTCCTTCTATCTTTGCAAATTGCTGGCGTTCTTCTATCATGTCGTAGTCATGCGTTGCTCTGAAAGATGTTCCGTGAGACAGCACATAAAGCGCTTCCAATATATTTGTTTTACCAGCAGTATTGTGCCCTATGATTATGGTAGTTTTACCAAATTCAAAAGAGGTTTTGTGGTGGTTTCTGAAATTTTGGAGAGATAGTTTTTTAACGATCATCTTTATTCTCGAGTCTTTGTAGCAACTTGGATAATTGGTATGTAATAAATACTGCTAAAAACGTAATAAGGATTGCGTAAACCATAAGAGAAATTAACCCTCCACCTGGAATCCACTTTTTAATATACGTGTTTACAAATTCTTGAATAAGTGAGTTCCATGCAAGTGCTGCAACCAGTCCGAATCCTGCGGTAGCCAAGGTTAGCATTTGTTTTACAAACTCCACATGAAGCATTTTTTCAGCGATTGTTTCCTTTTTAGCCATTTGACCTTATGATACAATAATGAAGGTCAAAGTTCAAAAGGCAAACTTCAAAATGGTGGTTCAAAATTAATAAATTTTTACTTTTGAATTGTATTTTTGACTTCTAACTTTTAACTTTCTACTTTCCATATGTATAAGCCCACATTTTCTATAACCAACTCCATTTTAAAAAACATTGGAAGTATTGAGGCATCCCGTGAAGTTATCATGAACGCACCGTTGCTTCCATACTGGGAGAAAAAATTCCAAGATGATGCGGTGGTGAGAACAGTTCATTACGGAACACACATAGAAGGAAATGAATTATCACTTACCCAAGTGCAGGAAATTTTGGACGGGAAGGAGCTTGTGGCACGTACCAGAGATGTGCAGGAAGTAATTAATTACAGGCGAGCTGTTGAGTACATGGGACGCACCATGGGCAAGCACATTAATGAAGACACCATAAAACAGCTTCATAAAATAGTAGTAGCTAACATCTTATCCCCTGAAGGCGTGGGAGAGTATAGACAGAAAGAGGTCGTTATTAAAAACTCCATAACAGGTGAAGTGTCTTTCCGACCGCCAAAGGTTGTGGAAGTTCCCTGGCAGATAAAAGAATTAGTGCATTTTATAGAAGATGATCAGGATATGCATGCAGTTTTAAAAGCTGGAGTGACCCATTATGAGTTTGTGAGAATCCATCCGTTTTTAGATGGAAATGGCCGTGTAGGAAGGGCATTATCTACACTAGTACTATTTCAACAAGGTTATGACATTCGCCAATTCTTTTCTTTGGAAGAGCATTTTGACAACAATGCAAAAGAATATTATGAAGCGCTGCAGTCAGTAGATTTACAAAAAGGGGACCAGACAGAATGGTTAACGTACTTTACTGAATGTTTGAGCCTAGAACTTTCCAAAATTAAATCAAAAATTGAGAATATTTCAGCAGATCTGGGGTTGAAAAAAAAGCTGGGAGGACCTATTATGTTATCCGACAGACAGTTGCGAGTGATAGAGTACATAAAGGCCAATGGTTATATAGAAAATAAGGCCTACGGTAGCCTTTTTCCGATGGTTTCTGAAGACACCGTGCTAAGAGAAGTACAAGACCTCGTGAAGAAGGGATTACTGAAGAAGAAAGGAGTCACCAAAGGCGTAAAATACGTGATGGTGTAAATATATATGGGAGAACCTGGAGGTCAAGAAAGACCTATTAGACAAGAAAAAGTTCAAGCAAAAACTGCAAATAGAACCGGAATTGAGGATATATTGTTTGCCGGGAGCTCATACAAACTGAGCGATACTGAAGGCTATGGTGCTCCGGAAGCTGTTCGAGATTTGCATAAAGGTTTGCCGGATTTTATGCTGAAGACTAAAAACGCTACCGATTCAATTGAAGAAATAAATAAAGATAGGGAGAATGGGACTGAAGGGTATCTCCCTGTGTTTGAAAACATACATTCAAGAGTTAAGCTTCCTTTAATTGATGATACAAGAATTCCGCCCACAGAATGGAGAGTAACAGCTGGGAAAGATGGAAAAGAAGCTCCCATTCTAGAGCAATATTATGGTGATCTTGTGGAGCTCCAAGATGATAATGGTGAGTATACGTTGAGAATTAAAAACCCCAATCATGACGTTTAAAGACTTATCCATTTATTTAGAAAAGCTAGAAAAAACTTCATCCAGGAATGAGATGATGGTGTTATTAGCAGAATTATTTGGCAAAGTGCCAGCTGACAATATGAGCCAAGTCATGTATCTTTTGCAGGGGCGTGTTGCTCCATTATATGTTCCCTTAGAATTTGGAATGGCCGATAAGATGATTTTAAAGGCAATTGCAAAAGCGTATTATATAGATGAAAAAGAGGTACAATCCGATTTTAAGAAAATTGGAGACATTGGAGAACTAACCCAAGCCCTTTCCGAAAAACACCATAAAGATAAAGCATCCATTTCCATCTCTCATATTTTTGGAGAACTAGAAAAGATTGCAAAGACGGGAGGAAGTGGATCAGTTGAGTTAAAAGTTGAAACATTATCCAATCTGTTTAAAGAGTCAGATGCGTTGTCCGTTAGGTACATAGCTCGCATCCCAGTAGGCAAATTAAGACTTGGATTTTCTGATATGACTGTTATTGACTCACTTTCCTGGATGTTGACAGGTGACAAAAGTTTACGTCCTATAATTGAGCGGTCATACAATATCAGACCTGATTTGGGAGTGATAGGAGAGATGATTAAAAAGGATGGAATAAAGGGTGTTGAGAGGTTAAAGCCTGCTGTATTTACGCCTATTTTAATGGCTAAGGCTGAAAGATTGTCTTCTGGTCAGGAAATAGTTGACAAAGTAGGGGAGTGTGCGGTTGAGGAAAAGTTTGATGGGTTTAGACTGCAGGCTCACTATAAAAAATCAAATAAACCCGGTGAGCGTGTGGTGCTGTACACTCGGGGGCTTGAAGTGGTCACATTTATGTACCCAGATATAGAGGCAGGAATTGAAAGTCAAATTTCAGCCGATGAGGCTATTTTTGAAGGTGAAGCAATTGCATATAACCCTGATACGGGTGAATATCTTCCATTTCAGTTAACGTCCCAGCGGAAAAGAAAGTATGACATAGAAGAAATGGTTTTAAAAATTCCCTTAAAATACATGGTTTTTGACGCACTTTTTATAGATGGTAAAAATTTAATTCCAGAAGCCTATACAGAAAGACGCAAGGTAATAAATAAGATGGTGAAGAGGGGTGATGTGCTGTATATCTCGACTGAAAAAGTGCTGAGTGACGGACGCGAAATAGAAACGTATTTTGATGACGCAATTTCTAGGGGACTTGAAGGGATTTTAGCAAAAAAGTTAGATGGATCGTATCAGGCTGGAGCCCGCGGGTTTTCCTGGATCAAGCTTAAAAGAAGCTATTCCGCAAAATTAGATGACACACTAGATTGTCTCGTTATGGGGTATTATTTTGGACAAGGAAAGCGTACAGGGTTTGGCATAGGAGCGTTTTTAATAGGTGTGTATGACAAAAAGACGGATAAGTTTTTAACAATTGCAAAGATTGGAACAGGTCTTACTGATGAAGAGTGGAGGGAGCTGGCCAAAAGAGGAACAAAACTCAAAGCGAAAGAAAAGCCGCCATTGTATGAAGTTGATAAAATATTAACGCCGGATGTATGGGTAGAACCGGAGATTATAGTGGAAATTAAGGCGGATGAGCTAACAAGATCCTCAGTGCACACTGCAGGACGCGTTTTAAAGCCGTCTAAGTCAGGAACAGCGTATGATGTAGATATTCAGGGGTATGCGCTCAGATTTCCACGTTTAGAGAGGTTCAGGGATGATAAAAAGCTAGCTGATAGTACCTCGCTTAAAGAGATAGAAGAGATGTTTAAGCTTCAGAAAAAATAAGCATATCCTTCTTTTATTCCGACAAAAGAAGCAAAAACTCTCACCAAAGCATCCCTCATCCATTCAGAACTCGTTTATTCACTAAAAGAGCCGGAGAATACCTTTCCTCTTTCCGGGCGTTCGCATACTCATTCTTCCATGGGTTCAGGTTACAATTGACGACTTAATGTAGTTTTAGAATTTTATTTGTCATTTATAGCAGATTCCTTGAAAGAATATTTTTGTTGCCAGGGGGAAGCCTCGTCCCGATATGATCGGGATCGAGGAGGGGGCTCGAAGTGCCCCCGGCTAACGAAAATATTCTGTAATGGATGAAAGCTATATCGTGACGAGAGTTTTGGTTCTTTTTCGGTAAAAAGAACAGATAGACAGATGTTCTTGTAATTTTATTTTTCGGTGCTAGAATGATGCTATGCCAAAAGCAGAATATCCATCAGAGCACGGCCAGCACATAACGTATGTAGATAAAAAACTGGGTTTGCATATGCAAGACTTATAACGTCAAAAGATATAGGTGAAACTCGTATTTCATTACCACCACGGGATTTTGCACAAAGGCTGACAGATATGAAAAATGGCTCAGAGTCTTTAGACGGTAAGTCTAGTGTTGTAAGAGCAGGAAATCCTCTAGGAAATAAATAACTTATTTGACACAGCCCCACGTATTGTAGTTAACTTTTAGTATGAGGTTTTCTTCCAAGGTAGTTGTTATTAGCCAGAAGTTAGTAGCTAACAAGGGTTTTACGCTTGTTGAATTGCTTGTAGTGATTTCAGTAGTTGGAATTTTGGCCACTGTGTTAATAGCAACAATTAATCCTGGTAATCAAATAAGAAAGAGTAATGATGTACAGCGAAAGACTGCTTTAAAAACCCTCCAAAGTGCACTAGAACAATATTATCAGGATAACGGGAGTTATCCAGTTCCTACAGGTAATATTTGCGTGAGCTCCAGCACAACTGGTTGTTGGTCACTTTCAACTGCAACTAGATTATTGGGACCTTTTGGGGCAAATTATATAAAATCTATGCCTCTTGATCCCACCCAAAGCGGTAGTAACTGTACAAATATGGGTGGAACGCACAGAGTTTATGCATATCAAGCGCCTGCTGGTGGGGCAAGTTATATTCTAAGCGCAAGATTAGAAAATACTAGGGATCCTCAGGCAATAGATGGCAGTGTTCCCGGCTGTGCATATCACAATTACTCACTTACAAATCAGCAGTAGCAGATAGTATATAAGAAGGCTCTACGTGTGTATCGTCTTTAAATGCGACGCCTTCTGACTCTAGCAATTTGCGCTGAATATCAAGTCCTCCAAAGGCAAAATTAGGAGCAATTCGGCCGTTCTTATTAACTACTCTGTGGCATGGTACATCACCTTCATATGGATTTGCATGCAGTACTTGGCCTACAGTGCGGGGAGACATAGAAAGTTGTTTGGCAATTGCGCCATACGTTGTGACGCATCCTTTTGGGATTTTACGTACTACTGCATACACTTTTTCGTATGCTTCACTGACTTTTTGCATCTTTAATTCCATTCCCTTCATCATTTAATTTTTTCAGCTTCCACATAAATAATGCGCCTTTATTGGGAGTAGTAGTTCTGGCGTCTTTGCAGTAGGAGAGTGCGCGTTCTAATAGCGCTCGGTTGGTAGTTTTTGCCAATTTTATGTAGAGTGCTTTGTGTTTATAGTCATTCAAACTTTCGGATAGATAAATTCCGTATGACTGAAATTCACGGGAGATGTATTTATCCGCAACAGGATTAAAGGTATTAAGTATGCTTCCAATTTTTTGCATGAGTCTAGTATAGCTTCCTTAGAGTCTTGAGTCAAAGTTGCGTTGCATTAATTCGTTCTGTGTGATATATATTAGGCATGTCTTTAGAAAACAGAGCGAAAGAGTTGTTAGCCCGTCGTGCTGAAGCACACGGTAATCGTAATCTAAGGAATATGTATATGGTGTTAGAAGGTAGAAAAAGATTAGCTAGTTCGAGCACCCCACAAGAAACCTTTGATGCAATAAGACAAGCAACTGCAGTCACACCACCTACTCATCCAAATCTCGTAACTGACATGAATACGCTTCCCCGAACCCCACTTAAATAGTTCTTCTCGTGAGATCGCTTGATTTACCATTTTTCGAAGAGTATTATGTGCCTATGGGACAAGAAGGCTCGCCACCACCTGGATGGGAGACACAACACAACTCTCGAGGTCGTAAGCCTTAGCTCAGACATAGGAGCTTGTTCCTTTTATGACTAAATACGTTACATTTGTGTTATGGCTATTACTGAATTAACAACCATTCAAGAGCAGGCATATTCTGTACACACAAAACCTCAAACTTACGGTGTTGAAAGAGGAATAGATGGATACAGCGCATACCTTCCTCTTCTAGGCGGTGAGCCTATTAAACGCGTAATACAGCATGCTGTGGAGGAAAAAGTTCCTGCGAGAATACTTGATATTGGAATGGGATCTGGGAAATTTTTATCTGATTGCATTGATGTTTGGGGAGGAAGTGTCCTTGCAACGGGGATTACTGCACATGACTATCGCAGTTCTTCTCAGGCAACAAGCAGTAAGATTGAGGCAAAAATTGGGGATGCAAATGAGCTTGAAGCTGCTTTTCCTGGGAGAAAATTTGATATTGTTGTAAGCGTACAAGCGATGGATTATCTTGCAGATCCTTGGAAATGTCTTATGGAAGGATATAATAAGTCCAACGTATTTCCCCGGGCGTAAGCCCGGGGCAGTAGTGAATT
>CAYOTA010000018.1:0-33931 GCA_964406795.1 uncultured Gammaproteobacteria bacterium
TTGAAGTACCTATTTTACTTCAATGTGTAACCGATGTATCTCATCTTCTGCAACTTGTTTATATCCAAGCACCAGCGCGGATACAAGGAAGACTTGGATTTATAGCAGAATTTGATAAACTACTTGTATGGCAAGTCAGCAATCCACCGTGGATCTTATTATTTCTAAAATGTCGGGGGCGGGTTTAATTACTTTTAAGAAAATGTTTGGGGAATATGCGCTCTATTGTAACGGGAAAGTTATAGCGTTTGTGTGTGATGATGCTCTATTTTTAAAACCTACTCAGGAGGCAAAAGATTTCTATCCTGATTATGAAGACGCACCTGCATATCCCGGAAGTAAAATGTACATGTTAGTCTCAGAAGACAAATGGGAGGATCACGAATTTATGTCAGAATTAGCAAGTATTACTTATAACACCCTCCCTGCTGTAAAACCTAAGAAAATTAAAAAATCATCTAAGTCCAAATAACCGTTTTATTACCACGATATAAACCACAAATTCCAACAAACATCACCAGCAGAAAAACAGGAAGCAGCTTTTTTGAAGAACTGAAGGTTTAGATCTTACTACAGCTGGTCTAACTGAATTTGGAACAGCTGATTTTGGAGGAGATTTTTGCACCGGTAAAGGCTTTGAATCCGAGGCTACTTTAAGAGACGTTGCTAATTTTGTATATATTGTATCACCTACTTGAGAACCGGAATTTTTATAAAATATTTTGTTTTTCCCGGTTTTTGCAGTCATAGTACTGTTGTTTCCGGGAGTTCCGCAGGTATTTTGTGCAGCTAAAGAAAATGAGTACGTTGTATTTGGTGAAAGTGCGTTTATAGTGTAAGACAAAACGCCGGTTGATGAGCCTTGATTTGTCTGCACATTATATTGACTAAAGTTATTATTCACCCCATAAGAAATAAGATAATTGGACGCGTTGTTAACCGGTGTAAAGTACAGGGTTGCAGATGTTTTGCCTGTGTTTATTTGAAACAAGTTTGGTAAGCCGCTTGGAATTGGTGCCGTACAGGTGGGAGGCGCACCTGCCAAAGACGATTGAGTGGATACAGTACTTCTTTTAAAATTTTGCATCATAACACTTAACGCCTCCACTGATCCAAGTACTTCAGAAGCCTCATGGGCAACGCCTGAAATTACACTCATTGCATGCCTTTCGTATACACCACTTCCATATTTATACCCCAAAAAATTGTAAAAATTAGTCATTCTAGAATATCTTTGGTTACCCTGCAACTCTGCCTCACAGTCAGTATCGAGGGATGAATGCGCAGGATCCGTATCCAGACTTCCAACCATATAGGTAACTATAGAATTACCCAAGTTATTTGTAAGTGTTGCAGCCCCAATGTTTTGCACATACTGAGTTGTGCTTAAAGTTTGCAATCCATATTTCCAATTATCATAGGTGGTACATACTGTCACAGGAACTTCAAATCCACCACCTACATTAGCCCTTTGCGGACCGGTATAAGCATAAGAAGAAGGCGCTCCTACTAAATATCGGTTGCGCGTATCACTACTTGCCTCAGAATATCGATTAGTAAATTGCCCACCTGCACTGTATCCTACAATAACTACTCCCTGTAAATTAGGAAAACTTGTGTATAGCTGAGATATAAAATTATCCAACACACCTCCTGAACTTATTCTAAAAGGAAGAGACGCCGATGACCTTCCCAACTCATCCCATACAGAGGTCCAATATAATTGATTTGTATCCGGATCATCTGCCAATTCAATAAAAGATGGTGCTGCTAAAAATACTCCTGTCTCATTTCTTAAATTATATGAAACATAATTATAATAGTCATATGCGTTATTACTATTTCCATGAACCACTACTACCGCCCTGTTAATAGATGTATCTTGTGATAAATATGATTGGGATGTATACATACCTGCCCATAACGTGTCTGAGCCCTGTGTGATAGTAAACTGTTGATACAAGGGGCCTGTTCCAGATGGGGCAATTGCAATTGTATTATACACTTTAGAAGCCCCCGTTCCTGACATGGTATATATTCCCGGATCCTCAGTTGCTGCATCAAGAATTCTACGTGACGAAACTGCTTGCGCGCCGCTTGTACCCGAACTGCTGGATGTTTGGGTAAGATTTGTATAACTTGGAGGAGCTGAACTAACAGTTTGGGCAGTGGAAGTATGCATTACTCCTAACCATAACGTGTCTGCCTGACCAAAGTAAGGAGTGAGTGAGGGTAAATCAACAGTAGAGCCTGATGTAATTTGACCTGAATCTCCTGCAACAACTCCAGAAAGTGTTCCAGACCAATCAGTTACTCTATATACTTGAGCCGCTGCCTGCTCAGCAGCGCTAGTGATAAAATTGACAGTTGTTCCCCCCTCTGTACCCCTGGAAACTCTGGCATATGCTGTTCCTCTGAGTGCTGATCCATTCGCATTACTCCAAAGCCTCACCCACCCCGTAGGAGTAGTTACGGTAGCATCTCCATCATTGGTAAATATAACAAGTAATAAATCTCCTGTAGAAACGGTTGCGGGCATAGAAACAGCGTGTGAAAGCACATCCGAGTTAAAGGTAGATCCAGTAATTGAGGTAACCGTAGGTGCGGCAAATACTGGCTTTGACGAAAATAAAAGCAGAAAGAAAGCGAAAATGATCTCAAGAATGATTACTTTTTTAATCATTCTAAAATGTAAAGACCTCACCCACTCAAAAGAAACACCCATACTCTATTTAACCACATTTAGGGCTAATTACGAAGTGATTCTCTGAGAAAGCGCACCACTTTTGCGATTTGAAACAGTTCTTATGTAAGGTTTTCAGATGCTTCAGCCATACAATTCTGGGGACTATACCTTATGACAGCACGTGATGAATAATGAGCAGCTGGTTTTTGGAAATAGCAGGAAGGTTTTCTAACTTAAAAAAGCCATACTCTACTACTTCGGAAGAAGGCTTAAACTCGCCGCCAATAAATGTTCCCTTCACAGTTATATCAAGTCTGGATGAATTTCTATCAGTTCTAATCCGTACCTGCTCATCTGCGCTTACTATTAACCCTGACTCTTCTTCTATTTCACGCTCCAATCCCTCTAGTGGATGCTCGCGCGCCTTCATATATCCCCCTGGTAAACTCCACAAAGGATCTTGCCTGTATGTGTGTTTAAATAACAACACCTCTTTTTTTTCATTTAAAATTACTCCCGTAATACCCACCAAAAATTGAGTCTGGAAAAAACGCATGAAGAATAACTGAAGGCTCGTAGGAAGGGACAATGCGCGCCAAATTTTAGCTAAAGTTTTCTTCACAAAGATTTGGTGTCAGATGGTAGATTTGCTGCCGTTTCAAGTCTGGCATTTGTTATTTCCAACTGGTGAATTTGGCGAAGCAACTCTGCGTTTTCTTTTTTGTAGTCAGTTATTTTGTGTTCTTTGCCACGCATGGCCATGCTGTTTCCTATATCTTTTACAAGACTTATAATCCAAGCAAATAAAAGTCCTACTAAAAGAGCTCCCACTACAATTATATATATAGGTACTGAAAACGAATAATTTAAAAAACGTATAGAGGCAAACGCTGTGTTTTGAGTTGCAAAAAATGCAATGACAAGTCCAAATAGTATTACGGTAATCAGCGTAGTCACAACCGTATCATACCACAGAAAAATTATTAAGACACTGTTGGTTTGTGAAGAGGAATGTAATACGCGCTTGCCTGCTCAAGGGTTGCCGGAAATTGACTCTCCAGATTTTCAGGAATATCGTTTCTTCTCTCCCGTCTTTTAACCCCATCACGCACAAATCCCCAAAGTTTTTCTGCTTCTGCAGGATCTTTTTGCTGCAGTTCTTTAATAAATGCCTGCCTGTATTTTTTTAGATGACCTCCCAAATCCAGACCAAATACATAAGAAAATATAACTACTGCACGTTCCATTCCATGCTCGTCATGTGCTTCAAGCGCCTTTTCGTATTTTTCCACCATATCCAAAATTGAATTTTCACCTTTTATCGCAATTGGCACAACAAATATGTCTTGATCAAAGTATGACCATTTCTTGTTTGCTTTATTTGTGTTATCCATAAATGTTGGTATGTTGTGCTGAACATATCCTTGAGCCGCTTTTACCATTTTAGAGGGATCATCTGGAATATGGGATGAATTAATTGAAAGGTTGGGATTTCCTTTTAAAGATGACAATTTATCCCATTTGCCGATTTGAAAATAATATGCGTCTCTTACCTCTACTGGAGTCCTCTCATCTTCAAAATGCTCCACTACAGAATCAGAATCCAGGTAAATTATTGCATCAACATCAGTTGCGCCTTCAGTTTTTTTATCCAACGTCTTTCCTTTTGACAACGATCCTATAACGCTTACTCCTACTTCAAACGGAGTTATCTCGCAAATATTTTGAGTCATATCACCCAAAAATTTTAGTCGGGTTCTAGAATACTCATCCTGTGAAACTTCAAATCGCTTTGTTTGTGAGGGAGTATATTCTACTTTATCAATAGCCATTCACATATTCTAACAATTTTGAATTGCTACTTCCACCGCACGCTCGCACCCCGCTTGAGAGTTGAGGCTAATTACTGTATACTGATAGTATCTCCAAACCTAAATCAATCACTGTTTTCCTCAGCACGTATCCCCCACGTGAATGTGGGATAGCTACTTTTACGCACGATTTATACGCTTCTATTCAAGATTTATTAGAATCTAATACCATTTGTAAAATCGCGGCAATTAATTTATCTCCGCTTGATACTCATAAATATCCCGTAGAGGTTGAATGGAATATAGACCAAAATAATGTAGCAGATTTCCTGGACTTAGCAGAAGCTATAAATAAAGACACAAAAATTACTGCAGTAATTATTCAGCATGAGTATGGAATTTTTGGAGGTCAGGACGGTGAGCATCTTGTGTCCTTCATGGAGGCGTGCAAAAAACCTATGACTGTAACTCTTCACACAGTACTTCCGCAACCCTCACCCCACATGAAAGAGGTTACTACTTCCATTATAAGCCTTGCCCGGGCTGTTGTAGTACTAACTCACAACTCCAAAAAAATTATAGAAGACCTCTATCCTGCCTCACGCGGCAAGGTACACGCAATTCCGCATGGAATACATGACGTCAAAGAATCAGTGCAGGCTGAATACAAAAAAAAATTAAAACTTGAAAAATACACTATACTTACAACTTTTGGGCTTTTAAGTCGAGGAAAAGGGATAGAATATGTGCTTAATGCACTACCTCAAGTTATAAAAAAACATCCTGAAGTTTTATATCTCATATTAGGTGAGACTCACCCGGTTGTAAGACGCCAAGAAGGAGAAGAATATAGAACAAAACTCGCCGAAACAGTAATAGCGCTGCATTTGCAAAAACATGTAAAGTTTTATGATCAATATTTTAACCTTCCGGATTTATTCGAATTCCTCAAGGCTACTGATATATATATTGCAACCTCAACTGACCCTAATCAGGCTGTAAGTGGAACCCTTTCGTACGCCCTTGGAACAGGACGAGCCGTTATAAGCACTGACTTTGCTCAGGCCAAAGAAATTGTGACGCCCAAAAATGGAAGACTTATTCCTATTAAAGACTCAAACGCATTAACCTCTACCCTTTTGGAATTACTTGAAAACAGAAATTATTTAAAGAACATGCAAAAACATGCGTATGCTTCCACAAGAAGCATGCTATGGAAAACAGTTGCAAAAGAATACATAGATATTTTTAAAAATATTACACTCCCCCCTTTACATATTGGGCATCTTCAAGAAATGACAGATGAATTTGGGTTATTTCAATTTGCAAATCACGCCTCACCCAATAAAAAACACGGATACACACTAGATGACAATGCACGCGCACTGATTTTCTGCAGCTGGCATCTACAAACTAAAAAAACTGCAGAAATTAGTTCCCTTTTGAATATTTATTTAGAGTTCATTAAAAAATGCCAGCTACCTACGGGTGGATTTACCAATTATTTGTCTTATAAAGATAAACAATCCACAACCCAAAACAAGGATGAGGACATAGAGGATTCTCATGCACGCGCCCAATGGGCATTATGTGAAGTACTCAGCAATGAAAAGCTGCCTGTAAAGGTGAGACAAAAGGCTGAAAAAATCTTTGTAGCATATGCTTCGTCAGACATACCGCTTACTCACATGCGCTCCAAGGCATTTATGATAAAGGCTATGGCACTAGCACTTCCTTATGTGAATAACAAAAATACCATATTGCTACCAAGAATACATGAGTATGCAGCCTCCCTTGAGAATGATTTACAAAAAAATTCCATAAAATCCTGGAGATGGTTTGAGGATGAACTAAAATACAATAATGCAATACTTCCGGAAAGTTTGCTTATTGCGGGAAGTGTTTTGAAAAATAAAAAGTATAGTTCTGATGGTTTGCTATCTTTAGATTTTCTTATTAAAAAAACGTTTTCTGATGGAATGTATTTACCCATTGGGCATGCTAATTGGTATAAAAATAATGAAGAAAGAAGCAGCTTTGATCAGCAACCGGAAGACCCGGCATCCATGATTTTGGCTTTATTTACTACTTATAAGCTCACGAACAAGGAGTTGTATAGAACTAACATTATTACCTGTTTTAGCTGGTTTCTGGGAAATAATAGCTTAGGAAAATCTCTGTATAACTATGCTACCGGCGGATGCTATGACGGGCTGCATCCTGACCGCATAAATCAAAACCAAGGGGCCGAATCACTAGTGTCATTTTTGATGGCACGTGTGATAACATCTAGAATACTGTGAAAATAAAGCAAATTAAAAATATTTTTCCAAATGTAGATGTTGCTCGCTACAATTTAGCAGTATGGCAGCAGACAGAAAATGAATCGGTAAGTTTTATAGCACGCGAAGTTACCACACCGGCGGAAAAAGGAGAGCCTGACACAGGCGCACTGCGTCTGTTTGAAGTAACAAAAGACGGATTTACCATTCATGAACGTGTTATATGGCAGCCGCTCTACGACAACATAAGCTTAGAGGATCCACGCGCGCTTTTACTGGAGAATGGAAATCTTTTAATTGGGCTAACAGCTGTTTTAAGAAATAAAACAGGTGCGCCTATGCCGTTTCCGGCAGTTGTAAAAATAGACTCTCTTTCATCATGGAAACAAGAATTACCTCCATTTCTTTTTATAAGCACATTTGGACCCGGAAAAAATCTTACCCCTATTGACAATACTACGTATCTCTTCCGCCCTGAGTCTGAACACTACTATCACAAACTTCTTGTGTTTTCCCTGCATTCACAACTTCCAGAAAAGTTAGCAGATATAGAATTTCCAACTGACTTAGAATGGGCCAAGTGGCGTATGGGAACAACCATGCCACCATTATGGATTACAAAAGACGAAGCACTTTTTATAGTACATGGGATTTCAAAACAAATTGTTAACGGAAGTGAAAAATATATCTACGCAATTGGACGTGCAAAACTTACCCGAAAAAACGGAAAGTTTAGTGTGCAGGTTGCAAAAGACCCTATTTTGACACCAGAAAATTTTCTGGATAATAATGGTAACCCACTTGTCTCAGAGCTTCATCCGGAATTAAGACGAGTTGTATATTCGTGCGGCGGAGTTATCAAAAAAACCCAACCAGACACACTCTCACTATTTGTAAATGTTGGAGATAGAACCACATTTGAAGTAGAATTTTCAATAGATGAATTAAAAAAAGATCTTTTCTAAAAGAGCCCCTATTCTTTCTTCGTTTTAATTACTTACCCGTACAAACTCCAGGACTGAAAAAATTCCTTTTATGTTGTATTTTTGCCAATGGTCCGAACTTACATATTCTATAGGGGTTAGCTCACCTGATGCCGCTATTTTGTCCCCTACTGTATAGCCAGAAGGTGATTGCATAAGACTATCGTCAAGTGCGTAATACTATCCATTTGCATCCATAAGTCCTATGACACATTCCAGAGTAGGCAAACCTGTTGTGTCTTGATAAGGCAGACATATTACTTTTCCCTCCAACTCAATACGTGAAGGGTTTTGGATTTCAGAGGGATTAACTTTGAGGCTTTGTACGCGAAGTTTATCTTGGCGTGTTTGAAAAACTACAAATAAGCTTAAAACGGCTATCACAAAAATAATACATAAAAGTATGTACTTATGCTTTATTATAAAACGGTTTGTCATACTTTACGTTACAAATTCTTTTTTAAGTAATCAGTTACTGATTTACTGCTACTTACATGTCTTTCAAACTACATAGTTCGTACATATAGAAGGTACTGTTATCTTTAATTTTAAGGGGTGGATACTTCATTACTTGTGTATATATTGAATGAATATGCCACCCCTTACTATGATGCTTACTACATGGACTCATCGGTTTTGGATTCTTCATCCTGCTCTCCTTCACTTCTCGTAGAAGAAGATGCGCGTCCGCCTTTTCGTCCTGCTTCTGATGCGCGTTGTGGGTCATTTTTGAAGTTTCCTCCACTATTTGATCCACCTTTGCTTCTTGCTTCGTCGTCTAGGTTTTCTGATGCGTTTTGGTTTGCCATTATATATCACCTCCTTTCGTAAATCTCTTTGTTGAGTTACTACACTGTAATCCTAATTTGTTAAAAAACTATAGCATCCCCGTAAAAGTGCTGTAAGAAGAGCGTTTTGAGCTCGCTTGAAGTTATATCTAAAAGTAAGTAAACTGTAAGATATGAGTAAGAATGAGTTTATGAAGTACTATAAATCACCAAGTTTTTCATTACAGATAAAACAAGGTAACACAGATACTTTTTTAAAACTTGTAATGCACACAACTATTGTTTCAACAAATCACATTCCACAAACACATTCATTTCTAAAACTGCACAGTCCCAGCGTTCTTACAACAGAATGTTTCAACCCTAATAACTACCCATTTTGTGTGGAAGTAAAAAACACAGAAATGGGGCATTTGTTTGAGCATATGCTACTTGATGAAATGCGCCGTTTACAGGAAGCAAACGGACTCCACAATGTTTTCAATGGAGAAACTTCCTGGGACTATAGCAAATTAGGATACGGTGTATTTAGTATTTGGATTGATAGCGGATACTCCAAAGAGCCTATCATGCATACTGCGCTACATAATACTATTTTTCTTTTTGAGAAATTACTATCTTCTCACAACTCTTCTTCTCAAAGTTTTTTAGATTTCCTTTCTTTATAATAAGTATATGAATGCATTCCAACTAAAACTGCTTGCAATTATTTCCATGGTAATAGCACACGCTGGGCTATTCTTTTTTGGCGACCCGCTATGGATGTATGCAATAGGACGACTGGCTTTCCCTTTATTTGCGTTTTTACTTGCCATTGGAGCCAGGCACACAAAAAACGCTTCAAATTATTTGCGCCGCCTACTTATTTTCGGTGTTATATCTCAAGTTCCATTTATTTTTGCAAGCAGAATTATTGACCCCTCATATTGGGTGCTTAATATCTTCTTCACGTTATTTTTAGGCTTGCTGGCCATAGAATGGACTAAAAATAAAAAGCCATTTTTAAAAATTACTATAATTTCCATATTCTTTATAGCAGGATACGTGCTTGGTGTAGATTACGGAGGACTTGGAGTTCTTTCGGTTGTAGCATTTTACTATTTCACAACATCCCGTATAAAAACAGTCATTTCACAATTTGTTATTTTTTCTTTTATACAATTAGTCTTGCTAATAACAATTGCGCAGCAAAATCCACAGGCCTTAATTAATCCATTGTATTTTATACCTTACGCCACTCTTTCTCTTATTCCAATCTTTTTTTACACCGGGAAAGAAGGCAGGCGCATGAAATACCTTTTTTACGTGTTTTACCCGCTTCAGTATGTTGTAATATTTATTCTCCTGCAGTATATGTAGGTGGTGTAATGAAACATTCCGTCTTTTATTTTACATACAGAATATAGTAAACAAGCAATAACACGCTACCCCACCAACCTAGAAAAGATACAACAAATGATATGGTAATTTTTGATTGGATCTTTGAATCAAGCAGTGTTATTCGTACTCCCTCTTCTTTCTCTTTTTTTATAAGCTTAGGACTTATATAAAAACTTAAAAACAATCCATTAAGTATTAAAATAACTGCCGTAATTAGTAGAATTACAAAAACTTGCGAGTATGTATTTTGGGAATAAAACAGTATTCCACCTATAATTGCCAAAAACATTCCAAGCCATATAAGCGGTTTTGTAACTTTGTGCGCCCGTATTGTCGCGAGTGTAAAATATGTTGATTTTCTTGCGCAAAAACCTAACGCATCAATTACCGATACAGCACCTAACCCTATAATTAAGCCTGCAATATACAAAAATAATCCTATAAATTCTATATTCATGTTTACTTAAATTTTGCGGCTGTCATAGGCCCAATGCAATAGTGCTTGTCTTTGTTTAGGCCTGCAGCTGAGATCCCCTTTCAGACAATTCTTTTTAACTTGCGCTATGTGACGCGTAATTGCTTTCCATCTTTTAATTTGTCTAAAATCTTCATCAGGCATGCGCCTTCCCAGATAATACCTGCAATACCACTGAAACCATCCATGCGGATCACGGGGATGAATCCACCCTTTTTTCTGCCACACCGCCAGAGGTAGACTTGCGTGAATTTTAAAATAGTTAAGTGATGCCTCACCACTCCCACCAAGTGCTATTTTCGCTTTTTTAAACCACTCAGCCGGCAATTCTTTTTGATCTACGTCAAAATAATTTCCGCAAAATACTCCTATTTTGAGCATTTGCGAAGGTGTTAACTCTGGCTTAAAATCCAAATCAAAATTTTTGCCTTCCGGTTCCGTTAAAAAATACACGTAGTCTTGCTGCATAGAATCATGCACTGTTACTTTTTTCATATATACATAATAGCAGATACTATGCGTCAGATTTTGCTTCAAACGTTAAACGATACCATGTACTATAATTACCTCATGAAGGCTGCAAAACTATATATGACAAAAGCGCTCCAACAGGCTGCTATTTCAGCCCACCTAAATATCCAAAATTTTACAAATGGAAAAGAAGAAAAAGAAGATCTTTCTTATGATGAAAAGAAAAAACGCGTTAAAAAAATAGATACTGAGGCGGATACGGCTTTTAGAACTACACTGAGTGGCTCCCCTATCGAATTCCATGGAATAGATGCCGAAGGCGGCAAGGAAGCTCATCCTGATAAACTGGGTGAAGCAATGCCGCTGTCTGTGGGTGTATTTGGTAAAGGTAAAATTAAAGCTACATTTGTGCTGGATGTTGTGGAGGGAACCACGGCTGCTGCACACGCTAAGCCAAATGCTATTTCTGTCGTTGGTGTTTCAACATATAAATCAATTACAAAAATTCCGGACAATCCCGAAACTGCAAAAAGCTACAACTACTTCAGAAAGTTGTTTGCGCCTCCTCTGTTTAAACAAGTAATTAGCCTCAAAAACACTCCGTTAAAAAATTTTCAATTGATTATGAAAACGGCACATATTTCAGCAAAACACATAACGATTGTAGTAATGAATAGGACCTGCAATGAAGAAATAATTAACCACGCAAAAGATCTGGGGACAAAATTGATACTTATTGAAGCCGGTGATTTGCTGTGGTGTCTAAAAGCTATGCTTTCAAATCCAAAACATCCCACTGTTATGATGGGACGGGGCGGGGCTGAAGAAGGATCTATTGCACAAGTTGCAGCACACGCGCTTTGCGCAACCGGACAAATTCAAGCAATGGTTGAAGAACGTAATGTTATAAGCCGGGACACCACGCCCATTTGGAATCCTGAAGATTACATAACGGGAAAGCGTACAGATTCAAGTGTAATATTCACCTCTATCACTCCCACACAGCAATTTAACATGAGGCCAATCCGGAAAAATAAATCGAACATATTTACGGTTCACACGGCCGTAATTGACTCCACGGGGTTTCACAAAAAACTCTCAACCGTAAAATTTACTCACCACTATATAAGTAAATAGCAGTATACTTGGGAGGTCTATGCACGACCTTCAAAAATATTCTAAAAAAATTACCAAAAACCTAGATTTACAGCTTCAAAAAAATGCAGCACGCTACAATAATGACAGTACATGGGGAAAAACTGCGTTTACCCTACTTTTTGAGTTTGCGAAATCAGGAAAAATGATCCGAGGAAATTTATTTTTGGAATCATACAGCATATTGTCACACAAAAAAGATCCTATGCCTTATATTGATTTGGCGTGCGGCCTAGAACTTATCCAGTCCGGGCTTTTAATTCATGATGACATTATGGATCAGGATACACTAAGACGCGGAAATCCCACAATTCACAAACAGTTGGAAAAACTAACTAACTCAAAACTTACTTCTGAAAGTCTTGCAATATGTATAGGTGATATGGCGTTTTTTGCGGCTGTAGATTTAGCCAGCAATTATGACTCGCATATTGTTAAAGCGATTGCTCAAGAAATAGTCATCGTAGGAATTGGACAAATGCAGGACGTGTCTCCTATTCACAAAACTTCCGAGAACATACTTTCAACATATACACTTAAAACTGGCAGGTACACATTCTCACTTCCTTTTTATCTTGCGGGTCTACTATCAAATCAAAATAAAAAAACCGTAGACAACCTTTTGGAAATTGGGGAAAAAATTGGTGTTCTTTTTCAAATAAGAGATGATTACTTAGGAATTTTTGGAGAAAGTATCACTACCGGAAAAAATGCCTCATCAGATATTACTGAAGATAAGCTTACTATATATAAGGCGTGTTTAGAAGAAAAAAAAGATTCATACATTACAAATTATGTTCTTCCCCTTTTTGGGAAAAAAGATATTACAGAAAATGAATATACACTAATTAAAAAAACACTTACTGACTATGAAATTTTAAAACGAGTACAGGAATTAGAAGATACATATAAAATTGAGGCTAAAAGCAGCATGGAACAATTAGAAAATGCACACATGAAAAAGTTTTTGGGAGAAATTTTGGAATACGTTACGTCGCGTGGAAAATAGTGAACCTACTTTTGCCTGGCCAAAAAATACTTTCCGGCCCAGTTTCCAACCCAAACAGCTATAAAAACTACAATTCCCAACTCCAGGCTAAACGTAAACAAAAACGCAATTACAGCTCCAATACTTGAAGGAATTATGTAAGGCTTATACTGCTCCCACATATTCTTTTTTGGGGATTTTCGAGTAATCTTATGTGTTACTTTCTTCTTTTTTACGGCCATATAGTTACTATGCAGGAAAAAATAATCGGAGTCAATACATTTTTCTCTTATTGACTTATAGGTGTTGTATCTTTAGTATTAGTATTCTATGAGTGATGAAATGTGTCCTAAATGCGGCAGCCCTTTAAGCCCTATAACCACCACCCCAACTGGTAAAAAACTCCAGCGCTGTTCTACCGGATCATGGAATAAAGAAACCAGACAAAACGAAGGCTGTGACTATGTAAAATGGCTCCCCTTTGAACCAGAGACTTTAGACGAGAAATGCCCTAAATGCGGATCTCCACTTGTTATAAACCAGACCAGAACCGGCAAGAAAATGAAAAAATGCTCTACAAATGTGTGGAATGCAGAAGCTAAAAAAGCTGAAGGGTGTGACTACATAGAATGGATTAACGGAACAACAGAAGAACTAGACGAAGATTGCCCACAATGCGGAAAAAAATTAGTACTCTACACTACCGCTGCTGGTAAGAAAATGAAAAAATGCTCTACATCCGGATGGGATAGAGAAAAAAAGGCAGCTACAGGGTGTTCATACGTAGAATGGCTTCGCCCAGGCGAATACGAAAAATATGACAAAACAGGCGAAGAATTTCTCCCACCCCCTCCAGAAGAAGAATAATCTCACATATTCCCTTTTCAGCTTGATGTCGTCCAAATAATTTTTATCTCTTCAACGGTAGAAAAACTTGATCCCTCTTATTATTTAATCATCTAGTAGAACGTGGTACGTAGACAGCGTATGCCTTATTGTCATCTGCCTCAATTGGCGTACAGGATAAATATTTTCTCCTACTTTATTTCACAATTCTTACATAACTTTAACCTAAACGGCCTAGCATACCCCCATAATACTAGACTTACCCTAAATATATCCAAATATACCCAACCATAGTCCACAAGGCATAAGCATTGACAAATATACTGCCGGTGTGATATATATAGTCCTTCTGAAATAAACTATGAGTTCATTTGACATGGCAAAATTTTTTACTGTCCAAGAAGTTGCGGAATTTCTTAAATTAAACGCATTAACCATCTATAAATACATAAAAGAAGGACGGCTAGACGCTGTTGAATTTGGCGGACATTATAGGATTTCACAAAAATCACTTGATCTGTTTATAGCGGATCATAAGGTAGGAGGATCCAAATAATGGCATTTCAGAAACAACTATCAGTTATAATCCCCACTCTTAATGAGGAAAAGAATATTCCGGAGTTAATTGAACGACTACAGACCGCCTTAACAAAAAAGGGGTTTACCTATGAGCTTATCTTTATAGATGACAACTCTACTGACAAAACAATTGAAACAATCAAAGCGGCAGTAAGCACTAACCCCATTCAAGTTTTTGGAAAAAAAGGAAAAAAAGGAAAAGCCTATTCTATAGCTGAAGGTGTTTCATATGCCAAGCATATACACATAGGTATTATAGATGCTGACCTCCAGTACCCTCCTGAGGACATGGCCGAAATGGCCTTAAAACTTGCAGGCTCAGACGTAGTTGTTGCCAAACGTGAGCATTATAAAGCATCCAAGGCTCGCAAGTTTTTAAGCCGCTCATTTAAGTATGTCTTTGGAAACGTACTATTTTCACTTCCCCATGATATTCAGGCAGGGATGAAAGTATTTAAAAAGGAAGTTATTGAAACTATAGAATTCAAACCAGTTTCAGGCTGGACATTTGATTTAGAGTTTTTGCACCGCGCCTCCCACGCAGGATACAAAATTACGGATCATCCTATTACATTTTCAAAAAGAATGGAAGGGAAATCCAAAGTTAGATTTTTGTCGTCTTCTGCTGAAATTGGCCTCAATGCCATATCTGTGAAATTAAAATCAGTAAAACCGCAACATATAGCGCCACCTGTATCAACCAGCATGATGGGGGCAGGAGTAGGCCACAAACGTAAACGGTTTATAACACACACTACTCTTTCTCATGAAAAAAGTGCCATTCGCACATTCCTGTTAAGACAAAAATTATTTATCTTTGGGGTATTAGCATTAATTATTTTTGGTCTGTTTGTAAACACACTTACAACATTACTTATTCTCGTCGCGACCCTTTCCACAATATACTTCCTTGACGTCTTGTTTAACCTTCTTATGGTGTTAAGGAGTCTTCACCTGCCTCAAGAAATAGACGTGAGTGATGAAAAACTTGAAAAACTCACAGATGAGCAGCTTCCGGTGTACACCATTCTGTGTCCTATGTATAAAGAAGGGCATATTTTACCCAACTTCCTGGAATCTATTTCAAAACTTGATTATCCTTCAAAAAAACTGGACGTAATCCTGCTGCTTGAGGAAGATGATTTGCAGTCCCAAAAAATTGCAAATAAACTTATTATGCCTTCATACGTACGCGTAGCAATTGTACCTGATTCACAACCAAAAACTAAACCAAAAGCATGTAATTATGGACTGTCACTGGCCACGGGTGAATACCTGGTTATATATGACGCAGAAGATATTCCGGATCCATTGCAGCTTAAAAAAGCATATCTAGCATTTAAAGAGGCGCCAGAAAACGTTAAGTGCTTACAAGCAAAGCTAAATTATCACAATCCGCACCAAAACTTGCTTACAAGATTTTTCACATCAGAGTATTCTTTGTGGTTTGACGTAACACTTACTGGGTATCAATCCTTAAACACTTCCATTCCTTTAGGTGGAACATCAAATCACTTTAGAACAAAAGACCTTATAGATTTAGAAGGCTGGGATCCGTTTAACGTAACTGAAGACGCTGATCTTGGAACTAGATTATTCAAAGAAGGGTATCTTACTGCAGTAATCAATTCAGTAACGCTTGAAGAAGCAAACAGTAAATGGGGAAATTGGGTTAGGCAACGCTCCAGATGGATTAAGGGATATATGCAGACATATCTGGTTCATATGAGACACCCTATCCACTTTACCCGCAAAAAAGGGTATCACATGTTATTTTTCAACTTAATAGTAGGTGGAAAAATTGCATTTATCTTAATTAATCCTTTCTTGTGGGTGGCCACTTTTGCCTATTTTGCGCTTTACGCTTATGTTGGTCCAAGTATTGAAAAATTATACCCTACAGCCATTTTTTACATGGCCGTAATTTCCCTCGTATTCGGAAACTTCCTCTATCTTTTCTACTACATGATAGGCGTTCTCAAGCGCGAACAATACGGACTCATTAAGTACATTTTCTTTATCCCGGTTTACTGGCTTATGATTTCAGTTGCAGGGTTCTATGCGTTTTACCAATTATTATTTAAACCCCACTATTGGGAAAAAACAACTCACGGGTTAAATATAAAAAAGCAAAAGAAAGATTATGTTGCAGACGTTGCCGAAGGATTTGAGAAGGAAGTAACGGTTATTCCTAATACTTCAAGGCCCGCATTTTATAGAAATGTCTCAAGTAATCACATATTTGGTATGTTTTTAATTGGCGGAATGGCTGCGGGAAGTGTATTTAACTTTCTTTATAATGCATATTTAGGACGCGTGCTCCCGCTTGAAAATTTTGCATTAATTGGATTACTTTCAAGTTTGTTATCCATTTTCTGGATAGCTGCAGGTATTATAGGTAAAACTGTTACGCTTCAAGCAAGTTATCTTATTGGAAAATCAGGTGAGGCAGCTGGAATTGCATTTTGGAAGAGTCTCAAAACAAAAGTATTTATTGCCTCAATTGTTTTGTCAATTGTATGGGTCTTACTCTCTCCGGTAACAAGTGCATACTTGCAGCTTTCCTCTACTGTTCCGCTACTTATTTTTACGCCGGTAATCTTACTGGGATTACTATATTTCGTTGATTCGTCATTTTTGTCAGCTAGGCTCAGATTTGGATCCATGGCTATTCTCACGGCCTGTGAAACAGCTGTTAAATTATTAATTGCTGTAAGTTTAGTACTTGTGGGGCTTAGTACATATGCATATGCAGCAATTCCGGCCTCCATTGCGTTTGTATTCCTGCTGGCACTTTACTTAACAAGACGAAATAGCTCTATAAAAACAAAAGAAGCTGTACAAGATTCTAAAAAATTCCCCAAAGGCTTTTTTGCTGTCGCAGCACTTACAGGCGCTGCTACTATTACATTTTTGAGCCTTGATGTTGTGTTGGCAAAACACTATCTTCCGGCCGAACAAGCAGGACTCTATGCATTAACAGCCCTCATTGGGAAAATGATTTTGTTCTTGGCAGGACTCGCTGCTCCCTTTATAACACCGCTCGTATCCAGAAACGAAGGAGCAAAAAAAGATTCACGTGGTATTTTAAATTTGACTATTCTTGGAACCTTGTGCCTTTCATTGCCTGCAACACTTGCATTCTTATTATATGGTGATATTTTAATCCCACTTTTATTTGGAAATAATGCTGTTGCAACCCTTCCGTTTATTCCCATTATTGCTCTGGCAATGATGGCGCTATCTCTTGCTAAAGTGTATGGTGATTACTATCTGGCCAAAAAATATTATACATTTACAGGAGTTGCTATTCTCTTCTCAATTCTCGAACTAATTTTGTTGTCAGTATTCCACTCCACCATATGGTCATTTGTTTTAACTATGTGTTTTGTGTGGATTTCTTACTCAGCCGTCATTTTATTACTTCATGCATTTTCCAATCAGGTAAAATCTTTTGAAAATAATGTGGCAGATTTTGTTGGGTTATTTGGAAAAATTGGGTCACAAAACAAAACACAAAAAAACCAAAGAATTCTAATTTTTAACTGGAGAGATACTAAACACAAATGGGCAGGAGGCGCTGAAGTGTACGTACATGAACTTGCTAAAAACTGGGTAAAAACAGGCAAAAGTGTCACCATATTTTGCGGAAATGATGGAAACGCACCACGAAACCAAGTAATTGACGGGGTACAAATAGTAAGACGAGGCGGTTTTTACACAGTATATGTATGGGCTTTTATTTATTACATTCTTCGATTTAGAGGAAAATTTGATGTTATAGTTGACGCCGAAAATGGAATTCCATTCTTTACTCCATTTTATACAAACACACATAAATTGCTATTAATCCATCATGTTCACCAAAATGTATTTAGAAAAAATCTTAAATTCCCATTTGTGTATTTAGCGCTATTCTTAGAGGCAAAACTTATGCCATTTGCATACAGAAATACTCAAGTAATCACCGTTTCTGAATCATCAAAAAAGGAAATTATGAGGCTAAAACTTACAAAAACAGAGCCTATTATTATTCACAATGGTGTTGATCTAAAAAGCTTTAAACCGGGACGTGAAGCAGAAACACCGCTTATTCTGTATGTTGGAAGACTGCAAAAATATAAAAGTCTTCACGTGTTAATCAATGCAGCAGCTGAAATTCTTAAAGTTATTCCATCAGCTACCATTGTTATTGCAGGAGAGGGTGAAGAAAAAAACAGACTTCAAAATTATACAAAAACGCTAGGACTTGAGAAAAAAGTACTATTTAAAGGGCGCGTCAGCCATGAAGAGAAAGTGTCCCTTATGCAAAGTGCATGGGTATTTGTAAATCCGTCATTTATGGAAGGCTGGGGAATAACAACCATTGAAGCAAATGCATGCGGAACACCGGCTGTGGCGTCTCATGTTCCGGGATTAAGAGATTCCGTAAGACATGCTGAAACAGGCTATTTAGCAAAATATGAAGACACGTCAGATTTTGCTTCTAAAATCATGCTTTTACTAACAGATGATAAATTAAGGCGCAAAATGTCCAAACAATCTATTTTGTGGGCTGAAAATTTCTCATGGGAAAAGTCGGCTGATAAATTTACACTGCTTTTTGAAAACAAAGGAAAACCAACGGGCATGACCTATTCTATTTCAGTTCAAAAATGATATAAATAATTATGAAAAATAAGAATCTTACTGTATGCATTCCTACGTGTTATGGCGAGTACTCGCTTGTCACGGCAGTTGAATCTATTAGAAATTCCGGAGGGGACAAAATAGAAATAATCGTCTTGGCTGATTCCGTGCCTTTGTCAGATGTTATCAAAGACAAACTTAATTCCTTAAATGTTAAGTTTAAAGAAAATAAAAATCCTTCTTCACAAATTGCAAAAATAAAACAATTACTAGGGATGGTTAAAACTGAATATGTAGTATTTACTCAGGATGATATTTCTATAACTAAATCTTCAATTCCAAATATACTGCAATTTCTTGATACCAATAAAAACGTAACCATGTTTACGATCTTCAACGAGACAACTAAACCAAAATGGTTTGTTGCCTATGCTCTTATTGGCGGCGTACTTGTTGATAGATATCTTGAAAGAAATTGGAACAACGGACAGAATTTTTTAAATGGAGATGGCAGATTTTTAGGCTTTAAAACTGAATTTTTAAGAAAGTTTAGAATCCCTGAAGGAATAATAAATGTTGATACATATTTTTACTTTGAAAATAAAAGAAATGGCGGAATATTTAAAAGATGTAATGAAGCAACTGTGTTCTATACCCTGCCCAATACTCTTAAAGAGCAAATTAAAAAAAGCTCACGGTATCAATACTATAATGAAGAAATGCAAAGATATTTTTCAGGTATAGATGTAGATCTCCAAATACCTCTTATCCTAAAAATAAAAGGCCTCTTTTATGCAATTTTGACAAAACCACTTAATACGGCTTGTTACTTCCCGCTTCTTGTAATAACTCGACTGTTCCATGAAAATAAAAGTAATACAAAAAATGTTATGTGGGAAGTTGATCTATCAACAAAATAGTATTGAATATTATTATGAGATGTGAGATAATAATGCATTGTGGCTAACACAACTAAATATAAGATGAAAGCAGTTATTCAGCGAAAACTGATTTAAACAAAAATTATGAAAGCAGTTGTACGAAGTAAAGTGATTTCTAGATAAACTAACATGAAAGCAGTTATATTTGCAGGAGGATTAGGAACAAGATTATCAGAGGAAACGGGCGTTCGGCCAAAGCCTATGGTGGAAATTGGCGGAAAACCCATGCTTTGGCACATCATGAAGGTGTACTCTGCTAACGGAATTAATGACTTTATTATTTTATGCGGCTACAAATCTCACCAAATTAAAGAATACTTTGCAAACTACACACTACACCGCTCAGACATTACCTTTGATGTTGCAAACCACAAAATGGAAATACACAAAAATGGCGGTGAAAACTGGAAAATTACACTTATTGATACTGGCGAAGATACTATGACTGCAGGTCGCCTCAGACAGGCTAAGGACTATATTGGAGACGAAACATTTTTACTAACATATGGTGACGGATTGACTGATTTGGATATTCAAAAAACACTTGATTTTCACAAAAAAGAAGGATCTCTTGTGACACTCACTGCAGTACAGCCACCAGGACGCTTCGGTGTATTTACACTCAGCGAAGACCAAACTAAACTTGATTCTTTCAACGAAAAGCCAAAAGGAGACGGAGCATGGATTAACGGTGGATATTTTGTAGTGGATCCACAAGTGTTTGATTATGAATTATTGGATGAGGTTATGTGGGAAGAAGGTCCACTCAGAGAATTTTCACAAAAAGGACTGTTATCAGCCTTCAAACATGACGGATTCTGGCAAAATATGGACACATTACGCGACAAAATGAAATTAGAAGAAATGTGGAATACAGGGCAAGCGCCTTGGAAAAAATGGTAATACTATGAAAGTTTTAATACTAGGAATTGACGGATATATTGGAGTTCAAATGGCACAGGTTTTACTTAACCGGGGCCATGACGTAACTGGGCTTGACGCTGGATTTTATCGTGAAGGATGGCTTTATAACGGAATTAATGTTACTCCTAAAACTGTGACGAAAGACACCAGAAATATTACATTAGAAGATTTAAAAGGATTTGACGCTGTAATCTATTTGTCAGACCTCTCAAATGATCCGCTAGGACAGCATAACCCAGAGTTAACATTTGAAATAAATCATAAGGCTGCAATCAGAGTTGCAGAACTAGCCAAAGAAGCTGGTGTTACAAGGTTTATCTACTCTTCTTCTTGTTCTGCATATGGAATTGCTACTGAAGATTTTGTAAATGAAGAATCTGCCTTAAACCCTCAAACAGCCTACGCAAAATGCAAAGTTTTAGTAGAGGAAGATTTAAGAAAACTAGCTGATAAGAACTTCTCCCCTACTTATCTGAGAAACGCTACAGTATATGGTCCGTCCCCCCGCATGAGATTTGATTTAGTAGTAAATAACTTATCAGGACTTGCTTACACTACGGGGGAGATAAAAATGTTATCTGACGGAACTCCATGGAGGCCATTAGTTCATATTTTGGATGTTTGTGAAGCATTTGCTTGTGTGCTGGAAGCGCCAACTACAGCAATTCACAATGAAACATTTAATGTAGGAAACACTGATGGAAACTATCAGATTAAAGAAGTTGCGGAAATTGTGGCTTCCGTTTTTACCGGCTGTACTACTTCTTTTGGAAATTCTGACGGAGACACACGTTCTTACAGAGTAGATTTTACAAAAATTAACACCAAACTTCCTGGTTTTAAAAGTACCAGAACTGTTAAAGAAGGGGCTCAAGATTTAAAGAAAGTATTTGACACTATAAAACTTTCTCCTGAAATTTTTAACTTTAGAGCGTTTACAAGACTTTCCGAGCTAGACCACTTACTCGCAACAAAACAAATCACAGATGATTTATTCTTTATTAAATAACATGGAAGCAAGACGACCACTTACAATTAGAGCTGACGCAGATTTTAACGCAAACCAGGAAACTGTACGGGGAAAATTTATAAAAAATTGGGCTGAAGGAAAACAAGCATTCAGAGCTGGTGAGGTAAAGCCATTTGGAGGATTTTCCAGAACTGCTTTTGAACACGAATTCCAAGCTCGAGTCGAATTAACTGATTCAACCAGAACCGAAATTGCAGAAAGAGTTACCTTGCCATTACAAGAAGTTGGACAAAAAACAGGGATTAAATTAATTGCAGCAGGTTTTGATTTTGACTCTTCTCACATCATCCTGGGAACCGGAAAATTCAGCAAAGACGCAGATCCTGCAGATGTTGACGCACAGGTACAAATGCTTATTTCTGATGGACGGTTTTCTATGATAAGAAATGCTATGAGAGGAAGAATGGTAACTCTTGACGGACTGGTAAATTCATCAAATGGAAGTGTGTATGTATGCTCACGGGATGTATCTGAAGAAATGTTTAGGGCAAGGACTACAATTACTAATTTACTTGGAAGAAAAATCAATCTGTCAGAAACCGGATACTCTAGTGAAAAAACTGTAAATGCACTTCCTTCAGACGGATTTTCTTTGGTAGACTTTAAAGACATTACTCATTCAACAGTTGCAAGACTGGGAGCGAAGGCAACTCCTGAACAACTTTACTCTTTCCACCGCCAAACTGGCCACATTGCAGAAGGTTTGCGAGATAACCCAATTCAGGCTGAGATTGCAGATGTTTATTTTGGAACTTCAATTAATGTAATGAATAAAATTGCACCGCATCTTATTACACAACCATAATATGAAATTTACAGAAACTAAATTAAAAGGAGCATTTATAATTGAGCTTGAAAAGCGTGAAGACTCACGCGGATTTTTTGCACGCACTTTCTGTGCAAATGAATTTGAGGAACACGGATTGGTTAATAGAATAGTTCAGACCAACATGTCCAGAACTCTTAAAAAGGGTACGTTAAGAGGTATGCACTACCAGATTCCTCCCCATCAGGAAACAAAGCTTGTAAGGTGTACTGCAGGCGCAATTTTTGATGTCATCATTGATTTGAGACCAGACTCCCCTACTTTTAAACAATGGATTGGTGTGGAATTAAGTGCTGAAAACCACAAAATGCTATTTGTTCCTCGCGACTTTGCTCATGGATTTGTAACATTAACTGATAACGTAGAGGTAACGTACGAAGTATCTGAATTCTATACCCCTAATTCTGAATCTGGAATAAGACATAATGACCCAACTATTAAAATTAAGTGGCCCATAAAAGTCACAGACACATCAGAAAAAGATGCAAACTGGCCAGATTTAAAGTGAACAACTGACCCTTAACTTCTAACTACTCACCATGATTCTTGGTTATTAGTTAGAAGTTAGTAGTTATTAGTTAGAAGTTAGTAGTTATTAGTTAGAAGTTAAATATTATGATTATTGTAGATACAGCATTAGAACAACTCGAAAGAGCTAATACCCCAATTAGAATTGGTATGGTTGGTGCTGGATTCATGGCATCAGGGGCAGCTCTTACTATCATCAAATATAAAAAAGGGATGAGACTGGTAGCTATTGCTAACAGAGATACAGAAAAAGCAAAACAGACGTTTGAAAAAGCAGGAGAAAACCACGTGGTAAAAGTTGACACTCTGGAAAGTTTTGACACAAACATTCTGTCCTTCTCAGTGGTAACAACTGACTACAAATTACTTTGTGAATCAAAAAATATTGACGCAATCCTGGAAATGACTGGTGACGTTGAATTTGGTGCACAAGTTGCAGATTATGCAATCAAACACAAAAAACATTTTGTGTCTTTTAACGCAGAGCTATTCGGAACATTAGGCTCTATTCTTAAAAAAAAAGCAGACGAGGCAGGAGTTATTTTTACACTTGCTGACGGAGATCAACCGGTAGTTCAAATGAATCTGTACAGATTTGTAAAGGGACTTGGGATCACTCCTCTACTTTGCGGAAACATAAAAGGACTCCACGACCCATACAGAACACCTGAAACGCAGGCAGAATTTGCTGCAAAATGGAAACAAAATCCGGTTATGGTAACATCGTTTGCTGACGGATCTAAGGTTTCATTTGAACAAGCCGTTGTGGCAAATGCAACCGGCATGGGAGTGTTAAAACGAGGAATGATGGGTCCAACTATGGCACCGGGAACAAATATAGACAAGTCCGTAGACTTGTTTCCTTATGAAGAGCTTATCAAAGGACCTGGAGCAGTTGACTATGTAGTAGGCGCAGTCCCCGGACCTGGAGTTTTTGTTCTAGGAACTATAGATGATCCTACGCAAAAACACTATCTAAACCTTTATAAATTAGGTGAAGGACCTCTCTACTGTTTTTACACTCCATATCATTTGTGTCATTTTGAAGCGCCTACTACAGTTGCCCGTGCTGTTATCTTTAAAGATACTGCGCTGGCACCACGTGGACGCCCAACAGTGGATGTTGTAGCGACAGCTAAAAGAGACTTAAAGGCAGGACAAAAATTGGATGGAATTGGGGAATATGACACATATGGTCTTTGCGAAAACTATGACACAGCAAGATCAGAAAATTTACTTCCCATAGGGCTCTCCCAAGACTGTATACTTATAAGAGACATTAAAAAAGACGAAGTCATAACATTTGATGACGTCACACTTCCAGAAGGAAGATTATCCGATACACTCTGGAACGAGCAAATTGCCAGTTTTTAGCTCTCCCACATTATGAAATATTTAAGATTTTTATTACCTGTGTTATTAATTGTTTTTGTTGTGGGAATTCTTGCCTCAACCCTACGTGGACTCCCAGGTACTCCTACAAGTGTTGAGCTAAACACGAACACTTGGAGAGAGGCCGGACCGCTAGAACTATCTCCAGAGCGAGGGAGATATGCACTACTTTACTCTGTTGTTGAAGATAAGTCATTAACCTTCAGTACAGATATTGCAAGATTTGCAACTCCAGATTTAGCTGTAACCGAATCAGGACAATATGCTTCACTTTTTGCTCCTCTGGTATCATTTTCAATGATCCCAGGATACATAATTGGTAAGAATTTTGGTGCGGCGCAGATTGGTGCGTTTAGTGCAATAGCCGTGTTTGGATTGCTTAATTTGCTTCTTATTAGATCCATTGCCATGAAACTTGGCGCAAAAGAGTTACCCGCAACTATAGCATCTCTTACTTACTTATTTGCCTCGCCTGCATTCTCATATAGCGTTACACTTTATCAGCACCAAATGTCGACTTTTCTGATTCTTTCCGTACTATATATCGTTTTAAGATGGAAAAATTGGCTCTCATTATTCTTCATCTGGTTACTTGCTGCAGCCTCTATACCAGTCGATTATCCTAACCTCATCTTGATGCTTCCGCTTGCTATATTTGCTACTACAAGAATGCTATGGGTGGAAAAACAAGACGCTGGAATAAAAGTAAATATTAAGCCGCTTGCTTTTTTTACACTCATTTCAGCCCTAATCCCTCTTCTTTTTTATATGTGGTTTAGCCAAGCCTCATATGGAAAACCACTTCAGTTATCAGGAACGCTGACTGCTGCCAGAATTATAGACCAGGATGGAAGAGCCTTTAGCTCACCTGCAATGCAGCAAAAAAATATAGATATTGAAATGGAGAAGAAATCCCCTACTGAGCAAAAAACCGCTACTGGATTTTTCCATCCAAGAAGAATTATTAATGGACTTTACGTTCAGTTTTTAGGTCTGGATAGAGGGATAATTGTATACACGCCAGTTATGCTTTTTGGAATATTTGGCGCAGTGTATTTATGGAAAAGAAATTCAACTGCAGCCACTCTTATCATCAGTGTAATAGCAATGAATGTTTTACTTTACTCCATGTGGGGAGATCCATGGGGAGGATATGCGTTTGGAGCAAGATATTTAATTCCTTCATATGCCCTCCTTTCAATATGTATTGCATTTATATTAACAAGATTTAATAAAAATTTACTTATATTAATACCTTTCGTACTAATTGCGGGCTATTCTGTTTGTGTAAACTCTTTGGGAGCGCTAACATCAAACATGAATCCGCCCCAGGTAGAAGTATTGGACTTAGAAAAACAAACCGGCCAAATCCAAAAATACACATTTGAAAGAAATATAGACTTCCTTAACAAACAAGGTAGTAAGTCCTTCGTATACCAAACTTTGGCTGGATACTATCTCACCGCAGTGCAGTACTATTGGGTTATTACGGGAACAATTCTTTCAGTACTAGTAGGACTAACCGCTGCATTATTTATAAAAAAATATGAAAAAAATAGAATATAAAAAAAATACGCTGAGTATTGGAATAAGCAATAATCTTATTTCCAAATTTACAAATTTATTTGCAAAGTATGACTATGCAATATTAATTTTCATACTCACAATAATTTCCATTTTTAGTTTTTTGATCTACTGGGAAAATGGATTGGGACTTGCCTATAATGACGCTCGCTCGCATCTTGATATTGGAAGACGCGTAGTTGAAGGGCTCAAGCCGGGGCTAGCTCAGTTAGGATCCGTATGGCTTCCGCTTCCCCATTTACTTATGGTTCCAACTATCTGGAATGACTTCATGTGGCACTCTGGCTTATCAGGCGCGCTTATCTCTATGGTGTCTTTTGTGGCCACTGGGTTCATTATTTATATGTTCTTAAAGAATTTGGGAATAAATGCTTTAGGAAGAATTATGGGAGTATTTGTATTTGTAGCAAATATAAACGTGCTCTATCTCCAGTCAACAGCTATGACAGAACTTCTCCTACTCTCAACTATGACAGCCGGGGTATATGAGTTATTCATGTGGCAGAAAGAAAACAAGATGATTCATCTAATTTACAGTGCGTTTTGGATAATGCTTGCCACTCTTAACAGATATGACGGGTGGTTCCTTTTCTTCTGGGCGGCTATGACAATCATCCTATTAGTGTTTAGAAAAAAAGGTTACAAGGCAGCTGAGGGGACATTTCTTTTCTTCTGTACATTAGGCGGTGTTGGAATTATTATGTGGTTTTTATGGAACTTGGTTATCTTTAAAGACCCACTCTACTTTGCATTTGGTCCCTATTCTGCCCACGCACAGCAGCTGCAATTAGAAGATGCTGGAGTTCTTGCATCTAAAAAAGACTTACTACTATCCATCAAAATCTACTTCTACGCACTCATGTTTAACCAATATGGATTGCCGTTTATTTTAAGCATTATAGGAGCTGTCATGCTTTTCATTGACAGAAAAATAACAACCCCTGTTAAGATTGCTATATCCTCTCTTTTTGCACCATTAGTGTTTAACATTATTGCCTTGTTTTTTGGATTTTCAGTTCTATTTGTACAGGGAATTAGTGGTGATACATGGTTTAATGTGCGCTATGGAATTATGATGGCACCAAGTATTGCTATTTTTGTTGGATACTTAATTGGTAAAACTAAAACACTTAGATATCTATTCATTGGACTCATCTTAATGGTTTCCCTTTTTGCTTTTGTAAATAATGATGCAGTAACTATAGATGACGCTCGTGTTGGATCTTCACAGAAAAATGTTACTGAAGTTTCAGGCTGGCTATCTGAAAACACCAGAGAAAAAGATGGATTCATTATGATTTCAGCAGCCTCTCATGACGCTATCATTTTCTCATCCGGTTTGCCCATGAAAAAGTTTATTCATGAAGGAACAGGTGATTATTGGCTTGCAGCATCTTCAACTCCTGACAGATGGGCAAGATGGATTATTATGAGAACAAATGACATGAATGACGGCACTTTCAAAGCTGTTTCACAAACTGACGCACTTCCTAAGTATAATCTGGTTGGTAAATATCCATTTGCTGATATTTATGAATTAAAGCCTGAATACTTAAAAACACTTAACACCAAAGCTATTCTCATTCAGCACAAATAATGGTAGAATGCGAGTCTATGCAGAATAACTCGACCATAATACACATCATGCATTTTGTTAAAAAAAGACATTTCATATTTCTAGCAGCAACACTTCTCATAGCTGTTGGCTTTTCAACCACAAAGCAAGAAACCTCATTTGCGGCAACACAAGCAAGATTTTGGAACATCCAAGCAGTAGATACTATGAAATATTCACGGGACATTTCCCGCGAAAAACTCAATGACCCCACCTTTAATCTGGAAATTAACAGGCAAATGAAGGATATTGCAGATGTGGGAGCAACTCACGTAGGCATTGCGACCCCATATGACGAAGAATTTATTCCAATTCTTAAAAGATGGGTAAAATCAGCCCGCGATCATAACCTTAAGGTCTGGTTTAGGGGAAACTTTTCAGGATGGGAAGGTTGGTTTGAATACCCTAAGATTACACGTAATGAGCATCTTTCAAAAACAAAACGATTTATTGAATCTAATCCTGAATTGTTTATGGACGGGGATATTTTTTCAGCTTGTCCTGAATGCGAAAATGGTGGCCCGGGTGACCCACGTATGAATGGGGACGCACTGGGACATAAAAAATTTCTTATTGATTCCTATAACACATCAACAGCCGCGTTTAAAAAGATTGGAAAAGATGTGCCGTCAAATTACATGTCTATGAACGGAGACGTAGCAAAACTCATTATGGATCCTGAAACAACAGTAGCACTTGGAGGGTTAGTCACAGTTGACCACTATGTAAAAACTCCGGAAAAGCTAGATGCAGACATCAAGGACTATGCAAAAAATTCAGGCGGACAAGTATTCCTAGGTGAGTGGGGAGCGCCAATTCCCGACATTAACGGTAATTTAACTGAGGAAGAACAGGCAACATGGATTAAAAAGGCTGGAGAATTACTCGCTTCATCCCAAGATTTAGCAGGCTTGTCTTATTGGGTAAATAAAGGAGGCTCCACGCAGCTCTGGAATGAAGATGGCTCAAAACGCAAAGCCGTTCAAGCACTTAAATCGCTTTATATGCCTGCTCAGATTCAGTTTAAGCTCGTAAATGAAGCTGGTGGGAACATCCCTAATGCGCGCGTTGAAGGGCACGAGGAAAGTGTATTTAGTGACAAATTTGGGTTAGCTTCACTACCCTATATAGATGACACACGTGAAGTTTCAATTTACGCAAATGGCTATAGGACTAAAGTGTTTAATATAAAAGAGCTTAAAAATGTTTCAGAACTAACTCTGGTGAAAGAACAGGAGAACCTATTATTCAAACTCCAAAAGTTTATTAGGCGCAGTTTTTCATTCCTCAACGCACCAGTAAGTATTAATTGACAAACCCATAATAATATACTATAATGCTACTACTCTCCGTTTCTTAACTTTCTTTTTTAAATCATGAAAAAATATCTAGTAGTAAGTCTTGTGTTTGCCGCTTTAGTGAGTGTAAACCCCCAGGAGTTTTTTGCCGCCGAAATGCCAGCCTTCTCTACTTGTGTGGCTCCAACAGGATCTATCAAAGCAAACTATGAATCAGGAATTCATGGGGTTCCGGGAGATACAAATGCATATTCAGGCAAAGACAAGGTATATAAAATTACTGATACATATACACTGCAGTGCTTCTGTCCTGATAATGGAAATGGAATCCAAACGGACTGGGTAAAAGCAGCCGCCTTTTCTTCTGATGAAATTAAAATATATACTAACCAAGGATACGTGTACATTCCTGACGGCGCAGCATGGGGATTGGACAGCGCACCATATCTTGCAAAAAACTCCGGTTATTCATGTAAAGGAAACGGATCAGGAGGATCTTCACCTAGTTCTAGCTCAAGCTCATCTTCAAATGTAGGTGGAGCATCAGCTAGTAATCCAAGTACTGGAAGTGTTTTAGGTTTAGCTAGCACAGGAAATAGTCTTTTTGTGTTATCTGTATTCACTGCAGGAATTGCGTCTACCCTTACAGGGTTTGTCATGAGAAAAAAAGTTTAAAGACCTGTGAAACATATTATTTCATCATTTCTCATAATTTTTGGAATAATCAGTTTACTATTTGGTTTTTATCTAACCTACATTCGCTACTCACCTAAAACTCTCGCTTTTGAAGGTGTTAGTACTTCTAAAAATTCCACTTATGCTACACTACCCGTCATGATTAAAATTAACTCTATTGGTATTTTGCTTCCTGTAGTGGCATCAGAGATACAAAATAATACATGGGAAACTACTAGTGATGGGGTGTCATTTCTAAAAACGTCTGCCAAACCGGGAAGTACGGGAAACAGTGTTTTTTATGGGCATAATTGGAGCAGTATTTTAGGAAACCTTCCTAAGACAAATATTGGCGATACAATCGAGATAACTATGGATACTGGAAAAAAGCTAATGTATATAGTGGAATATACTGCGGTAGTGGATCCTACTCAGACATCAGTAGTAAATGATGTGGGTGACGAACGGCTAACTATTTACACCTGTGCGGGATTTCTAGATACGAAGAGATTTGTGGTAGTGGCCAAACCCACAAAGTAAGCTCTGCAATTTCTTACATACTACTTACAAAGCTGTGTTGCTTGTGTCCTCATTGATCTATACAATATAGACTCTCCACAATTCGTGGATTTTTTAGTTTAATAATAATGCAGCCTTTTCAAAAGTTTAGTGGGAAGTCTTTTCTTATAGATTTAGCTTGCATTATATTACTAACCATTACTTCACTATCTCTTATCTTTTTCTATATATCAGGCGAAATTTTACAAACAGGCTACCCTGACTGGTTGGTTCATGCATTTAGAGTTAAACAACTACAGCTTTATGGACTTTCATCATGGGATCATACGTGGTCTAATGGTGTAAGTATTTGGAGATCTTACCAATTTGTCCCTCACTACATAACCCTTTATTTCTCTGAAATATTTAACGTTTCAATCACCCGCGCCATGGTGCTCCTTACAATTATTCAGTTTATCTTGCTCCGACTTTTCATATATTTATCTTTAAGAGCTCTTAAGATCCCCGCCATACCTGCATTCTTATGCACACTAATAAGTTTTGATATTCCGCATTACTGGAGGGCGGTAGCCGATTATTCTCTTTTATTTGGTGTTACATTATTCCCATTATTAATTTTATTATGGACATATTATCTAAAAGGCAAAATAACCTACCTCTTTCCATACATTGTAGGCTTGTTATTTTTTGTTCATTTAATGCTTGGATTATATGGATTATTTCTGTTATTAATTGGAATATTGTTCTCACAACGTAAAGTAATTTCCCCTTCTTCCTTCATCCAGTTTTTGATATTTACCGTTACTTCGTCTCCCTTCTGGCTCCCAGTAGTAATTAAACAAACTTATTCTTATACAAATAGTATCTACTCGACGGTAGAATTTTACCGGATAGTATTAATACCATTCGATTATTTTGGATTAAGTTTGTATTTATTTATTGCATTTTTTGCATCGTTTGCATTCCTATTTCATACGAAAGTTAAAAAAAATAGCTGGACCTTACCATTGCTTATCGCAACTATTGTGATTCTGATAGGTGTAGTTATAGGTACACAAAATCAACTTCCTAGACTTATTTCACAGACTCAATTTATCCGAGGCATATCATATATAGGGATCATGATTATCTTCTGTTTCGCTCCTGTTTTAGCTTACTTATTCCAACTCAAATGGAAAGTTGTAAAAATACTTATTGCTGTATTTATTGCGCTAATGTTTGTGGAAAGTATTAACTACACTTCATCTTATGCCCCACCCCCTACTACCCGCAAAGAAGATCCTGTAGCCAAGTTTTTTAACATACATAAGGAAATTAAAGGAACTAAAAGAGCATGGACACCGTTAATTGATGTATCAAGTTTTTATGGTAGTTCTGACACTTACTATGGCAGCTCATATAACCAACATTTAGATTCTAATCAGGTTGCAGCCAGACTAAATCAGATCTTAGGCTATCAAACATTGTCTGACAGAATTCCTCAATCCAGCTTAATTCGTCTTGAAAATTATATTAACTTAACAGGAATGGAATATCTGTTCTTTGAAGAAAATTCACCTTTTACCCCTACACTTTCTAAATCTACTAATTTTAAAAACTTTGGGAGAGTGGAAACTTCTACGGGAATACTGCATGCTTTTAGCTACACTAAACCAATTATCAACTCCGCTGCTATAGACAAATCTTTAGAAAATAGTCTAAAGGGCTTTCCTTTGAGCCTAAATGTTGATAAAATAGAAGATCAAATTTTGTTTGATCAAAAAGTTGAAGAATTTTCTAAGGTTTTAACTCATAAAAATAATGTTCCGCTGAAAGTTGAGTATCCAAGATCAGATAGTATAACTGTTACTATACCTAAAGAAAATAAATCTAACCTTATTTATGTAAATGAAAGTTTTGATACAGGCTGGAGTGCATACATTAATAATACAAAACAGAAAATAACGCCCGTTGGTCCCGGTTATATGCTTATTACGCTAACTGGAACACCAGATGGAATTCTCATCTTAAGCCATAGATGGCCATCCTACTCGTGGATCAGCTGGTTTTTAATAATTTTATTACCGGCACTATTATTAGCTAATAACTATAAAGATATTTTGTTTAGTAAATATAAATAATGACAACCACACACTACGTACATAACACTTCACTTTTATTTATCTTAATTGCTCCTTTTACGATTCTTTGGTATTCAATCTACGTATTTAACCCAGTGAATTCTGGCAATATTTTCTTGTATGCATTGCAAGTTTTTGCGGATGTAATTGCAATCGCTACTGTAGGATCACTGTGGTTAACCATTCTACTTCATATGATCCGTCCGGAATCAGAACGACTAGACACTGTGCTACAAAAAGAATGGCTTAAGTCATATGAACCAGTAGTGGATGTTTTTATTCCTGTTGCAAATGAACCACTTACCATAGTAGAAAAAACAGTGCAGGCCGCAATTGATATAGAGTATGTACATAAAACGTATGTACTAGATGACGGTCATTCACCGCAAGTAAGAGAGATAGCTGTAAGATTAGGAGCACTATACTTATCACGCAGCCCCATTGGAAAGATGCATGCGAAATCAGGAAATTTAAATTTTGGTTTAACTTACTCTTCTGCGGAATTCTTTGCTGTATTTGATGCAGACCACGTTCCTAAGAAAACATTTCTAAAAGAGTTACTTCCCTTTTTCCATGATGAAAGTGTTGCACTGGTTCAGACCCCCCAACATTACACAAATCTGGAAAATTTCATTGCATCGGGTACTGCTCAGGCTCAGGATGTATTTTACAAATATGTACAACCAGCAAAAAACAGTTACAACGCAGCTTTTTGTGTAGGGACAAACATGATTTATAGAAGATCCGCAATTAATAAAATAGGGGGTGTAGCACTTCGGGATCATTCAGAAGATGTATGGACAAGTATTGTTTTACATGAAAAAGGATTTAAATCTGTTTTTTATAACAAGGTTTTGGCAGAAGGACGTGCTCCCGAGTCCATTGGCTCATTCTTTAGACAACAGAACAGATGGGCACGGGGTGGATTCTCATTATTCTTTACCCATAATCCTCTTTTTATAGAAGGCTTAACTCTTGACCAGCGAATACAATACTTCTTTTCAAATCTTCATTACTTTAGCGGATTTGCAGTTTTAATTTATCTTGTAATGCCTATAACATACCTACTCTTTAATGAACATCCCATGGACGTAATGAACAATCAAGGCTGGATAGTTCACTATCTGCCCTACTTTATAACTATATATTTCCTCCCGCTCTTTTTACTTGGTAGTATAAAAATCTCCACTATCAGTGTTTCTATGGCAAGCTTCTATCCGTATATAAGAGCCTTCTTTTCAATAGTCCTCAAAAACAACTATAAGTGGGTTGCAACTGAGTCATCAGGTAAATCAAAAATAAACTTCATAATGTCGTATATCTGGCCGCATATGTTCATTCTTTTTCTATCTCTGCAGAAGATGAGATACATCGGTTACACATTGAAGTAAAATAGGTACTTCAAA
>CAYOTA010000019.1:0-22203 GCA_964406795.1 uncultured Gammaproteobacteria bacterium
GAGTATCTTGATTCTTACTACCCCCAAGTGTTACCGAGGTACTCATCCAGTACAATCTCTTTTCTCAATCATGGTGGGGTGGTATAATCCACTAGACACTATTACCACGTTTATAACTTCATTTTGGGTGCTTGTAAACTCTTATATTCTCTTCATATTTATTAAAAATGGTTTAGTGTCAAATTCATGAAAAAATTAATTGGTTACTTTTTAAATATAATTTTCTTTACAGTTATCATCCTGGTGGTAATTGCAATCTCGACGATTGCCTTAACAAAAAAGGTAAATGAATACAGAGACCAGTATAAAAACGGTATCAGCGGTACTGTTGAGAAAAATTCAATTCCAGTTATGTCATTTACAAAAGGTGTAATTTCTACTATTAATATAAAAACGGGAGATGAAATTCTTGAAGGTGATATCTTAATAGAATTAAACAATCCTTCACTTGAGAATGAAATTGAAGCTCTAAAAAAGTTCCCCAAAAATGAATCTGCACAAACACAGCTAGGATTGTATGAGCAAGAACTAGAAAATCTAATAATCAGCGCTCCAATTGATGGTATAGTTGGTGAAGTTTTACTGACTGAAGGAGCACCAGTTGACGAATTTGTGAAGTTACTCACAATTTATTCCAATGATGATATTAAGCTTATCGCAGAGCTAACCATTGAAGAATATCAAGCAGTTAAAAGAGCTACAAAAATATTTGCATTTAGCAAACGGCTCAATCAAAGCTTTGAGATAATCCCTGACATTTTAAACCCTGATACAAAAACTCCCTTAAAATTCGAGGAGAAAAAAATAGGACAATTTTTTAAGTTTGCAAACGAAGCAGACGCTGTAAGTCTACTAAATAATGAAGATCTAACGATACAGCTTGAAAGTCCAGAGGTCAAACAAACCAACAAACCTGTTGATTTTATAGTAGATTTCTGGAATAAAATTCTTCCCAGTGATTAATAATGAAAAAAAATAAAAGCCTAGTTAAGCTCATAATCTCACTACTATTCCTAGTAACATTACTAACTGTTTCTGTTTTACTATTTATAAACCGTAATTCTATTAAAAATTTAAACTTGAAATCTATAACTAATTCTACTGGGCCTGAAACCCATTCACTAAAACCTATATCCTCCAACCAATGGTATAGTTCTGTATATAACGACTTTCCCACACAACCATTATTTGCATATCCATTAGCATATAAAATATCTGAAAATGGCTTGACTTTCTCATATCCAAGAGTTAATAAAACGCCTAAAACTGTATTTGCTTCATATATTGACGATTTTTCTGTTGGAACAGAAAACAAAATGCAAAAACCAAAAATTACAGCTATAGGAGATTGGAATATAAATTTGGAAATGACTGACTCTAAAAAAAACTCTTTAGATTTTGCCTTAACACAAGGTCTTCCCTACACAATCATTGAATCCTCAGCCGAAAAATTCACAGTCAAATTTAATGATATTCCAGAATTAATACAACAAGAAAATGCGAATTCATTGATTTTCAAGGTTCAAGGAAATATGTATGGCATATCATCTACAACACCGATAACCACACCAATAACAAACAGGCAACTATTTTTAAATAACACCAGATATATTTTAATATCCTTACTAAATCAACCAGAGGATATTCTACTCTACCAAGATCTTGTCAAAAATCAAATCATTACAACCACAGCAATCCCAGAAATTTCTGGGTCTACCCTCAATGTTAAATATACTACCTACACCCAAGGAAATAAGGCAGCTATAGGGCTTTTGCCTCATCAATACAACCAATTAAGTAAACCCCTAGAACCACTCATAGAATACCCAACATTGAGAGGTATTTTGAAAGTATATAATCAATCTGATTTTGAAACTACGATTGATCTTCTTACTCCAGCAGATGAATTTACAAAACTTAACACTACCAACTCAGCACTTATCGCTCAACTAAAAAAAGATGTTGATGATTATATTAAAAAAGGACCACCAGATAGCAAAAATTATTTTCTTGGGACATGGCTTGGCAAAGGAACTACGCTTTATCAACTGGCAGATACACTTGAAGAAGAGGATTTAGAAAATGAATTATTTGGATATATCTATCCCATTTTGGAAGAAAGTATGTCAGAGTTTTACTACAATGAGAAAACCACAAGCGTTATTGCAAAACGACCAGAGTTTGGAAACGAAAAAAATAATGACCACCTTTTTCATTACGGTTATTACATCCGAGCAGCGGCAATATTGGCTAAAAATAATCCAACTATACTTGCTGAATTAAAAAAACCCATAGACCAGCTCGTGGATGATATAGCGACTACCACCCGACAGTCTCCCAAATACCCTTACCTAAGAAACTTTAGTATCTATGAATCCCATTCATGGGCCGATGGATTTGCGAGAGCAGCTGATGGTAATAATCAGGAATCGTCATCGGAGGCCATCAACGGATGGTACTCTATTTATCTTTGGGGTAAAATCACGAACAACACGACGTTATCTGACTATGGTTTATATCTTTATAATTCAGAAATTCAAGGAGCTAAGTATTATTGGTTTGGATACAACGATATGTATACACCGCCGTATGAACATGAAATTGCATCGATTGTATGGGGAGGAAAAGTAGATTTTGCAACATGGTTTAGTGACGAAGCAAATATGAAATACGGGATCCAACTACTTCCAATTACACCAGCCTCCGCTTATCTAGGCACCTTTTTGGACTTCCCAAAGTATGAGAAAGACTTTTTAAAATCCGGAGGAAGTATTTCAGAAAGCTGGGGGGATTTATTCCTTATATGGAAATCATTTTACAACCCTGAAGCAGCTTATAATCAGTTGAACACAGCAACAAAACCTGAAGACAATGTACCAAAATCATTACTCATGTATATGTTGCTTAAAAACAAAGAACAATAAACCTTTTATCCGATTCCTTATTGAATCCTAGAGTATAATTGGGTACAATACGCCTACTCCACTTTGTGGAGTTTTTGTATGTTTTGGACTAACAATAAACCTATAATACCATTCACAAAAATCGCTGAAAAGAAAAAGGGCAAAGGATTTACTCACAAAAACAAAGAATTTATTCATCACTCATCCTTGCACCATTCAGAAACTGCATTTTTTAGGCTAAATGCTGAGCAAAAAATTGTAATTCTTTTTGCAATTTTAGTACTAAGTATAGATTTTATTATTGACTGGCACACCACAGTGCTCTACCTGGTGGGACTTTTAACATTTTTGTATTTCACAGATCTACTTTTTAACTTCTTTTTGATCTTCAGAAGCTTTTTAAAAACTCCTGCTATTGAAATTAAAAAATCAGATATATACAGAAACAAAAAATGGCCATCATATACAATTTTTTGTCCGCTTTATAAAGAATGGAAAGTAATTCCTCAATTCATTGAGGCCATGAGTGATTTAGACTATCCTCAAAAAAAGCTGCAAGTTATGTTACTACTAGAACAAGACGATGTTGAAACAATACGGAAGGTAAAGAGTATGTATCTACCGGCTTACTTTGAAGTCGTGATTGTTCCTGACTCGCTTCCCAAAACTAAGCCAAAAGCTCTTAACTATGGACTAAAAAAAGCTAAGGGAGATTATGTGGTTGTGTATGACGCGGAAGATGTACCTGAAGCGGACCAATTAAAAAAAATTGTGTTAGCATTTAAAAAAGTATCTAAGCGAGTTGTATGCATACAGGCAAAATTAAATTTCTATAATCCCCGACAAAACGTAATCACAAGAATTTTTACGGCAGAATATGCACTGTGGTTTGACCTAGTATTAACCGGCCTGCAAAGTATTCATGCACCTATTCCACTTGGAGGCACTTCAAATCATTTTAAAACAAGTGATGTAAAAACACTCAAAGGATGGGATTCATTTAATGTTACAGAAGATGCAGATTTGGGAATGAGGCTTGTTAAACACGGATACTTAACTGCAATTGTTGATTCAACTACCTATGAAGAAGCAAATAGTGACGGAGTAAATTGGTTTTGGCAGCGCTCCAGATGGGTCAAGGGCTACATGCAAACATATTTGGTTCACATGAGAAAACCTCAGGACTTTTTTACACACTGGAAAGAACCGCATGCAATAACATTTCAGTTAGTAGTTGGAGGAAAAATACTTTCTATGTTTATAAATCCATTTATGTGGATTATAACCATTTCTTATTTTGTGTTTCGTCCTATTGTAGGACCCAGCATAGAATCTTTTTATCCGGCACCTATTTTATATATGGGACTTTTTTCACTGGTAATAGGGAACTTTTTATACATGTATTATTACATGATAGGATGTGCCAAAAGAGATTATCACGATATTATTAAATATGCATTTTTAGTTCCCTTCTATTGGCTTTTTATGAGTATTGCGGCATGGACTTCCGTATACTTGCTTATTAAAAACCCTCATCACTGGTCTAAAACAAAACATGGACTACATCTAAAAGAAACAAAAAAAATAACAGCGCGTATTTCTCCAAGTCCCACTTTCTAATCTGATATGAAAAATATACCATTATTTCTCTTTTTAGGGTTTCTTTTACTTTATACAGGTATTGCGTTTTACATTGCGTACATTTTGCAAATTTATCACAATGACGCAATTTCCAGAACAGCACTGGCATTTTTTACCTACTTTGGTCGTAATCCGCATTTGGCAGCAGTTGGATTTGTGTGGCAGCCGCTCCCAAGTCTATTACAACTTCCATTTCTTATACTCCTTAAACCGTTAGGATACATGATGATGGCCGGACCTATTGTAACGGCTATAAGCGGAGCATTATCGGCGGTTGCAGTCTATAAAACGTCCCAGCTACTACTGCCTCATAAGACAGTTATACCGCTATGTATTGCGTTACTTTTTGGACTTAACCCGCTCATACTTTTGTACTCCACCATAGGAACCAGTGAAATAATATTTATATCTACTCTCCTCTTAAGTACATACTTTATGGTGAAATGGATCATTACAAAAAACCATATATTTTTAGTAAGCTGCAGTCTTTTTATCTCTCTTTCCTTCTGGTCCAGATATGAAGCACTCCCTATGTTTGGAGGATATTTTCTTTTAATAATTTACATCGCATATATTCAAAAAATGAAATTAAAAACGCTGGAAGGTGCCCTACTTCAATTTACGATTCCATTTATATATTCAGTTCTTATTTGGATGGCAGCAAATTTCTTTATCATGAAAGATCCGTTTTATTTTCTTCACAGTGAATATTCTAATTCCGCATTTACTACAGCACTAAAAAATAATCCGGCGTCATTGGAATATTCATATAATTCGCCGCTCAACAGTTTTATATATGTGCTAAAACGCTCACTTATTTTGGCCCCTATGTTGGCACTCCTCCCTCTACTGCTTATTGAGTCATTTGTGTTTTTAAGAAAAAAAACGCAAGATCATATTCTACTCTTGGCCATAACTTTTCCCTATGCTTGTGTCTTACTATTTCATGCTTTTCAGCTTTATAAAGGTGATTCGTTTGGATGGCTGAGGTTTTTTATATATGCGATTCCGGCAGGTGTACTTATGTCCGCATATCTTGTAAGAATTTATAACAAAGCATTTATTGTGTCTTGTGCACTTTTAATACTTTCATGTGTGCTCACTTATTTTGCAATCAGTACTCCCACTCAGGGAAAAGAAGAAGTGTCCTTTATAACAAAAGCACAAAATAAAAACGCACAACTAGATTTTTCAAGAACATACAGTGATCAAAAAGCAGTTGCAAGTTTGATGGATAGAAAAAAAGGACGCATATTACTTGATACAAATAAAGGATTTGCAATTCCTCTTTTTTCCAAAAATCCAGAACGGTACACCATAACTTCTGACATAGATTTTCTAGATGTAGTTAAGAATTATCAAAAGGAAGTAAACTGGATTATTATCAGAAAACCGCAGCCGGAAGATTTAACACTTAATAAGATTTATACATTGTATCCGAGAATTTGGGAAGGAAACGCGCCAAGAGTCAAACTATACAAAGAAATAGATGATTGGAGGATATTTTTTGTTGATCGTAATACCAAGATCACATCTAATTAAAATTAACTTCTAACTCCTGCCACATGTTGAAAGTCATCAATTGGAACACGACTCCTTGGAGAAACGAATAAGCGAGCGCCCGCTTACCTTTGCTATGCGGGGAAAGGGGAAAGGGGAAAGGCTTGTCCGGCTCTTTCAGCGAGCACATGAGTTTCGTAATGGATGAGGGTTCCACTGATGAGAGGTTCTGCTTCTCTTGGCGGCTCAAGAGAAGAAATAAGGAAATAGATGACTGGAGAATATTTTATGTGGATAGAATCACAAATTCTTAGAAAATTAAGTAGTCATTAATCGTTTTGTATTTTATTTCTGGTGATGAGACAGGAATGCGCGCACTGCATGCATCAACCTACGCTCACTTCTTTTCAGCAGTTCCGGCACATCGCGGGTCCCATTCATACCTTCCACTTGTGATATGGGGTAAAAAACTGCGGACTATCCCATCCAAATTATTATTATAAACAATACCACGCACAAATTTTGCCTCCATTTTTTGCCAGCTATGAGGACTAGGCATATCCTTTTTACTTTTTGCTTCTAGTACTTTCCCTTCATGTTTTAAGTTTTCTTTTAAAACTGTAAGCACTACTTCACGGCCATGCTCGCCTGTAAGCACTGCATCACTGTCGGGTAAAGATTCGGATAGTCTTAGCAATAACCCATCCATCCCGCGGTTTGCAATAGGATCTCCGGACTTAACCTGTGTGCGTGCAAGAAGTACCATTTGCAAGGTTCTATCGTACTGCTCCTTTGGACCTACATCTCTTTTTCCCTCGGGTGTATGCTTTGATCCTTTTTTTCTATCCCCTTCTTTGTTCATAATTTCCTTTCATAACCATCCCCATCATTTATGCTTCAGTTCTATCTGGATTTTTCCACGTATCCACCGGTTCTAACTCACGAATAATCTCTCGCTGAGCTGATACTAATTTTCGATCCATAATTGCCCTTGTGGAATATCCTTCACGCTGCATAACCTCATCCGGAGTGAATACTATTCCTGAAAGCCCTGTCCGCATAACCAGCGTACGCGCTTCATCTAAAGTCATACCTGGACTTTCAAGCCTCTTATAAGTTGTATTTTTACCATGAACTAAAGGCCTGTCTTTTTCTTTAGCATATCTCACAAAGGTATTTCCTACTATTATAAGTACTTTATCTGGGTTTTCTTGAAGCGTTGTGTATGTACTTGACCTTACGAGACGCATCCAACCTTTAATGAGAGCCTCTAGTCCATCCTTTTGCACCTGACTCTTTCCCTTGTGAGCTTTTAACAGTTGCCTATATAGTAGGTTTGATTCTGCTAGCTCATGCTCCCAAGGGCCTTCACGCAGCGCAACTCCTGATAACGGTACTAAATGTCTTTCTGCCATAAGGGGAATATTATAAGACTAATTGAAGCTAATGACAATAGCGACCAAAAGAACAGATAAATTACTTCTTTGAGGATTTCTTGGATGCACTTCCCAGTATCACTGTGTTTTTACTCTTCTTTCCATTTCCTGAAATTTTTATGTCCGTATTTGTACCCTTGCAGCAATCAGGCAAAACAGCTGTATTGGTATTCCCTCCTACAGCAATCACCACATTACTTTTAGCATTTCCAGTTTTAATAGTAACGTCTTTTCCGTTTCCGTTGGCCTTATTGTCTCCGGTTTGTGCTGTAGACGACACAACGGTTGTAGTATTGGAAAAGTTTCCTTGCACTACCACATGCTCACATGGCTTGGGATTACACGCATTTCCAGTTGCTTTCACGCCATCTACATCATACCCATCAGCTGTTGCGTCACTAAATTCATCTTTATTTGATACATCCGTAATTCTGACATACTTTGCACAGCGCACACTTTCAGGCGTTGCAACTTGTCCGTCTTGAGAAATTTGCCCAGCCTCCACCCATGCTATTCCGTTTTCTGAAACCTCTATTTTTGCCTTTTCAGTTGGATACCCTGCATTTGTAGCCTCAACTACTATTACACCTGAAGAAATACCATTATCAAATCCTAGCTCTATTACACCGCCAAATCCCAGTGAGTAAAATGTTCCGTCAGCAGTAGAGTCTTCTGCAACACCTAAGGCAGATGATGAGTCTGATCTGGGAGCAGGAATGACACTTCCGTCTTTTCTTAAACCCTGAGAAACGGACTTTACATTATCAGCCCATGGACCTATCCCGTCTGGAGCCGCAGCTAGCACACTGGATGAAGAAAGCAGTATAAACGCTAGAGTTAGAACTGGCGTTAAAACATGTTTTATATGGGCAGTGGACATTAAGTTAAATGTACTCCTGAAATAAGTAAATGACAAGTGATTCAAAGTATATAAAAGGAAATCACCAGCCATAAACGTTATTTTTTTTAAATTCAAATTCTTACAATGCTCTTATTGTGTGAATACTTGTTTCCACATACAATTAATACTCTTCATGAAGATATTAATTCCCAATGCATCCAGTCCTAAAAATATTGGAGATCTTGCGATTTTAACTGGACTACTTGAAACCATCCAACACAAAAAAAATATTATAATTCACAGTGCTGATCCATATCTTCATGCATTTAAAGCGCGCCCCAGTCTCTATACATGGGCTGTGTTTGAGAACAGGCGACCTCATGTTAGGATTAAGCGTCTTTTCGCCCTTTTTATTCACACCAGTAAATTCAAAAAGTATGTCACAAGATTCAAAAGTGGAACGCTTCACACATTACTTGAAGATTATATGACGGCTGATGTGGTGGTATTTGTGGGAGGAGGCTACTTACGGTCACAAACCGGAGTCAAACAAACGTTAAACCTCATGATGTTACTTAGCATGTTTTATGTAGTAAAAAATCTGAAGGCCAAAAAAATAGTAGCACCTATTTCCATAGGACCATTTGCATATAAATGGCAGGAAAAAATGACAGTAAAAGTTTTAAAAAATTTTGATGTGGTTGCAGTACGCGAAAGATATTCATACAACCTTTTAAAAAGGTATAAACCTAAAAATATTTTACTCTCCACTGACACATCATTATTTCTCAACTATGGTGAAACGGTAAAGAAACCATCAAATAAATTTGTGTTAGGTTTTACAATCAGAAAATGGCTGCCCATACTTAAGCAAAAAAGGTTTGAAAAGTATTTTCATAATACCATCATAAAATTTTGCAAGGAAACTGGAGCTAGCATTCAGCCAATCGTTCAGGTAGACGCACCTGAATACGGAGACCTTGATCGAAAGATAACACAAAAAATTGCAGATAATCTCAAAAAAAACAAAATACATGTACTACCTATTAAAAAAGTAAAAGATCTACAACATGCAAGAAACGTTTACTCATCTATTGATATGCTTCTTGGGATGCGAATGCATTCCAATATTTTAGCGGCTCTTTGCAGTACCCCATTTGTAGCCATATCATATGAATATAAGACTGAAGGGATTTCCAACGATTTAGGTGTTGGAAACTATTGCATTTCAATTAAAAAAATAAATGACGAAAATCTATATGCGTTACTAAAACAGGCTTATTCAAATAGGGAAACTATTAAAAAAACTATGGAAAAAAAAATTGCGCGCTTAAGACTAAAGGAGGCTACCAGATGGAAAAATGTACGAGCATTAACAACATAGGATTTATGCAACATCATTAACGATGTCAGGATAATGAAGATTGGGTTGAATTATGATTTCCTGAGCATCTAATCCTTCACTTCCTTCTTTCTCAACAGAATAGTAAAAAATAACCAATACTAAAATTACTATATATTGATATACTTTGCTCATCTTGACAGCTCATCTGTTTTGAGAATATAAAAGATATATACATGAGAAAACAGCTGTCCGCTTCTCTTCTTCTTGGAACACTTCTTCTACTCATTATTACTTTTTCAAAATCACCAAATTCCAGTAGTGCAGCTATGGCAACTAGCGTAGTAATTTCAGAAATTCAAGTTGCAGGAACTGGTGGAGCAGATGACGAATTTATTGAACTTTATAATCCCACAACTAGCGCAGTAGACTTGACTGGATGGAGACTTCTCAGAAAAAATAGTACAGGCAGCGTTCAAAATAACCTTGTTGCCAATATAACTGGCACTATTCCTGCACGTGGATATTTTCTTGTGGCAAAACCTACTACATATATGGGTGCTGCAACTCCTGACCTGACCTACTCTGCATCTTCAAGCGCAATTACCACTAACAGTACTATTATTTTATATAGTGATACCGGTACAACAGTTGTAGATAAAGTTGGTTTAGGAGAAGGTGCAAGTGCCGCTACTGACTTTGAAGGAGCAACAACGCCAAACCCTGAAGCGGGAGGAAGTGTTGAAAGAAAAGCAAATGACTCTTCTACGGTCATAAGCATGACAACAGGCGCTGACATGCTACTCGGAAATGGTGAAGATACAAATAATAATCAATCAGATTTTATAATAAGACTCACTTCTCAACCACAAAACAGTACAAGCAACACTGAGCCCGTTGGTGAAGTAAGCCCTAGCATTACACCAACCGTAACAACTACACCTACTATAACCGTTACCCCAACTATAACGGTCACGCCAACTATAACTGTTACACCGACCCTAACCCCAACTCCTACAGTTACACCCAGTATTACCAGCTCTCCTACTCCTACTAATACTCCAACCCCTACACCTACCACTCCAGTAACTGTCACGCCAACTCCCAGTATTAAACCTCCTGTTTCATTTGTAACGTTCCAACTCGTCTGTACAGCAAAAGTGAAAACATATAGAGTGATGGGAATGGAATTCCACTTTTCTTACCCCACTTGCAAACTAGTAAAAACACTTAGTGAATAAAATTAAAAATTATGATCCATTGACAAGCACTTTCACTACCTGATACATTTTTTATATGAAGCAATTACACACACAATGGTCTAGCATCCTTATCAGAGGAATTTTTGCAATTATTTTTGGGATTGTAGCAATCATTTGGCCGGGAATTGGATTACAGGTTTTGGTATTACTTTTTGGAGCATACGCATTAATTGACGGATTTATTGCACTGTTTGTGGGCTTCCCATCTCGGTCAGTTGCACTCATTATAGAAGGTGTTATAGGAATACTCGTAGGTTTATATGTATTTTTTTGGACCATCCAAGCAGTAGAATTATTTATACTTGTTGTAGGGATTTGGGCAATTGCCACAGGAATATTTGAAATAGTTGCAGCCATAGAACTTAGAAAACAAATTAAAAATGAAGTATATTTATTTATAATGGGAGCTATTTCCATTCTCTTTGGATTAATGGTCTTTATAAATCCTCTTGTGGCAGGCCTTGCCTTTACAATGGTTATTGGCATATATGCGATCTTCTTTGGAATTCTGCTTACGGCGCTTGCTATGAAACTCAAAAACTACAAAACATCCACTCCAAAAAAATCTTCCAAAAAAAAGAAAAAGTAAGAAATATTTAATAATCACGTCTGTTCTTTAACTTACTCTCTATGTTATAACTAATATATGGATAATAATCCGCAAATTAATACACCACCACTCAATCAGAATCCTTCAATGCATATAAATTTTGCGCCGGAAAATAAACCCTCACGAAAAAAGCTACTGATTATTGGTGGTATTACAATTATTGTAATCATATGCGTTACGCTTATTACTTTTTTTGCTCTAAGTCAGAGTAAAAAAACAGTTGCAAAAATTGAACCTACCCCTACTCCCTCACAATCCAACACAAAGGAAACTGCTTTGCCGGCACCTAAATTTATTGCAAGAAAATACACATACTCAGGAAACTTACCGGCAAAACCAAATCTTTCCACTTATACACTAGCCCAATTCACTCAAGAAGACGCAGGATCCATGTCAGCCAAACTAGGACTTACGACTTACAATAGTGAAAGTCCTGAAGGGTATTTTGAATACACAAATCTAGAAGATGATAAGGCAAGAGGAATAATAGATTTTAACGCGACTTCAGGAACCTTTCTTTATCAGTCTTACGGAAGCTTTATTCCTGAAACATTTAAATCTGGTCAGTCATATCAGAACCAAGCTTTCGAAATAATGAAATATCTAGGGCTCTATGATGACACTATTACTTGCGATATTACGTATAACCAGACTGAAAACCCAGGAGTCACATATGTTGAATGTCACAGAGATTGGAACAAATTATCTGCACCTCTACTCAATCTGGGCGGGGTATTAAATATTCCGGAAACAGTAAAAATCTCAAGCTTATATCCTGGTCTTGTAAATCAACAAATAAGCATGCCAAATCCTACAATCACCAATGTCTCGAACGGAGGAAATGGGTTGGCTCGACCCCGCGAGTTTAATACTATTACTTTTGGCTTATATGAAAATGGTGCCATATCAACCATTGATTCAACCATGAGAAAAATATCCCGTAAAAACTCAATTGATGAGTCAGAAATTATCACTCCAAAAGAAGCTGTTGATGCAATCGCTGCACAACTAGGTGAATCAACGCTAACCATTCCATCTGGCCAAGGAACACCAGGTTATGAAAAGATGTATCCCAACAATCTTGCAAAAACCGAAATTGCCGCAATTTATGAAATTACTCCTGCTTTTATAGATAAGCCTTTTAACGAACCACAAGCATCATATGAGCCCTACTATCTTGTAAGAGGTGTAGCACGGCTTGAGTCAGGATATAATGTTCGGTTTACTCAAATAATTCCAGCTGAAAAATCAAAAACAAACTTAACCCAGAAAATTTCAGAACAAAATCCTATTCAGATTGGAACTTTTCAACCGTCTGTTTTTCCAGATTCACCTACACCGCTCACCTCTAATCCCACTTCAGTGATCTCTCCCACGCAAAATACTAATCAAGCATGCCAACCAATTATTACGAGTAGTCTACGCTCCGGCGGGCTTATAGAAGTTCCTGGATATGGCACCGTAAGGCTCACGTTTGCAGGAGAAAACAGTGCCCGCACATATAGCTTTGCTATGCCTCAAATAGTACCTACGCAGGCAATGGTAAACGCAGTTAAAAGTGAGTACTTTAAAGCAGTTGGAAAGTCACTTGCCATCCATCAAGCTAAAACAAACCAAAGCCCATTGCCGCAAAACCTAGAGCGAAGACCAGATTGCACAGTTGATCCCATCAATCGCTGCATAAATAATTCCGGAATTAATACTATGCTACAAAGCAAGGAAAATATGTTGAGAATCTATTCGGTAGATGAGTTAAAAACATTTTCCTATCCTGTTCCTATTGATATAATTCTAAATCCCGGAAACTTTACAGGCACATCACAAGGCCAGCTTCTTTCTTGGCTATTTATGGAAAATTACTCGGCAGCAAGCAGAGAAAATACAAAAACGACTGGTAATGGAACTATCCCTACGGCTTGTTATATTTCTGGAAATTCACCTCATATATTTATTTCAAGCAAAAAAAATAGGGAAATTTCAATTAAAACCAAAGCAAAACTATCATATTCAGACCCCGTTGCTGAAAATAACGTATGGATAATAAACACAAAAAATAATATGTTTATAAATCAGCAAGGAGTAATCAGATCTTCAATTTATTATGAATATGATCCTGAACATGTAGACTTTTCAGAGTCAAAAGAAGGCTACATTGCAACACGCACAGATATTTCAAAAATTGTACGAGCAATTGCAGACAAACTTGGCCTAACACAACTTGAGACTCAAGCGCTTTTGTCTGATACTAAGAACGCACTAATCGACTTACCCAATTCTGAATACATAAAAATTTCAATTATAAATGAGGATGAAATTAACACAAAGTTACCCCTGGAAATTTCTCCAAAACCTAAAATCATTACCAGATTCCATCTGATGTTGTCAGTCGCAAAATCAAGCGATAAGACTGAAGCACCAATTATTCAAAAAGCTACAAGAACTGACTACTCTGTATTGGAACTTGGCGCCTACGCCAAAAGATAACAACGCGACTACTGACATCTAACTACTAACTTCTTATAGTTCGAGTAGGTGAGAACTTCCATATATCATCAATTGGGACACGACTCCATGGAGAAATGAACGAGTGAATGCCAGGAAAGGGTAAAGGTATTCTCCGGCCCTTTCAGTAAACGAGTTCATTTTGTAATGGGTGAGGGTCACACTGATGAGAGCTTCTGCTTCTCTTGGCGGTTCAAGAGAAGAAAAAGGTAAATAATTATCTTAGTACCTTATACTTTAACAACATCGTCCCCTTATCGTTTAATTTTTTAGAAGATAATAATTCAAGGTTTTGAGCTACTCCTTCAGAAAATAATTTCTTTCCTTCTCCAAATATTAATGGTTCTAAGGTTAGGTAAATTTCAGAAATTAAATTCTCTTCTAAAAACAATGTATTTATCTCACAACCTCCCACAATTAATGCCTCATCTATTCCTTCATTCGTAAACCTATTCACTAATTCCGTTGGTGATTCATTCGTAAATTCTAAAAAACCAGAGATTTTCTCCCTTGAATATTTCTGAGGATCTCGCGTAATGACTACTCTTTTACGCCCTTGTTTACTCTTCATAAAATGCCTGGAAATTCCATAGGTTTTTGCACCCATTATGATTAATTTTGCTTTTTCTATTTCTTTAAAAAATATTTTTGAGTCCTCAGGGCTTGTCCACTCATATATATTTGCTTCATTACCGCGGGTTATAAACCCATCAATTGAGGATACTGCAAGAAGAACTAGTTTCATTTCGTGGATTTAGTGTCTGACTTGAGCCATTTAACGCCCATATATACTAATGGGGTTTCAATAACAGACATAAAACATTTGAGTAACCAGTAAGGAATAATAAGGCTTATTAAAAATGCAAAGTTAGCAGAAAAATCTTGATTAAATGCATAAAAAGCAAGTGTCATAAAGATTACCGTATCTACAAACTGTGCTATGAAGTTTGAAGCATTGTTCCTAAACCATAATGCTTTTTTCCCTAGCTTTTGTCTGATTCTGACAAAAATTACGACATCCGTAAATTCAGCAATAGCAAATGCAACAAGAGATGCTGCAGAAATGCGCGCTGATAAACCAAATATTGTGTCATATGCGCTCTCTTTTGTTTCAAAACGCGTTGAAGGCGGCAATGCCACAAAAATTACAGAAGCCAAGAAAGTAAGAGCTACAACAAGTAAACCAGATCTAATTACACTTCTTGTGCGTTCCTTACCATACACTTCAGTAATGACATCATTAATGGTAAACAAAAGAGGAAAAAGAAATATTGCAACACTCGCATTAAGCTGATATCCAAAAAATTTTATTAGAGGAAAGGTTTTTCCTCCCATTAATTCCGCTGCTGTAATACAAAAAATGTAAACAGCCACCAGAAGATCAAACTTTTGGATTTTTAATAAGTTCATTACTTGAGGAATTGTACCACAAAGCTGATCTGTTTTGTTAACTTTTTATAACGTACCCGAAGCCTCTGACAGAAGATATAAGCTTCTTTTTATGCCCTGCATCAATTTTTTTTCTCAAATACCCCACATATACGTCAACTACTCGTGTGTCGACATCAAATGAATACTGCCAAATTCTATTTAATATCATATCGCGGGACAACACCTTATCTTGATTCATCATAAGATATTGCAAAAGCTTAAATTCATGAGGGGACAATTTAATTTCATTTCCTGCTCGCTCTACATGAACCTTCTCTGCGTCAAGTATTAAGTCCTCTATCACAAGCCTTACGTCTTTTTCTGATTTTAGTTTTAGCTTTACACGCGCTAGTAATTCTTCTATTTCAAACGGTTTTGATATATAGTCATCAGCACCTAGCTCAAATCCCTTTACTACATCCGAGGTGTGATTTTTTGCAGTTAATACAATAACAGGAAGGTTTGGAAATAACTTTTTAACTTCAACTAGCACTGATTCTCCAGTAAGTTTTGGGAGCCCTAAATCTAAAACTAATAAATCTGGCACTTGCCTTTTTACAGATTCAATCGCCATGATACCGTCATGTGCCTCTTCAACGCTATAGTTGCTCTCTACAAGAATATCTTTAATAACTGACAAAATGGCCGAATCGTCTTCTACAACTAATATCTTATACATGGTGCTCACATTATATATGATTTTTTATCATATCAACACTAGTACTTTCAATTAGTATACTTTTCAACCACAGAAAATACAGTATCTAGAGAAAAGGGTTTTCTTATAAATTCTGAAACCCCTAAATCATTAAAGTCTACTTTTACATGCATATTGGCTGACATGAGTATTATATTTGTGTTCCCTTGAGAATTTTTATGTATATTGGAAATTATTGACTCAGCGCGCTCTCCGGGCAAAAAGTAATCTAAGAGAACAACTCGTGGATTTGTATTTTTCATATCTTTTATCGCATCGTATCCATGTTCAAATTCTTTTACCTTATATTGTTGAGATTCAAGTAGGTTTTTAAGTATATTTCTTATTTCCTCATCGTCATCTACTATGTACACCATATCTTCACTATTTTTATCAGTAAACTTCATTTCAATTTATTGTACTAGTACGCGTTTATCAAGCCTGTAATATAAGGGTAAGAATTATGAAAGAGATGAAAAATTACCCATAAATACGCTATAATGTTTCCATGGGACAAAAACCTCTCCTGCCCACGTTACAAGAACATCCGAGTTTAAAAAAATTAAGAAAGGTTCTTAGGTATATCATAGCCGCAATTCTTCCCCTCATACTTCTCTTATTGCTCCAACTTCCGGAGTTTAATTTTGCACAAGGAAGCACTACTACATTGCTTTTTCTAGCAATTGTTGCCTTAAGCGCTATAAATGGAGGCTATAAAACTGGACTACTTACTTCATTCCTTTCGGCTTTTATTATCAGCTACTTTTTTACAACTCCATACTCACTTAACGCATTTATCAGCATGAATGGTGTTGCAAAAATGTTGGTTTTCTTTGTTGAAGGGTTATTTATAAGCGTAATAATAGACATGCTAGGAAAAAGGACAGAGTTGGATATATATAAAAATAAAGTAAAGGATTTAAAACAAAAAATTGACGAATTAGAACAAGAAAATATTGTTTTGAAAAACGAAATTAGATCAAGAGATGAGTTTTTGTCAATTGCCTCACATGAGCTTAAAACACCACTAACCTCTATGTTGCTGCAGACACAACACGCACTTCATAGTATTAAAAATGTTTCATTGGCTCACTTTTCAATTGAAAGCTTGCTCAAAATGCTTGAAACAGTAGAAAATCAAACAAAACGCTTATCCCGCATGATCAATGATTTACTCAATGTTTCACTTATTACAACAGGAAATTTAAATATAGAACCTGAAGAATTAAATCTAAATAGTCTCGTCGCTGAAGTAGTTGAGGAATTTTCAAAACGCTTAGAACGAGATAACATTGAACTCAAATACAATGAAGAAGATATTGTTAATGGTGTGTGGGATAAGCTTAGAATTGAGCAGGCTGTAACAAATATCATCTCGAACGCAATCCGCTATGGTCAAGGAAAACAAATTGAAGTAACTGTTAAAAAGTACTATTCCAATGCCCAAATAATAGTAACCGATCAAGGAATTGGTATGAAAAAAGAAACACAAAAGAAAATATTTGATTTGTTTGAACGCGGTGTTTCTCAAGACACATACAAAGGCTTAGGTGTAGGACTTTACATAACGCGCCAAATAATTAATGCGCATGGTGGGACTATTAAAGTTATGAGTAAAGAAGGGAGAGGTTCTACCTTTATTCTTGTCTTACCGCTTGAAGACAGGGATGAAAAGAACACAATGCCTCAACCTACCGAAAAACAACAGGAACAATAAGCTCTTTACTGTTTTGCAAAAGACCAGACGGATTTGAGCTTTGAACTATTAGTAAACCGTTTTTTGCCTTAACATCATTTTTAAACTCAAGCAATCCTGAATAAGGAACAAATTCCTCACTCATCCAATTAGCGTCTGCAGTAAGAGTAGTTTTTCCAAGTAAATTATTTTGTAAATCTCTTAACTCAGCATTCATTTGTCCCTCAAAAAACCAAAAGCCGCGCGCGCTACCCTGAATCACAAATGATTTTGTAACCACCTGATTAGGTCTGGGACTAGTAATTTGAATAGAATCAGAAAGTGCTAATTCATTTCCTATATTTTGGGTAAATCTTTTCCCGTCCGGAGTTATACATGATGCCGGATAAGACTCCATAACGGGATACTTTTGGGAACAATCCTCAAAGTTTGTCACCTCCAGTTCTGAATTTTTTTCAACGAGAAGCAGAGAAAATAATGTAATGGTCAAAATAAATATCCCAATTACAATAATCTTTTTCATGTTACTTTAGATATCTATCAAAAAATTCAACAGTGTTTTGCATTGCCTGATTAAAAGCAGAACCTGATATGTTGTGCCCACCTGAACTATATTCCTGCAACTCATGAGGAATTTTTGTTTTATTGAGTAACACGTTTAAATCCCTACTATAACCTATATCTACCACATCATCATCTACCGCGTGATTCAACTGAATTGCTCCACTAATAGTGTCTAGATAATTTGTCAGAGGGACTTGCTTCCAAAATGCACTTTGAGAATCAAACGGACCATACTCGTTAAAAAGCAGTTGCCTACGTGAAATTTGTTGAGAATTATTTTCAGAAGGAACATAACTTCCATCCTGAATACCATATTTTTCCCAATCATCATACGTGTACACTGCTCCAGCCCAAACTGAAATTGCGGGAATATCTTTTTTAACAGCCAAGGCTCGCGTCGTAATATTTCCTGCCATGGAATGTCCCCATAGCCCGATTTTAGAAGCGTTAACAAATCCCAATTTTTGAAGTGCGTTGTACGCATTTAATGTATCAATAACATAATCTGATGAATAATACACGCTACTTGGTTTTCCCTGAGAATTTCCATGACCACGCAGGTCTATCTTAAAGACTACGTACCCATTTCTTGCTAAATAGTCCACATAATCATAATAATTTTGCACTGTTTGGTAACTAGTAGGAGGAATGTATCCATGAACAAAAACTATTGCAGGAAACCCCGCATCTGGCTCAACGGTATTTGGAATAGTGAGCAACCCATTAATTTGTAGTCCATCTGATATATAGCCGGTTGTGTAAGCAGTATAATTTTGACCTTCATAGGCAACAACACGCGATTCACGTAAGAAACCGTCATATTTCCTACTCTGTAAATAAGGAATTGTCATATCCGAAAATGCAAAGGGTGTGGGAGTTGGAATATTTAGTCCCATAGAAAGCGTGTTTGCCTGACTTTGGTAAACATGTTCCCCCGGCATTCTAACAACATACATAACCACAATAATACCAATCAGCCCACATAGAAATATAACAAAAAATTTAATTCTCGGGGGTTTGATGTTTGGCGAGGAAGTAATGTATGGATCATGCTTAGTTTTCTTTTCCATATTTTTAATATATCATGCTAATTGTCCTCGATATAATATCGGATATTGTCCTCTACCTTAATTAAATCATATAGAAAGGTGATGTCTGAATCAGTATGCCGTATGCATCCTGAACTTCCCTCATTTGCCACAGACAACCGGGTATTGTCTTTATTTACTCCATGTAGTCCAAACGGGCCTGGAACCTGCCAATTACACTGCCCATTGCACTCTTTATAGGGCACTGGTCCATATGGTTCTTCTAATGGTTGTGGAACATCAAGTTCTATAAAATATGGAGCAGTTTCCGCATCATCAGGCATCTTATACTTTTTTGTGATTATCCAATATTCCCGCCCTAAAAGCTGCGGCAATGGGGTTGGTCTTTGACCTGATATGCCCGTTTTTACCTGAAAAGTTCTAATAAGCGCACTTTCTGACGCGCTTCCGGGAACACCCTTGAATAATTTTTCTACATTGGATTTTCTATGCAATAAAAACCAATAGTCTTGTGTCTTTTCCTCTACTTTTAATACCTGACCTTTATAACTATCGTCTGGCTTGGCTATGAGAAATATAGTTAAAAAACCCACGCTCAAAATACATAGAATTGTAAGAATTTTAAGCCGATTTATGGTAAAATATACTTTCATGTTTTTAAAGTACTCAAAAAAATATAAATCTCTCATAATTGTATCATCTGGCTCTTTGCTAACGCTGTCTTTTGCTGTTTTTTTACTTCTTTTCATATTCAAACAAGAGCCTCAGAATATAAGAAGTGATATTATAACCGTTACCAAAGACTCACCGCAAGTGCTACCAACTCCTGATCCAATTCTTGCCCCAACTCCAAATACCTATGAGATACCTTCAAGGCTACATGTTTTTCAAAGCTTTAATAACTGTGGCCCGGCTACATTATCTATGGCATTGTCATATGAAGGGATTACAATTGACCAAGCAGAGCTAGGACAAATTTTGCGCCCATATCAAGTACCAGGGGGTGACAATGATGACAAATCTGTCACTTTAAATGAAGTGGCAAAGCAGGCAGAGACATACGGCCTAACCACATACTTACGTCCAAATGGAGATATAGAAAAACTAAAACAATTTATAGCAAACGACATTCCTGTAATCACACGCACCTGGCTTAGCTTAGACGAAGACATAGGACATTATAGAATAGTCAGAGGATACGATGAAAACACTAAGCAAATAATTCAGGATGATTCTTTGCAAGGCAGAAACCTAAGATATTCATATAATGAGTTTAATGCACTTTGGAAAACATTTAATTATGAGTACCTTGTGTTAATTCCAGAAAACAAAATTGAAATTGTAAAATCAATTTTAGGAAATGATCTAAATGAGACAACAGGATGGGAAAATGCAAAAACAAGAATTGAAAATGAGCTATTAGAGGATCCACAAAGTACAGATCTTTTATTTGCTCTTTCCAGAATCCATTATTACTTAGGAAATTATGATAAGTCTGTTAACTACTTTAATCAGGTGGAAAATCTTGTGTCATTTAGAGCTTTGTGGTATCAACTAGAACCATTACTCTCTATTTATGAAACTGGTGATTACACCAGAGTGTTTCAAATTTCTAATAAAATTTTAAATAACCAGAACAGAGCCTACTCAGAACTTTATAAATTGAGAGGCGATATGTATCAAAACCAAGGACAAATAGATTTAGCGAGATCTGAATATCAAAAAGCCGTGTTTTATAACACAAGTTTTGCGTCTAGGGTACCAACACTGTAATATATATAATATGCAATTAAACACATTAACAGATGAGGAAAAACATGTAATTTTGGATAAGGGCACAGAACGTCCTTTCTCAGGTGAGTACGATGAGTTCTATAAAGAAGGGGTATTTATTTGTAGACAGTGTAATACGCCACTTTTTTCCAGTAAAGCTAAATTTGATGCCCATTGCGGATGGCCGGCATTTGATGAAAATTTTCTAAATGCCGTAAAACGGATTCCCGATATGGATGGGTTAAGAACAGAAATTCAGTGCGCAACGTGCGGTGGCCACCTGGGACACGTTTTTGAAGGCGAGAAGTTAACTCAAAATGATACTCGCCATTGCGTAAATTCGCTATCTATAAGGTTCTTACCCAAGTAACGCTAATTAGTTGCAGAAGCTCCTTGTTTTGATTCTTCACTAGATGATTTTTGTAAAGATGAACTTGTACTCCCAGTTTTTTTCCTACCAGCTGCAACCTGACTTAGTTTTTTCTCCGCCTTATCCATGTACTTACCCTCCTCTATCTTTTTTCTAATTTGAGGAATTCTATTTGCGGTTTCAGAACGGACTTTCTCTGCTGCGTCCATTATCTTACTTCTGGTTTTTTCGTTTTTCATAGCAGCTGTTGCGGCAACCGCGACCCCTGCGCCTATTACTGCACCGGCCGCAACTGCTGCAGCTAAACCACCTGAAATAGCAGCTTGTTTTTTACTGCCTTCTCCATTTTTTGAATTACTATTTGCCATATATATTTTCACCTCCTTTCACAAATTGTTTTGTTAATATCTATACTCTACTGTTGGGGTATAAAGGAGAGGTGAAAAATATGTATGAAAAAGGTAAGTTAGGAAAGTAGCATCAAAAAAACTAAAAATAACATACTAAAATCTTTTCTTAAACTTTTTAAAATATATTAAACTTCCACGGGCTTACGCCACGTGGAATTAGCTGAGTTCAAGCGTTG
>CAYOTA010000020.1:0-17260 GCA_964406795.1 uncultured Gammaproteobacteria bacterium
ATTCACTACTGCCCCGGGCTTACGCCCGGGGAAATACGTTGGACTTATTATAGAATACTAATTTTTTTGTGCAAGACTTTATAGTAAAGTTACTTCACCATTTTGGTTTTTTACAATTCCTTGCAATTCTAGATTTGTGATGATTCCAAGAATTTTGAACACTGGTAAATTTGCTCGCTTAGAAATTGCATCCATTGAAAGAGGCTCATCTTGAATAAGTTCAAGGATAATCTTTTCATCCGCTGAAAAATGCGATAAATCTAACTCAGTTCTTTTACTATTTCGAGGTATTACTTCCAGTTTTTCAAGTATATCGGAAGCGTCAGTTACTACATGTGCACCACTTTTGAGTAGTTTTAGAGTACCTTTACTCATTTGAGAATTGATACTTCCCGGAACTGCAAAAACCGGTTTTCCTAGTTTTATTGCTTCATCTGCAGTTATGAGTGAGCCAGAATCCTGTGCCGCTTCTGTTACCAAAACGCCCATAGATAGTGCAGCAATAATTCTGTTTCTTGCTGGAAATGAGCCTACAGAGGGCGGCAAACCTAGTCTATATTCAGAGACAATCAAACCATTTTTATCCAGTATTTCTTCATATAATGATTGATTTTCTAAAGGCGTTACACAGTCCACTCCGCACCCCAAGACAGCTATAGTATTTCCGTTATTTTCCAGTGTAGTTTTGTGAGCTATTGCATCCACCCCAAGCGCTAATCCTGAAACTATGCAAAACCCATTAGAGACTAGTTCTGAGGTTAATTTTTCCGTAACGTCATTACCATATGAAGTAATTTTTCGGGACCCCACAATTCCCATCGTCCTATCTAGTTTTAAAAGTTCCAGGTTGCCTTTACAAAATAGAACTATTGGAGGCGCTTCTAGAGATCTCAAACTTTGAGGATATAAAGGATTTGTAAATCCTATGACGGTTACTTTTGCGTGACTTAGCTTTTCAAGGTATTGAGATATGTGCAGTTCTTGCCGAAAATTATCAAACTTTTGAAATGTCTTCTCACCTATGCCAACTTCTTTCGCAGTCAATAAGTTAAGCTTATCCCACGCATCTTGAGCTGAGGTAAAATATGAAAGTAGCTTTAAAAATGTTTTAGGACCAATACCTTTACTCAAACTAAATTGCAGACAAGCATTGTCTTCCATACTTTCATTCTTACATATTTCTTGCTGGAAATCGCATACATATTTACACAGAACTTCTAAACTCATTAGTATGAGAAATGGAAACATTCTAAATGTCCAAATGTCAGAAACACCCCAGATGAATGTAACCCTGGGTGTAATCTTATCTGTACTTTTTTTGTTCTTCTTAAACGGAGTTGCAGATCAAAAAACGGCATGGGATATTATAAGTCCGCTCTTACCATAAGCCTTAATTGACACAGTATTTAATTGTTGAGATACTGGAGTCAATGGAAAATCAAAACCCACAACCAACTACTCCTGTTCAAGATCAGAGCTCAGCACCAACATCGAACATCAATCAAACTCTCCCACCCGTTTCAAGAAAAAAATCAAAACTAATTTATATATTAATTGCCTTATTGGTGCTGATATTTTTAGGAAGTGCCGCAGCATTTGGCATGAAATATTTTAACGAGAGTAGAAAAAGCACAATTCTTGTCCCCCCATCAACCACACCATCTCCAGCTAGTTCCCTTGTTACTAATAAAGAATATATTGGAAAAGATTATTCCTTTAGTTATACTTCTGATTATAAATTACTTACCAATGAAGTCATCAGCATTGATGGGGTTACAGTAAAAGTACCTGAAACCATTACATTACTCTCACCCGTAATTCCTGAAGCTAATACAAACTTTCAGCTCAGCATTGCCGTAGAAGATCAACCGCTTAGTAAGCTTTTAGCTTATACAGCATCTGCACTTGGTGATACTGGAACCAAAGGCACTTATGAAATAGATAAAAAGGAAGTCAACATTTTTAAAGACACCACCATTGGAGTCTTCGGTTCTACGATACTATATATCGAAAATAATAATAAGGTGTACTCAATTAGTATAAATTCCAGTGCCCCTTTTGCTAAAATCCAAAATGCTGTAGATCAAGTCCTCTCCACCCTCAAATTCACCGCTTCAGGTATTTCGCCTACTTTGGCAGTGACAAATAACTTAAAAACATATACAAACCCCTTGGGATTTTCCCTTCAATACCCTTCCAACTTAGTCTATGAAAATTCATCTACAAATACTCTTGTTGGATTTTTAGAAAAGCAGAATGATCTCATGGCAAAAAGATTATCGATTATGGTATTTACTAACCGTCCAAATTACAATATATATGAAGTCTTACAATTTGAAAATCTTACACCGGATCCTAACCTTGTGTACTCAATTCAAACTATAGAAAATGTAAATACTGAAACCCTGAGCGAAAATAAGACGATGCAGGAATTATGCGGTATGAGTGGAGATACAAAACTATCAAGAATAAAGTATGCATATGTGAGAAGTGCCGAAACACAAGTTTTATTTATCCCAAATGACTCTTGCGAAACGTATAAAACAGACTGGTTTACACCAATTTTAAAAACACTAAAATTCACTAACTAATATGGATAATCAAAACCCACAGCCAACTAATCCTGTTCAAGAATCGAGCGTAAATCCTGCCTCGAATAATCCCCAAACTCCCTCACCCACACCTAATCCTCAAAGGAAAAGGTTTATGTTTATCTTAATTGGGTTTTTTATTCTGTTTTTAATAACATTGGGATCTGCTGCCGCAATTTACACATTTAAAGAAGTCTCCAGAAGTGACAATAGGAAATTACAACCAGTTCCTTCCACTACTCTTCAACCAAGTACTGAATTTGAAGCAAGCCCACTTCCAACAAGTACATCTTCTAGCACTGAATGTGTGGTTGCAGGTTGCAGCGGGCAGTTGTGTGTGAATAAAGGCCAAGATGAAGGAATGGTAACTACCTGTGAATATACAGAGTCATATGCGTGCTATAAAACCGCTACATGTGAATTGCAAGAAAGCGGCAAATGCGGCTGGACAAAGACTCCCGAGCTTACTTCATGCCTAAATTCTGCTCTATAAGCCCGCTTCTTACAAAATTCTTTCCTTCTCATAGTATTTTTTTAACAGATGAGTTGTACAGTGTATACATCTTACAAGAAAGGAGGAAAACGCATATGACAGAAATAATACACGAACACGCAGCAACTACTGACGCCGGCAGCAACACAGCCATGAGCTTTATGATTGGAATTTTAATGCTTATAGTAGTTGCAGCAATTGCATTTTACTTTTTAGGAGCAGGAAGAATATTTGGAGGTGTAACAAATAATGTAAGCACTAACCCATCAACTCCACAGGTAAACGTACCTGATAAAGTAGATGTAAATGTTAACAAATAGAAGCTTATTTTTTCTCAAAGTATACTCTGAGGATGTCGCGGGCAATTGGAGCTGCTACTTCTGACCCTTGCCCGCCGCTCTCAACTAATACGGTAACTACAATTTCAGGATTGTAATAGGGAGCAAATATAGTAAACCACGCATGCGGATCAGGCTCACCCAAACCATGAGCTTCAGCCGTTCCTGTCTTGCATCCCGTTGTTACCCCCACCACCTTACCGTTTTTAAGTTTGGCCGCGTCAGTACTAGATAGTTGAGCGGAAATTGTAGAAGCAGGAATATAGTTTAGATTATCTATTTTGAGCCTATCATTTTGCACTTTAAACCCAAATAATGGGTAGCCAGTCCCACCCTGCTCACATGCAAGCTTCATTCCTTCCCTGATGATTTTCAGGTACGTATCGTCTACTATATTTTCCTGAATTATATTTACCTGATCTTTCCTCAAATGCGGTTTGTAATATGTACCGCCATTGGCTACAATTTGAGTCATAACGTTAACCTGAAGCGGGGTTGTTAATAAATATCCTTGTCCTATACTCGTGTTATACGTATCCCCCAAGTACCACTGTTCCCCCATGACGCGCTTTTTCCATTTTTCACCAGGAACAGTACCGGACACTTCCCCTGGAACGTCTACACCTGTTTTAGCACCCAATCCAAATAACTTAGTATATTTATCTAAGTTTTGTATTCCTAATTTCTCAGCCACTCTATAAAAATAAATATCATTTGACCGCTGAAGTGCGCGGCGCAAATTAACAGATCCTTCAGTTTTACCATTTTCCAAATAATTCCATGTTCCAAACGTTGCGCCACCTACTGAAATAACGCCTGTATCTTGTACTTGGAATTCGGGGGACACTGCCTTTTCAGCCAACACTGCCGCTGAGGTTATAAGTTTATACGTAGATCCTGGAGGGTAAGCTCCTGAGATAGCCCGGTCAAGTAACGGAAATTTTTCACCGTCTAGTAGCACACTTTCCCGGCTTTTATATTCACCTGATGCTGCATATTCTTTATCTTTGGTAAAAAGATTTGGGTCAAATGCCGGCTTGGAATATAAGGCTAAAATCTCGCCATTTTGAGGGTTAGTTACCACAACCGCTGCTTTTTCATAGTCTTTTAATGCTTCTGCTGCGGCTTTTTGAAGATCTAGGCTAAGGGACGTCACCAGGTTATTTCCCGGGATAGGCTCTTCACGTCCTAAAAACTGAATTTCTTCTCCCCTAGCATTTACCTCATACAATTCACGCCCATTTACACCGTGTAATTGTCCTTCATAGAAACTCTCAAGTCCTATTTTTCCTACAAAATCAGAAATAGCGTACCCATCAAAATTTGGAAGCAATAATTGATCATCAGTGATTTGGCCCGTGTACCCTAATACATGTGCAAAGATATCTTTATATAAATATTCACGTGCAACCGTTTCAATTACATCTTTTTTTTCTGAAATTCTTTTAAGAGCTTGCTCTTTTGAAATAATTTCTGCTTTCCCTTTTTCAAGTATTTCAAAAACGGGAACATTTCTCACAAGAGGTTTTTTATTCCTATCAAAAATAATTCCTCGTGGAGCAGGAATAACTATTGTACGCGTCCTATTATCATCTGACAGCCTAGTGTAATAAGCGCCTTGCACAACCTGCACAAAAAATAACCTCAAAACAAGGATCATAAAAATACAAACAAGTACAACTGCTGGAATAAAGGTTATAAAATCAGGCCGCCTAAAAAATGGATTGTGAGTTTTTGACCCAGTAAATTTAAATGATCTTTCTTCTATAGAATCTGAAAAAGCATGTCCTGTTTTAAATTTTTTACGCAATGACTCCTCCCTTTTTTTGCCTTCTTCTCTCAATTACAATAAATAAAATCACTCCAGCTAGTAAAATCGCACTTAATATAACCGAAAATTGGTACCCCTCCCATGAGCTGTAGAAAAATACAGAAAGTAACAAAACGCATGTAAAAAGAATAGGGCCTTGAAGTGATAATGCCTTTTCTAAAATTACAGACCCAAACAAAGCACCAAATATAAACAAGCCGGTAATTCCTACATGCCGCATGGAAAACGCATCAAGCAAAACGGATAAAACAAGAACAGAAACTAATGCTCCTATGTCATCATAATAAAATAAATACAATAAAGAGAACAGTAATACAAAAGGAAACGGTAGTAGCGTTGATTCCAACACGAGAGACATAAATAGTATAGTAATTAATACTGTTTTACCTATCATAATGAGTTATTGTTTCAGGACAAAAACGACCGGTAAGGAGCTAAATTTTAATAAACTTTTAACTGTTGCTGATTGAAGCGGCTTTGTGTCAGACTTATTAACTTTTATTATTTCTCCCACAATAAATCCTGGCGGAATTCCTACCCCGTTTGAGTCCAGCTCACCTTTTGTTACAACCGTTTCTTTTTTAGAAATTGTATCTGTTATAACAACGTGATCAAATAAAATAAACTCGTCATATCCTTGTATAATTCCGGGTGAGCTATTTTCTCCCGACTGCGCGATTGTTGAAAAATCTTTATTTACCACGAGCATTACTTCTGAAAAATATGAACTTACCTTTATAATTTTCCCAACCAATTGCTGTCCCACTACAACAGGCATTCCTTTTTTAATTCCACTAGTTGTGCCTTGGTCTAAAATGAAATTGGTTGGACTTTGCACAGAACCTTTCAGTCCTACTACTTTTGCAGGAACCAACGCATTAGTCACTACTGTTGCATCTTCAAATTGACTGCGAAGCGCTTCATTATCTTTTTTTAAAGTATTTAATTCCTGCAATTTTTCTTTTAATTTTGTATTTTCTAAACGTAGTAAAGAAATTTCATCACTGGTTTTATCTGCATATACTAATGAATATAGAGATGCACGGGGTAAAGAAAAAAGAGAGGACAAAAAATAAACCGGGGACATTAAAATTGTTTGTGATACAAAAAAAATTACGATTGATACAATAAGAAAAATGGAGACAATGGACATGTTACGCTTCATCACGAATTATTATAGCAGATAAATCGAAGCAAGTTTGAGCTTAGGAGATTTTCCGTCCGTAGCGTTCTTTAGAAACACGGATAATGTCCGCCCTATTATCATTCTTAAGTGACGGCAATGGAAGAGTTATTGCAGGAAACGGACCGGATGTCATACTGTCAATTGATAACTTAACAACTGTTTCAAATTTTCCAAGAGACACTAAATCATTTTCAGAATAAATCTCAGCATATTCTTTGGTCAGTGTATATGCGTCATGTGCGCCTACAACAAATGAAATTATCGTTCCTGCATTTCCAAATATTGCACGCTGAATCTCTTCTTCTAGTTGGTCTGAATATTGGTTTGCAAGTGTGAGGGATAATCTATATTTCCTGGCTTCTGATAAAATTTTAATAAATGAGCTTGTTGCAAAATTTTGAAATTCGTCAACGTAGAGAAAAAAGTCCCGCCTATCCTCTTCTTTTATAAAGGCTCTATTCATGGCAGCTAACTGAATTTGAGTGATTATCATGGCTCCCAGTAAGGCCGCGTTGTCCTCACCTAATTTTCCTTGGGACAAATTAAGAATTAATATTTTCCCATCATCCATTATTTCCTGTAAGTTAATTGTGCTGGTTGGACTGCCAATAATATTTCTAATCATTTTTGAGGATACAAATTGTCCGATCTTGTTTTGAATCGGCATAACAGCTTCTGTTCGCATCTTATCTGACATTTTTGCAAACTCATTTTCCCAGAAATTTCGAAGTACCGGATCCTGGACCTGAGCTACTATCTTGGCTCTGTATGCATCGTCTGACAATAACCGCAGCGCATCCATAAGAGTCCCCTGCTCTACGTCCAAAAGCGTCAAGATAACATTACGCAAAATATACTCAAGCCGCGGCCCCCAACTCTCACCATAAATTTTGTGAAAGATTGACACAATTCCTGACGAAATTAAATCTTTGTGCTGCTTATTGTGAATTTCCAAAACATTTAATGCAAACGGACGCTCCGTATCAAACGGCTCCAAATATACCACATCATTTAAGCGCCGCTTTGGAATATAGTCTAAAATAATTTCTGATAAATCCCCGTGCGGATCAATAATTCCAATTCCTCTCCCCTTTCTAATATCATCAATTGCCATGTTAGCAATAAGTGTAGATTTACCCGCACCGGTTTTTCCAATCGCATAAATGTGCTTACGCCTATCAGCATCCTTAATTCCAAAAATTGTTTCTTTGTTTTTAAACTCAGTTTTTGCAAAAAAATTAAGATGCTGTTTATCTTCGTCTGTCATGTTGGTAATAACCGGCAAATTTTCAGGCGCCTCACCCAGCAGTGTTTTACCCCATGAAATATTTTTGAGTCCCCCAAGTAAAATTCCCGGTGGATGCCATAATGTTGCTAGTTCTTGGGCATTTAAAACTTGCTGACGCTTTTCAAAAAGACCAGTTTTTCGCGTTTTAATACGCTCAAGAAGCAGTTTTTTGCGAATCCTGGGCTTTTTCAGGGCAAACTGATTTCCTTCCCCCAAAGAAAATGTTCCAAATGTTCCGGCCAAATTAGATAGTTCATTTTTCGCCTCTTGCAATGTATCAGCTCCCACAATTAACCTTACAACCGCCTTTCCACCTTGAAATGCAGCTTTTTGCATCATTAAAAGTTTTTGGGGATTTTGAGCATATCTGGCTTTATCAGCCGGGTCCGTTGCAGATCCCGGAGCATCCATAATCATATGCCCTGCTTGCTTTACCGCATTACTTTGCCATGCAAATGTGGCTGGAGTTACTAAAATCTGAACTGCCATCTGCACGTTTTCAGACTGCTTTCCCAAAAATCCAAGCGTTGCGGATAATGGATCTACATCCTCAAAGTCCGCATATGTTTTAATGGGCAGATACGGATACGAATTTAACACCATCTGGCCATATGCTACGTGTTTTGACTTTAACACCTCTACCATAGGGTCTGTAGTTTTTATAATTCTTGACTTAGGAAACGATGATGAGATAACACTGCTCACAACCGTTTCTTTGTTTTCCGGTGCAGTTACATAAAAAGAAACTGTTTGATTTATTAAAAATAATTCAAACGCATATGGTTCAGGCTTTATATATGTGCGCTTCCATAAAGGAATATACGCATGAGGCAAAATGCTTGAGAAAATCTGGGTGGCTGCCTGGATGGGAGTTTCATCATCCTTGGGATTTTTAACCATGAGATGAACAAATTGTGACATGCAAATATTATATAGGTATTTGCTCTAAGCAAGCAACAAAGAGTCCCCTGACTCTTGTGTAATTTCTTAAAATAAACCTAGAGTTTGAATTTTTCTTACAAATTTGGTATATTTCCCGGATGACCACAGAATCAAGGCGCCAACCAACTCCCCCACAACCTGGCGAACAAATAAGACTGCCTGAGCCTTTTGGTGCTCCGAAAAACTCTTTTGCTGACTTTATAGCCTCTCCCTCCGCACAGGCCTATATTGATGCAACCCGCGAATTACAAGGGGAGATTGCTGCATGGCTGAAATCAGAGGAAGCTCTACAATTGGAAGAGACAATTCTTGATACCTTGAGGCCAATCACATCTCATGTGGACATAAAGGAATTACACACAAAAGCAAAACAGATACTTTCACTCATGACTTATGGTTCTATAACCGAAGGTCTATTTAGAAAAACGTCAGCTTATTTGGATTCTGTAGCACCAGCACAAAAGACTGACTTAATTAATAAGCTTGATTCTGAAGATGATAAAGATAGTGATACAGAGACCATAAACTCACTGAAAGAAGAACATAAGCTAACAACGTCAAATACACTAGATAGCTACAGACAATATATAAGAAACCATTTTTATGATAAAGATATTGTTGCATTCTTGACTAACAGTGGTAAGACAGTGGATCATGCAAAACCACTATTAGACCTTTTAGCAAAGGATGCATTTGCTTTAAATGGTATACTCGCTGATCATACATCTAGGGAACGGGAACAGGCAAATCAGTTAAATGAGCGACAATTAGAAATATATATAAATAGAATTAGGGATGAAATAAAACGGGATCCCGTCTGGTCATTAATTTCGGTAGGCCTCAAATCAGCAGGACTAAATCCACATGAAATTCCCACAAATTTGATCGTCACAACAATAATGGAAAATAGAACTCTTGTCCCTGAACGCTTTGTTGTTGAATACAGACAATCTACTCAAGCACTTATAATTGATACTGTTAATAAAATTAAGACAGCTCTTGAGCCCTATAAAATAAAACCCTTCACCATAGACTTAGTAAATCCATCATCCGTTCAAAAAGGCAAACGCATTCCCAAGCAACAAACACAAGTGGTTCGCATAGAACCGTTAGTAGCATTGCCTGAAAAAGAAATGGCTGAGCCCTACGCACTTACTCTTTATAAACAAGGGACTGATCTACAACCTATGAATATACAAGCTTTAACAGAACATATTCAGGATGTTGCTAGTAAATTTGCCAAGGGAGACATAAGAATGGTTTCTGACATTCAGGCAATGGTTGATAGTCTTGCAACTACTCCGTATGGACCAGGAACTAAACGCCTAACAGGAAAAGAATTAAAAATAAGGATACAAGGGAAAGATCTAGCATTAAGAAGATTTGATCCCGGTAATACGGAACGTAATTTAAAACTGCAGCATGAGTTTTCTAAAAGAATCAGAATTGCCTATATAGTAATTCCCCAAGAAAACATAGTCGTACTAGATGCAATTCTAGGTCACGATGATTTTGATATGAAATACTCTGATAAAAAATGAAAACGGCCTCCGCAGGGTCAATGCCCCTAGAGGCCCGTTTTCAAAAACTAAGCAGTACTTACAAATTACTCAAGTACGTTTGTACCACCTTCAACTACTACGTCTACTGTTGATTTAGCATCTTTCGTCTCAACTTCAACAGTTCCTTTATTTCCAGTACCATTTGCCTTATTGTCTCCAGTTTCAGCGCCTGAGCCTACACCAGTTTTAACTGCAGCAATGTTTCCTTGGCCAACAAGTGTTAGATCAAGTGATTTTTGAACTACGGTATTCTTTGATTTTTTACCGTTATCCTTAATCTTAACGTCAGTTGCTCCTTCTGCGCATCCGCAAGAAAGGGTTGCAGTGTTAGAGCCTCCTCCAACCAATACTGTAACCTTGGAAGTTGCATTTCCCGTCTTTATACTCACATCTCCCATGTTGTCGTTTGCCTTGTTTCCCCCAGTGGACGCAGAAGAGTTAACAACCGTGTTAACTGTTTGAGCGTTTCCTTGCAAAACTGCGGTTACGTTTGCCTGTTTAACAATTACTTTGTTTTCTGACTTCTTCAAATTTCCTGAAATTGTTATATTTGTAGAAGCAAAAGCAGCATTAGATAACACACCGCTTAAAATTACAGCAGAAGCAGAAGCGGCAGCAATTTTATTTTTAATATTCATATAATTCACCTCCTTTCAAAAAAAACACAAAAAATTAAATGTTTTTGCCATGAGAATAATCTGAGATATGTTTGCAAATCTTGCTTCCGTGGGCGGTCAGCTGCCTATCGGAGTTTGTTTTATATCCGTACCATTGTAGTTTTCCTATCAATAGTATAATTCTTGGTCTTTAAGTGATCTACTTATGTAACTCCGTTTTCACAAACATATCAAAACTTCTGTAAATTCGCGCCCTGGTAATTCTTAGAATTTTAAAACTAACAAGCATCCCAGTAATCACGGCAAGCCCCACTATTACGTTTGGAGATTTTAGAAACAAAATAACATTTCCAATATGTGGGATAGTTAGAAATGTTTTTCCAATAACTTGATTTATTACAATTACCTCTGAGTCACTAAGACTATTTGCATCCCCACGCGTTATATACCCTTGCCCCTCAACCTGTGCAATTCTGTGAGTAACTCTACTCCCATTGGGTTTTGAAAAAGTAATAATGTCGCCTTTTTTGTACTCTAATTCAGATTTTACATAAGTCATACTGCCTTGAGGAATTGCAGGACTCATGCTTCCTGTTAAAACTACAAACGAACGAAAGTTGGATAGTATCTGTATTAAAGTTAAAGCCAAGACAAGAAATAAGGAAACACAAATAAATGAAGAAACAAAAGACTTTGGGCAGATTGTCATTTTATTACACATAGCGTATTACCATGAGATGTAAAAACTATACCAGACGGTAAGCTTGACGGGTCAATACAAAAAAGTACACAAAACTATACTTAAAATGTATCACTAAAAATTCATACAATTGAGGCACAATAATTAAATTTGGATTAGTAAATCAGGCAAAAAAATTACGAGTTTTTAGGCTTTGCGAAAAGGGCGCTGACGTTCTTTCTGCAAAACTAATTGTTTACAGGTTTTGCAAAGACGAGCAATCTCTTCCACGCGGTTCCCGGAGGCCAGCATGTTTGTAAAATAATACGTTCTCCCTGCCCTATATTTGCTGCTAAATACTCTACTTCTGACGGGTCTACAATTTTTTTGTCATAAACTGAATAATTATAGCGCTTATTATCAAAAAACACTGATATCTCATCATCTATATTCAAATCTTTTAATAAATAAAATACTGCGTTATAGCGCCCTATGTCCCAAAAATTATCTGCAGAATGCGCAAATAAATATGTAGTTCCTCCTAGTCCAGGAAGGGCTGAACCTTTTGCATGAGCAACGCTAGTTTTTAAAACATCCAAATATTCTTCTTCATTTGAAGGGTCTACATTGGCTGTGACTCTTTCATTAGCCCCAATTTTGGGAATAACTACTGAAAATGTTGTATCAACCGGAATAATTTCTTGCTCTTTTTTCTGCGACAGTACATCGCCAAATAAACTTTCAGAAACAGGCTTCTGCTTTTTTGTATCATTGATCTCTTTAATCTCTTCAGCGTTTTTTGAAGTAAGCGCATAAGAAACGCCCCTGAACAGAGATACTCGGAAACGCACTTCGTAAAATATTGCTGGTCCAAAAGTTGCAATAAATCCAAACACCATAAAAAGAATTAGAAAATTCCCCAACGTACGCAAAATAAGAAACTTGGCAATCTGTTTTTTCCCCATATTTGTATTATAGAGGATTTTAAACTTCTAAGGAAATTACTTGGCCTTTTTGAAGCTGAAGGAAAGAATGATAATACCTATGGAAAATACAATCACACTAAGGATGAGTACTGATATCCGCCAGATTTCCATTAACCCATTAGCTGTTGGAAAGTGCTACCGGCTCTGAACTTTTTTTCTTTGTAGCTGTAATTGCAAACATAAAAACCCTAAAATACTGCATACATCATTGCGATAACAATTCCCTTCCTTTTATATAATTCCCTTTTAGATTTTTTTATGCGAGCAACGCTCGTCTAGCCGTACTTTTGTGTTTACCTCATCTATGAATCTAACATATGAAATTGAAGGACATAAGCCCATGGTATATGCGTCCCCGATTGGAATCGAACCAACATCGGGCCCTTAGGACGGGTCTGTTCTATCCTTTGAACTACGGGGACAACTTATGTATTTTACAGGATATTGGATTGATTTGCTAAAGAATTAACAACGGCCAGATTTACTGATCTTAATGTTTTAAGAAAGGCTCCTCCCCTGCTTACTCTTATTCTACACATTCCATATTCTAACTTTCCGGATTTTTTCCCAAACAAAACATTCACGCTTTTTATTTGTTCTCTTGGCAAATCAGTTACTTTCATCCAATAATTAATACATTTTCCTTTATCTAAATCTTCATATGTCCTTATGTAAACCCTAAAGTCAGATTTTTTAACCCCTAGCACATCAACCAACCCTTTCATAAATATCTTGATTAATAATGGATCTGTATTTGAAAGACTAAAATCTATTTTACTTCCTTCTGCCCAGTATAAGGCCGCAGTAAAGAGGAGTAATTCTTTTTTAGATAACGATTTAACTATTTTTTGAGCGTATTCGTCTGCGAGTTCTTGTGCGAGAAGCTTCCTTTTCTTGCTACCACCCCTTTTTTCTAACCATTCATTTCTATATTCAGGCAGTATACTTACACTTTGTATATACCTAAAGACTGTTGTTTTTGGAGTTGCAAGCGTGACACTTATTTCTGATACACTTTTCCCTTTTTTCCTCAAGGAAACAATTTCAGATATTATTCTTTCATCCGTTCTATTAGTCACGTAACAAGCTTACTGGATAAAACATTCTAGAACAAGGACTAGTTTGGTACGTCTGGATGAGACCTGATATAATCTGTAAATTACGGGGTGTGGTGCATCGGTAGCACGCGTCGTTCGGAACGACGAGGCACGGGGTCCAATTCCCCGCACCCCGACAACTAAAAATCAATAGATAGTTAGACGCAGAGGCAGAAGGTCCAATTCCCCGCACCCGGACAAAATTGATTTTACCTCACAACTTTGTTAGGATACAGATATGGCTATAAATTGGACAATTCTTTATGAAAAATATAAGGGGCATTGGGTCACACTAAAGGACGATGAAAAGACTGTAATATCCTCGGGAAAGACAGCAAGAGAGGCTTGGGAAAAGGCGAAAAAAAAAGGTTTTGCCTCACCTATACTAACAAATGTTCCTGCAAATCTTAATAACTATATTGGATAATTTCAATTGATGAAATTTAAGTATAAAAGATATTCTCCTACAGTATTGCGTCCCGTTATTCCAATAGAAATTGTTCATAGAAATAATTCAGTTAAATATGAGGTTCTTGTAGATTCAGGTGCTGACTTGTGTGTTTTTGATGCCCAAATAGGTGAAATTCTTGGAATTGCGGTAGAAACTGGAGAAAAAAGAATCGTAAGAGGAATAACCGGCATACCAGAGTATTACTATCTCCACCGCGTTGAAATAAAAGTAGGGGGCTTGAACCACTCTGCGGAAGTTGGTTTTTTTCCTAAAATGGATAAAAATACATATGGAGTCGTGGGACAAAAGGGATTTTTTGACCATTATTCGATTAAATTTGATTTAAACAAAAAAGAGATTGAGCTAAAATCGAGCATTAACCTCAAATTAAATTAAGTGTAAATCCTGCAATATTAAAAATATTTTTGCAATTAACAACAACCACTCGGCTACACATCAAGAACCTTCCTTTTTGCTCGTAAACTCACAAAAAGTAAAACCTTTGATATAATCTACTGGATGATGAGTATATTTGCCGTACATAAACCGTTAGGAATAACATCTCATGATGTGGTGGCCATAGTAAGACGCAAAACAGGCGTTAAGCGCGTAGGACATGGTGGGACACTTGACCCACTAGCGGAAGGTGTTTTAGTAATTGCAGTGGGACGGGAAAATACAAAATTACTCGATACATATGTAAAAGGAGACAAAGAATATGAAGCAACCGTAAAATTAGGATACACGTCTGAAACCGATGACCGTGAAGGACCAATTCAAGAATACAATCTTGAAATTAAACCAAGCATTGAGGCTATTCAAGAAGTAATTAAAGAATTTATTGGAGAAATTATGCAAACACCTCCCATGTATTCAGCTATCAAAATTCAGGGAAAACCGGCGCATAGACGAGTCCGACGCGGTCAAGAGGTGGTAATGGAGGCGCGTCCCGTTTTTATTAAAACTATTGAAATTACAAAATATGCATACTCTACTCTTGTTATCAAAATTGAGTGCGGGACTGGTGTTTACATAAGAAGTTTAGCACGCGACATAGGACAAAAACTTGAAACCGGCGCATATTTAGAAAAACTAGTGAGAACAAGGGTTGGGGAGTTTACACTGGAAAATGCAAAAATAATCGAGGAATTATAGATTTGTATGTGGAAAGTCGTAATAATAATCAGTTTTTCCGTAAAGAAAAAATATTAATTCATGCTTTTCCCTATCCATCTTGACAAAGATTCTCCCATCTCTTCCACGCTTTATCTTGTCAAAAACTTCGCCATTAATCATAGTTTTTCGTTTTCTTATATGTATATTGTCACTTAGCCCCACATAATCATCTAAAGCATTTATTGCACTTGAAATTTTTATAGGAAAACTTATACCTTCGGCTGCCATAAACTCCTTTAAGCTTTCTTCAAGTGTTTCCAATGTGTCCCCCTCCAACCTTACTAAATGATCTGAATCCACCTGTCTTTTTCTGGCGTAAAATACATCCCATCCTGACAAATTTGAAGCCTCCACCTCCTGCACTCTCACCTTCTCTTCTTTATGCAGATCTTCGCTAATTTCTAACAGTTCTGAATCTTGTACCGGTTCACTTGCAGAATGGGTATAACCTTGCACTCTTGCTCGTTTCATCTCCTCCCAAAACCACCGGTAATTATTTAGAGTAATATTTTTTGCAAATTTTTTAAATTCTGATTCTCTTTTATTAAATTCTGAAGATGTATTATTAATTCCCTCACGAGCAATTTTCAAGGATAATACTTCAGCCAATTCCATAATCAATTCATCATAAGAGATGTTAGCCCCTGATACGTAAGAAGAAAGATAATCTTTATCATCAGGACCTAGCTCATCAAAAAACGGAATTATTCCAAACTTTAGGGTGTCATGAGCTTTTTTGCTTTTTAGTTTTAACACCTGCATGAGACTTTGACGCTCTTCTCCCGCTGTAAAAAGAACTGCGATATGGCTAGGATCTACAATATCTGTCATAGTCCTTACACCCATATCATGCATTTTTCTCTCAAACCATAAGGCCAAAAATTCAGTCTGAAAGGGATTCTTATTTATAAAATTTTCTATTTCTCCTTCAACAGCATTTTTAGGAGATATTGCGGATCTATTATTGAATCTTATTCTATCTTCATCACTATTCACATCATAATAATCAAAAACTGTAGGATCTACCATATACCTATCCGTATTTGCAACAAATGTAATCAGATTTGGAAAAGATGATATCTGGCCGCTTGCTTCTTTTCTCAAATTAGCACTAAACCTAGCGGATTTTAGAGATTTACTAAAAATTGATTTATTAAGCGTATCCGTTTGTCTACGAATTACATTTAATTTTTGTGTTTGATAGTCTAAACTTGCTTCATCATCGGCCAACTCATCTTTAACCTCTTCCATCTTTACGGCCCCCTCATCCAATCCTCTCACCCAATCGGGATAGGCGTCTTCAATAGTTTCAAAGCTCTGTTCATATAGTGTTTTCGGCATTAGTGTTAGTGCTCCTTTTGTTTCAGTTACTAAAATTGAATCCGGATTTACTACATAAGCAAAGTTTGAATTCAAAAATACAAAATCACTCCAAGAGCCTTTTTTGCCCCAATACCATGGTTGTTCATCCACCCGTGCAACAGCCTGAGCCCTCGGCAACGCCTGCATTCTTGAGTAACTGCTACTGTCTAAATTCACTCTCCTTACAGCCTCATCCATTGTTTTGCCTCGAAAACTATCGGATTGTAAAGTATTGATCGTAAGACATGTCTTAAAAAATCTCATAATGTCTTTTTCAGATACTCCTTCTTGAGACAACTTTTCAAAAATCTTTACATATGCTTTTCCCGCAGATATAGATGCAAGACTATTCCTGCGTTCCTCAATTGCCTCACTCATAACTACAGTAAGCCTATCACCGATACTATCCATCTTGCCTTGAAACCTGTGAAATGCTGAATCTGCCCTTTCACTTTTAGCCACAATATTTGTAAAAGCTGAGGTATACTGATCAACCCGATTCCAATAACCAGGTCTATTAGGAAATAATGTTAATTCAGTAACGGGACGAGGAACTCCTGGTTCTTCTGGAACAGGTGCTCTTAATTTTTCGTTTTTAGACATCTCTATATTAAACTTCCACGGGCTTACGCCACGTGGAATTAGCTGAGTTCAAGCGTTG
>CAYOTA010000021.1:0-16081 GCA_964406795.1 uncultured Gammaproteobacteria bacterium
TTGTGCGGGTCCCCGTCAATTCCTTTGAGTTTTAGCCTTGCGGCCGTACTCCCCAGGCGGGATGCTTAACGCGTTAGCTTGCGACTCCCCAAAACAAAACCTACGGTTTTGTAATAATACAAATACCCAAAATGGTCAAATATCCAAATAGTCAAATACGCTCATTTGTATTATTTGTTTATTTGTGTATTGGATTATTTGAATATTACAAAGCATACGCTTTGTTCCGGGGAATCTAGCATCCATAGTTTAGGGCTAGGACTACACAGGTCTCTAATCTGTTTCGCTACCCTAGCTTTCGTGTCTCAGCGTCAGGAAAATTCCAGATACCTGCCTTCGCCTTTGGTATTCCAGTTGATATCAACGCATTTCACCGCTACACCAACTGTTCTAGTATCCCGAACGATCCTCCATCCTAACAGTATTCTCACCAGATTCAAGGTTGAGCCCTGAGATTTAAATGAGAACTTGGAAGGACGCCTACACACTCTTTACGCCCAGTAAATCCGGATAACGCTTGGCCCTTACGTATTACCGAGACTTCTGGCACGTAATTAGTAAGGCCTTATTCTATAATCTGTGAAGGGATTATCAAAAGGAGTTTACAACCCTAAAGCTGTCATCCTCCACGCGGTGTCGCTGCGTCAGACTTTCGTCCATTGCGCAATATTCCTGGTTGCTGCCACCCGTAGGTGTGGAGCCCGTGTCTCAGTGCCCCTGTGTCTGGTCAACCTCTCAGTCCAGATACCCGTCGTAGCCTTGGTAAGCCTTTACCTCACCAACTAGCTGATAGGACGCATGCTCCTCTCTTAGTGGACAGTTAAGTCCTTTCATCTTTCGACATATGGGGTATTAGCCCGTCTTTCGACAAGTTATTCCCCGCTAAAAGGTAGATTCATACGTGTTACTCACCCGTCTGCCACTGACTTGACCTTGCGGTCTCATCCGTTCGACTTGCATACCTAAAGCACACCGCCAGCGTTCATCCTGAACCAGGATCAAATTCTCAAAAAAAACTTAGTCTCTTGCGAGCTTCAGTTTAAAGTGACCGTTATTTTTATGCGCAGCATGAAAACATGCTTTGCATATTTTTAAATTAACGGACAAAATTTTTGTAGTAATTTTCCCGGTTTCCTCAAAGAATTTACTTTTTGAACTCGCTTCGAAAAGCGAATCCATTTTTGATAAGTTTGACCTCACGACCAAACCTATCTATACAAAATCTTCTTAGAAAGCGGTACTTATTTTTAACTTCTAACTTTTGACTCATAACTTCTAACTTGCGTTAGTAGTTTGTTGTTTTCAGTTAGTAGTTGTCATGCTTGCGCATGACTTCCTACCACTTTCCAAGCATCTTTTTACTTGTTAATGAGCAATTTCAAAATTCCACTTGTCATTCTGAGCAACGCGAAGAATCTCTTTTTAATGGGATCCTTCACTTACGTTCAGGATGACGTCTTGAAAGTGAAAATCCGAGGAGAAGAAGGCCTACTGTTTCCAGTAGATGCAAAAAGTTACGTTATAAAATCTAGCGAATTACGTTCCAACTCATTATTTAAGCCTCACTTCAAATCTCGTAAAATCTATTATATCGCTCGGGTGATTAGATGTCAAGGCCAACTTAAAGCTGTAACAATATTACTTATATAACATCTCAAGTCCCCACTTTTTGCCAACTTGCCATGTAAGGGAGAAAGCCTATCTAGCCTTTAATGATGGGCTGCATGCGAGGAATGTATCACTTAATCCGGCTAAATACCTTCTTAACTCAACTGTGTCTTGCATGTTTATCTGACCATCATTATTTACATCTGCTCGTTTAGTTTGCGCGCGCGTTGCCGGCCATTTATTTGCCAATAGTTTTAAAATAGATTCAATATCTGCATTTGATATTTTTCTATCACTATTTACATCTCCTATGACGCCGCATGGCGTCCGCCGGACATTACTACCATCTTTAACAACTGTTATTTGAGGGATTGGAGTTGGCGACGGACACACATAGGCAGATTCACCCAATAAAGACCTTCCGCGATCTATAAACTCTACTGGATCATAGAGAGCCTCCCACCAGTTTCTCACAGGCTTCCCATTATATTCTATGCCGTTATTGTATCCGGGCATATTCTGCAAATACCACATGTAATAGCCCTTTTCGCTACATCCCCACTGAGCACAATTGGCCATCTTGTATTCGCTTTTAGAAGGATCCGGATTCCAATTTTCACAGTTGTTCTCCTTCATGGTCGACAAGTCATACCTGTATTCATCTGATGCACTGCTCCAATTGGGGGTATAGTGAGCGTTACCACAAGAGCTTTTATAGTTATGAATTGTATTTGGCTGTACATATTCAGAAAAATTACCCCAAAAATTACTGCTCCCGCGTGACGTATTCTCAACAGTAGGCGGATATGTACCGTCAGCATAGGCTACTATATTTTCTAACTGATGAATCTTGTTATGCAGCATTTCTAGTGCTGTCCTATCATAATTATAGTTGTAGAGAACATATGGTTTTTTGCAAACAGGTAGTTTGTATTCATCAGGAAGTAATTCCTCTTTCGGCCATGAATTACTTATATCTCCATATTTACCTGACATCCTGGACTCATCCGGTTCAATTTCTCCAAAATGATATCCAAACATCCATACTTCAGTAACCCCCTTGTTGTCTACATAGTCACATATATTGTTTTGGGTTAAAATCGAGTTATAGTTGGGCCTATACACTCCTTCTTGCGGCTTCAATAAATATCCACGAGGAATTTTGGTGTAATACTTCTTAGTATCTGCTACTGAATACTTTAAGAATTGAGGTGCTGACGGATTTTTATATCCTTGGAACCTAGTCGCTTCATTTATGGATTTTAATAATTCGGAGGATACCGTTTTTACATATATTTCTTGGTCGGAGACTTTCTTATTTTCAAAACCTGTCTCTTTCGCATCTAAGTTGCTAAAAAAGCGTGCGTCACGCGGATAGTACTCAATTTGAAGAACTTTAGGCTGCAGTGGAAGAACAGCACACGTACTGTCCGCAATTCTCCCTTTTTCTATATTCCCTTTAACCGTAATTAATGAAAGTGATGCGACTATGCTAACCACAATGATCGCCGTCAAAAAGAAAACCATGCCTCTTTTTTGTTTTTTTGCACTAACCCTTTTTTTAATCTTCTTTTTCACAATATTACTCCTCTTTATTTATAGGCATAAAGGGTGCGTTTCCACAAGTAGGACTTTATTGTTTTTGACTTTCGAAGTATTCATATACAGCCTTGGAGAGAAGTGCCTCACGCTCAGCTGCCGCGGCTGGATTTTTTAGGAGCACAGTGAAACGAGCACCGCAAAAATCCACACATCACTCTTTCTCTTGAAAATATTCATACACTGCTTTGGACAGTAAAGCTTGACGCTCAGCTGCCGCGGCTGGATTTTTAGATTCAGATAATAGTACTACTATATAATCCCCTTTATCAGTAAATACTATGCCTGCATCATGTTTGACGTACTCTAACTCTCCTGTTTTATGTCCTACTACTACACCTTCCGGTAAATATTTTGGGATTCTGTCATTTAGCTGCTGCTTTTTAAGTAATTCCATCATGGAAGACGTTGATTCTTTACTGCCAAGCTCTCCTTTATATAGTTTTTCGTAAAAAAGCGCTATATCATTCGCATTTGTCTGGGGCAAGGATTTACCAATTGTGGAAGCATTTAATTCAGAATTTTTCAAAAACTTTGCAATATTGGATAACCCAATTTTTTCAGAAATGGCCAGAGCTGCATAATTATGGGAAATGGTAATCATTTGATAAAGAGCACTTTTGATACTCATATTAAATTGTCCTTTAGTTAATTCCGCAGATTCTGAGGCAATTCCAAATTTCTTATTTAATTCCGCAATAGGCCTATCTAGCACTATTTCATCATTTAGCTTCCCTGTTTCCATAATTTGAAACGTAGTTGCCATAACCCATAGCTTATAAAGACTTGCAGAATCAAATTTACGCTTATCATTTAATGCAAATGACTCTCCTGTTTTGAGATTTTTTATGACAACCGCATATGTACCCGTGGTACCGTCTAGGGATGTTTTAACTACTTCAGGAAGCTGAGAAGGTGCAACTACACCTTTTATAGTGTCGATTGAGGCTGAAACAGGCTCTGCCAGGGGGGACGCAACAGTTACGGTGTTTTTATTTCTGACTATCTGAAGCACAAATCCTGACAGATAATAACCCAAGACTACAAGCCCTATGAGAAGAAATACGCCTTTGAAGCTTCTCTTGGTTCTCCTATGGCGTCTAGACTCAAACCTATTCGATTTATAAACATACTCATAATGCATAGCTTATCTGAAACCTCCCATCATTCTTACCACTAAGCTCATCAATAGTGCTTATCCGTTCTATCCAATCGATTAGCTTTATTTATGGCCGCATTGGATGGTCCATGAGGAGTAGCTTGAATGGTATGGTCATTTGCCTTCAATCCTGCAGATTTTAAAAATTTTCGTCTTCTAATTGTATCTAATGCCCATTTTTTATATGGTTCTTCTTGAAATTTTGACTGCGGAGGTGGCTTTCCATTTAAGTTATAACCCGTGTGATTTCTTATATATTCATCCCACAATGGAAATCTATCTAAAAGATCCAATGCCTCAGAAACGGTTGGTGCAATTTGTGTGATATCAACGTGCAATAACTTTCTTTCAGGTTCAGCAAAAAGAACCTCCACCCTACTTATAAGCCTAGACCTCCATGCTTCAACCTGCTCTGGCGTTGCTTCTGAATGTGCTATTAATCGCATCTGGGCAGCTTTAGTAAATATAATCCTTATTGCGTCCAGTGGAAGATCATGATTTTGTTGAAGTGCGGTGGAAATGAGAGAAAATGGACTTTGTTCATAAATATTTTGTCCAGGTGCAAGAACCTCATGCCCTCTCTTCATCTTTTCAGAAGATTCATCTGTCATTATCTTAATCCCCCCGTAACTTTTACTCTATTCAGGGTTTCGGGGTCGTTTAGCAATTTGGCGCAACCTCTGACAACGGTAGTTAATGGATCTTCCACCAGTGTTACCGGAATTTTTGTTTTCTCTATAATAAGGTCATCTATACCAGATAGTAGAGACCCTCCACCAGTTAACATAATTCCTCTTTCAAGTATGTCAGAAGTTAATTCTGGTGGTGTTTCCTCTATAACATCCATTACTGAATCTACAATTTCTGAAATAACCGGGCTAATTGCTTCTCTAATTTCACTTTCCGTAATTCTAAGAGACCTAGGCAACCCCACTTCTATATCACGTCCGCGAATAAGTGCAACCCGCTCACCTTTCTTCCCTTCTTCCAGCTCTATATCCTCTATTTCTTCTTTTGGAATTTCAACTCTTGGCTTTTGAGCTTTGGTGCGAGTTGGCTTTTTATAAGCACTTCCAATTGCCAACTTTACTTCTTCGGCAGTTTTTTCACCAATGATCAGACCATGTTTAAGTCGTATGTAATGAATAATTGCTTGGTCCATATCATTTCCGGCAATTTTCAAGCTTCTGTTAACCACAATTCCCCCCAGTGAAATTACCGCAATTTCTGTAGTTCCTCCACCTATGTCCACTGTTAAAACTCCAGTGGGCTCAAAAACTGAAACCTCCGCACCAATTGCGGCAGCCATAGGCTCTTCTATAAGATAACAAGCACGCGCGCCGGCTGTGAGTGCTGCCTCCCAGACGGCTCTGCGCTCAACTTCTGTAACGCCGGACGGAATTCCTACAACCACTCTGGGGCGGGCAAGTCGTGGGAACGGAGAACCTATTTCGTGAACTTGTCTTATATAATGCTGAAGCATAGAAGCTGCGGCATCAAAGTCAGAAATAACACCGTGTTCTAATGGTCTAATTGCTGAAATACTTCCGGGAGTTTTTCCAAGCATTTTCTTGGCTTCAGTACCTATAGCTATAATTTGTTTCGTTTTATTGTGCCGGGCAACAATGGACGGCTCTCTGATTGCTATTCCTTTTCCTCTCACATACACCACGGTATTTGCAGTACCTAAATCAATTCCCAAATCATGACTAAATAAACTGAATATGCTATCGAACATTTGACCTCCTTTGAATCTCAGCTCGCACTGAGTACTCGAAGTGACCCAAATCAATACCAAGATCATGCGAGAAAAGTGAAAAAATTGAATCAAACATAGAAAAGGACTCGAAGTTTTCGAGTTAGTCTAGTATACAGAATCCCGCACAAAACTTAAAGCGGAAATTAGCAAGGTCACCTTGAAATTACGGCTCAAGGAGTAGGTGTTGGAGTTGGAGTAGACGTTGGTGTTACCGTAGGCGTTGGAGTAGTTGATGGGGTTGGAGTTGGGGTAGGCGTTGGTGTTGGAGTAGTTGATGGGGTTGGAGTTGGAGTTGGGGTAGGCGTTGGCGTTACAGTAGGTGTGGGTGTACTAGTTGGGCTTATGTTAAGAGTTGGGGACGCAGAGGCTTGGGGGGAAGGTGATGTAATTGAAGGAACCACACTTTGAGTAGGAGTCACAGATTTTTCTGCAACAGTACTTGCTTGTAAATTTGGTTTTGGTGAGTTGACAATTATGATTCCAATTACACCTACAACAATTATTCCTATAACCCCAAAGCCAATCGCATACAATTTATTTTCAGCAATTCCCTTTTTTGTATTTCCAGGACCTAGGAGTAATAGTTCGCGTTCCATCTGTCTAATCTACCACGCAAAGATTATTTATTCAACTTTAAATTCTTGTCCTTTTGAGAGTCATATGCTACACTTTGAAAACACCCGTGAGAAATTATTTATCTGTCACAAACAAATCTCTTCTCTATTCTTTTTACGCAATTTTTTTTCTAGCCCCATTAGTACTTTTTCCAAGAACGCTAGAACTTTTTGAATTTAATAAATTATTTTTAGTCTACGGTGTATCCCTTTTTGTTTTGTTTTTATGGATTTCCAAAATGATCATGTTGGGGAAATTCGTATGTAAAAGAACACCGCTTGATATTCCCTTGGCACTTTTCTTACTATCCCAAATTTTGTCCACTATATTCTCCATGGATCCGTATGTTTCTTTTTGGGGTTATTACACACGCTTTAATGGTGGCCTACTTTCACTTATAACTTATATTTTTCTCTACTATGCATTTGTCTCAAATTTCTTTGACAACGAACATGAAACATCTCAACAACTCAAGACCAGCAAAAAAGTGGACGAATCAGAAGAAGAAACAATTTCAAAAACACCGTCCTTTAAAATCATTTTTGTAAGTCTCGTGTCAGGATTGGCCGTTGCAGTTTGGGGATTTTCGTCCCACTTTGGACGAGACTTAACCTGTTTAGTATTTAGGGGTACCTTTGACGTATCCTGCTGGACAGATGCTTTTCAGCCCACAGTCAGACTGTTCTCGACACTAGGACAACCTAACTGGTTAGCAGCCTATTTTTCAATTTTAATACCTATTTCGCTTGGAATCGGAATTTACAAACTACTTAACTATTTTGAAAGCGGAAATAAGATAGAACTTTCAAAACGATTCTTAATCCCACTGTCATATATTTTGCTCTCGTTTTTTCTTTTTATTGAACTTTTGTGGTCACAAAGCCAATCAGGATATTTAGGTTTGTTATCCGGTCTTTTTGTTTTTGCACTACTTACTGCATTATATTTTTGGAGAAAAAAAGCAATCAAAAAAATTGGATTTTATATCTTAATTCCAATTTGTTTTGCGTTTTTTATTCTGTCATTTATCATCTCAAACCCACTTGCTAATAGATTCTCATTTTTGTCAATCAAAGGGTTTCAATCAACAAGTACTTCTCAAGCTAGTCCATCAGCTACGCCTTCAAGTATCCCGGCGCTTGAAGGCGGAGGATCAGATTCGGGTAAAATCAGGCTTGTTGTTTGGACAGGCGCACTAGATCTATTCAAGAAAAATCCAATTTTAGGATCTGGGGTTGAAACGTTTGCGTATGGATATTATCAGGTAAAACCTGCGGAGCACAATTTACTTTCTGAATGGGATTATTTATATAACAAAGCACATAATGAATACTTAAATTATTTAGCAACCACTGGAATTCTAGGACTCAGTACATATCTTCTTTTAATAGCGTGGTTTATTTTTCTGTGTGCTAAATACTTAGTTGTCATGGTAAAACAAAAAACTCATAACTCTCCATTACATTTCTTTTTAATTACTGCACTTTTGTCAGCATACATATCTATTTTAGTATCTAACTTTTTTGGGTTTTCTGTTGTTGTTATAAACCTCTATTTCTTTTTTATTCCGACGCTGGCAATTATTATTATGCAAAAACAGCCAAAAGTATTTGACATGCCATTTATACCTGCAGTACCTGCCAAAAAAACTGCCGGAATAATTTTACTTGCCGTATTTGCAATTTACATGGAATTATATTTGCTTAATTTATGGTTTGCAGATCAGGATTATTCCATGGGTTATAATTTAAACCGCGCACAAGAATATGTTGCAGCAAATTCGTATCTTGAAAACGCAGTAAAATTAGCACCGCAAGAAGATTTATTTAAAAATGAATTGTCTTTAAATCTTGCCACGTTAGGAGTCTTATTATTGCAACAAAATCAAAGCACACAGGCCGCCGCATTCTTAGAGCGCTCCACTCAGCTGTCAGATGAAGTTGAAAAAAATCATCCCAAAAATGTAGTGTTTTACAAAACACGCATCCAAACATTTTTTGTATTGTCTCAAGCGAACCCGGCATATTTTAACGAAGCATTAGTATCTATTAAGAAAGCACGACAACTTGCCCCAACGGACGCAAAGATTGCATATAATGAAGGCTTACTGCAGGGACAAAATGGTGACGCCAACAAAGCGATTGAAGCGCTTTCTGAATCAATTAAATTAAAACCAAATTACAGAGACCCGCGGTATGCTACTGCCATTTACCTTCAGGAAAAAGCAGATAAAGAAACAGATACTCTACAAAAAGAAAAATTATTGACGGACGCAAAATTTCAGCTTGAGTATATTCTCAAAAATATTAACCCAACTGACACCCAATCCAAGGAATTACTTGAATCTTTAAACAAGAACTAGCAGTAAAGGCCAAATTTTAATATAATGCTCCTATATGTATAGCCTGACAATTGTTCCTGACCCGGTACTAGTTAATAAATCCCAGCCGGTAAAACACTTTGATAAAAAACTTCTGGAAATTATAACCGGCATGACAGAAACTCTACTTGCCACAACTGATCCAGTTGGTGTAGGACTCGCTGCCCCCCAGGTAAGTCTTCCGCTGCAAATTTTTCAAATGAAACCTACCGCTAAAGCAAAAGTAACTACATACATTAATCCTAAAATTATTGAAGAGTCAGTAACTCAAGAGATTCCCAATTTTTCAAATTCTGAAAAGGTTGAGGCAACAAAGCCTAAAAAAGGAAAGCTTTTAGAGGGTTGTCTTTCAGTTCCTAATATTTGGGGGCATGTGACACGAAAAAAAGAAGTTACTCTTTCCTGGCAGGACGAGAAAGGACGAGAACACGTCAAGTTATTTAAAGGTTTTCAGGCAGTTATAGTACAGCATGAAATGGATCATTTAAATGGAGTTCTTTTTACAAAACACGTAATGGCACAAAATGAAAAACTCTATAAGAGCCACAAGGATGATGATGGAAATGATGTGTTTGATGAAGTGAAAATATAGCCTTGTGTCTCTTGCGGTGCTCGGCAAACCAAACGCCTGCGCTCCTAAAGAGCCACAAGGATGATGATGGAAATGATGTGTTTGATGAAGTGAAAATTTAGTTGACATCAGTATCTACTCCTTCAAGAAGAAGATTGTCATCAAACATAGAGGGCTCAAACAGTAAGTCATTAAAACTTTTACTTACCCTTAAATCGCTTTTTTTAATAGCAATTTCCAGTTTTTTAGCCATATCTTTTATCCTATCCTTCTTCCCCCACACATCCAACTCATTATACGTTGGCAATTCTAATAATGTTTCCACCCGCTCTTGACTCATGTATTGACAAAGCTTTTGCTTAACCATGTCTTTATTTACTTTAAGAAAATCCGCGCTTGTTGAGGAAAGCAGAAAGCGAGCTTCAGCTGCTACCTCTCTATATGGCTTTACGAGGATCATTTGTGCGCTTAAGTGCTCATGTATTTGACTCAGTAATTGTTGCTGCTGCTCATTGAATACTCCATCCCCAACAGTAAGCGATCCCAACCGCTTTAAAAAATCGAGGGCAAAACTCATGTGTTGTCTTTCAAATTGGCGCTCTTGGACAAGACCGATATATGTTTTAACATTTTTATTGTGTATAGTGCGTCCTTTAAATAAAAAACGTGCTAATTCGGGCTTTCTATGAGCAATCATCCTCCTGGACCTTGAGGGATTAATCCTTCCTTTAACATCCCTGGACAAGGCTCGTAGCGTCTGGTTCATAACATGTAAAACCTCTGGTGATTTTGATTTAGCAAAGTGTGCCTCAATAAATGCGTTAACTGCATTGCCTGACATGCTTCCTAAGTCTTCATCTGTTATCTTTGCTGCTTGCAATGCATAAGACACCTCCTGAAGTGCGTTAACAACTGTAACAACATGCTCGGTATATTCACCTGTCTTTGGTGCATACTTATCCGCAACTTTTTTATACCCCCTTACGGCAGTGTCTATACTCGTAAATTCATGAATCTGCTCTACGAGATATAAATTTTTTGGGTCTCTCACCTCCATTGGAACCGTTGTATCTTCATACTCAAATGATCCATAAATCGTTCCATCAGAACTAATGCGAGCATTATCTACAAAGGGAATAAACGAGGCAAGACTTCTAAAATTGGCAGATTTTACATCGTCATCTTTACGAACTACGGGTTTTCGGGCTTGAAGTGTTTCAGGCATATTTGGAAGCATATGCTGATAAACAGCAATCTCTATTCTACTCTCGACATCTTTAGGTTTTGGCATGTTGCAGCCATTATAGCACTGGGGTCATGATTATTCGAGCGAGCTGGTGTGTTAAAATATAAAGATGAAGAAAATTGTATTTTTTGGGAGCGGATATTTTGTAATTCCTGTTATTAAAGCACTACAGGATCAAGGACTTGTGTTCGTTGTAACCAATGAAACAAGGGGAAGACTTGTTGATTATTTAAAAAAACACAAGATTCCATATATTTATTCACAATTGAAAGACTCATTAACTGTCAACACAATTAAGGAAATAAATCCGGATTTGGCAGTTCTTGCATCTTTTGGTGTGTACATTCCGGACGCTATTATCAACATGTTTCCTCTTGGAATTTTAAATGTTCATCCCAGCTTATTACCCGAATTTAAAGGACCTAGTCCTGTGCAATTCACCATATTATCCGGCACACAAAAGACTGGTGTCACTATCATACAAATGGATGATGAGTTTGATCATGGTCCTATTGTAGCTCAAAAACCAGTAGACTTAACAGGAAATGAGACTTCTTTAGAACTGCTTGAATCACTATTTAAGGTAGGTGCAGAATTGATTAAAAATATAGCTCAAGATGTAAATTCTGGAAAGAAAATACAATCTATTCCTCAAGACCATAAAAAAGAAACTTGGAGTATAGAGATTGAAAAAAAGGATGGGAAAGTGGATCTCTCAAACCCTCCCGGAAAGATAGAATTATTGCGCAAAATTAGGGCATATCATCCTTGGCCTGGAGTGCATCTTACTGTATCACTGGGTGGAAAAGAAAAACTTTTAAAGATGATGCCATATGATACAGTTCAGGTTGAAGGCAAAAATCCTATGTCTTATAAAGATTTTATTAATGGATATGGAAATGATGCGATCGACATTTTAAGGAGACTTAATTTATATGGCAGTTAATTCTCATGAAAATTTGGCAAGAAAAATTATAGAAAGAACTACTGGACTTAATCCAAAAGACAAGGCAGTTGTTAATTTTTTTAGTGCATTACTTCCCGTTCAGCCAATTGAAGATATTTATTATCCCGGTAACGGTATGGATTTTATGTTGGACAGATTCTTTAACGCACGTCAAAGATATTATCTAGATAAACAACCAAGAAGGGATGACGTTGTTTCAGGTGATTTTAGAATTACTCCAAATATTTTAGATGGAACCTTCAGCTCTGTGTTTATTCAAGATACCCATGCCACCAAACAGGGAATAAGTGAAATTTTAAGAACTGTTAAAAACGGCGGTCTTGTTATACTTAGTAATTGGAGCTGTGGAATTGAACCAAAGGACTCTATGCCAAATGCTGATATTGCAAGGCTTCCATTTTTGAAACCAGCAAGCATAATTAAGGATCCAGGATTCACAATATTACTTAAACATGAAAGATAGAAATTACTCAATAGATCTTATTAAATGCTTTGCTATTTTGGCAGTTGTTGTAATACACGTATCAACTGCTTTTTTGGATAGAACCCTTCCTTTTACTCTTCCCTTCGATATTATGCTCATAATCAATCAGTTTTCAAGATTTGCCGTTCCACTATTTTTTGCCATCTCGGGATATATGCTGGCAGGTAAATACACAGGTACATTTTCTAAATCTCTGTTTTATAAAAAACGAATTTTAAGAATTATTCCACCATATCTATTCTGGGTTACAACTTATTATTTTATAGTCTTTCCTCATATGAATGGGTCTATATTCAGCGCTGATTTTTTAAATTCAGTACTTACCGGAAACGCATCCTACCAACTTTATTTTATTCCGGCAATTGTAGTACTGTACTTTCTGTTTCCCTTCATCATGATGTATAAAAAATTCTTATTGTCAAAATGGACATTAGTAGCACTTTTTCTTATCATAAGTGTCGTACTTACCTACATTTATTACGGTGATTTAAAACTACCATTCCACACCGCATTCAGAGGAGCATTCTATAATCTATTTCCGTTTATAATTGGGATATATGCGGCGCTCAACCGCCCACACATCTCAAAGCTTGCATCAAAATATACCCTGATAATCATTCTTTCTACATTTTCACTTGGTGTAATTATTTTTCTTGAGACATATTTACTATTCAAATCATTTAATGACTTGAGATTTATCAGAGAACAATGGAGAATGAGTGTAATTATCTATAGTCTTTTATGCGGACTTTTCTTTAAAAAAATATATGATTTATTTTTATTTAAATTTAAAAAACATATAGTTGTGTTTTCATCGTTAAGTTTTGGGGTATTTTTTATCCATGTGGCAGTTCTAAAATATTTTCTTGAATATGTAGTTGACCCATTAAATTCTTATAATCTATTAGGATTTTTTATAACACTTACGGGAGTTTTAATTATTTCCTTTGCAAGTATTTTGGTGCTTTCAAAAATTCCAAAAATTGGAAGAATTCTAAGCGCAACCTAATTTATAAAAATTTCTTTCTTATTACGTACATAACGTATAGAGAAATGAGAATACTTATTAAGCCAAAACTATTTGATACATCTATGAGAAGCCATAACCCAAGCAAGATATATGATAGTAAAAATAAATACCAGCCTACCCTCCTCCACTTCATAATTATTAAAAAGTAAACAATGGAAAAAATGATAATCGAAATATTTATAATCTTTGCTAAAGCTGATGCATCATGAGTGTCCACTCCTCCAGATGCTATTAATAACCAAGAAAAGAGCCCTATTGCCCCACTTATGAGGGTTATGAAATAAGTAACGCAAAGTAGAGGCAACCAAAAGAATGCTGCCATTTCCACGCTGAAACCAAGACCTTCAATTATGGCCGCGAGTGCCGCAGGCAACACGGTGTAAGGCAAAATTTTGGCGATATAGGCAATCTCCCTATCCGTCAGTTTAGGAATTTTCATAGTACTACTATATCAGAAATGTGGGAGAATTAATCAGTGCGACGTGATGTTAGTTAATAGTAGATGTAGTTGCTGACGGATTTTCCAAAATTTCTACTTTGAGAAGTAACGCTTCTTTTTCTTTTCTGTCAATAAATTTGTAAAGTTTTATACAATTTGTACAGATTCTTACACTAATTCTTTTTCCGTCTAGCACAAATGTCTTTTTCTGAAGATTTGGTTTAAAACCATGATTAGTCCTACGCTTACTGTGGGATACGCGGTGACCCATCATTATTCCTTTACTACAATTCATACATCGTGCTGCCATTTTTTTAAATCTCCTTTATATACTAATTATTATTTAAAACAAATATGTTGAGGCTCATGTACTCATGAGTTAAACATATATATTTTGTGATCCTTTCGAGAAAGTTTATTATACTCTATTCTGAGCCTCAATTAAAGTGTTTTTAGTATAAGCGTCTAGGCTTAACTTAAACTTGCGTATAAGCTTACTAAACGCCTATCTAAAAACGCTTATATTATTTGAGCTCAACTGTCGCTCCTGCTGCCGTAAGTTTTTCGCGAGCTTCGTCAGCTGCCTTTTTGTTAACCTGAGTTAATACTTCCTTAGGTGCTGCATCAACTAAATCTTTTGCTTCTTTAAGTCCAAGAGTAGGTGCTAATTCACGGAGTGCTTTAATAACTCCTAATTTGTTAGCGCCGGATGAAGTTACAACTACATTAAATATAGTTTGCTCTTCTTGGCTTTCTCCTGCTTCTGCTGCTGGAGCTGCTGTCGCTCCTACTGCAACTGGTGCGGCTGCTGTTACTCCAAATTTTTCTTCTAAAGCTTTAACGAGTTCAGAAAGTTCCAAAACGGACATTTCTTCAATCGCTGTCATCATATCTTCTTTTGTCATTTTTGCCATAAATCAAATCACCTCCTTTAAAAAACTTTGTTTTTTAAAGACCACGTTCAAGCAAGTTGAATGTGGCCCTTACTAATTACTTGCTGCTTTTTTCTTCTCAATCTCTTTTAGTGCAATTGCAAGTTTTGTAATATTCCCATTAAGCGCATATACAAAGCCGGAAATTGGGGAATTCAAAAGTCCAAGTAATTTTCCAACCAAAATTTCCTTAGATGGGAGTGTTGCTAGCTTTTTAATAGTTGCCTCTTCTATAACTTCTCCTTCTAGAATTCCAAAGTTGATCTTTGGCATACTATATTTCTTAACAAAGGCAGCTAATATTTTTGCTGTTTGAATTGGATCTTCATAAGAAAAAAGGATTGCTTTTTGGCCGGTAAGCTTGTCTTTAACGTCAATTTGCTTATCAGAAAGCGCCAAATTCATAAGAGTGTTTTTAATAACAGCCATTTCAGCATTGTGCTGCCTTAATTCTTGGCGAGCTTCTTCAAGCTGCTTGTGGGTTAATCCAGTATATTCTACAAAGTACATAGCGGTTGCTTTTTGTACCTTTTCGCGTGCTTTGTCCAGTCCTGATAAATTTCTTTGTGATGGCATAAATATTCCTTTTGTCATTCTGAACGAAGTGAAGAATCTTATCTTCTATCGTCCTCTTGGGATCCTTCTCCTTCGGCTAATCAAGATCAGGATGACGTTTTCCCAAAAAAATAGCGCCCGTTCCAGAGGCGCCAACATTATTTCCGTCTAATTAGATCGTATGCTGTCCTCGGTAAGTCTTACTGGTAATCCCTTGCTTACTGTCTTTGGAATTTTTCTATATGTAGTATACCAAGAAGTGGATTTAAAATCAAGAGTGAAGCTCCTCTACAACCCATTGGTTTTCCGACCGAATTACAAATACTCCAATGACGGGCACCTTATTTTCTGAAAGCTGTTTAATAACTTCTACTGATCTCAAAATATCTTCTTTGTGTTTTGCGTCTTCAACTGGATTTCCCGCACATTCTTGATGTCCATCCACTAAAATCCCTTTTGAATGATGTTTGTCAATAGATACGGAGAGTTTAAATTTTAAAGTATCTAAATATTCTTCTGACGGGTTATTTGCAATTTTTTCCCACAATTCCTGCATCTGTAATGGTGTCCGGAAAGTCCGCGTTAAATTTTTTACTACCAAATTGTGCCATTACAGACTGTACTCGCCCATCCATACAGCCTACAACAGTAAAAAATGTTTCATCTGTTTGTGACATATGATTATTAAACTTCCACGGGCTTACGCCACGTGGAATTAGCTGAGTTCAAGCGTTGCT
>CAYOTA010000022.1:0-13250 GCA_964406795.1 uncultured Gammaproteobacteria bacterium
CTTTGAAGTACCTATTTTACTTCAATGTGTAACCGATGTATCTCATCTTCTGCAAATTAGAGTATTCAGACACAAAAAACAAACTACTTGAAAGAATTATTCTATAATGCTATACCTGTAATTAATGCTTCAAGAAAATCGTCGGTCACCGGACACAAGAAGTATTAACCAAAGACTTTATGACAGACGCCGCGTTTTGGCTTTAGCTACAGGCGCTCTACTCAGTACCATGGTAAAAGAAAAGAAACGAACTCCATACCGACAGATTGCAAATTATACGGCTGATACATATGCTCATAATGTGGATAAGCTTTCAGATTTAGATAAGGTTAAAGGAACACCATACGTAGAGGTAGATATAAGCCAGCTCAAAAACGGGGAGATTGTAGTAGCGCATTCTTTGAGCGAATACGAAGAAATGTCCCCCTTTCAACGATCTCAGCAAAAAACTCAACTATTCATAGATACAATTAGAGGGTTTGGGGGAAGAGTTCACCTGGACACAAAAAGAGAACCTGAAGAAGAAAAAAGGAAACCTGAAGCGTTAAAAAGGGAGCATGACAGAATTTTTAGAGAACATATTTTGGACGTATCCCAAAATGACCACACTAGTGTTTCAGGACCGGATCACCAATTCTTAGATAGTTTGGTTGATTATGGATTTAAAGGACGGCTTTTATACACGTTGCGCAGTGATTCTGACGTAGAAAGATTTTTGAAAAGATATAATGCGCATAGCTTTTCAAATGTAATAGACGGTGAAGGCCAAAGAATTGAATTTGGTGTTTCTGTTAGATTTACGGTCTTAACTGACAGAGTTGCCGGCAAACTCAAAGATGAAATGGGCCTTTATTTGCTAGCCTGGACTCCTAATACCCCTGCCGGAGCGCTTGATGCACTCCAAAAAGGTGTGAATGGAATTACGTCTGACGATCAAAGAACATTAAGACAAATTGGAAGAAACGTCCCCAAAACCGCAAAATAAAATTCCATTAAAACCACCATGCATTAGTATGAAATTTTACCTTTTCCTGGGGTTGCGTAGCTACGCAACCCCAGGGGTTGATTTGTATTAGAACCTCGGCAAAACGTAAATTTTGTATTATAGGACTGATTTGATATAATCCACTCCTATGAGAACTGAGGCGCTTAACAAAACAAACCCAGACAAAGTTCAAATATCTTTTCAACCGTCTATGCGAAAAGAAGACGGCATACAGGCACGAGCTGACGCAGCCAAGATAGTCCAGGCTACACCTGATAAGCCTCATTACACAGATAGTTTGCAGCTAGCCATTGCACTTTCACTCTATAATGCAAGGAATACAAAAGACACAACCAAATCTCAAAAAAGAGCCCTTGAAACACGGGCACACTCATTGGCTGCAGACTTAATTCATACGGAATCAATGGCATCACATACATATAATTTCCTTCCAACAATTGGAATTGAAGTAGAAGTACCGCAAGTAAATATGAAATATGATTATGAAGCACAAGCAGTAAAATATGCACGTTTTTTTGATGCGATAGGAATGCCGAGAAACAGAAGTAACGGAAATTTAAATGACATTAAATCCCGATGGGAATTTTCCCCTAGACCATCCTACTCTGCTCAAGTTCAAGCTAGAATTTTGTCAGAATTAATCCAAGGAGGGTTTATTCCACATTTGGAAAATTCAAAAGATCCTAAACATGTAGAGGAACATTTAGATGAACACCTTGTTTCACTTCACATAAATTTAGGTAAGCCTGCTCAAGGAGTACTACACCCAACACAAGTTAATGAAGTTGAAGATTTAGCAAAAGCTCTAGCTATTGGATACTCTTCTGCTTTAAGATTGGAAAACAGAAAAACACCAAACAGAGCATTTGCTGAAACTGCGAGATACGGAGACATGGTTCCTCTTCAAAAAAATGGCATATGGGGACAAGGACGCATAGAATTGCGTGGAATGGAAGTACTAGGTTCTAATTCTTACCGCGCTCTATATGAAGCACAGGATGTTTTTGGACTCTTCTTTCAGGCTTATAAATACCCTAAATCTGAATATAAAGAGTTGTATAACGGAATGATGAGAGATGTAAAAGCACAGATGCAAAAGGGAGGTTATAAATTCCTACCGATTACAGATTATCAAGCTGATTCTTATGAAATCTCTAGAGTTGCAGGAAGACCAGATATTGCAAAAGGTATGAGAAAAATTATTCACAGTTACACTAAGGCAAAGGCTCAGCGCTACCGTTTCAAATTTTAGTCAGTTCACACTTCCCCGCAAGTTTAAATTTTGTATTATAGGATTGATTTGATATAATTTCCCCTTATGCGAGAACGCGTGGCACATGTTTTACAATCATTACCCCCTGAGGGAGTGGCTATACATGGCACAAACCTTGCATTAGCTAAGAGAATTGCTAATGGTGGCATGTCCCGTAATCAAAGAGATAATTCTCTCGAATATTCTGACGCGCACTATTATTTTATTCAACCAAGACTCACAGGAGACAATCCTCAGGAATGCCTTAAGCAACTAAACTATGCATTAAGTGATGCAATTTTTATATATGCTCACAAGGCAATTCGGAAGAATGCATATCTTGACTTAAAAAACATTGAAGAAAGCCGGGTACCAGCATTAGTTATCCTAAAACCTGGAGACTGCCAAGTCCAACCTTTATATCCTAATTTTTGCGCACCTGTAAGGCAGCACGACAACATCCCACCCCGCGATATTTATGGATATGTCACTTTGCCTATAATTACTGATAATACAAAAGAAAGAGACGTAAAGCGGTTTGCACTGCAACAAACGATTAAACTACTTGAGGAAAAAGGGGTTATAAATTCTGGAGGACTTCAACTACCTCAGGTAAAGTAAGCTTGCTGCCGCGCATATTGGGATTTTTGGTGCTTCCGTTAAGTAGCATCCTATTTGATACATGTAAAAACCATGATGCGTCCGTGTCCATTTTCTTGAGTTTTTCATAAACCGGTGTTAAATCTACATCTACGTTGTCATAAATACCAGTCTTTTTCTCCTCTATTCTCTTATTTCTCATCTTAGGTCTAGCCTTAATTCTGACCGATCCATTTTTAGGATCTTTTCTGACCGCAATCACATATCCCATCAACTGAGACAGCTTCAACACCTCATCATTTAACGTTTCTATAGCAATTCCTCTCCCCCATTTGGTTGTAAAAATAACTCCTTTGTTTTTTATTTCTTCCTCTGCCCACATGCGGTTTTCAAAACTATGTAGTGACGCGTCCAATAAATCAAACCCAAAACGCAAGCAGGTTGCATCATCGCGGGGAAATTGCACCTTAATTCCGGAAATCAAAGACACTACTGAAAATTCATAAAAATCAGCGGCTGGGTCAGGATAAAACACTTCCTGAAAATGATCGTCATCTATCACACATTCTACAAAGCGTCTCAGCGCTTCAGCTTTGTGTTTATTCCCTTGTAGTTCTTCTGAGTTTTTAAGCACATAATCTAGTGTCCGTTTGGCGGCACAAATATCGTGGTCTTGGGTTTCGTGGTGATCCAGAGGTCCCATTCCGGTATCCACATGAATTACTTCTTTACCATCTAAGTGTTCTATCACATCTCCTTGTGTTTTCTGCGTATTAAGCCTGCCCCCCGCCGGTACCGTTATAACCTCGGCATCTTCCCAACCGGGTAAAAACCGCTTGATTAGCCAACTGGACGAAATTGCGTCCAAATCTGGTGAATTATGTGTTACTACAGCCTTCATTTTATAAACTCAAGTATATCACACTTACGTTGTGAACCTTGATTCGAAACGCATAATTCATATATCATAAGTATATGCCCACAACAAAGCCTACTGTAACAAGCGAGCACCACGCACGCTACGAAGAGATTATGAAAACTCAGACGGTGCCAGTGACACCAGCGCGTGAATCTGTGCCTAATCCGGCAGCAAATCAGCCCTCAAAAGTAAGCGCGTTACTCGCCTCTCTTCCCAAACCCAAGGGAATAGGCAACAAAATGTTTGTGTTTACGGGTAAGAAAAAAATCGTGTTGGATCCAGCAGGAAACCAGGATATAAAGGATATAAAAACAGTGGATGCTCCTCCGCTTCCTCCCGCTCCACCGCCTCCTGAAGCACCAAAAAAGGTTGACCCTGAAAGCTTAATTGCAAAAAACGTGGAAGTGGAAAACAGAACAGAACATAATGAAAAACCCAAAGAAATAAAAGAGAGCAAGGATACTAAGGAAGTAAAAGAAGTGAAACAAGTAAAAGAGACTAAAGATAAAACTAAACAAAAAATGAAACTTTCACCCAATATGGTACTTGTGGGAATCATAATTCTGCTTGGAGGCTGGACATTCTTCTGGATGTATTTCCTGGGGTATTTTTAAGAAAGACGCTTCAAAACCTCATCTGTATCCAAAAGTGCTGCTTCATCACTGTCTCTTTTTTTCCACTCTATTTTTCCTTCAGTTTTTTTAGATACCACAAGCCTTACCGGAATACCTAATAAGTCAGCATCGGCAAATTTTTGGCCAGCTGAGACATCACGGTCATCATACAAAACTTCTATATTATTTTGAACAAGCTTCTCATACACGGTTTCTGCACCCTCAGTTAACCCAACTAAATACACTTTAAATGGCGCAATAGACTCTGGCCAAATTATTCCTTTATCATCGTGGTGTACCTCAACAACTGTTCCAAATAGTCTCGTAATTCCAATCCCATAGCAGCCCATAATTACTTTGTGATCTTTCCCTTCCTGATCTTTATAGTGTAAGTTAAATGAATCTGAAAACTTAGTTCCTAACGGAAAAATATTTCCCACCTCTATTGCCTTTGCTTTTACCAGTGAACCGTGACCCAGGTCACATTGCTTCCCTTCTTTTACCTGACAGATTTCCGTGTTTTGTGAAAAATCTCCACCAGGACAATACACTATTTCATCCTCTCCGGCATCAGTTATAACTTGATATTCATGGGACACATCAGAAAACGCACCACCTGAGGCTTCTGTTTCTATGGCGTCTAATCCTACTCTCTTAAACACTTGCATGTAGCTTTTTCGCATTTGCGCATAATAACTATCAAAGTCTTTTTCATCTGTGTGAAAGGAATATAAATCTTTCATTAAAAATTCTCGACCGCGAAGTATTCCTGATTTGGCACGTGCTTCATCTCTAAATTTATTTTGAATCTGATATAAATACACAGGTAAGTCTTTATATGAAGATATGAATTGAGTTACAAGTGGTGTAATAACCTCTTCATGTGTGGGACCTAGTCCGTATTCATGTTCATAACGGGATGTAAGCTTAAACAATGCGTCAAATGAATCCCATCTTTGAGTTACCTTCCAACTTTCTTTGTTTTGAAGCGAAGAAAGCTTTAATTCCTGAGCGCCTGTTTTGTCCATTTCGTCCCGCACTATGTTTTCTATTTTCTCAACAACCCGTAACCCCAGAGGAAGCAAATTATATACACCGGCCAGCTCTCGTCTGATAAATCCACCGCGAGTCAGTAACTGCGCGTTTAATGAAACTTCGTCAGCCGAAATATTTTTTGTGGTTTTTCCAAAAAGCTTTGAATATCGCATAGAGTAAGTATACGCTTGAGGCGGGAAAGTTTCAAGGATAATTTGACATTATGTGCAAAACAGATTATTCTTTTTCCATGCTAAATTTAGACAACCCACGTCCCCGCCCAAATGACACCAGGCCGCACATAGCACCCCCTTTGGAACACACACCGGGAAGATTTGAAAAAATTGCTCTTGTGGGACAAATTCTTGCATCCCTACTACCTGTCACAAACGGCTTGCTTGTTGTGGCACATGCATCCAATGGAGAAATGGCAGATGCAGCACAAAGTGCACTCAATGCACTTCAAGGACTACTTGTGGTTGCAGGAATGGAAGTAATACGTGGAGTAAGCAAGGTTTCAGATGATGCTCTCAAAGAAACAAAAATTAAATCAGCTGTGAAGAAATAAGAGGAGCAACAGACAAAATTTCCAGTTTTTCAAACTGCCTGTCTTCGGGAATATATATTGAATCTGTAATATACACTTTCTTTATCTCTGAATTTTGAAGTAAATCTTGCGCGTTATGAGAAAATACAGCGTGCGTAGCAAACACATAAAACTCTTCTCCCCCTTGTTTCTTTAACTCGTTAACGCACTGCACGAGAGTTTTGCCAGAAGATATCATATCATCCATAATAAAACATATTTCAGCTACGTTTCCGTGAATACCAGTTGCTGAAATATCCCCGCTTTGGGTGTCCCTATTTTTTTCAACCGCAACTGTTTCAATGGAAAGTCCAAGTTCATTTTTTAGCAATTCAATCCTTCTGATTCCACCCATATCGGGAGACACTAAACATGCGTTATCAAAATCAGAGGTAAGCTCATTAATTTTAGAAGCAAATAAGGGAAGCGCTGATAAATGCTTTACTTCTATGGAAAAAAGCTCGGGGATTTTTATGGAATGAAAGTCAACGCCTATAAACCTACTGATTCCTGAAACTTCCATCATGTTGATGACTACTTCAAGTGATCTGGCCTCACCTGTTCTGAAAATGTGATCCTGACGCTGATATCCTAAATACGGCACTACGGCAGTTATACTATTTGCTCCACTACCTTTTAGCGCGTCAGCAATAAAACAAAGTTCCATTAAGTTACTGTCTACGGGAGGGGACGTGGGGTTTATAAGAATGCAGTCTTGCCCTGCCACATCAACTTCTAATTTAATACGCCGCTCACCGTCAGGAAATGTGTGATGTTCTATAGGGGACAATTCAAGGTGTAATTCTGCTGCAATCTTGGCAGCTAATGGAATGTTTGAGTTTCCGGAAAATATCTTCACAGCTTATTATAATCACCATACAAATAAAAACCAAGCATTATTTCCCGTCAATTGCAATCCAACTCCATTTTCATCACTCTAAAACAGAAACCTTGCAGCAATGAACGAGCTGTCAGGGGGATCCCCGCCAAGACGCGTGAACCGGGAGGGGGTGACATCACCCGACTAGCGAGTGATTTGCTGCAAGGAATGAGGTTCATGTGATGAGAGCTTTTGTTTACTTTTGGCGACCCAAAAGTATTAAACTACAATATCAGGTCCCTACTTAATGAATCCCCTGATTCTATTTTTTGAATAGCCCGTGACAAAAGACCCGCAACAGACACTACTGAAACACGCTTATTTTCTCTCATTTCAGGACGTAAAGGAATAGAATCGGTCACAATAACCTCATCCACCGCATCACTTTTAAATTTTTCAGGAGCTGATCCCGAAAAAATCCCATGAGTTGCACAAATAATTACTTTTGAAGCACCCTGTTTTTTCAAAAATTCAGCTGCGTGAACCACTGTGCCACCGGTATCAATCATATCATCTACCATTAACACGTCCCTACCCTTTACGTCTCCAATCATAGCTGACGCATCAGATTTGTTATTTACTGCTACATCCCGCTCTTTGTAAACTAGTGCTATATCATCCACTCCCAAAAGCTTTGCATACCCTGTGGCACGAGTCATGCCACCCTTGTCAGGGGAGGCAACCACCAAATTTTTAAGTTTTCTTTTTTTTATTTCGGGAATTAGTGAATATGATCCGTATAAATTATCCCATGGAATTTTAACAAACCCCTGCTGCTGCTCAGAATGGATATCTAGTGTTACAATTCTATCAACTCCTGCGTTTTCTAAAATATTTGCCACAACTGAGGCTGAAATTGGAACTCTCGGCATTTCTTTTCTATCTTGTCTGGCATACCCAAAGTACGGAATAACAGCCGTAATTTCATCTGCAGAGGAGCGTTTAGCGGCATCTATCATAAAAATTAGCTCGAGTAACGAATCAGAAACAGGAGTACACGTGGGCTGAATAATAAATACGTGATGGCGTCTGACATTCTCCGGCAATTTTACCCGTATTTCGCCATCAGAAAATACACTAATTGGGTGAAATAACTCTTTACCTAAAAGTTCGGCAATATTGTAAGCCAGCTCGGGATTAGATTTCCCTGTAAAAAGGGAATAACCTGTGGAAATTTTTTTGCTTTTTACCACTACTTTCCTCCTCCCAGCAAGTTACCAAGTCCGCCGCCCATTTCCTGCATTTTAGCAGCAGCTTTCTTCTGAGCTTTTTCCAAAGCTTCATTTAAGCACTCTACTGCGTCGCGCATTTCCTCATCATTTATAACTACACTTTTTACCTTCATGTCAGCTGTTAGTTCTACTGATACACGTCCTCTGGACGCTGTAACTGTGATATTCTGCAATTCTTTTTGAATTTTCATGGCCTCGTCGCGCATCTTTTTAATATCCCCGATGGCACCGAGTCCTTTCATTGGATTAAACATAATTTAAAACACCTCCTTAAAAAGCTTTGCTTTTTAAGGACCACGTTCAGGCAAGCTGAATTTGGTCCAAACAAAGTTTCATCATATAAAAATATAATAATAAATTTTGATTGATCCTGAGCCCCGTGGGGCGAAGGACAACCTTATTTAAAGTATTATCCTAGCTTTTAATCTCAATTGCAACTGTTTTTCCCATTATAGAATCGAGCTTTTGGGAAATGAGCTGTTTATTCTTTTCTTCCGATAATTTTCCCAAATGAAATATGGACTGAGCATGAACTACGGCCTTGTCAGTTGTTACTTCAAGCTTTGACCCGCGCAAAAGACCAGCTAGTAATTTATTCTCTAAGTTAACTGCATCCAGAAGTTTTTTAAATACCTCTATATCTGAACTTTGTGGGGCTTGGGCTACCTGTGGCTGAGGTTTTTGCTCCACCTGAGGGTGAGACTTTGCCTCCGGCTTGGAAATAGCTACCTGAGGAGCAGTTGAAACCATATTCTCATCCCCTATGCAGTACTCTATAACTGCTAATTCCAATGGTAACTGAGGCAACACAGCTCCCCGCAACCCCTTGTATGCCTCATCAATTAATTCCAAGAATTTTTGAAGAGATGCAGTATCAGAAGTTTTGTTTTTTGAGACACTTTCGAGTAACTTTGCGTGAAGCAGACTTGCAACTTTTTCAGTTATAAGTTTAAAGTCTGAGTTACTAGATGACAATTGCTGTATTATTTCCAGCGCGTTTTTTGTGTTTTTTTGAATACTATAATCTATAAGTTTTTGTGATAAATCATCAGTACTTCCTGTTTTGTATAGTTTTTCAAGTAATTCATGGGTGATTTTTTTACCATTTGACTGAAGTGACAATTCTTCAAGTATTTTGGCGCCATCCCGAAATGCTCCATCTGACAATTCACCAATTTTAGGAAGCACCCCATCCTCTAGTTCCAGATTTTCCCCTTTTACAATCCGCTCAAGGCTTCGGGCCAGCTCTAGAGCTGAAGGTTTTTCAAATGTGACCTGAAAAACACGTGACATAATAGTTTCAGGAAGTTTTTGTGTTTCTGTGGTAGCTAGCACAAACATGACGTGGGACGGTGGTTCTTCAAGTGTTTTTAAAAGTGCATTAAATGCCTCATTTGTTAACATATGCACTTCGTCTATAATGTAGATTTTTGTCTTTAGGCTGGAAGGGGAAAATTTAATGCGCTCACGTAAATCCCTAATTTCATCAATCCCGCGGTTACTCGCTGCATCTATTTCTAGCACATCTACGGCACTACCATTAGTAATGGTAATACACGCACTACACGTGTTGCATGGTTCAGCCGAATCAACATATAACTTCTGACTGCTCAGTTCTAACTTTTTATCTTTGTTAGTAGTTAGTTGTGATTTGTTAGTAGTTCTCTTCTCACAATTAACTGCTTTTGCTAAAATGCGCGCACTGGATGTTTTTCCCAAACCTTTTGAACCGGTAAATAAAAATGCATGGGGAATTTCTTTGGATAAAAGAATGGAAGTTAATTTTTCGCGAACTGATGACAAATCCAATTCTGAAATCAGTTGAGGACGATATTTTCTGTAATAAACCATTATTCGTGATGCTCACCTAATAAATGCTCTAGTCCATGTTCTACCCAAAAACAGATTTTGTCATCCACCAGCATGTTTTCAGCAGATGCTTCCTGAATCATAACAGGATAGGACACTATAACGTCACCCAGTATCATTTTGTCAGAGTTAACTACCATATGCTCCCCTTCTGACTGAGCAAATGACAGCACATTTGTAGTCTTATCTAAATTTCTGTATTTTTTGTTAAGCGCTGTCATTTTGCGGTCCCCAATTATTGCCACAGAAACCTCAACAGGAGACGTAATCCCTCGGGATTTAATAACCTCTTCCACTCGAGTTTTAATTTTGCGGCGAGAAACCTTATATCTGCTTTCCACAAATATATGTGTGGTAACGTTTGTCATTATTATAATGAGGCAGGAAGTTTTTTAAACACCAAATTGTTTTTGAAATTTGCGGTTTAACTCTTTTTTGAATTTCCTCTTTAAAGATGGCTTTAAATAAAATTCGCGCTTTTTCATTTCCTGAACTACTCCTTCAGTTAACACTTTTCGGCTAAATTTTCTAATCATTGCGTCAGGTGAATCACCTGGTTGTTTTTTAATATATACCATAAAAAATAAAAACACCCCCTTTTCATTGTCTGCAAAAGCAGCCAATCCTTGGCTTCCAAGGTCAAATCTTCCTGTAATTATATGCTTTTACAACTGCATTTACAACCCAACGTAGCTAAAAGCTCAGACTATAAGGTTTGATATTAGCTCGCTTAGAATGTACCATATCTATGTAGTATGGCTTTTCAAAAAGAGGGTTTTGGGCAGGTGTCGCAGGTCAACTTGAATCCAACCCTGTCCAGAAGAAGATTTATAGAAATGGCTGGAAAAGGTGCCACATACGGTTTGATAGCCGCTGCCAGTAAAGAAGCTGTAGACTTAGGTAGACAGGCACATTCACAAGAAGGTATTCGCATATTTCCTGATAGAAATTATGCATTAACTACTCAGTATCCTACAGAAAATTTTGGAATAGAAATGTATAACCTCTCTGAGCGGTTTGAAACCACAATAGCCCACCGCGCGGCCAATACAATAAAGGGAGTAAGAGATGCAGCCCGAGCAGGTTTTACGTATGCGGACGGTGATATCTTAAAATCAAACGGCCTCTATGTGTCACATACACCAGAAGATGAAATCTTTGGAAAAAAACCAAAATTATTTAATCGCCCGCTTTTTGGACTGAACACAGATAATAAAAAGGCGCGCATACTTCATAATCCGCCAACTCTTGAAAAAATTGCACATACAGCAGCTACTGAATCTATTGGACTTTCCTGGGAACTTAAACATGGAAAATTTGTACATACTGACCTTCATACAATTATCCGAATCCAAAGAGCATATGCAACTTCTCTGATGCTTCACTCAAACGATCCAGATATTATTACAGCGGGTAAAAATATTGATGAAAACTATACTGCAAATGGAGATTCAATAAAATGGCTCATTGTTCCCTCTCTAGGAACTTGGGATGAGGCCATAAAATTTAGTCAAGGCAGACTACATACCGGAATACTCACTAATTGGCAATCTGCAAGAGATAGAAGTGAAAAGTTAAAAGATTCGTACGTAGTATTAGGTGACATTGACACTCCTGAGGCAGTTAAAAAAGCCACAGAATTAGACGTAGTAAATGGAATTATGGGAGAACAAGGAATTCTCAGTCCGTTTTTAAAAGCTGCTTAGTCTTTGGAATAAACTCCCATGGGGCCTAGCAGGTGAAAATGTAGGTGATGCACTGCTTGCGCTCCACCGCCGTTAATTTCTACTTTATATCCCTTACCCATAAGACCCTTTTTCTTTATAAGATGATGAAGCGCTCCTACAATACTCATATGAATTTTCTCGTTTTCAGATTCAAAAAAATCAGCCACATGCTCTTTGGGAATTACGAGTAAATGGATTGGCTTAACTGGGTTTATGTCCTCAAATGCAACCACCGTGTCATCTTCATACACAAACTCTTTGGGAATTTCCCCACTTATAATCTTACAAAATATACAATTATTGTCTTTCATATTAAAATTTTTGTAAAACAAGGTTCTGAGCGTGAGCGAAGGGTTCTTATCTTACAAAATATGCAATTATTTTCTTTCATAGTAAAATTATATAACATTATTTTTGTTTTCCAAACCTTTGTCTTGCCTTTTGTGCCAACTTTCTTACACCATCCAACGGTTTGCCGGGAAGTTTTTTGATAGTATCAGGACGTATATATTCGTCCTGAAGCTGGTTTAACAACATTTTTGCACCAGTATATCTCACCATTTCTTCATAATCACCTTGTTGTGGAGGTCTTTCTAGATTTTCCAATGCCAGTAACTCAATACCGGTTAACTCAAAAGGTATCATATACTTTCCAAAATCTTTTCTGTAAGCCTTTCCCATACGCGCTAACGCCCTATTTGCTGTCGTAATTTCATCAGTTTCTGTGTGGTGATCATAGCTATCAAGAAATTCCTGATCTTCACGTATCCACTTTTTTGATAATACAATAAAACTTTTCAACCGTACCGGATGGGCGTGTAGGGTTGCAACGCGCGGATCAGAAAGATCAATTTTTCGTTGAGCCTCTTGCTGCTTTTTTTCAGCTTCATGCTTATCCCAAGCGGCACCTGCTACTTGCTCAAATATTTCTATTCCCATATCCACATTATAATTCTCAAGTATGATAAATTCAAATCACTCTGTATTTCCAGGCTGAGGAATAATCGTTACACGTGCTCCCAACTTCAACATATTAGGTGGCAATGAAATTTGCCTATTTGCAATCCAGCACCTTTTCAGAAACCTGTCTCTAAACATATACAAATTCCTACACAGACTTAACTCATTTTTTTCATAAAGTGAGTCAGCAAATGATTTAAACGCATAAGAAATATATTTTTGTTCATCCACGTTTAATGAGATTCCGATAATAGGGTGTACTGTATCTCTTGTTGGGAGAGCGCTGTGAAATTTATCAAGAATTGTCTCATAATCTGCCGCAAGAAAAGTCTTTGTACTCTCAACACTTTGCGGATCTGTGGGGTTAAATATTGCAAGTGCTTGAAAACTTCTGTTATAAACTCCCGGCGTTAAAAGGACACGTCGCGGCTGATCAAACTTCTGATTAATTTCTCTATATTCTACTCTACCCATGATTACGGGATTATAAAAGGTATAACGAATGAAATCAATTATTTGTACTGGATGAGTACCTCGGTAACACTTGGGGGTAGTAAGAATCAAGATACT
>CAYOTA010000023.1:0-7042 GCA_964406795.1 uncultured Gammaproteobacteria bacterium
GCAACGCTTGAACTCAGCTAATTCCACGTGGCGTAAGCCCGTGGAAGTTTAATATGCTTGAAGAAGGTGGTGCGCTTTTGATAAACGAGTTTCCGATAAGAAGCAGATTTGTGGGAGGAGAAACAAGGCTACAAGAGCTTCTTGCAAGATTAAAAAAAGAATATTCCATGAAGATTACCTTTCCTTTTTCCGATGCTGGATTTTGTAATATCGCGACAAGAAGAAGAGCTGAGAATTTTCAAATGCCCGTTTTTCAGGCAGGTGAACAGCTAAAAACTATTGGGCATGAAAAATACCCGGTATTTACTTATAAATAAACATGGAACTTGTGCTTGATTTACATCTGCATTCCCGTTTTTCCCGTGCTGTTTCTCCCCGCATGAATTTACAAAATATGTATATTTGGGGGCGTAAAAAAGGAATAAATGTACTATCTGTTACAGACTTTACTCATCCCGTTTGGTTTAAGGAGGTGTCCTCCCAATTAGTTGAAAAGAATGCAGGAATTTATAGATTGAAGTCAGAAGAGAGTATTGAAAACTCCACCAAGCTTCCCAATAGAGAGGGAAGTGTGGGAATGCATTATATATTTTCTACAGAGGTCGCGGCCATTTACACGGAAGGTGGCAAATCACATAGAATTCATAACCTTATTTTTTCTCCCAATTTAGAAATTTGCGAAAAGATTAATAAAGCACTTTCAGGAAGAGGTATTAATTTAACAGCTGACGGGAGGCCAATTTTGGGCATTTCCACTAAACAAATGTGCGAGTTGTTGTTTGCAATTGATCCTAAAATTACAGTTATTCCTTGCCATGTATGGACACCATGGTTTTCTTTATATGGGTCACGCTCAGGGTATGACAGTATAGTTGACTGTTTTGGAGAATACGCGCCGCGTATCTTTGCAATTGAGACGGGAATTTCATCTGACCCATCTATGAATTGGCGTGTTCCTGAGCTTAACACTCGTTCAATTGTTTCTTTTTCTGACGCACATTCTTTAGAAAAAATGGGACGAGAAGCTACTGTTTTGTGCGCAAAGGATAACGGCACAATAAAACAGGATGAAATTACTTATGACAATATTTTAAATGGGTTGGTGAGGGGACGAGAGCGAGTGTTTAAGTTGTCCTACACTATAGAATTTTACCCTGAAGAAGGAAAATATCACAACACCGGGCACAGAAATTGCAAAATTTCCTACACTCCCATGGATGACAAGACACGCGGCACAGTGTGCCCTGTTTGCAGCCGCGAGCTAACCGTGGGAGTAATGCATAGGGTAGAGGATTTGGCAAAGACTGTCGCTTCCAACTTTGAATACAAGAAAGATGAAAATGGAGTTACGTGGGTAACTGATCCTGAAGGCAAATATCCAAAATCCGTAAGCCTGGTACCCCTCTTGGAGATTTTGGCCGAGGTATATAAGACTGCTCCTAATTCCCAAAAAGTACTTACTATGTATGACACCATGGTTAATCAGTTTGGCTCAGAGCATGAAATTTTGTTGAGAAGCAATTTGGATGATATTAAAGCTAAAACAGGTGAGGAGATTGCGGAAGGTATTGGAAAGGTACGGTCCAGGAATATATCAATTGTTCCCGGATATGACGGAGAATACGGAAAGGTAAGTATTTGGGATGAGAAGGAGTCTGCAGACAAACCGCAAATGGGGCTTATTTAATTATTGCATAGCGCGCTTAATTAATAGACAATATATATGTGAGTTTCTCGTCAATGCAAGGTTGCCCTTCGCACATCGGTGCTCAGGGTCATTCTTTTTCCTTTATTGCATTTAAATTGACGGGAAAAAGAATGGTGGTGATATTTATATGAAACAATCATCAACTGATAAAGTTATTTCAACTGCAGAGGAGTGGTTTGCAAAACTTCCTCCACTTCCAAAAGACGCCCGTTCCTTAATCGTTAAAATTACACCGTGGATCGCTTTAATATTCGGAATTTTAGGTGTATTAGGCGCTATAGGTGGACTCGGAATCATTAGTGGAGCGTCCGGACTCGTTATGATGAACAGTGGCGTCGGAGGACTCGGTGGAAGTTATGTCGCGGTAATAATTGGACTTATTTCAAGCGTGTTACTGTTGGCAGCATTCCCAGGTACTCGTGCTCACAAAGCAAAGGGATGGAGGCTTCTTTTTTGGAGTGAAGCAGTAAACACTATTGGTGCGATACTTGCAATTTCATTATTTGGATTGCTTTTTGCACTCATTGGGTTTTACATTATTTTCCAGATAAAAAGTTATTACAAGTAAAGATTGGGAGATAATTTCTTTGAAAAACCTCCTCATAACAGGAGGTTTTTCTTTAGCTAGTCGTTTTGGATAAAAGGGAGTCTTGTTGACTGCCTTAAAATTCCATTCCAAGATGAGGAGGGAGGAGTGAGCTCGGACGCTAGTTGTTCTAGTTTTATCTTTGAAATACTTGCAGTCGTCTTTGAGACAAGCTCTTGTCTGGCGTCAGCCAAAGATGTATTCATGCTGGAAAACAAAACTACCAGATAAATAATTGAGGCTAAAAGGGGAATAAAAGAGAGCTTTGTAATTATTGATTGTTCTGATCTTACCTCGGGAAGTGTATCAAATTTGTGTTGTTTTAGAAACATGCGTGAAAAGGCGTTTGGTGCGTAGGCTATAGCGCCGGACAGCACCCCATGACGCGCACGTCTGCCTGAAGCATACACCAAGAATTCCGGATCCAGGTACACTTTTCCGATGTCAGAAAGACGCTGAGACAAATCTGCATCTTCACCAATTTGAACTTTTTTAAATCCCCCTATTTTTTTAAAAGCAGATTTGGAAACTGCCATGTTTTGGGCAATAAGGCTCCACTTGGAAGACATTAATTTATCAAATTTAAATACTGGATAGGTAAAATAGCGCACTGCAATTCTTGCCGACAATGGGCCGGAGTAGAGCCTGAAAAGTCCTCCAAACGCCACCATATTGTGGTCATGTTCAAATTCAGAAACGATTCTCGTAAGCCAGTCAGGAGGTAAAATGTTGTCAGCGTCAGTAGTTGCAATAATTGAGCCGCGAGCCACTGTAAATCCAGCTTGGCGGGCAGCTCCCACACCTTTTTCAGCATTAAATATAACCCGAGCGCCGTACTTTTTGGCAATCTCGGCAGTTTTGTCCGTTGAGTTGTTATCAACTACTATGATTTCAAAGTTTTTGTAATCCTGGTGAAGCAGGCTTATCAAGTTATTTTCTATAAATCGCTCTTCATTTAAGGCTGGAATAACTACAGATACATAAGGTGTTTTTGGGTTTTTGTGCGTGACGGCTGATAAATCCATAAGGAGCGAGTCATTACGTCTATCCATTATTTTTATAATTCCAAATGAAATGAGCCCAAAAACTATGAGCGCTGTTAAGTTCTGCACTGCCCAATACACGTTATCTGTTGTAAAATTGCCGGTTGCCAGTAGCCAAAACTCATCCGCAATGAGTCCAAGTCCTATTCCAAGACATAATAGGCCTAAAAGTGAAAATTTATTTGTCACCATTTTGATGAAAAATACTGCCGAGACCAACAATAACCCTATAAAAAAGTGGTAAATAGGCACATCTGCAACATATAAGACAGGATATTCACGGAATACGCTGAAGTATTGAAAAGATAGATATCGGGTTATAAGAATGGTGATCCAGAAAGACAGAAGTACAATAAAAACGTCTTCGCGAGCAGTGCTTAATTTCATATAAATAAGTTCCTTCTTATTATATGCGCTAAATCAAAATATATCAAATCTTGAGGCGCAGAAATTCTTTCTTGACAGTCCTCTGAAAGAGAGTATATACTGGTAATCCTAATTAAGGGAATTTTAAAATATGAGTGTTCTAACCTTTGTTGATGATAATTTTGAAGCTGAAGTGCTGCAGTCAAAGACTCCAGTCTTGGTTGATTTCTGGGCTGAATGGTGCACTCCTTGCCACATGTTAACGCCTACCATTGAAGAACTTTCCAAAGAATATGATGGAAAGGTAAAATTTGGAAAAATGAACGTAGATGAGAATATAAAAACTCCTTCTACCTTTAGTATTATGAGTTTGCCAACTGTTGTAATATTTAAAGGCGGCAAGCCTATGGCAAGTGTCGTAGGGGTTCAAGGAAAAGATACATTCAAAAAGGCATTAGACGAGGCACTTGCCTCATAGTTCAAAGGTCAAAAGGCAAAGGTCAAAATTGCAATCCAAAAGTATAAATTTTCTAAAATTTTGAATTTTAAATTGTATTTTTGCATTTTGATTTTTAACTTTTGATTTTTTATGGATATTTACGACGTAATCATCATAGGTAGTGGTCCGGCAGGACTTACTGCCGGTATTTACACCACGCGCGCAGATCTTAAAACACTTATTATTGCAGGCCGCAAATGGGGTGGGCAGCTTATTTTAACCACAGAAGTTGAGAATTTCCCTGGATTTCCTGAAGGTATTATGGGGCCAGAGCTCATGATGAAAATGCGAAAACAGGCTGAAAAGCATGGTGCAGAAATAATTGATGCTAATTTTACTTCTGGAAACTTTAGTAATAAACCATTCACGGTGACCACTGACGATGAAAAGACCTATTCAGCCAAGTCCATAATTGTGGCTACAGGTGCTGAAACAAAATGGCTAAACGTTCCCGGAGAACAGGAAAAAATAGGGCGCGGAATTTCATCATGTGCCCCATGTGATGCCGCGTTTTATAGAGGCAAAAACGTCATAGTAGTGGGTGGTGGTGACTCTGCCATGGAAGAAGCAGAGGTGCTAACAAAATTTGCTCAACATGTATGGTTAGTACATAGAAGAGATGAATTTAGGGCCTCGCAGATTATGCAGAAGAGAACCTTTGAAAACCCTAAGATAACGGTAGTTTGGAATAGTGTCATCACTGAAGTTTTGGGTGACCAGAAAGTAGAAAAAGTAAAAATTGAAACAACAGGGGATAAGATTAAAGTAAAAGAGGGCGGGAAAGACGTGGAAAAATCAGCAGAAGAAATGGGGGGTTTATCTCTTGAAAGCGGCGAGAAGCTAATGTGGGAGTTTCCGATTGACGGAATATTTGTGGCCATAGGACATACGCCTAACTCCAAGATTTTTGATAACATTGAGACTGATGAAAAAGGCTTTATTAAGACATTTGACCACACCAGAACTAATCTGGATGGAATATTTGTGGCTGGAGACGTGCATGACAGCGCCTACATGCAAGCCATTACCGCAGCCGCTTTTGGTTGCATGGCCGCATTAGACACAGAGCGTTATCTTCGTAACCAACAATCCTAATTCTGAATGTTTTTAAAATGAGCCTGGGGTTTGTCTATGACACCTAATCATCGGTTATTTTCTAGCACTTTCTATTACTGCTTTGATTCGAGGATTAGTGTTCGGTTCTGCAAGAAGCTTATTAAATTTAGAATAGTTTCCCCCCATCTTATCAGCATTTTGAACTCCCTTTAGAAGAAAGGGTGTTTCTGCAACTGTTTTTTCATCAATAGCAGATAAAGGGAGCGAAATTAAGCTGGTGTCCCCTGGTTGTAGTCGATTTAACAATTCGAGGTTGGATTCTTTAGAGCCAGTATCGTCTTGTATAGCGAAGGGAGCCACATAGGGAATGAAGTTACCATCAGCATTAAGGATGGAGAGTATAAAGTCCCCTTGTGTTTCAAGTGGAGCACGTACTTTCTCGAGTCCTCTAGTCTCTAAAACTAGCTCAAATTCATTATGTCCTAACTTGAATACGCCTTCTGGATCAGCGCTTCCAGTTAGTTCTGCAATAGTGGTGGGTTTTGAGATAATACCTTTTTGAATAAGTTGATTAATATATTCTTGGGTGTCTTTTCCTGAAATTTCGAAATCTTTTCCCAGAAACTTAGGGTCAAAAAAATCAAAACTCTGGGCTTTATCTGTGCCTAAGGTGCTCTGAAATTCTCTTAGCTTTTTGTACAAAAGTTCATCTCGTAAAGTGGGACTTTCCCTATCCTGAGGTATCTCATTCTTTGCTGTTTGATAAGCTTCTTCAGTTGCTTCTAGTGTAGGTCTATATCCCATGAGCGTAGAGCCTTGTCGAGACGTCTGGAGTTGTAGTAATGCGAGTTTTTGTCTGCCATTTTCTTTAACCGTATCACGGTCTAATTTTGTAGCTGTGGAGGTTAGGCTGAAGCCAGAATCAGCTTCTATCTCTGCTGCTGTTCTGTCTAAAAAGTCATTAAATGCCTGATGTTGCACTCCTCCAAAGGGTGCATTCACTAAAGAATCTTTCAATTTAGCTAGTCCAGTAGGTTCTGGTGGTTTAGCGCCTTCTTTTACTTCGGTCATAGGGCTATTTTATACCAACAAATGCATTTTGACAAGCTTGTGGATTACAAATGAGATTGGGTATATGCAGCACTTGATACCGAAAAATACCTCAGAAACCAAGCCACGTAATTTGCATATTTAGCCTCAAGAGGATATAATTTCCGGATGAGTAATTTAGAAAAAGGTTCTACGTTTAGAGATGGGGATCGCGAACTAAAAGTTACAGGAAAATATACCGATGGGAGTTTGCTTGTTCGCACTGTCTCTGAAGAAAGACTTCAAGCGTTTAAAAAGGCAGCAGTTAAGGCAAATGACTTATTAGGTAGTCCCAGTCGTCTAGCTGATCGATTTCGCTCAAGTGCGTCTCCAAAACCGACTGATTATTTTGGAATAGCGACTAATTTTAGCGATCCCATTAGTGAAGAGTTTGCAAAAGATGGCGCATCTACGTTTTCTATTGGTGTAACTAATGTAGTTGCCCATTTTTTAGTAGAAGAACTTCAAGGTAGTAAAGTTACTGAGGATACATTTGTAGGCTCTCTGCAGACAAATCCAGATGGAATAGGGTATAGAATAAAGTGTCCATTTCCTAAAACCTCCTTGAGATGGATTAGGACAGCACAAGAAGCATGGTGTGAAGTTTCAGGTACTAAAAATAATCATCAAAGCTCAAAGTAGTTGCAGAAGATGAGATACATCGGTTACACATTGAAGTAAAATAGGTACTTCAA
>CAYOTA010000024.1:0-5199 GCA_964406795.1 uncultured Gammaproteobacteria bacterium
GAGTATCTTGATTCTTACTACCCCCAAGTGTTACCGAGGTACTCATCCAGTACATCCCCTTGCAAAAGTATTTCCTCAGGAGTATATTCCAATTATGAACGCAAAAGAGGGCGGAAAAACGATAGGTAGGCATCTAGCGCGGCATGTTGTTTCAGATGCTTTTTTCACAGCCTCACTGTTAGGCGCAGGTGCTTCTGTTCATCCCGCAATTACCTCCGAAAGAGAAACGAGCGCTAACCCATTTGTTGATTCGAAAAGTACACAAATAATTCAAGGTGTTAATAATGAAGTTGACGTTGCCACGTTAATTATAGGTTCGGTGACTTTTGCGGTTGCAGGTGGGGTTGCAAAGCGTGCAGGACTAGATAGTGAAGTAAAAATGGAATTGGACGCATCGAGAAAACGCGCAACAAGGTCAGCTAGGCAAAATCCAAGAAAGTTAGCGTTATGACGTCTTGCTTGACTCAGAATTGCCTACTTCTTGACTAAGAAGAGGTTTATTGATAAGATTAATCGTGCCGCTCAGAAATTCAACTAAAAAAACCAAGTACATTTTTGTCTCCGGAGGAGTTATTTCAGGCATCGGAAAAGGTCTTACTGCGTCATCCATCTCATTCCTTCTAAAATCAGCAGGTTACAAAATAGCTCCAATTAAATTTGAAAACTATCTTAATCTAGACGCCGGAACCATAAACCCAATAGAGCATGGTGATCCATTTTTATGTGAGGACGGGACTGAGGGAGATATGGACATAGGAAGTTATGAAAAATTCCTTTCGGAAGACATGGGACTTGAGAACTTTGTCACCATGGGAAAGATTTATCACACGGTTATAGAACGGGAACGCAGATTTGAGTATAACGGTGAAGATGTAGAGGCTATTCCACATATTACTGACGAAATTATTGGGAGGATGACTGGACTCGCCAAAAAGAAGGATGCCGACATAGTGGTAGTAGAGTTGGGAGGAACTGCCGGAGAATATCAAAACATCTTGTATTATGAAGCGTCACGTATTATGACTCTTAAAAATCCAGGAGATGTAATTCACATTCACGTAAGCTACATGCCAACCCCGGGTCACTTGGGAGAGCCTAAAACAAAACCTACACAGCTGTCTGTGAGAACTTTAAACGGAATGGGTATTCAGCCGGACTTGATAGTTGCACGTTCTGAAAAATACCTTGACCAGAGGAGACGGGACCGCTTTGCGCTTTTCTGCAATATGCATCCTGAAGATATTATTTCCAATCCTGACGTTGCGTCTGTCTATGAAATCCCTATTACCCTACACGCACAGGGAATTGAAAACAGGATATTTGAAAAACTAGGATTGGAAAACAGGAAGCCAAAAATTGCAGCGTGGGAAAAGTTAGTTGAAAAAATTAAAAGCAAAAAGCAAAATTCTATTGAAATAGTAATAGTAGGCAAGTACTTTGGTACGGGAGATTATCAGTTACGAGATTCGTATGCGGCATTACTTGATGCCATAGACCACGCATCTTGGGAGGCAGAAGTAGGGGTTAAAACACGTTGGGTAGATGCTCAGAAAGTAGAGAAAGAAGGAGCACAAAATATAATTGGAAAGCCGGATGGAATTATAGTTCCTATAGGATGGGGAGAGCGTGGTGCTGAGGGTATGATTTCGGCAGTTACATATGCATTGGATCACAAAATTCCTTATCTAGGACTGTGTTACGGTATGCAGCTGGCGGTTGTGGCATATGCAAGACACGTGCTGGGACTCAAAAAGGCAAACACAGAAGAGAATGATCCTAAAACTCCAGATCCAGTTATACATATTATAGAAGGCCAGAAAGAGCTTATGGCTAAGCGCGCATATGGCGGCACCATGAGGCTGGGTGGCTGGGACGCAAACGTCAAGAAGGGTACATGCGCATATGAATTGTATAAAAAGGATGGATTTAAAAATGGAAAAGACGGACTTACTTCAGAGCGACACCGCCACAGATATGAATTTAATAATGATTATGCAAAGCGCTTAGAAGATGCTGGACTTGTCATTTCTGCACGTTCTGTTGCTGAAAATTTGGTTGAAATAATAGAGTTGCCAGTAGAAAAACACCCATTTTTTATGGGAACACAGGGTCACCCGGAGTATAAGAGTCGACCATTATCCCCTCATCCTATTTTTGTCGCATTTCTTGATGCTGCTTCGGGGAAGATGTAGGATTCTGGTCGCCTCTTGCGGTGCTCGTGTTTCGTTTCACTCAACACTGTGCTCCTAAAATCACGACCATTAACTCCTCATCCTATTTTTGTCGCATTTTTAAACGCATCTGCAGGAAAAGAGTAGAAATGCATTAGTCATTGAAATGTGCCTAGAGTTTTTAGTATAATTAACACTTATGGATGAAGCAATAACTTTTCGCGAAGGACAATTTGTAAAAGTGTACCAAAAGATCACTGACGCCAAAAAGGACAGAGTTGTTCCTTTTATGGGTAAAATTATTAAAGTGAAGGGTGCAGGAGACAACCGTATGATAACGGTTCAGAATGCTCTTGAAGGCGTTATGGTTGATAGAATCTTTCCGGTTATGTCACCTACAATTACTAAAATTGAGCTATTAGTAGTGAAAGAATCTAAAAAGCAAAAAAGAAAGTTTGCCACCAGAAAAAAGAAATAACCCCGTTTCCCGTTTGACACTTCCATTATCTTTGAACTAAACTTTACTCAGTGATACGTCATTGGAAAATTATTCTCACTGTATTTATTCTGTTTCTTGCTCTGTTTAGTTTCGGTTTAACACGGTCTGCAGAACTTCTTTCAGGAAATTATGTCTTTGTGCTAGATCAGGGGCGCGATTTTGTGGCTATATCAGACATTACGAGCGGTCGAAAACTTACTCTCATAGGGTCAGAAATTGGGGGAGGGTACGCCGGGATTAACGGAATTTTCCAAGGCCCGCTTCATTATTATATATTGTCAGTCTTCTCACTCTTATTCCAAGGAGATCCCTATAGCGGAATAGTGTATATGTTCCTGTTTTCTTTTTTTGCACTTGTTATCTCATTTGTGACTGCAAAAAGGATTTTTGGAAATAACCTTATTGCCTCAGCCGTAGCACTTCTTGTAGCTATTTCTCCTCCGCTTATTTCTCAAGCAAAATTCACCTGGAATCCTCACCCCATGTCTTTATGTATGGCGCTTTTGTTTTTGTTTCTATTTTTATCTTTAAAAAAGAGTAGAAAATTTATTTTCTTAACAGCCTTTATTGCTGCACTTACGTATAATTTTGAAATAGCGTCTACCGTTCCTATAGTCCTTGCCTTGCTTGTTTTTTATGTGTTTTTTGTAAAGCTCAAAAGTGTTAAGGAGTACGCAGCTCTTGTCAGTGGTTTATTTTTAGGTATGCTGCCGTTTTTCCTTTTTGAGGTCAGACACAACTTTATGGCTTTAAACGGATTCATAAAATATATAACAAATCCGGGAAAAGACGCAAAAGACGGATATTTTTTACTTAATAACCATTTTGACCGATTTTTATACAACTTTGGGGATACGTTTTCATATCAGACGGTTATTCCCGTGCTTCCATTTTTTCTCATTTTTGTAGCACTACTTGTCTACCTAGTCAGAAAAGAAAAACAGAAAGAAATTAAGCTATTTGTGTGGTTTATTCTTTTGCAGCTGGCAGCAACCATATTTGTATTGTCTTTTCTTCGAAATCACATCTTTATGTATTATTTGTATCAATTGAATTTTGGCTACATATTCTTATTTGGCTATATTTTATATGCGTCATACACACAGAAAAAGAAATACATTTTGTATTTGTGTGCGGTAATACTTGGGCTGTTAAGTATTTTGTCAATACATCATGGAATAACTGATTTTAGAAATGATTATTATGACCACGGCGGTATAAGTAAGATGAAGGGTAAAAAAGAAGCCGTAGATTATATTTATAGTGATGCTAAAGGAGAACCTTTTGGACTGTTTGTCTTTACACCTGGAGTATTTACCTATCCGTTTGACTATACTTTTTCATGGTACGGGGGAAAGAAGTATGGATATGTGCCAACAACTAGTAAAAATAGCTTGTTTTACTTGTTAATAGACGAGGATAAGCATAATGACTTGGCAGCACAAGGCTGGATGGATACAATCATTAAAGAAGGAAAAGTTGTGGAAACCAAGAGGCTCAAAAGCGGATTTATAGTTCAAAAAAGATATGGGAGATAATTCATGCGGCAAAATAGGTGAGGATTTGGCTGAAAAATTTCTAGTTCAAAAAGATTATTATATTTTGGCCAGAAATTACCACAGCAGATTTGGAGAAATAGATATTATTTGCTCGGATGGGAAAAATTTAGTGTTTGTAGAGGTTAAAACGCGTACCCAAAACCAGTTTGGGACGGCTCTTGAGGCAATCACTCAGGGTAAAATTTCAAAAATGGTAAAAACATCGCAGTTTTACTTAACACAAAGAAATCTTCACGGTCAGTCTTATAGATATGACGCAATAGAGGTTATTATAAAACCTGAAGAAAAACCCATTATTAACCACTTACTGAATATCACCTTTTGATCGCGCTTCTTTAATTGTGGCAAATAGCGAGATTTTTTTATATGTATCCCACGTCTTATATCGAGTATTTACATCTGCGCGTTCAACAGAGTTGGGACTAGTAAGAAGTAATTTTTCGCGAAGTCCTTCAAGTTTTAAATTGGCATATTCATGTAGGTCGGAAAGAGTAAGATTTGAGACAGTCTGACTTGCTTCCTGGGAAACATCACCGGTGTGCGACGCATAAAAGTCTGCAGTCATGCCTTTCCATAGCGTGAAATGCTCACCAAGTTTTACTGCTTCACTTAACAGTCGGGAGGTATTAGGAGGGGATGTAAAATGGACACTAAAAAATCCCTCCATAAACATATTTTTGTTTAAAAATGGTTCTATGTTTTCTAAATCTTTATCGGTTTGAAATCTAACAAATGAGCTTTCGGCAGGGATAGGCAGTCTTCTTACATAGTTGTCTGCTTGTTCTGCAATATCTATAGGACTTAATTTCAAATCAAAGTGTTCAGCTGCTTTCCAAAAAAAAGCACGATTGTAATTTCTATCTACTTCTTTCATAAGCTGTGATTGTATATCTAAGGCCTATAATAGTCAAGTTAGTGTACTGGATGAGTACCTCGGTAACACTTGGGGGTAGTAAGAATCAAGATACTC
>CAYOTA010000025.1:0-3565 GCA_964406795.1 uncultured Gammaproteobacteria bacterium
AGCAACGCTTGAACTCAGCTAATTCCACGTGGCGTAAGCCCGTGGAAGTTTAATTCTATTTGAGCAATTGTTAACACAAGCTCATTCATATTGTCTTGAAAATGAAAGCTGGGATGGTATTTTTTGTACCGTAATGCTTGGTACTTTTGTATAAATCCGTAGGGATTAGTTCCATCTAGATTTACAGGAATTATTTTTTTTCCAAGACAAATAGCGATCCCTGTTTCTTGATCAGTAAAAGGAGATTTTCTAAAATCTTTTGATATAAGAGGGAGAAAAAAGTGAGAGCTATTTATGTTTGATAGTATTTCTTCTTCCCAAAGCGATGAGGCAGGTATATCAGTATGTGCAATAAATGTTTCATATCCACAGTATTTTTCCAAATTATATTTAAACTTTTCACCTAGGATCTTTTCCTTAGAAGAATAGCTGATAAATACTTTTATTCTATCCATGTGTCGGGATGCCCAGAATCGAACTGGGACTACTGCACCCCCAGCGCAGCGTACTACCACTATACGACACCCCGTTAGGAGTCTCTGTGATTTTAACAAATTTTAATCTCCCTGTCAGGTTTCTGATATACTTTCTCTAATATGTTCAACTTTGATAGGATCGGAGCCCTGTCTGCCGACAGGCAGGCTCAACATATTTTTGTTCGTAAACTTACAAAATGAAACCTAAAGTACTCCTCATGACTGCCTCGTTTGGATCCGGTCACGTTATTGCCACCCAGGGTCTCATTGAGGCTTTTGAAAGAAAAGATATAAAGCCTGAAGTCATAGATATTGTGCTGCAGGGTGGAAAACGGGAAACAGCTATTGCTGCTTTTTATGCGTTTATAATGCGGAAAGGGCATTTTGTGTGGAAGGCATATAGGGAAAAAATTATGCCCATTAATAAAGGAAATTCCATTCGCAGAGTGTATGAAATCCTTCATAAAAATAAGTTTGTTTCTAAAATAGAAAAGATTAATCCGGATGTAATTGTGTCAACCATGGATACGGCTAGCGTTATTGTTTCCTTATATAAAAAGAAACATCCTGAGGTCAGAACTTATACTGTCGTAACTGACTACGTAGCACACCCTCTGTGGGTTTGGAAAAATATGGACGGGTATTTTGTAGGCTCTCTTCTAGTACATGAGTTTTTGATAGATCAGGGAATTGAAAAAGAGAAAATAATGTTATCTGGAATTCCTTTAAGACATCAATTTGAAAAGAAACTAGATAGGGTAAAATCACGAAAAACACTGGAAATATCAGAAAATAGGCAGGTAGTTTTAATTGCAGCCGGAACATATAAATCTGTTTCTGTTGAAACCATAATAAAAGCGTTGTCCGCAAATATTTTTTCTTATGCAATTGTTTTAGCCGGAAATTCTTCTGAAAATGTCATAGAGTATGCAGGAATTTTGAAGGAATATGGAGTTCAGGGTAAAGTTGTATCTTATGCAGAAAACATAGTGGAATTTATGGCGGCCGCTGATTTATATATCTCTAAAGCAGGAGGTTTAACAGTTGCTGAATGTCTTGCCTCCGGTCTGCCCGCACTGTATATTAACAATCTTCCGGGGCACGAGGAGGGAAATGCAGCTTACGCAGCGGCTGCGGGCGCCGCCGTATCCCTGAATAAAGGTGATGATTTGAAAAATACCATAGAGTCACTTCTTTCCGACCCAAAAAAGCTCTCAAATATGCGCGAAAAATCACATAAAATAGCAAGACCACAAGCATCTGAGGTAATTGTAACTAATGTTTTAAAATTTTCTAAGGCTTCTTAATGTTTGAAGGTCTTTCTTTGAGAATTTGTTTTAATATACCGATAATAAAAGGTGTGTTTATTTGAGCTTCAACGCTTACAAAAAATTCGCCAAGATCTTTATTGTATTTTTTTTCATATTCAAGTGCTTGAATTGCCATTTCTAATTTATCAAGTTGCCAGAAAATGGTTGCTTCCAAGCTTCTTCTTTCTATCATTTCTTTAAACAATTTTTTGTATTCTGCAGATAGTCCAATAAGTTTGAAAATACTTTCAATTCCGTTCTCTTCCATTTTTTCTTTTTCTGCTCGCTTTTTAATATCTATAACGGCTCCTCTAGACCAAACTATGTCTCCTGTAATAACCTCACCTAAATCATGCAAAAGAGCCATTTGTATTAGCTTTTCACGATCCGCTCCCAACTGGTCTGCAAATACCATTGCGAGTACGCTTACGCGGAAAGAGTGTTCTGCCACACTTTCAGGATTTTTTATTTTATTCATAACCCACCCTGTTCTTGGAATATGTTTTGATTTTCCAATCATTTCCATGAAGTTAACTGTCTTTTGAGGAGACATTTTGTGGGGTGACTCAATAGCAGGATTTATTCTTTTTAGTTCATCTTCTGTTATATATCCGAGTCCGGCAGATTCAAGTAATTGATTTATCTCACGTAACGAGGTAATTCCGCTTCTTTGTGAAAAAATATCTATAATCTTTAAAAGGAGACTTCTGTCTTTTGGAATGCGGGAGTTTCGCTGCCAATGATAAAAGATACTGTCATCATAGAAAAAGCCGTTTTCACCCAGGACTTTTCCAAACTCTGTGAGGGAGGAAAACTCAGCTTTAAGTCTGTATTTTTTAAATAATGATCCAAACGTTTTCTTGGACATGGCTGCATTATACATCATGTCAGGTTTTATGACAATTCTGTCATTGTTTTATTTTCATAAGTTTTGTAAAGTTACAAAAAGGTCAAGTTTTAGATCTAAAACTGTAGCAACACAGTGAATATATAAATTAGTATCTAATGGGCGTAAAAAATAAGATTGTTATATCAGTAGGTGGATCCCTAGTTTACCCGAAGGAAGGGGTTTCTGTTTCATTTTTGCAAGGCCTTAACTCGTTTATTCGTTCTCAAATTAAAGCAGACCCAGATATTCAATTTTTCTTAATAGTTGGTGGTGGAGTACTTGCCAGGCGTTATAGAGATGCAGGGAAAGATGTTATTGGTCATGAGTTGTCTAGGGATGATTTGGATTGGCTCGGAATTCACGCAACAAAATTAAATGCGCATCTGGTTCGTACTATTTTTCGTGATATTGCACATCCATACGTTATAAAGCATTATGAAATAATCCGTAAGGTTGAGGAGCCTGTGGTCGTAGCAGCAGGTTGGAAGCCTGGATGGAGTACTGATTTTTGTAACACTATTATTTGCGAAGACTATAAATCCAAAACTATTATTAATCTTTCCAATATAGAGCAGGTTTTTGATAAAGATCCAGGATTGTATCCTGACGCAAAGCCCTTGGATCGCATAGCCTGGGCTGAGTTTAGAAAGCTTGTGGGGGATGAATGGATTCCAGGGCTAAACGCGCCATTTGACCCGGTGGCATCCAAGCGCGCGCAAGAATTAGGATTAAAAGTTGTGGTGATGAAAGGGGATAACTTTGAGAATCTCAAAAACTACATGGATGGGAAAGAATTTGTAGGAACTGTGATTGAGGGATAAAGTAAGGGGAATTTGATATAATAAGTCCAACGTATTTCCCCGGGCGTAAGCCCGGGGCAGTAGTGAATT
>CAYOTA010000026.1:0-2041 GCA_964406795.1 uncultured Gammaproteobacteria bacterium
CCGTCATCCGTTCAATCGAGCGGAGAATCCGACGGCAACGCCGGGACGTTGACCACGTGGGCTGCAACGCGAGCCCGCGCCGCGGCCAGGGCATCGCGGATGTCTACGCTTGGCTTGACCTCCACGCGCTGAATCAACAGGCCGTGAAGCTCCGCCTTGTGACTGATCAACTTCGCCGCGGCCATGAAATTCGGGTTCTCTGCCGCTTCAATCATTGCGATCCACTTGTCAGTTTCAGCCACGGCTGCCTCTAAGTCGTACATAGTCCGTCCTCTCAGTTCAGTCTGCACACTGTCCACGATTGCCGCGAAGCGTGGATCTTTGAGCCAGCGCCATCCTTTCGCCGCGTAGCTCTCGGCGTAGCCTTCCAGACGAAACGCGGAGACACTATCCTCGTTCTTCGCCACACGATACGCGACCCGCGTGAGCCGTGGGGATAAGGGCTTCATTTCTTCACTGTCGGCGCGAGTTCCTCGAACCGCTTGGCGTCCAACTTGAGGAAGGGCGTCAGGCCCGTGTCGCATCCCGGCCACTGGCGGATGCTGAAGAGCACATAGGCTTTGAGCGAGAGCCGGATTTTGTTGCACTCAAAGCGCAACAATTCGTCGTCCAAGGCTTGGGCGGCGTTCAGCACCGCCAACAGGTTCGCGGCCTCCTCGCCAAGCTCGGCGATCTTTCGCCCCACGCCTTGCACGCGTTCCACAGCTTGGCTCGCGAGATTGTATTGAATCGCCGCGGCTCGATCTTTCGCGGCGGTTTTTTCCTCCACCGACGCTTTGGCCGCCCGTCGCGTCAAGGCCCGCTTCTTTCGTTCGAGATCGTCAATCTCTTTCGTCAGGGTCAAGACCTGCTCTTCAAGCGCCTCGGTTCCGGCACCATCAAGGGCGGCGTCCTCAAGCCGAACTTCGAGCTTCCCGAGGGCTTGCTGCCTCGCCCGTAAGGTGACTTCAAGCTCGGTCATCGGATCGGTGGTCAATGTGGAATCCATAACGCTCCTTTCGTGAGTTATGTTGCCTACCTGCTGACTAGACTCCGCTGCTTCGATCGTTTCAGGACTCATTCGCCCATACACACAGGGGTTCATGGTCTGCCGCCAGCGGTTACTCTAACCGATGAGGGGTGTTCTGGCGTCACAAGGGGATGCCGGGCTACCTCCTCCACAGCGGAACGCAAGGCCCGTTTTGCGTCGGCGCTATCGTCCTCAGCCCTGCACAGGGCATTGGCCGCGGGACGATACACGTCGTTGATTTCTGCCAGGTCGAGCGCGAGATGTGCCCGACCGATTACATCGTCCTCGGCCAAGTCATCGAGCCGATGGGCGAGATCCGCAAGTAAGTCGTCACGAATGATTCGTGCGTGTTCCTCCTGCTGCTTGGCGTCATCCAGGGCGCGAGAAACGATAGTGAGGTGAGCCTCGGCCTTGGCGCGGGCGGTAGTGGCTTCTAGGGCCATCCGGAGACGAAGGGCCTCCGGGTCCAGGTCTTTGACTAATTCTGACAATGTGGACATGATCCTTTCCTTCTTAGTAAAGCGCCCCCTGGCGAAAACCGCGTGGCCGCGATGGGCCAGGGGGCGGGACCGGCGGGGCGCTCGAAAGCGTCGGGCCGGTCGGTTGTACTGGTTGTGATGGGGTTCCCTGGCCGCCGGGAGAAGCGGACTCGGCCACGCTTGAAACCTCTTTTTCCACGGTTCTCACGCGCGAGGGGGGAATTAAGCTGAAATAAAGCCCATAATTCGGCCTCAAAACCCTGTTTTTCGTCATTCCCGCCCCCTCCACACAGCACAACCCCCATTCTTTCAACAGCTTAGAACCGTTCAGCCCCTGTCCCACGGTCCTCTCCTCATCGACCAGGATTATCCTCAACATCCTCACTTCCTAGTGTTGTGAGGATCTTGAGGATGGAAAATCCTTCCTCAAGAATCCTCATGAGGATGTGTTGAGGAAGTTTTGAGGATGAGGAATCACTGTGCACAAGACACCCCTCCGGCCCCTTCGAGAATGACCCCGGCCTTTCGCAGAACCCCGCGTGCTCGCTCAAAG
>CAYOTA010000027.1:0-2039 GCA_964406795.1 uncultured Gammaproteobacteria bacterium
CTTTGAAGTACCTATTTTACTTCAATGTGTAACCGATGTATCTCATCTTCTGCATTATTTGGTGACATTTGCTGCAAAAAAATATTTTGAAGCACTCTTAGCGGCCAATTTTAAACTCTGTCACATCACCATCTTGCATGATGTAGTCGCGTCCCTCCATACGTGCCTTACCGGTATTTCGAGCACCCTTCCACCCGCCTAGACTCGCTGAATCAGGCGAGGCTGGCCCGCCTAGACTCGCTGAATCAGGCGAGGCTGGCCCGCCTAGACTTGCTGAGTCAGGCGAGGCTGGCCCGCCAATGAAATCATTATATGAAACTATTTCAGCTTTAATAAATTTTTGCATAAAGTCAGTATGAATTGCGCCACTTGCCTCCACTGCATTACTTCCCTTTTTTATAGTCCATGCTTTTACTTCTACCTCTCCGCAAGTTAAAAATGAAATGAGGCCAAGCTTCTCGTACGCCTTTTGAATAAGCCGTTCCAGTCCGGATTTTTCAACTCCTAATTCTGCCAAATAAGCCTTTGCATCTTCTTCTCCCAATTCTGCTAACTCAGATTCTACTTTGGCACAAATAACTACTAACGACTCACTGCTAACAGCTAACAAATGGGAGTATTTCTTAATTGTTTCGAGATTTTTGGCATCTGAATACATATCTTCTGAAACATTTAATACCACTACTTCTGGCTTTGCAGACAGCAATGATAATTGATTCACGAATAATTGCTCCTCTGGGGTAAAACTTAAAGTCCTGACTGCAATTCCATTGTTCAAGGTTTTATCAATTTTCTCAAGTAATTCACTTTGACCTTTAACTTGCACTTTTGACTTTTGCATTTTCCCTTTTGAATTTTCTATGGTCTGTAGGTCTGAAAGAATCAACTCGGTTACAATTGTTTCATAATCAGTCCGAGGATCAATACTACCTTCTCGAACTATAACTTCTTGCGCTTGCCCTGAGCCTACCGAAGGGTCCTCAAAAGCACGCACTACATGCGCTACTACCTTCACTTCACGGATATGAGACAAAAATTTGTTACCTAATCCTGCTCCTTCTGACGCACCCTTAACTAATCCTGCAATGTCTACGAACTCTATAAGAGCATTTTTAATTGGGGGCAATTTAGTATCGTCATTGCGAGGAGTACTCGACGAAGCAATCTCTTCCCGTGTTATTTCTGCAAGCTTGGTTAGGCGGGCGTCAGGAACAGGAACCACACCCACATTTGGTTCTATGGTTGCAAATGGATAGTTTGCGGCCAGCGCCTGCTGCTTTTTAAGTAACGCGTTAAATAATGTAGACTTACCTACATTTGGCAAACCAATAATTCCGATTCCTAACATGAAGGTAATTATACAGTAATGACCTACAAAATGAGTGAGGCGTTTTGAAAAAGAGTACTATACATTAAAGCGTCTTCTGCTTTTTGTTTTTCGTCAGGTTCACTTTTCATTTGACTTAGCTTTATAAGAAGATTTTTGATATAAGGCTTAAGCGGCAGAGCTTGTGCTTCTTTCGTTCGCAACAGAGCTTCATCCAAAAATCTGTCTGCCATGGTCGTAGAACCCCGCTGGTACCCTAAGGCTACACGTTTCAAATCAAGCGCTAGTGAAGAAAGTATAATTTGACTATCACTCATATAGTTCTTTAAAGAAAAATTTTGTTAACTCTTCATATGTTTTTCGCAACTCAGAATCTTGAATTTCATTACTCGTATTACTATCTGATGGACGAATATTTATAAAAGAATTAAAGTCTATTGTTTTTGTTTCTAAATCAATCCCACCACCCCATAGGTCTTTTTGTATTGAACCTTGGCCAAGTAATATTTTTTCAGATTCAAAATGACGGTCACACCCAGCTGAACAAATATTCTTTTTGACGTCAATTACGGTTTTTATGTATACCTCAAATACTTCTCGCAATTTCTCAATTTCTTCCTTGGTAAATGCTGTATCTTTAGTAATTATCACGTTTTAATTAAACTTCCACGGGCTTACGCCACGTGGAATTAGCTGAGTTCAAGCGTTGCTT
>CAYOTA010000028.1:0-1713 GCA_964406795.1 uncultured Gammaproteobacteria bacterium
TGGCTCAAGGATCAGCAGTTGGGCTCGATTTCGAAGACGTGGAATTGGTTGGTCGGCGATTACGACCCGCTCCTCGACGATCATATACCGAACGGGATCCACTTTACGAACGGCGGTCCTTGGCATGCTGGCTACGAATCTGTCGATTACGCCATGCTTTGGAATCGGTACCGTGATGAGGCGGCCTCACCGCCTTCTTCTCACCTCATTTCTGAAAGTTATCGCAATCAGTTGGTCCAGATGCATCGGGGCTGCGACACTTTCGGCGTCTCATCTGCCCCATATTTCGAAATGATTCAGAAACTGGCGGAAAAGTTCGGTATCAGGGAGTTATTGGATTATGGCTGCGGCAACAGGGCCAGCGCTAACTTTCTGCTTTCCCTGTAAGGATTTGTAACATGACAGTGTCATTCCAGCCACAACGCCTGCGATTCATGGCCATGCTTTGACCGTTTTTGTGTTGTTTGAGAAGGGAGAGCGTGAACCGATTGAGCCATGCGAAATTCTCGCGGAGATGGGCGTCACGAATTCGCGATTCGTCTTCGCGGTAGGTGACGTCCAGACTCCAGTGACACGTGTTTTCAATGCTCCAATGGCTTCGCACGGCACGTGCAAACTGCTTCACCCCCAACCGCAGACTACTAATATAATAGCGAACTTCTGTGGTTTCCTTCCCATCTCGCACAACGGTTGAGATCACGACGCCCAAGGTGCGGAGATTGGCCCAGCGATCAAGCCCCGGCAGGTCTTTCGGGACGACAATGTGGATGTAACTCCGAGTTTCAGTTCGCCCATGTGACGTCTCGTGCGTGATCAGCGTGCGACAGGTCGTTCCTTCGAAATCATTGTTCATTTGAGTTTCGACATAGTCGATGACCGTTTGATGTAACGTCCCCTGGTTGCCTTTCAAGGCGAGAACATAATCGCCGTTGCCATCAATGATTTGCTTGGCGATCGCGGTTTGTGTTCCCATCGCGTCAATCGTGACGATGGCCCCCTTGAGATCGACCAATTTGAGCGCGACGGGTATCGCCGTGATCTCATTGGATTTCACGTCGGTGGCCACCTGGCACAGAGTCAAACCATAATCCGAAGCCCAGACACTGACAGAATGCAAGGCTCCCAACCCTTTCCCACGATCATGACTGCGTCTGAGTGTTTTCCCGTCGACCGCGAAAATCGGACGTTCGACTCCACTCGCGGCGGCGGCCGCATCACGGAGTGAACCGAGCCAATTCGCAAAGCAGGTTTGAAATGCCTCGGGCTTCAGAGCCGACAACACGCGTCGAAAGACATCCTTTCTGGGGATCCCATGAGGTAGGTGGAGATTGGCCAACAGGAACTGTTTCTTTTCCTCGGCCCAAACGGCGATCGCGGTTGGACCAGCCGCTCCGGCAAGTACCGCCATGATCGAAATGACCACCACGCTGATCAAAGGATGTAAGCGGTTGGTCGTCTCGCGCGGATCTTGCAAAGTCAGAAAGTGACGCGCGATTTCATCCACGCAACTGTGAACTGTTTTGTCATTGCTATCGATTCGCATGAAGGGATCCTCCTTGTATCAAATGCCTTACAAAGCAGGAGGATTTATATCGAATCTACACCCGTGGCGCAACCCTTCCTATTTTGCCAAAAGCCCGCAGAGTGCGCGCTGGCCCTGGTCTCACTCCTACAAAACTCAATCCCCGAGCACAACTCCGGGATTGGCACTAA
>CAYOTA010000029.1:0-1649 GCA_964406795.1 uncultured Gammaproteobacteria bacterium
CCTTTTCCAACCAACAGTCCCTTGTCTTTACAAAGATCCATTAACTGAAATGCTTCATCAGAGGCTGGTGTTTTGGTTTTTTTGTTTTTTACTAATTCAATGCCTAAAAGCAAACCACGACCGCGAACATCTCCGATTAGAGGATGTTTCTTTTGCAGCTGCTGCAAACCATCTTTTAGTAGATCCCCCATGATGCGAGCATTTTCAACAAGCTGTTCTTCTTTAATAATTTCCATGGTCAGCTTGGCCTGGATCATTTGCAGTGGGTCACCTGCAAAGGGGCAGATCCAACTAGTTAACGCAACTTTGCCACCTTTAATTTGTGTTAAAAATTTCAATAGGACTTTTGTAGTTTAAGCACTTTCTTGGCCTATTATTTAACTCATTCTCAACAGTGCTAATTGTATCATCACTAATAATATTAAAATCAGTTCCCTTTGGAAAATATTGCCTTAGAAGGCCATTTGTATTTTCATTAGTTCCTTTCTCCCATGAAGAATAGGGATGAGTAAAGAAAAAGTCAATATCCAGCTCTTGAGCAATATGACGATGTTCTGCAAATTCAGTGCCATTATCTCCAGTGATGGTATGCATTGTGAGCTTCATTTCCTTAGCTCGCTCAACAATTGCTTTAGCTACAACCTGAGCCTCTTTACTATTTACTTTTAATATAATGGTGTAACGACTCACTCGCTCAACTAAAGTAACCAGAGAACTTTTATTTAATTTCCCAATAACACTGTCTACTTCCCAGTCACCAATTCTTAATCTCTTATCTACAATCTCTGGGCGCTCCTCAATACTAATACGATCCTTGATGCTGCCTCGATAAGGCCTGAACTTGCCATTTCTATAAGGCCGTCCGGCACGTCTTAAATGTTCATATAGGTCACCACCCTTTGCTTGGTTTTTATGAATATACTCATAGATCCATTGGTCACTTACATAAAAACCAACACCTGGATTGTCTTTTAGCCATCCACTTATCTGCTCAGGGCTCCATTTGAGATAGAGTAACATCCTAACAAATGTCCAGTTATCCCCTGTTATTTTAGGTGCTCTACCACAAGACCTACGTTTCTTAGCCAACATATTGGCTTCCTCATATTGATACATGCCATCAACGGAGTTCCTTGATAGTTCTCTGGTTATGGTACTTTTATTACGGCCCAACTGTTGTGCAATTTTTGTGGCAGTGACTCCTGCTGAATAGAGAGCCTCAATTTTGCATCTATCTTCTGATGTTAACTTCCCCATTTTTTTCCTTTATAATAATGAGGTAACTATTCGATATTATATAGCTATTTTCTTAATATCGAAAGTTGCGTTAACTAGTTGGATCCGCCCATGCCAAAAAAGAAGCGATGCTGGATTGATTTTTACAAGCCAATTGGCTGAGTCTACGGTCGAGAGTTTGATTAACCAGCGTTGTAAAGGAAAACAGCATATGCGTTGGTCTAGAGAAGGGATTCATGCGTTACTACAAATTAGAGCTGCAATTAATAGTGATGATTGGGAGTCTATATGGGAAAAACATGTGAATGAAGCAATTTATAAGAAAGTCGCCTGACTACCACAACTAGGATACACTTCCGGATAGCTACGCGTGCTTTAAACCGAATGACCTCTCTGGGCATGCCCACTTCTGT
>CAYOTA010000030.1:0-1555 GCA_964406795.1 uncultured Gammaproteobacteria bacterium
ATATGAAGGGGTTTCTTCCACGTGTACGAATATCGGCAGGGAAGAGCGGATTAAAAAATATTGGATTTTCTATTGGCTTACTTGTTGTTGCTTTGCTTAAAATGTGTGGCAGGATAAATATCCTGGATAAAAGTATTGCTCCGTTGAAAGTTTCATGGAAGAAGGGAGGGTGAATACCCTCCCTGACGGGGTATGTTCCTTGCTGATTGTTGCTTTGCTTAATTGTACACTACCCTACCTAATCAAGATCCGTTTTTTTAGGAAAAGGCAAAAGTTTACTACTATACCTATGATCTTCCTTTTGAATTGTTTCAGTAAGAATTACATCATAATACCCATCCTCATCCCCATCTAACATTGTGCCGCCTAAAAGGTATAAAAGCTCAGCTTTAGAGTAAGCATTAAGTATATTATTCTTAAGTTTATTAGAACAAATTGGGTAAATAACATTCTTGATACTTCTAAAAGGATAGGGACCTGAATTTGAAGTGAAAATTTTGCTATTGTTCAATCGGTCATATTCAATTTTATTCACATATACGTCTACTATCCGTATCGATAGCTTTACCCATTTATATTGCTTAGCATTTTGATAGGGTTGATAATCTCTTGGACAGGGGATATCGCTTGGAAATGTATCTGTAATAGTAGGTTTTTCTTTAAGATAAATCAAAAAGTACCACCTTGGTGCATCTTCAATTGATTTTTCCCAACTGACTTGATGGATACATTTATAAATATCATTTTTACAACCATTAAATATTATTAAAAGTGGTAAGCTAGTAATAAGAAATAATTCAACGTTTATTCTTTTCATAGTTGATGTTTTCCTTAATTGATACTCGTTTGCAACAATTATCTTCTTTCTGATTTGCGTTTGTAACCCTTCCCTTCTTCCACGTGTACGAATATCGGCAGGGAGAGAGGATTAAAATGTTAAATTCTTTCTGTATTCAAAGTAAAGCAAAAAAAATTATACCGCAACCGGGGCACTACCACGCAATGCACTTTGCAATTTTTCAAAGTCTAACGGTTTAAAAAGGTAGGCGTCAAAATAAGTGGCATACTCTGTTCTGCTTTGTGCAGTGATATCGGCTGTTAACGCAAATAAAGGCGTGCAGTTGTTTAGCGTAGAGGAAGTGCGTATGTGTTTAGCTGCTTCAAATCCATCCATAACCGGCATGTGCAAATCCATCAAAATAAAATCGAAAGGTTTTTGCCGGCTCAATTCCAGTGCTTCCTGTCCGTTTTTGGTCCACTCAGCCACCACACCCCACCCTGATAATACCTTACGCAAAACAAATGCATTGATGTCATTATCCTCTGCCAACAAACACCGCTTACCTTGTAAAGCGTTTGCTGTACCTGCATCTTCCGCAAGTATAGAATGCGCTTTTGCCAAAGTGATTTCCACTGTAAAAACCGTTCCCCGGCCGGGTGCAGGTTCAACTGTAATGGTTCCTCCGTTTAATTCAATCAGTTTCTTCACTATGGCTAAACCCAGCCCTGCGCCTTCCTCACCTTTGGTGGTTACTGCATCGGGCAATACAAATGT